>NZ_JACJSB010000009.1 GCF_014697585.1 Dolichospermum sp. FACHB-1091 | reverse complement strand
CCTCGCACCCCCCTCAATCCCCCCGCTGCGGGGGGAAGAAAAGGATAAATTTTTGATATTGGAGGGGGTTGGGGGTGGGGTTCTTGTACCTCATAACATCGGGAAGTGCTGTAAATAATAAAAATAAAGCGATTTTTTCCTGAATCATGGTGAGCGATCGCTTTATTTTTATGTTAATCTCTCTATATTTAGAGAGCAATGATATATTGATTGTGGTGATATATTGATTGTGGGGTGGGCTTCCAGCCCGCCCCAGCCAACAATACTATCTGATATTTATTTCAGGTTCATAACTTACCCTAGCTCGTAGTTATCACTTGATTCCTAAAAATCAGGGCTAAAGCCCTGACTACGAACTGAATATTATAATTTTGTGTGACACTTTGATGACACTTTATTGACAAAATTATCAGCTAGATATAATAATTCCACATCATCAATATCAAAGTCACCTGCTAATACATCTTTGACAGCGGATATTTGATCATTATCTCTAGAAATTCTCAAACATTCTTCTAAATCTACTGCTAAATCAAACAATGATATATCTCCTAAATGCTTTCTAATTTTTATAGCTACATCATCATCACTAACCAAAAATTCTTTAATAGCATCAAATAACGGACTAGATATTTGATCATCTCCCCAAGTTTCTAACCAATCACTTTCTACATCTTCTACATAAATATGAACAAAATTTAATCCATAATTTAACCAATCTTGCTGCATATTCCGGGCTACTGCTAACGCTTCAGTCAGATTTTCGAGTTGAGCGTTGCTATTAGTTTGTTGTTGATTAACCATAAATGGCATTTTCAGCAGATTAATGATGTTGGCTAGGACACAGATTTCGATTTTAATATTTGGGAATCAGGAAAAATTCATATACTTCCCTTCGGCCAGATGATCACTGTTATACAGTGCAACATTGACTAATTGTTGAATAAAATCATTTTCTTGCGGATTATAACTCAAGAATAATCCTCTTTCTATTTCCCACAATTGCAGTGCATTTTGCCACTTTTGATATTTTTGAGCATGAAATTCTTCACTAACACTTGTGACTTGAATACAGAGTGGTTTATTTTGATGATTACTGACAATAAGGTCTGTGGCCATAGAAAGGTCAGCTATATAACGCCGCCAAAAATCCCCTTCACGATGGACAATATCTTGAGCTATATATTTAATGATATCACTATCAGTTTGATTAAATTCCCCCGCCATCATTTTTTTCTTCCAAATATAAAATTTGGTGTCTGTGGCGTTTATCCATTTAGGAAATAGATAACCGTACCAATATCTTTCATTGGCGGTCATTTGCTCAAACTGTAGTTTTTGCTCTTCTGCGGAGGGTAGAGATCTAATTGCTAACCAAACCCTAGAGTCTGTAATTACTTCTAATAAAAAAGCCACGACAATTGGTTTGGACATCAGAGAACCAAGCTTGATATGTTTAATCCAACGGTTGATCTCTATTAATTTTATCATGAGACTTGGATCTATTTCAGAGGCTTGTTCAATCAGTAGGTTTAATTTATCCTTAATTTCTTTGGCTTGCAAACTGTATCCTATGGTAAAACACTAACTTACTTGTTAAAGGCTTATGTCGAACTTGATCGGTAAATAAGATTGTTAAAAACATCATCATTATTTTATTTTACTACAGCACTGATAAATTCAGCGTTGTTTAATTTTCTTACTAAAGTAGGATTAGATGAGCATATCAGTAAATAATCTTTACATTCAGTGCAGCTTTATGAAAATCTCAACATTATTGAGTACAACTTAGTTAAGAATAGTTTTAGCCACAATATCGTTTTTATCCATTATCATGTCTCAACCAACTATAGAATCCATTTTACAGGAAAAGCGGCTATTTCCGCCTACCAGTGATTTTTCGCAAAATGCCCATATCAAGAGTTTAGCAGATTATCAGCGTCTTTACGACAAAGCCAAAGCCGATCCTCAGCAATTTTGGGCAGAATTGGCAGAAAATGAGTTACACTGGGTTCAAAAGTGGGACACTGTGCTAGATTGGCAACCGCCTTTTGTCAAGTGGTTTGTCAACGGTAAGATTAATATTTCTCACAATTGTCTTGACAGACATCTCACTACCTGGCGTAAAAATAAGGCTGCGTTGATTTGGGAAGGAGAACCGGGAGATTCTCGCACTCTGACATACTCCCAATTACATCGAGAAGTTTGTCAATTCGCTAATGTACTAAAACAATTAGGCGCGAAAAAAGGCGATCGCATTGGTATTTATATGCCAATGATTCCCGAAGCCGCCATAGCTATGTTAGCCTGTGCCAGAATTGGCGCACCCCATAGCGTTGTTTTCGGTGGTTTTAGTGCTGAAGCCTTACGCGATCGCTTAAATGATGCGGAAGCAAAGATAGTAATCACAGCGGATGGTGGTTGGCGCAAGGATGCAATTGTCCCCCTCAAAGAACAGGTAGACAAGGCTTTAGAAAACAATGCAGTCCCCAGTATTACAGATGTGCTAGTTGTCAAACGCACAAATCAAACAATACAAATGGCAGCAGGTCGTGACCATTGGTGGCATGATTTACAAAAAGGCGTTTCTGCGGATTGTCCCGCAGAACCAATGGACAGTGAAGATATGCTGTTTGTTCTCTACACTTCCGGTAGTACAGGAAAACCGAAAGGGGTAGTCCACACCACAGGCGGTTATAACTTATACAGTCATATCACTACCAAATGGATTTTTGATCTTCAGGACACAGATGTATATTGGTGTACTGCTGATGTCGGTTGGATTACGGGACATAGCTATATAGTTTATGGACCCCTTTCCAACGGTGCAACCACTGTCATGTATGAAGGTGCGCCCCGTGCTTCTAATCCTGGTTGCTTCTGGGATGTGATTGAAAAATACGGCGTGACCATTTTTTATACTGCACCAACCGCCATTCGTGCCTTTATTAAAATGGGTGAACATCATCCTAATAAACGTAATCTTTCTTCTCTGAGATTACTGGGAACTGTCGGTGAACCGATTAACCCCGAAGCTTGGATATGGTATCAAAAAATTATCGGTGGTGAACGCTGCCCAATAGTTGATACCTGGTGGCAAACGGAAACCGGTGGGATTATGATTACACCCTTACCTGGGGCAATTGCTACAAAACCCGGTTCAGCGACTCTACCTTTTCCCGGTATTATTGCGGATGTAGTGGATTTAGAAGGTAATTCCGTTCCTGATAATGAAGGTGGTTATTTAGCCATTCGTCATCCTTGGCCGGGAATGATGCGGACTGTGTACGGTGATCCTGAGCGTTTCCGGCGGACTTATTGGGAACATATTCCGCCCACAGATGGTAAATATACGTACTTTGCTGGCGATGGTGCAAGGAAGGATGAAGATGGCTATTTCTGGGTCATGGGGCGCGTAGATGATGTCCTGAACGTCTCTGGACACCGCTTGGGAACAATGGAAGTAGAATCAGCCCTAGTGTCTCATCCGGCGGTGGCTGAGGCTGCTGTAGTGGGTAAACCGGATGAATTGAAAGGTGAGGAAGTTGTAGCTTTTGTCACTTTAGAGGGGACGTATCAAGCCAGTGAGGAGTTAAGTAAGGAACTGAAAAAGCACGTTGTCAGTGAGATTGGAGCGATCGCTCGTCCCGGTGAAATTCGCTTTACTGATGCTTTGCCAAAAACGCGATCGGGTAAAATTATGCGTCGGTTATTGCGGAATTTGGCAGCAGGTCAAGAGGTGTCGGGAGATACTTCGACTTTAGAGGATCGCAGTGTGTTGGATAAGTTGCGGGAAGGTGCATAGTTTAAGGTAGTTTCGCGCAAAGACGCTAAGGAGCAAAGGCGCAAAGTAATCTGGGGTGGGCAATTTTGCCTACCCTGTATTATGGGAAGAAGATGATAACTTGAATTATGATAGGGGTATAGAGAACACAATGAGGGATGCACTAGGACAAAGAGGTGAATGGTTATTTAACCTTTTAATAACAACATTTCACTCTGATAGTCCAATTTTTAAGCCACAGTTTTTAGGAGATAAATGGCAGTATGTTGATTTTATTGTGGAGTTAGTTGGTCCTGTTTCTTATATTCCCTATTTCTTTGTACAAGTCAAAACTACTAGGCAAGGTTATACTCAAAAAGAGAATCGCCTTAAGGTGAAAGTAAAAGAAGAATCTGTAATTGGTATAGCATCTTATCCAGCACCAACTTATATAGTGGGAATTGATGACATTCAAGGAACAGGTTATATAGTTTCTGCTAATGGAGAAAATTTAAAATCTCTCTCAAGCCTATCTACTGAATTTCCTATTAATAAACAAAATAGAGAAATCCTTTGGAATGAAGTCAATGATTTCTGGAAACCTTATACACAGAATAAACAAAAAAATTTAAGTTCCAAGTTCAAATGGAGATGAAACAATGCAAATAGAACAACCTTGGTATATTGGTTTACGTTCAAAAGCTTTAGCAATAGTATCTTTAACTGAACGTGATGATTTGATTGTTTATAGAGATACAAAAGATTATGATTTAGATGTTCTAGTTTCCATTAGCAAAAATGGTGAAGATATTAATAGGCTTTTTGGTGTGGAAATAAAAGCTGTAAAATCCACACCTAAAATAATTCAAAATGATGCTGTTTTCAATATAGAAGGAGCAGATGTAGATGTTCTGCAATCACGATTAAAAAAGTGTAATTTTCCAATATGTCTATTTTTCTTTACCCTCGACAATGATAATGGCTACTATAAATGGATTAGCGAACCAATTCTTGATAACGAAAACAGTAACAAATTAAAATTTAATAGAAGTCCAGAGTTTAGAGAATTAACCAAAGAGGCAATAAATGATATTGTTTCTTTGATTAATCAATGGTATGAGAATCAACGCGATGAAAATCAACCAACTGCTCATATAACTTATGTACGTCCACTACGTAAACGTTATCATGCAAGTGATGATATAAATTACGAAATATCTCAAATCTCACAACGTGAACGTCGCAAGGTATTTGGTGATCTTCAACAAAGAATTAAACAAAATTATGCAGCTAAAGATGATATAAATCATGAAGTAAACAAGGTGAAGTCATGACAGCAAAAGAAGAACTAATCAAAGAAATTACTCAATCATCGGATTTTTTAATTGAAGAAGTTTTAAATTTCTTACTCTTCATTAAAAACAGGTTTAAGCAAAGAATTTCCGAAAGTCAAACTGGAGATGTTAGCAATAACTTATCATCTCCATCTTTTTTAAATTTCATTGATAATATTACTAGCCAAATTCCTCAAACAGAATGGGAAAAACTACCATCTGATATGTCAAAAAATTTAGATTACTATTTATATGGTTCACCCAAGAGTTGAGAATGAAAAAAGTATTTGCTGATACAGGTTATTGGATATTTTATTATTTGTCAGAATCAGGATGTCCAGGATTTTAGGATTTACAGGATGTTGTTTGAAAGTTTCATGTTTTGATTTTTGATTGTCCATCTTTATCTGTGTTTATCTGCGTTCAATTATTCTTGATATTACTGTTAGATTACTAATTTTTTTTAAACGAACCACAGAGACACAGAGGACACAGAGAAAAAATATCAGTTATCTTTGTGTGGGAAGGGAGTAATTTTCTCGTTCATCCAATTAATTATCTCAAAATTGGGGGAGGTTTCATCAGAAAATAAAATCCTGTAAATCCTTTAATCCTGGTTATCCTGATTCAGACTTAATAATTTTCTGTAACCTTTAAATGTTACAGTTTACAAGTCTCGATGCGAGAGAATAACAGACCCCAAACCTTATGACACCTGCGAGGGAGGCAACCTTTTGGTGCTGTCTTGTTAAAAGTAATATCGTAGGGGGACAACCAGTCTCCTCCTCTTCTCCATCCTACCTCTTCCCCGAACTTCTGCCAGATTTCTGAATTGTGCTTTCTCGTTCCACCTAAACTTTGATAAATCTGTTTCTGCACAGAAAACCCAAATTTACCATCACTGTATTTTACCCACAACTGGTCAATGGTGTGGAGGTCTTTGCAGGGAAAATTATCAATACTGTGAATATTTAAAATACCTTCCTTTTCCCTTTTAGCAACCGCTAACATTACCAGCGATGTTTCCTCATCTGCTTCTTTCCATTTCTCTGCTGCGAGTAAGTCACACAGTTGTCTGTAGTCCATTCCACAGGATGATTTTAATTGTATTTCTTGCTCTTTTTCAATATTAACTAAACCCAAATTTTCCCGAAACTTTAATACTGTCTGAGTCCGGTTTTTTGGTTCTAATTCCATACCCTCCAAAATAGCATCATTCACCCTCTGACTAAGACTTTGATTATAAACTTTTGGTTTTACTAAAAAGTCAAAAGTTTTAATCTGTTCACGTTTGTATGCGGGTGCTGGAGTAGATTTTGAGTCTCGTTTAAGTCCATCAGCAGTGAGAAGATAATATAAAGTTGCAGCCAAAGCGTAAACATCGGTATGGGGTCCAAAATTGCCTTTATCCCGATATTGTTCAATAGGTGCATAACCTTCTGTTAATGAGATAGTCATGCTTGTCTTAGCCATACTGCGAGTTGAACCAAAATCAATTAAAACGGCTTCTTGTTCATTTTGGCGTAAGAGAATATTTTCGGGTTTAATGTCGCGGTGTAAACTTCCTTTGGCGTGAATATATTCTAAAGCCTGACTAATTTGATTTATATATAGTAGTGCTTCAGTTTCGGAAAGTTGTCCTTTATTCTGGACATACTTAAATAAAGTTACCCCATCAATATATTCCATCACCACGCCAACCAATCTAAATTTCTCTTCCTCAATTACTTCTACTTCTTCGATAACTTCATGGACTTTGACAATGTGTTTATGATCAAAACTTGCTATTTTTAAAGCTTCGTTAATAAACTTAACTTGTTGGGCTGCAAAGTCGTCTCGCAATTGCATTTCCTGATTGAGCGTTTTAACGGCGTATAATTTACCCGTCTTGGGTTCTAAAGCTTTGTAGGTAATACCAAAACCACCGATACCCAAGGGTTTGCCTTGAATGATATATTTACCTTTGTTGATTGGTTGCCCTGGTCGCCAAATTATCATCGGTTCAGAAATATATAAAGATAATTATTTTTATAGTGACTCATTTTACCATCTAACCACCCCAAAAAACCCACCCCACACCTCAGACAGATGAACAGGTATAAACTCAGCATCTAAAATATCAAAATCAAAGCCAAAGCCCGATTGATACCAAAAGTATGGATTCCAACTTTCATATTTGGACGCTGACACCTACAAATGTTTACAAGACCCTCATAACCACGCCCCAAGGTATCAGCGAGGCCGAAGCAAATTTAAGATTAAAACAATCTGGTTATAACGAACTACCCGAACCCCAAACACGCCCTTTAATTCTGCGTTTTACCGACCAACTAACCCATTTTATGGCCTTGCTGTTGTGGGTAGCGGGAATATTAGCTTTTATTTCCCAAACACCAGAATTAGGTTGGGCAATTTGGGCAGTAATTTGGATTAATGCTATTTTTAGTTTTTGGCAGGAATATCAAGCGGAAAAAGCTTTATCAGCCCTGAAAAAAATCTTACCTTCCCAAGCTAAAGTTTATCGTGATGGAAAATTATCTATAATTGCTGCCCGTGAATTAGTTAGCGGCGATGTCATGCAGTTAGAAGAAGGTGATAAGATATCCGCTGATGCCAGAATTATTCAAAGTCAATCTTTATATGTAGATGTTTCCGTACTCACAGGGGAATCTTTGCCCGTTCCCCGCATTAGCGAACCCGTCACCGCCGCCAATATCCATGCTTCAGAAGCTAGTAACTTAGTATTTGCCGGTTCTACTGTGGCCGCAGGTCGGGGTTTGGCGGTAGTTTATGCCACAGGCACACATACGGAATTTGGTCAAGTTGCCCATCTTACAGCCCATGTGAAGCGGGAAGCCAGCACTTTAGAAGTGCAAATTTCCAGAGTAGTTCACATCATTACCATCATTGCTTTGAGTATGGGGGTGGTGATATTTTTATTAACTAAGTTGCTGGTAGGAATGCAACTCAAAGAAAGTTTCATTTTTGCCATTGGTATTATTGTGGCATTTGTCCCCGAAGGTTTATTACCTACTGTCAGTCTAGCCTTAGCTATTGGTGTCAAACGCATGGCTAAACAAAATGCTTTGGTGCGGCGTTTGTCTGCGGTGGAAACTCTGAGTGCTGTAACCGTGATTTGCACTGATAAAACTGGGACTTTGACTAAAAATGAAATGACTGTCCGCCAATTGTGGATTCCCAATACTAATATTAATGTGACTGGGGTGGGTTATGAACCGAAGGGAAAAGTGGAAATTATTACGGAAGAGTTACGAACCACAGAGGCGCAGAGGACACGGAGAAATGAGGTGCGGTTAATGTTGGCTGGTGCGGCACTTTGTTCTAATGCGCGGTTAAATCATCCCCCTAATTCTCATCAATGGCAAGTATTGGGTGATCCTACGGAAGGGGCGTTATTGGTGGCTGCTATTAAGGCGGGGTTGAAGTTGGAGGAGTTGCAACAGCAAGCCCCAAGGGTTCGGGAAATTCCTTTTGATTCCCACCGACGAATGATGACGGTTTTATTACAGGGAAATTTGCAGTTAGATGATAGGGAAAATTCCCAGTATTTGATTTTTACGAAGGGATCAACTTTAGATGTGTTGCAGCATTCGCGGTATTTATGGCATTCGGGGGAAAAGCGGGAATTGACGGAAACTCAGCGCGAGGAAGTTGTGACGGCTAATGATCAATTAGCAAGTCAAGGTTATCGTGTCTTGGGGGTGGCTACTAGGCACGGTGGGGCGGAATTAAATAACCTAGATGATAATTTGTTAGAACAGGATTTGACTTTTTTGGGATTGGTGGCGATGATTGATCCAGCCCGGCCAGAAGTTGCTGATGCGATCGCTCTTTGTCATCGTGCCGGGATTCAAGTTACTATGATTACGGGTGATTATGGCTTGACAGCGGCAGCAATTGCACAACGTATTGGTTTAGCCAACGGTAAACCCAGAATCATCACTGGTGAACAATTGGGACATCTTTCTGATACCCAATTGCGGCAAATCCTCCACAAGCACAAAACTGGGTTAGTATTTGCCAGGGTAATGCCGGAACAGAAACTCAGATTAGTGGAAGCATATAAAACCCTTGGTCATGTCGTCGCTGTTACTGGTGATGGTGTCAACGATGCCCCCGCTTTACGCGCTGCTAATATCGGCATTGCTATGGGAATTAGCGGGACTGATGTTGCCCGTGAAGCTGCGGATATTGTTCTCATAGATGATAATTTTGCTACTATTGTCGCCGCCGTTGAACAGGGTCGGTCGGTGTATCAAAACATCCGCAAATTCATGACTTATATTCTCGCTTCTAATATGGCGGAGTTTTTGCCTTTCCTGGCAATGGTGTTTTTGAAAATACCTCCAGCTTTGGTAATTTTGCAGATATTAGCCATTGACTTAGGTACAGATATGCTGCCCGCACTGGCATTAGGGGCAGAAAAACCGGAAGCTGGTTCCATGGAGTTACCACCCCGCAAAAAATCCCAACCACTCTTAGATTTACCTTTATTGTTACGTGCTTACTGCTTTTTAGGACTGCTGGAAGGTTTGGCAGGTATGGGGGGATTTTTCTTTGTTTGGTGGACAAATGGTTATAATATGACCCAATTACAGGCACTTAGCGCCAGTATTTTATCGCACTCGGCTAATGCCGCTACAATGGCGATTTATCATCAAGCAACAACAATGACTTTAGCCGTAATTGTGGCTTGTCAAGATGGTAATGTTTTTGCCTGTCGTTCGGAACGGTTTTCGATTTTGCGTTTGGGGTTTTTTACTAACCGCTTGATTTGGGCAGGAATTGCGGTGGAATGGTTTCTAATTCTCTCTATTATTTATTCTCCTACTCTGCAAAAAATCTTCTCGACAGCAGCTTTAAAACCATCATATTTGCTAATTTTATTGATTTGTCCACCGTTGATATTAATAGCTGATGAATTGCGAAAACGAATTATTAGCGGGACTTAGGCAAAGAATTTGAGATTTTGCATAGACTATTACTGACGGGAATTTAAACCTCATCAAAACAATTCAGTATTAGCAAGTATTTCTGCTAATATAATTATGTAAATTAAATACTGGATAAAAATTAAGTTAAATTAAAATTATACGGAAAATGAGTTAAATTCCGTTAAATTTATCATGTATCATCAGGCTAAATCAAAATGCGCTTAGAGCAGTTGCAAGCCTTTTTGGCGATCGCACAAACTGGCAGTTTTCAACAAGCTGCAAAACAATGTGGTGTGACTCAATCTACCATTAGTAGACAAATTCAGGGACTGGAGGCAAATTTGGGGGTAGAACTGTTTCACCGCAGTACCCATGCTAAACTAACTTTAGGCGGTGAACGCTTACTCCCCCGTGTCCAGAAAATTTGTCAAGAATGGGAATCTGCTACACAAGAGTTAACGGAGTTAATCGGAGGAAAGCAACCAGAATTATGTATTGCAGTCATTCATTCTGTTTGTGCTTCTTATCTACCACCAGTGTTACAAAAATTTTGCCATGATTACCCAGAGGTACAATTGCGGGTAACATCCTTAGGAAGCGATCGCTCGCTAAAAGTTCTCAAAGATGGTTTAGTAGACTTAGCAATTGTTATGCACAATCGCTTTTTAATCACAGGCAAGGAAATGGCGGTAGAAGTGCTATATGATGAACCAATAGAGGTTTTAGTCGCTGCTAATCATCCCCTATCTGAATATCAATCTATACCTTGGCTAGAATTAATTCGCTATCGTCAAGTAGTATTTAAAGAAGGTTATGGGATGCAGCGTCTTATTCAGGATAAATTTGAAAGTAAGTCAACCAAACTCAGCGCGGCTTTAGAAGTAAATACCTTAGAAGCCTTTCGGGGAGTAGTTCGTCAAGGAGAACTGATTGCTTTACTTCCCCAGTCAGCATTAATAGAATCTAGAAATGATCCTACCCTTGCAGTTCGTCCCCTAGCCGAAAATAACAATTTAGCCGATAATTCTGGTTTAACTCGTCGGGTAGTAATGGTGACCACTCACGACCGTCTCCAGATTCCTCCCATACAACACTTTTGGCAACTTGTCAAGAATAATATTCCCGCAATGACAACTGACTAATGACTAACTTTAGAGAATTTATCCAAAAAATAGGTAGCGGAAATCACACATCAGAAAATTTAACCCGTGATGAAGCGGCTACTGCTACAAGAATGATGTTATTAAATGAAGCTACACCTGTACAAGTTGGTGCATTTTTAATTGCTCACCGTATTAAACGTCCCACGGGAGCAGAGTTAGCAGGAATGTTAGACGCTTACTATGAACTCGGTCCCAAGTTGCAATCAATAGGACAACCTGTAATTATTTTAGGTATACCCTATGATGGCAGAACTCGTACTGCACCGATTAATGTGATTACGGCTTTACTATTAGCTGCTGCGGGACAACCTGTAATTATGCACGGAGGAGATCGTTTACCGACAAAATATGGTCTACCTTTAATCGAAATTTGGCAAGGTTTAGGAATAGATTGGACTAGCTTAACACTAGAACAAACCCAGCAGGTCTTTGAAGCCACAGGAATTGGCTTTGTTTACACCCCAAAGCATTTTCCCCTCAATCAAATTTTGTGGTCATATCGTGAGCAATTGGGTAAACGTCCACCATTAGCAACCATGGAGTTAATTTGGTGTCCCTACGCTGGTGATGCTCACATTATTGCTGGTTTTGTTCATCCCCCTACAGAAGCAATGTTTCAAGTGGCTTTAGGGTTACGTGGGGTCAGGAAATATACTTTTATTAAAGGTTTAGAGGGTAGTTGTGATTTACCACGCGATCGCACAGCTATTATTAGTTTATCTTCATTAAATCCAGATGAATTAACTCGGTTACAACTCGTACCCCGTGAATATGGTTTTATAACTAAAAATGTGCCTCTAACTACTACAGCAGAACTAATCAATGATTTGCAAGGGGTTTTAACAGGAAACGCCGGCGAAATGCTGCAAACAGCTTTGTGGAATGGTGGTTTTTATTTGTGGCGTAGTGGTATTTCTCCAAATATGCAAGCGGGTATAGATAAAGCTGCTACATTAATCAGCAGTGGTGTAGTCAAGGCTAAACTTGAGGAAATCAGTACGGTGATGTCTGACAGCGAAGCGTGGTGTTAGCCATATCAGGATATCCAGGATGAAAGGATGTACAGGATAATGATTTAAAATGGTGCGTTACTCTATTATATAGCGATTGCTATGCTACACACAAGTTCTCTACCAATGGTGCGTTACGAATACAGCTAACACACCCTGCTTTTAAATAATTTAAGATAGTTCTTCCTTATCAAGATAAGGATAACATTTTTAAAATCCTTTGTCAACACCTAAAAATAAAATTTTTCGCGGTTTTTTTTGCGTTAATTGTTGCTTTGTGGGGTGATGTCAGAATCAGGATATCCAGGATGAAAGGATCTACAGGATGAAGATGGGGATTTTTTGATGATGTCAATGATTTAAAATGGTGCGTTACTATATAATATGGCGATCGCTATGCTACACACAAGTTCTCTACCAATGGTGCGTTACGAATACAGCTAACACACACTACTGTAAATAATTTACGATAGTTCTTCCTCATCAAGATAAGGATAACATTTTTAAAATCCTTTGTCAATATCTAAAAATAAAATTTTTCGCGGTTTTTTGCGTTTTGTGATAATTGTAGGTTGGGTTAAGCGACAGCGTAACCCAACAAAGTCCTAACAACAAAGATACAGGGGTTTCCGCTCTTATGAGGTACATCTTAAGCCCCCTCCTCGCACCCCCCTCAATCCCCCCCGCAGCGGGGGGAAGAAAAGGATAAACTTTTGATATTGGAGGGGGTTGGGGGTGGGGTTCTTGTACCTCATAACATCGGGAAGTGCTGTAATTGTAGGTTGGGTTGAGAAAACCCAACAAAGCTATTAACTAAATAGGAAAGTACCTCCAAACAGGTTTAACTTCGCATTGGTGCTATTAAATCCTAATGTACCGGATAAGGTAACTAATAATTGACCAGTACCAAAACCAATATTACCACCAATACCATCCCCAGCCCGCACTAATGTAGTATTACCTGATGTAATTACATCAAAATTGGCAATACCTGTAAAGTTCAGTCTATCGCCACCGACACCGCGCACAAAGTGGTAAACTGTATCTGTAGCATCACCAAGAACGTAATTAACGTTATCTACAGCATTATCGTTTAAACCTAAGTACAGGCTATCGTTACCGAAGCCACCTGTGAGAATGTTAGCTGCTGCGTTACCTGTAATGATATTATTCAGGTCATTACCTGTACCGTTAATAGCGGTTGTTCCCTGTAAAGTCAGGTTTTCGGTATTGGGGGTTAAGGTATAGGTTACAGTTGTGAAAACAATATCAGTTCCTTGATTTACTAATTCTGTGATGGTATCTGCTGTATTGTCCACATAATAGGAGTCATTACCAGCGCCACCAATGAGGGTATCATTTCCTAAACCACCTGTGAGAACGTTATTACCTGTATTACCTGTAATGATATTATTCAGGTCATTACCTGTACCGTTAATAGCGGTTGTTCCCTGTAACGTCAGGTTTTCGGTATTGGGGGTGAGGGTATAGGTTACAGTTGTGAAAACAATATCAGTTCCTTGATTTACTAATTCTGTGATGGTATCTGCTGTACTGTCAACATAATAGGAGTCATTACCAGCACCACCAATTAAAGTATCTGCACCCGTACCACCTGTGAGAACGTTATTACCAGTATTACCTGTAATGATATTATTCAAGTCATTACCTGTACCATTAATAGCGGTTGTTCCCTGTAACTTTAGGTTTTCGGTATTGGTGGTTAAGGTATAGGTTACAGTTGTGAAAACGCTATCTGTTCCTTCATTAGCATTTTCTGTGATGGTATCTGCTGTATTGTCCACATAATAGGAGTCATTACCAGCACCACCAATTAAAGTATCTGCACCCGCACCACCGGTGAGAACGTTATCGGCTGCGTTACCTGTAATGATATTACTGAGGGTGTTACCAGTACCGTTAATAGCGATTGTTCCCTGTAACGTCAGGTTTTCGGTATTGGTGGTTAAGGTATAGGTTACAGTTGTGAAAACGCTATCTGTTCCTTCATTAGCATTTTCTGTGATGATATCTGCTGTATTGTCCACATAATAGGAGTCATTACCAGCACCACCAATGAGGGTATCATTTCCTAAACCACCAATGAGGCTATCATTTCCTAAACCACCTGTAAGAACGTTATTACCAGTGTTACCCGTAATAATATTATTGAGGTTATTACCAGTACCGTTAATAGCGGTTGTTCCCTGTAACGTTAGGTTTTCTAAGTGGTTTCTTAATGTCCAAGTGATAGAAGATTCAACGTTATCTATTCCACTATTTAAAAATTCAATAATGACATCTCCCACATTATCTACTACATAAGTGTCATTACCACTACCACCACCTAATAAATCTGCACCTGCTCCCCCGTTCAGAGTGTCATTACCATTTCCACCTCCTAAATCATCGTTTCCTGTACCTGCTTTAATCCAATCATTACCAGTAGTACCGTTAAAACTGATAGTACCCGCAAAGCTAGTTAAATCAAAGCGTTCAAATCCGAATACTGTTGTCCCAGGAATATCTAATTGATTGGTGGTGTTACTGGTATCTATGGAGATAAGATCATTAACTGTTCCTCCAGTGATAATTAAGGTATCTGTGCCATTACCACCTTTGATGGTGTCGTTTTGTTGTAAATTGGCAAAAGTGCTGGTGATGGTGTCGTCTCCATAGTCAGCATCTATGATATCCTGTTGGGCTGTGCTGGTAAAGCTTTCGTTATCGTTAAGGTCAGTTACTCCAATGGTTAATTGTTTTTCAAAAAATAACTCCCCTTGGTCTGTGGTTCTAACTCTAATACTGTAACTATTTTTGGTTTCAAAGTCAAATACAAAGTTGGTTCTAAGTTGATTTCCGCTAATGGTAAATAAACTATTATCCGTTGCACCGTTCCCAGTAACTAAGCTATAAGTAAAGGTGTTTCCTGTATCTGTGTCTGTGGTGGTGAGATTACCCACTACTGTACCAATAATTTGGTTTTCCGCAACGGTGCTATTAGAGAGAGTGAGGTTGGTAGGAGTTTCGTTCAGGTCAGTTACTCCAATGGTTAATTGTCTCTCAAAGAATAACCCACCCTGGTCTGTTGTCCTCAGTCGAACGCTATAACTGTTTTTGGTTTCAAAGTCAAAGACAAAGTTGGTGGTAAGTTGATTATTGGTAATGGTAAATAAACTATTATCAGTTGCACCGTCCCCGGTGACTAAACTATAAGTAAAGGTGTTTGCTGTATCTGGGTCTGTGGTGGAAAGATTACCAATCACTGTACCAATAATTTGGTTTTCCGCAACGGTGCTATTAGAGGGAGTGAGGTTGGTAGGAGTTTCGTTCAGGTCAGTTACTCCAATGGTTAATTGTCTCTCAAAGAATAACCCACCCTGGTCTGTTGTCCTCAGTCGAACGCTGTAACTGTTTTTGGTTTCAAAGTCAAAGACAGCGTTGGTGGTAAGTTGATTATTGGTTATAGTGAATAAACTATTATCAGTTGCACCGTCTCCGGTGACTAAACTATAAGTAAAGGTGTTTGCTGTATCTGGGTCTGTGGTGGAAAGATTACCAATCACTGTACCAATAATTTGGTTTTCCGCAACGGTGCTATTAGAGGGAGTGAGGTTGGTAGGAGTTTCGTTCAGGTCAGTTACTCCAATGGTTAATTGTCTCTCAAAGAATAACCCACCCTGGTCTGTTGTCCTCAGTCGAACGCTATAACTGTTTTTGGTTTCAAAGTCAAAGACAAAGTTGGTGGTAAGTTGATTATTGGTAATGGTAAATAAACTATTATCAGTTGCACCGTCTCCGGTGACTAAACTATAGGTAAAGGTGTTTGCTGTATCTGGGTCTGTGGTGGTGAGATTACCAACCACTGTACCAATAATTTGGTTTTCCGCAATTGTGCTATTAGAGAGAGTGAGATTAGTAGGTGCTTGGTTATTAAACTCACTCACGTCTATGATTTGTAGTCCTGAATTACCATCAGCTACATAGGCATAGTTACCCACTACTTGCACACCATAAGCATTGCCAGATGTATCATAATTGCCCTTGAGGGTAGGGGTAGTGGGGTTGCTGATGTCTATTATTTGTAGTCCTGAACCCCAGTCAGTAATATAGGCATAGTTACCGACTACTTGCACACCATAAGCATTGCCAGATGTATCATAATTGCCCTTGAGGGTAGGGGTAGTGGGGTTGCTGATGTCAATTATTTGTAGTCCTGAACCACTATCACCTACGTAAGCATAGTTACCGACTACTTGCAGTACACCCTCAGCCCAGCCAGATGTATCATAATTGCCCTTGAGGGTGGGGGTAGTGGAGTTGCTGATGTCTATGATTTGTAGTCCTGAATACCCATCAGCTACGTAAGCATAGTTACCGACTACTTGCACACCCGAAGCATAGCCAGATGTATCATAATTGCCCTTGAGGGTGGGGGTTGTGGGGTTGCTGATGTCTATTATTTGTAGTCCTGAATACTCATCAGCTACATAAGCGTAGTTACCCACCACTTGCACACCTATAGCTCTGCCAGATGTATCATAATTGCCCTTGAGGGTGGGGGTTGTGGGGTTGCTGATGTCTATTATTTGTAGTCCTGAATACTCATCAGCTACGTAAGCATAGTTACCGACTACTTGCACACCATAAGCATTGCCAGATGTATTATAATTGCCCTTGAGGGTGGGGGTAGTGGGGTTGCTGATGTCAATTATTTGTAGTCCTGAATAACCATCACCTACGTAAGCATAGTTGCCCACTACTTGCACACCCCAAGCAGAGCCAGAAGTATTATAATTGCCCACTAATGTGGGTGCAAATACTCCTTGGTAGCTGTGGAGGGTGTGTGCATTGAAAACAGAACCTAACCCCCTAACCCCCTTCCCTAGCAGGGAAGGGGGAATGTTTAAAGCCTCTCTCCTTGTAGGAGAGAGGTTTTTTACTGGGTTGATTTCATCTGTAACGGGAATATTCACCTCTAATTGCCAATTTCCCCCTAATGCTGCATTGCCGGTTTTTGTGGTGGAGGCGCTAATGGTTGCGGTTGTAATTTGATGTAATTTGTGAATAAATTCTGTCCCAGCATCCCCAGCAGCGACGTTACAACCATATAGTAAAATATTCTGAGGTTGCCATTGTTGTAATTGTTGAGTGTAATTATGAATATTAGTTAAGTTTAATTGACTATTGCCTAAATATAAGCATCCAGGCGCACCGTGGGAAAGGATGTGAATGGTGGTGATGTGGGGATGTTGTTGTAAAATTTGGCTAATTTGCTCAATTCCGTCTTGCTCTGGGGAAATAATAACTGTTTTTACGCCTTCGATAATTCCTGTTTGGAGGGTGTGATAGTCGGAAAGGGAGGCATCTATAAAAACAATTGTTGTTGCGGTTTGACGGAGGAAAGAGTTGTTAGACATATTTTTTCCTTTGCACCTTGGAAACGTGGTTTTTTATTGTCTGGGGTAGGGAATGAGTAACATTACGTAAAACATGGCTCTGTTATAATTATAATGGATTCAATCGGAAATAAAACCGTATTTTTTTGATTTAATATGTGTTGATTAGAGTCTGTATTAGTGTCACATACAGGAAATTTTGGTAACATTTATGCTTTCACATTTGTCGGAATCAGGTGGTTATCGAGCGAAGTCGAGATAATATCCAGGATGAAAGGATTTACAGGATGAAGATAGGGATTTTATGATTATGTCAATAACCAATGGTGCGTTACGCTGTCGCTAACACACCCTACTATTTGGCTGTTCCCTGTCACCTGATTAAAGATGGATGTATAGAATTATGGGAATTATTAAAAAGGAATTATCGGGTTAATAGCACAAGTAATTCTTGATTTATTGGTTATGGATAGAACATTAATGCAGAACCCCCAGGAACAACTAGTATCAGTGATAACAGGTGATGTGACCCTAGAGGGTAATTTGGTGATCCCCTATAGTGCTATCGGGATAGTTTTATTTGCCCATGGCAGTGGTAGCAGTCGTTACAGTCCCCGTAATCGTTATGTTGCCGAGGTATTACAACAAGCAGGACTGGCAACTTTATTGCTTGATTTGCTGACTATGGAAGAGGAAGAAATTGACCTGCGGACAAGACATTTACGCTTTGATATTGGTTTGTTAGCATCTCGCTTAGTTGGAGCTACGGACTGGCTACTACAGAACCCAGATACTCAAGAACTCAAGATAGGTTACTTTGGTGCTAGTACGGGTGCGGGTGCGGCTCTTGTGGCTGCTGCAAAACGGGGGGAAGTTGTGAAAGCTATTGTTTCCCGTGGTGGACGACCTGACTTAGCTGGTTCAGCATTACCTGAAGTGAAAGCGCCAACATTGTTGATTGTTGGTGGTGATGATCTGCCTGTAATAGCGATTAATGAGGATGCAATGGCACAGTTACACTCAATCAAACGGTTGGAGATTGTTCCTGGGGCTACACATTTATTTGCAGAACCAGGTAAATTGGCGGCTGTAGCACATTTAGCAAGAGAATGGTTTACACACTACCTCAAATAACAACAGAACTTACACCTCTTCCCTCACTTCCCCAGAAGCATAATTTCGCACTTCTAACAACTGGTTTTTTGCATCCACAATCACAACAGTAGGAGAGTAACATTTTAACTCTTCCAAAGTAAACTGGCCGTAAGTCATAATGATCAAGCGATCGCCTACTACACCTAAGCGAGCCGCTGCCCCATTTAATTCTATAGCTCCTGAATTAGCTACCGCAGGTATAGCATAAGTAGTAAAACGCTCACCATTAGCAATGTTCACTACTTGTACTTGCTCATAGGGAAAGATACCAGCTTTTTCTAAGAGAATTTCGTCAATGCTGATACTACCCACATAATTAATATTTGCTCCTGTGAGGGTACAGTTATGAATTTTTGCTAACAAGAAAGTACGCTGCATTGGGATTAAAAATTTTTTTTGCAACCAGGAAGATTTTTCCAACTTACATCAGTATTTGTGATTAATGATTCCACAATTATTGATTTAGCGGGTAATCAGTAATTGATATTACCACTAGACATTTAGTGAAAATTAAATGTGCATTTTTTATAACCCTTGTAGAGACGTTCCATGGAACGTCTCTACAATCTTTACTGGAGATGTTTATTATCCTTGGGCAGCCTTAATAAACTTTTCTACTAAGGGAGCTACTTTTTCCACATCTTGCCAACCGAGAATTTGTGTTACCTTTTTTTCCAAATTCTTATAACTACGGAAAAATTCCGCAATTTCCTCTAATTTGTGGGGGGATACATCTTTGAGGGACTTTACATGAGCATAGCGTGGATCTTTGGCGGGAACACAAAGAATTTTTTCATCACGATCACCACCGTCAATCATTTCTAAAAAACCAATTGGTCTAGCAGCAATGATGCAACCGGGGAAAGTTGGCTCATCCATGATCACCATACCATCTAAAGGATCGCCATCGTCAGCTAAGGTGTTAGGGATAAAACCATAGTCATAAGGATACTTTACCGAAGAATAGAGAACGCGATCTAAGGCAAATGCTTGTAAATCCTTATCGTATTCATATTTATTTTTACTCCCACCAGCAATTTCAATTAAGACGTTAAGTAGACCTGGTTTGGGTTCGGCAGGAATAAGAGATAAATCCACAACAAGACTCCTATATTAACAGTGAACAGGGGCAGTAGATATTTTTGCTCCCAGTGTCAAATTTTAAGGCATTGTGGATCTTTTCCTCAAAATTCCTGGTTGAGTGCTGTAAATTCCGTGAAACGTTAATTCTTGTTAAGTTTTTTTCTGTCCCTAAAAATCAGTATTTTCATTGACTAGACTTATAGCATTTGTATTTAATCTCCGGTGTGAGACAGGTTATAGGTTAAAGAGGGCTGATTGTTTTCAACATTGGTTGAAGAGTAGTGGGCAATGATAAATACTGGTAAAATCAGAGTTATCAGAGCGATCATTGTTCCCACAATGTCTGCCAAACGCTGGGAAGATGTATCACAAGAATTGACAGACTGGCTATTTAAATTCATACAAAGTTGCAGTTAATCAGATCACTGGTAGGTTGGCTCTCTTTTGCAGAGTATGTATCACCATTCTAGCTATTTTTTGACTATAAACCGCAATGTCAGGGATATCTGACATTCGGGTGCAGATTCTGCACCCAATTAGTCCCGACTATGGGGCTACTTTTTGTTCTGTAGTTGCTTCTTCAGGTTTTGGTGAGTCTTGTTTTTCTGTATTTACGGTGTCTGAATCAGTTTTTTGTTGTACTTGTGGCAGGTGAATGCTATTCACTTGATTAATAAATAGTTCTACAGCCTGACTAATTTTTTGTTGTTGTTTATCTTCTTCTGGAATATCATAACAACGATAGGCTGGAGTGATTCCTAAAATAAACTTTTCCTGTTCAGATTCTAACAATTCCACCGCTGTGCTAGCCGCCATCCAATTTTTTTCAAAGGGAAATGATGTGACGACACTAGCCACAATGGAAGCAACTGCTGGACAGATGACAGGTAGCCATTTTAACCACGGTTGTCCTGCCTCCAATTTATCAACTAGAACCAAAATTGGTGTCACACCTGATAAAATAACCGTAGAAATTTGCAAAACGTAGTATAAAGTTCTGTTAAGGTCTCTAGAACTTTTATAATCGTCAATCAAGTCTTGAGCATATTCTAAAGCTTTAGCTCGTGCTGGCAAAACTGTGTTATGGTCTAGCTGAGTATCTTTACCCAATAAGGAGGTATAAAGTTTAGCTTTTTTTGACATTTGATTTTTTTCTGCTTTCTTTTTGGCACTATTTACTGATTGTCTATTAAAGATAAACAAACCAATAGCAAGAGTTAAAGCAACGGAGGCAGCAATTACATGATCTTGATTGCTAGAATCAAAATAAATAATAGCAAATGATGCAATCGCAACTGCAACTAATAAATAATCAATCAACTTCAAAAAAAAGAGCATATTTTTTGACACGATGTAGTTGTTGTTAAAGTGTTAAGTTAAAGACAGAGAAAAACGTGATGTATTACTAATAACAGCCCCATCTTCAATTAAGATGGGGTTTCTACATCCTCTTAAAGGATCTCAGAAGTCTGCAAAGTTTGCTGTGCTTGAGGCTGAAACATAAACAGAGAATAAACCACATCACGGCGGATATTCACCATCATATCCAAGAATAACTCATAACCCTCACTCTTATACTCAATCAGCGGGTCTTTTTGTCCATAACCACGCAAGCCAACGGACTCACGCAAAGCATCCATTTGTTGCAGATGTTCCCGCCATAGAATATCTATGCGTTGAAGAATAAAAAAGCGTTCCGCCTGGCGCATTAATCCTGGTTGAATTTGGTCAATTTGCGCTTCTTTGAGATCATAAGCAATTCGCGCTTGTTCATGGAGGAAAGCTTTAATTTCCAAAATTCCCATATCTTCCAACTGGCCAGACTGCATATCAGCCAACAGGTAAACAAACTCTTTTACCTTATCCACCAATTTTTCTAATTCCCATTCTTCCGAAGGTAAATCAGGGTTAATGTAATAATCAACGATGTCGTCCATGGTTTTTGCAGCGTATTTGATCACCTGTTCCTTCAAATCTTCGCCTTCCAAGACCCGACGACGTTCCGCATAAATAGCCCGACGTTGGTTATTCATCACCTCGTCATACTCAAATACCTGTTTACGGATATCGTAGTAATTGGTTTCTACCTTTTTCTGCGCTCCTTCTAAGCTGCGAGTCAACATACCCGACTCAATAGGCATATCTTCTTCGACTTGAAACGCATTCATCAACCCAGCAACGCGATCGCCTCCAAAGATGCGTAATAGGTTATCCTCTAAACTGAGGAAAAATCTTGTAGTTCCGGGGTCGCCTTGTCTGCCCGCCCGTCCGCGTAGCTGGTTGTCAATCCGTCGTGATTCGTGGCGCTCTGTACCAATGACGTGCAAACCGCCTCGTTCTACCACTTGATCATGTTCGCGGCTGGTAAATTCCTCATATTCACGTTTAATCTCTTGGTAGGCCGCCCGCAATTTCTGAATTACCACATCATCCGTAGGGGCTTTTTCCGCCGCTACAGCCACTTTGTCTTCTGCTTCCAACTCCGGTAAACTACGTTCGCCGTAAGCCTTTACAGCCGCTTCTACAGCCGCTTTTAAAAGCTGTTCTGTTTCCTTTGTTAATTGGGTGGGAAAAATTTCTGGAGAAGCCCGCCAAGTTTTCACCTTTTTCCCCGGTACAAAACCCTGTCCACCACCGCTACCACCTATAGGTAGTCCAGAAGCCCTCTGAATACCAAAACTATCATCATCTTCCGGTGTGACAATGCGGGGCATAAAATATTCCCGCAGTTTCAACCTGGCCATATACTCAGAGTTACCACCGAGAATGATATCTGTACCACGTCCTGCCATGTTAGTAGCGATAGTTACAGCCCCACTGCGTCCAGCTTGGGCGATAATTTCCGCTTCTCGTTCTACGTTTTCTGGTCTAGCGTTGAGTAACTCATGGGGAATTTCCATTTCTTTCAGGAGTCGGCTCAGGAGTTCAGATTTTTCGACGCTAGTTGTTCCCACTAACACAGGCCTACCATTTTCGTGCATTTCGGCACATTCTTTAGCGATCGCTCTCCATTTCCCTGATTCGGTTTTAAACACCATATCAGATAAATCTTCCCGTCTTCTGGGCTGATTTGTGGGAATAATTGTGACTTCTCGTTTATAAATCTTTTCAAATTCCACTTCTTCGGTTTTTGCAGTTCCCGTCATTCCCCCCAACTTGGGATACAGCAAAAACAGGTTTTGATAGGTAATAGTCGCCAAAGTTTGGGTTTCTGGCTGAATTTCTACGTGTTCTTTTGCCTCAATTGCTTGGTGTAATCCATCACTCCATCGCCTACCGGGCAATACCCGCCCTGTAAATTCATCCACAATCACAACTTCATCATTGCGGACAATATAATTGACATCTTTGAGAAACAATTCCTTCGCTTTAATTGCATTAAAGATAAAATGCGCCCAAGGGTCTTCTGGGTCAAATAAATCTGTCACACCTAGTTGATTTTCCGCCTCGGCAAAACCCTCATCCGTCAAAAGAACATTACGATCTTTTTCGTTAACTTCGTAATGTTCATCTTTTTTGAGAGTGAAAGAAATTTCCGCAGCTTGTAAGTATTTTTCCGTAGGTCTTTCCACCTGACCAGAAATAATCAGGGGTGTCCGGGCTTCATCAATCAGGATTGAATCTACCTCGTCAATGACACAGAAATTAAATGGCCGTTGCACCACCTCGGACATAGAGGTAGCCATATTATCCCGCAGGTAATCAAAACCTATTTCACTATTTGTTACATAAGTAATGTCACAATCATAATTTTTTTTGCGTTCACTGGGGGTCATTGTAGACTGAATTAACCCCACACTCAAACCCAAGAACCGATGGACTTGACCCATCCATTCTGCATCCCGACGGGCTAGATAATCGTTAACGGTAATTACGTGAGCGCCCTTACCAGTTAAGGCATTTAAGTAACTCGGTAAAGTTGCTACCAAGGTTTTTCCCTCACCGGTTTTCATTTCAGCGATTTGCCCATTGTGAAGGATTATACCGCCTTGTAATTGAACATCAAAGTGGCGCAATCCCAAAACACGCCGACCTGATTCCCGAACCACAGCAAAGGCTTCTGGCAAAATATCATCTAGGGTTTCACCTTTGGACAGTCGTTGTTTAAACTCGACGGTTTTAGCCCTTAACTGTTCATCAGAAAGCGGTTTAATATCTTCCTCTAAGAGGTTAATTTCTGTAATGTCAGGTTGGTATTTTTTAAGTTTACGAGCGTTGGGATCGCCCAACAAAAGTTTTAGCATGGCAGTTTATAGAATTAAATCAGAAAGGATGGAGATTCAAGCTTTGGCTATATGATTATAGACGTTTAATCTAACCCAGCCGCTTTGCTTATGGGTGGGTGGAAAATGAGAATTTACTCAAAAACCGAATTAAAAAACTGATCACTTATATACAATGAGTGGTTTTAATTATTATTTTAATATTGAAACTGCCTGATCGTACCATTTTGCCGTTAGAAATTATGTTTCGCACAAAGGCACAAAGTTAAGAGTTTACAGCATTTGCACCGTGGGCGCTGGAGGCGAATCCGAATATACAGCCCATAGCCACACTTGAGCCAAAAATAGCCAACATAAGGATCAGTAGTTGGCGTTTTAGTCGGCGATGGGATTTACTTTTTGCTAAATTTGGCATAGAGTTCTCAACTTGACTATTTATTTGCAGTAGGTAAGGGAAAAGTTCCTAAAATTTCATCAGCTCCAGCACCTCTGGTGTCACCATCTCTTACCCAATCATTATTATCATCTATGAAAGATACTCCACCTTGAAAATAACATTGGAGTTCTATGAATTTTTTATCTTCTGATATTAAAAAGTTGAAAGTTCCCGAGTTTGTAGCACATTTAAATTGAGCTTTTTTGACTTGATTACTGTATTTTTCTTGTAGATATTTAGCATAGGGTGGATCGGTGGGTAAGGGTGTTAAAAATTTCTCTTCGTTTCCTGGGGTTGGTAATTTACCTAAATACAATCCCCAACGACTACCATCCTTAAGTTTTTTAGCATCCCAACAGGTAAGATAAACTTTTGTGTTTTCATCAAAAACTTCTAAACCGATAATTTTATTAGCTGGACATTGCTTTTTATGTCCTTCGATATATTCTGGATAGAGTTTAGTTAATTGTTTAAACAATGTTTCACATTTTTGTTTCCTCCCACATTGTCCTTTAATAATTGGACTTTTTATGGGTTTTGCGAATACAACTTTTGAGTTCAAAACTTCTAAACCAACTAAGAGACTAACTAATGTTGTAATCATGGGGAATAAAAGAATTAAGTTTTTTAATTTTATCATATTTGTAAATACTTCTGTTGTTTATTTTTTGTTGCGTTTCCTTGTTACCAATACTAGCTTTTACGAACATAGAAACTATTTATACGTGCATAATAATTTATCATTAAGTTTAGAATCTTTATAGTATTCATGCACAAAAACTCACAGGCTTTCTAAGTAGCTCAACAAATCTGACATTTCTTGGAAACTAGGCTGGAATTTGGGCATAGGGGGAGTTTCTCCGCTAGTTACTTGATGAATTAGTCCATAGCGGGATTTATATTTGGATATCTCACGTAAACTCGGTCCAACTAGTCCGTTTGCTTCTAAACCATGACAACCAGCACAGTTAATTTGGAAAATGGCCTTCCCCCGGGCTGGGTTTCCCTGAAGGGATAGAACACTTTTGACATAAGGATCAGAGGCTTGCAGTATTTCAACCCCAAACAGGATTAAAGGCAGGACTATCAACATCGCTACGATAAAGATAACGATCTGTTGAATCAGGGTTTCAGGTTTTATCAGATGGTTATCCAAAAGAGTTGCTTCTACAGTCTTCAAATTTTCATTTCCTACACATAGCTTAAAATTTATTGATTGTGTTTGCAAGTACATTAGATGATTTTTATATAGTATTTAGATTTAAAACTATTATGAGATGCGGGATCAATGTCAAATTTGGTAAAATCAAAAACAGGAAACGAATCTTTCAATAATCGCAACAAGGAGCTTTACAGTGGTTGAACCTCTATTATCAGGTATTGTGCTTGGTTTGGTTTTTGTAACTTTAAGCGGACTATTTTACGCCGCCTATAGACAATATAAGCGTCCTACAGAATTAGGCGGCTGATATTGATTGAGGAGTCAGGGAAGAGGGAAGGAGTAGGAAGCAGGGAGTAGGGGAAATAATTACCCATTACCAATTCCCAATTACCCATTACCCATTACCAATTCCCTGCTCTTGATAAAATGTCAAAGCTGTGTTACCATAGGTTTTTTGTCTGCAGATTTCCCAGTTGGGGATACTTGGTGGTGTCCAATCTTGGTGACGGTGTTCCACTGCTATTTCTCCTGGGCAATCTAAAAGCTGATACTGAGAGATCGCTTGTAATACTGGTTCATATAATCCACTAGCATAAGGTGGGTCAAAATATATTCTGTCAAATTTTTGACCTGATAATTTTTTTAACTGTTGGGTGACATTTCCCCGCAATAGCTGAAATTTCTGGTTAGGATTTGCTACCCGTTGCCAATTTTCTTGGATGATGGCGCAAGCAAGACTTGACTGTTCAATGCCAATAACGACGCTGGCTTCCCTACATAAAGCCTCAGCACCCATTGCCCCGCTACCGGCGCACAAATCCAGCCAATGACAACCAGTAATTGTTCCTTGCCAAATATTAAATAATGCTTCCCTGACTCGCGCACTCGTAGGTCTGGTATGTTCACCTGGTAATGTTTTAAGCAGACGATTCCCGTAAATTCTCAGACTCATTAGTTATTGATCATCCGATTTTAGATTTTGGATTTTGGATTTTGGATTGATTCCGGGGACAAATCCCAGGGTTTTGAGCATCTCCGATTTTAGATTTTGGATTTTGGATTTTGGATTGATTCCGGGGACAAATCCGGGGGTTTTGATGATCAACGGCTGATTTGTCATTAATCTTGAACTTATAGCTAGTAGCAGATAATACTATCAGAGTTTAACAACCGAAAATATTGCCAACTTTTGTTAAGCAAAAACTTTTTCACGGACTTGAGCCACAAAATTAGATAATATTTGCAAGCCGACATTTGATGATTTTTCGGGATGGAATTGCACGGCCATAAGATTTTCATGAGCGATCGCGGCCGTAAAAGTTTGATTTCCATGGGTAACAGTAGCAGCCCGGACTTGGGGATTTGTAGGTTCAACATAGTAAGAATGAACAAAATAAACCCAAGGATCGCTGGGTAAATGTTCCCATAAAAGATTTTTTGGTTGCTTGAGTTGGAGTTGATTCCAACCCATATGGGGAATTGTCATTCCAGGTTCAGAACGAAAACGGCGGACTTTTCCAGGAACAATTCCTAGTCCTGGTAACGTGCCTTCGGCGCTGGATTCAAACAAAATTTGTAATCCTAGACAAATACCCAAAAACGGTTTACCAGAAGCGATCGCATCTTTAATAGGTTTTTCCAAACCGCGCGATCGCAAATGTTGTACCGCTGGATCAAATGCTCCCACGCCTGGTAAAACTATAGCATCTGCTTTCGCCAACTCTTGAGAACAATAGGTAACTTGAGGAGTTGCACCGGCTTTTTCCAATCCTTTGCAGACAGAGTGTAAATTTCCCATATCGTAATCAACAACTGCAATCACTGGCATTTAGCTGCTCCTTGTAAATTTATGAGGGAGGGCATTTAATTATTCTAATTCTAATTCTAATTATTATTTATAATGCAGAAAAAATACTATTAACTTCTTTTAACCTTTGGTTGAGTCAACAAGAGTCAAATTCATCCGATGACTTGTTACTCGCACTAGCCAAAATGGCTTCACTCTCTCATGATTTAAATTTTTTGCCCCGTTTACCTGTAGATGTGCAACTGGCCAGTTGTCGCGTCATTGCCAAAATTAATGACATTCAGCCTAACTATATTATCTATTGTGCCATGGCTGCAAGTCGTTCACAATTAAGTGTAGAAGTCCTGTCCAGTAGTACAAGTATCTTATCTTTGGAGTCTATAAATTCTAGCGAAAATATTTTGCGAACCACTGTTGATCTGGAAAAATTATTAGTGTCAACAGCAGCAGTTGAGGTTAGCTATGATTGTGGTAAGTGTGTCTGTGAGGGAGTTTATTATTCAATCTTAGACTATTTACCCCAGTTTCAACCGTCAATTAAGTGCATTTTTGTTCATGTACCCATGTTAAATGAAGAAAATTTGATTGGGATTATTGCCGATTTGATCATCAAACACTTGGCACTTTTCTAGAAAAATTAACGTCTTTTGGAAAAAATTACCTAATATTATGTTGCCACTATTACTTTCTTTGGCTCTTGCACAAGCGAACTTGGTGACACCACCAGAGGAAATATTACAATTACAATCAGTACGCCCTTTGCCAGGACAATTAGATTCAGTACCAGTATTTAATAGCAATAGTCCAGAATTGGTATTAAAGGAAGGAATTTTACTTTCTACTTTTCCAGCAGCAGGAAAAAAAGTTACATCAGCCCATTTAAATTTTCCCTTCCGTGGCCCATTTGATATTTTTGCCCATCATGTGACTAAAACTGAATTACTGGAAAATTTACCTTCTCTTTATTTGGGTATTATTTTACATAACCCTGGTTCTCAACCAGTGACAGTAAATATATTACAAGCCGCTAGTTATTTAAGTCAACCAGATGCCCCATTTCAGGAATTATCATCTTTAATTCCTAATGACTTAGGAACAGTGTTTGCAGGTCCAGGTAGTCGCGTTATGTCTGATATTTTGAGGGGTAGAAGACAGGATATCTTTCCCCCGCAAATTGTCATTCCCCCCGGTCAAAGCCAAATGTTATTAAATTTACCAATTCCTGTTCAAGGGTTAATACCACCTTTAAATGGTCGTTCTACATATCTGCGATTACGAAGTAATGGTAATATTTACGCTGCTAGTTTGGCGATGTTTGCCCGTAAAAATATTGATGGTAGTGAACGCGCACCTAATTTATCAGAATGGCAAAATTTATTAGATAATGGTGAATTATCCACTCCTAGAGATAAAATTCCCACTCCCATTACAGGAAATAATAAACCGGGAATTTACGGGCGTGTAGCTGGAGTATCAAGAGGCTCTCAATGGCGGGCTTATGTAGTAGATCAACCTAAAAGTAAGTATTTAACTATTCCTCAACCTGGTACGGGGTTTTCCTATGGGTTGAGTACCTTGCATGGTGGAACTTTCGGCACAAATCAAATTCAAACAGCAGCCATGTTAGTCCGTTATTCTGATACGGCTTATTATGCTCATGGTAATTATGGTGTTCAGTATAGTCTGAAGTTGCCTTTATACAACAATACTCAAAATGAACAAACTGTAAGTGTGACAATTCAAACTCCTCTGAAAGAGAATGAGTTAAGTAAATCAGGAATCCGTTTTCTTAACCCACCTGCGCGTCAAGTCTTTTTTAGAGGAACGGTGCGCTTACGTTATCAAGAACAGGGAAAATGGAAAAATAAGTTTCTACATTTAGTGCAAAAGCGTGGTCAAATGGGAGAACCATTAGTAGTATTGAATATTAAACCAGAAAATACCTCTTTAGTACAATTAGACTTTCTTTATCCACCAGATGCTTCTCCACCACAGGTTTTAACGGTGTCAACTCAAATTAGATAGGGTTTTCAGCTATTTTTGCGATAAATGCAAGATAATAATGCTATTACTGCAATAGTAACTTGAATTTGTTGTCAAAATAACAGATTATAAAAATGAAATTGTTTACTACTGCAATTGCCAACTACAAAACAACCATCAAGTAGTGGGTTTTATCTTAACTTCAGTCCTTTCTTGGGAGTCTAAATATGAATACAAGCAGGATAGAATTAGCTAAAGAGACTTTAAAAACGCATAAAGAAAATATGCGAAAAACTCTAGAACATCGCTTACAAGCAGCTATAAACCAGAATGATGAAAACCTATTGCATCTGTTAGAAGCAGAAATGCAGGAACATAGTGAACATTCTCAACCTTATACTGTCAAAGGTGATTTTTTTAGTTTTATACGGAACACAATGACTATTAACCATGCAAAAATGGAAAGATAGTAAATTAGCGATCGTTCCTGCTGCATTATATAAATTATGTCAACGCTGACATGAGTTGTAATGGGTAATTACTAATTACTAATTACCCATTACCCATTACCCATTACCCATTACCCATTACCCATTACCCATTACCCAGCGTTCAAAATTTCATCATCTACAGAAAAATCAACTTCTAATTTATCTTGTCTGGTGATTAAATAATCATTTTCCCAAGAATCTTTTAAACCAGAAATTAAATCATATTTAGGTTGCCAATTTAATTCTATTTGTGCTTTATTTATTGATGCGAAGAAGTGCTGTAGCCGCATAGGAAAGGATTTGCGTTTACCGAAATCAAACTTTTTAGGATCATAATGGACGATTTTAACATCATCGGCAGATTTACCAGCAGCGACAGCACAAGCACGAGCTAAACCGTCAAAAGTGACAAAGCGATCGCCTGAGATATTATAAATCTGCCCAATTGCTTTTTCATTGCCAATTACTTGTATCATCGCTTGAGCTAAGTCTAATACATGGCCTAGCTGAGTCAAGTGCATACCATTACCAGGGATAGGAATGGGACGATTACGAGCAATTCTATCAAAAAACCAACTTTCCAAAGGATTATAATTTTGGGGACCGTAGATATAGGTAGGACGAATAGAAGTAAAGGGGATTCCTAATTGTTTGAGGTAAGCTTCCGTTTCATGTTTACCCTTATGACGACTTTTAGGATCTACTGTATCACCTTCCAAATGAGGCATTTGGTCAGATTTGAGGTACACCCCTGCTGAACTCATGTAAACAAAGTGTTTTACCCGTCCTTGATAGATTTCTGCCAGGGGTTGAGTATCCGCGAGTTCTCGTCCATTATTGTCAAAAACGACATCAAAGGTTTCTTGTGCTAACTTTTCTCGAAGTTGATTTGGGTCCGTGCGGTCGCCTATAATTTGTCCTACGTCTGAAGGTGTGGGATGATTACCACGATTAAACAAAACCACCTCATGTCCGGCCTTTAGCAGTAATTGAGTCAAATACACACCAATAAACCGAGTTCCACCAATAACTAAAATTCGCATAACTTCCTAACTCCTAAATAACCAAAAGCGGACTGCGTCACCCTGATCTGTGCTTATCTTTGAGGTTATCAGGTTGTAGTATCATTCTGGAACATCTTTTGCTAGGATTGTATCTCTCATGTAATCTAGAGATTTTCCCACTGCTGAGAAAATAAGACTTATAATATTCTTTTTGTTTGGTAACATTCTGAGTAAGTCCCAAAAAAATCAGTAGTGTGGAATATCACCTGATCAAATTAGCCTAATTACTTCCTATCCATTCAATTTAGCTGTGTCTTTAGAATATGCTTTGGTTCATGAGTGGTTAACCCCTCAAGCTACAGGTGGTTCAGAACTCGTAGTCCAGGAGATATTAAATCACATTCATGCTGATTTGTATGCCCTGATTGATTTTGAATCTAATAATCCCGAAAGTTATTTGTACAAACGTCAAATTGGCACAACGTTTTTACAAAAATTTCCCCAAGCGCGTCAAGGTGTGCAAAAATACTTACCTTTGTTACCCTTGGCCATTGAACAATTGGATTTGCGAGAATATGAAGTTATATTATCTTCATCTCATGCGGTAGCTAAAGGAGTATTAACCACGCCTAATCAATTGCATATTTGTTATTGCCATAGTCCTATGCGTTATGCTTGGGATTTAACATTTGATTATCTCAAGCAAAACAAACTAGGTAAAGGCAGTATAGGCTGGATAACACGCTACATTCTACATCATTTGCGGCAATGGGACGTAATTAGTGCCAACCGAGTTGATTATTTCATTGCTAACTCTCAACACACAGCTAGAAGGATTTGGCGTTGTTACCGTCGGGAAGCAACCGTTATCTATCCACCTGTGAATATTGACGAATGTTTATTTTCTTCAGAAAAAGAGGATTTTTACTTAATAGTCTCTCGATTAGTGAGTTATAAACAAGTTTCCTTGATTATTCAGGCTTTTAATCGCCTAAAAAACCCCTTGGTAGTTATTGGTACAGGTCAAGAAATGGACAAGCTGCGAGAAATAGCCCAACCACATATCCAAATTTTAGGATGGCAACCTGATCATATCGTCAAAAAGTACATGGCACGTGCCAAGGCTTTTGTCTATGCAGCTTGCGAGGATTTTGGTATAGCCCTAGTTGAAGCCCAGGCTTGTGGAACTCCCGTAATTGCTTATGGTGCTGGTGGTGCGCTAGAAACAGTTAGAGATATTCGCACTCATCCTGACACAGGAACTGGTATATTGTTCAAAATGCAAACAGTAGGAGCTTTAGTAGATGCTGTAGAAAAATTTGTAGATCATCAGCATTTGTATGATTACGAGTATATACGAAAACACGCTAATCAATTTTCTCGCCAGGTTTTTGCAGAACGTTATTTGGGTTTTGTCAATGAATGTCGTGAAAAAAGAGTTTACCTTGGGTAAACAGCAGCCTTTTTTTTGTTAGTTTTCTAGAAAGATAGCAAATTTTTCCCGAAAATTACTGCCTTTTAGCCTTAAGATCGGACTATGTGTGGTGTGGATTATAAAGGAGTATGATGACTGCCCAGAGTTCACTCCTCTCCGGCAAACGATACCCGCGAAAGGATAACAGTACATCTATGGCTGTTTTATCAAAACGTGGTCAAAAAGTTAAACAGCTAAATGTGAAATCCAGAGGTTTATCTTTTCAGGGTTTATACGGAGAGTTTTTAAAACGACTGTTTGATATAGTTTTTTCACTGTCGGTCTTGATTTTGTTTTCTCCTATCTACATAATATTGGCCTTGTTGATAGCCCTAAGCTCAAAAGGTCCAGTTTTTTATGTTCAAAAACGAGTAGGCAAAAATTACCGAAGCTTTGATTGTATTAAGTTTCGCACTATGGTCAATAATGCCGACGAAATGCTCGTCGAAATGATGGCAATATCACCCAATATACGAGAGGAATTTGAAAGTAATTTTAAGCTGAAAACAGACCCGAGAATCACTAAAATTGGTCACTTTTTGCGAATTACCAGCTTAGATGAGTTTCCCCAATTTTGGAATGTTCTCAAAGGGGACATGAGCGTAGTTGGTCCGCGGCCTTTAGTAGAGGAAGAATTACCGAAATATGGTGATTATATCGGTCATGTTTTAACAATTCGTCCCGGAATTACGGGTTTGTGGCAAGTATCTGGACGTAATGATATTCCTTATCCCCGACGGGTACAAATAGACCTCCACTATGTCAATTTTAGGAGCTTTTGGCTAGATTTGTGGATTATCCTGAAAACAGTTAATGTTGTGATTATGCCCAAAAATAAAGGTGCTTACTAAGTAAGTGCGCGGGTTTGCTGTAGTGGGGCATGATACTGCCCCAAAAACTATTTTTGATGATGAAATTATAAGTTGGATTTATCCGCTACAATTTGTTTGCAATGATTTGACTAACAACCATGAGGTATTATTAAGCATGACACAAACAAAACGAGCTTTAATTACTGGTATTACAGGTCAAGATGGTTCTTATTTAACTGAGCTTTTGTTAGAAAAGGGTTATGAAGTCCACGGTATTATTCGCCGTACCTCTACTTTTAACACAGACCGCATTGATCATATGTACGAAGATCCTCATACCCAAGGGGTACGGTTATTTCTACATTATGGCGACTTGACAGACGGGACAACACTACGACGGATTTTAGAAGAAGTCAAACCTGTAGAAATTTATAACTTAGGCGCCCAATCTCACGTTAGAGTTAGTTTTGATTCGCCTGAATATACAGTGGACTCTGTAGGCATGGGTACATTACGCTTATTAGAAGCTATCCGCGACTATCAACACCGTACCGGGATTGAATTACGTTTCTATCAAGCTGGTTCTTCCGAAATGTATGGTTTAGTGCAAGCAGTCCCCCAAAGTGAAACTACACCCTTTTATCCCCGCAGTCCCTACGCTTGTGCTAAGGTATATGCCCATTGGCAAACAGTGAATTATCGTGAATCTTATAATTTGTTTGCTTGCAATGGTATTCTTTTTAATCATGAGTCTCCCCGAAGAGGTGAAACCTTTGTTACCCGTAAAATTACTAGAGCCGTAGCCCGCATTGTCGCCGGTAAACAAAAAAATATCTTTATGGGTAATTTAGACTCAAAGCGAGATTGGGGATATGCGAAAGATTATGTAAAAGCTATGTGGTTAATGTTGCAACAAGATCAACCTGATGATTATGTGGTGGCTACAGGAGAAACCCATTCAGTGCGCGAGTTTCTAGAGTTAGCCTTTGGTTATGTTAATCTAGATTGGCAGAATTACGTAGAGTTTGATGAACGTTATTTACGTCCAGCCGAAGTAGATCTATTAATTGGTGATCCGACTAAAGCCCAGCAAAAATTAGGTTGGCAACCATCGGTAACATTTCCAGAACTTGTGTCTCTCATGGTAGAAGCCGATTTAAAAGCGGTGGGATGTACTTCACCCAATGGTAATGGCTTAAAATACCCCCAAGATATTGCTACTACCCGTCAAGCATTAGGATCTCTGCACTTTTAATTCGTATCAAGGATAATAAGATGACAACCTTAGAATTAGAAAATAAACGGATTCTTGTCACCGGTGGGGCTGGTTTTCTCGGTCGTCAAGTCATAGATCAACTTTGTGAAAATGGCGCTGATCGTGATAAAATTACCGTGACGCGATCGCACGATTGTGATCTGCGGGTTTGGGAAAATTGCCAACGAGCAGTAGACCAACAAGATATTATCATCCACTTAGCCGCCCATGTGGGTGGGATTGGTCTAAATCGAGAAAAACCTGGTGAGTTATTTTATGATAACTTGATCATGGGGACGCAGTTAATCCATGCGGCTTATCAACAAGGTACAGAAAAATTTGTTTGTGTAGGAACTATCTGCGCTTATCCTAAATTTACCCCTGTACCATTTAAAGAAGATGATATCTGGAATGGTTATCCAGAAGAAACTAACGCCCCCTATGGAATTGCCAAAAAAGCGCTGTTGGTACAATTGCAATCTTACCGTCAGCAGTACGGATTTAATGGTATTTACCTCTTACCAGTAAACTTGTACGGACCTGAAGACAACTTCAACCCCAATAGTTCTCATGTCATTCCGGCTTTAGTTCGCAAAGTACAAGAAGCCCAAACCAGGGGAGAAAAACAACTTCCTGTTTGGGGTGACGGTTCTCCCACTCGTGAATTTTTGTATTCTACAGATGCAGCACGGGGTATAGTCATGGGAACTCAGTTTTATAATGATGCTGAACCCGTAAATTTAGGAACTGGTTACGAGATATCCATTAAAGACCTAATTACCTTAATTTGCGAATTAATGGAGTATGACGGGGAAATTGTCTGGGAAACCGACAAACCCAATGGTCAACCCCGTCGTTGTTTGGATACGGAAAGGGCAAAACAGGCTTTTGGTTTTACTGCTGAGGTAGAATTTAGAACAGGTTTAAAGAATACCATTGATTGGTGGCGGAAAAACGCCGGCTAAAGTAGTTTCTCTCGTTCCCAGTCTCCGACTCTAGTATACAAGAGAAGGCAGATCCTTCTTAATTTATTCCCATACAGAGTATGGGAACGAGAGAATCTAAAATCTAAAATCTAAAATCTAAAATTGTATCGGCTTTGCAAACAATTAATTCACAACTAACTAAAAAGGAATTGCGAAGGGTTTTACTCCAAAAACGCCAGTCTATGACATTATTGGAATGGAGAGAAAAAAGCGATCGCCTCACCACCAACATCCAAAACTCAGTTATATTTAATCAAGCAAAGACAATTCTGGCTTTTTTTAGCTTTCGTCAAGAACCTGATATTAGTTCACTATATACCAACACTAATAAACGTTGGGGGTTTCCCCGTTGTGTTGATAAATCTCTAGTTTGGCATTTTTGGCAACCTCATGATACCATTCATGCTGGTGCTTATGGAATCAAAGAACCTCACCATGAAGCACCAATAATAGAGATTGAGGAAGTAGATTTAATTCTTGTTCCCTGCGTGGGTTGTGATGTCCAAGGATACCGCTTAGGTTATGGTGGGGGGTATTATGACCGTTTATTAAATTCTCCCCGTTGGGACAAGAAACCAACTATGGGAGTGGTTTTTGATTTTGCTTATGTCTCTCAATTACCGGTTGATAGTTGGGATAAACCTTTAGAAACTGTGATTACAGAAAATGGAGATTAAAGATGAATGAACCACTCCAGGCACAGAGGTAACAGAGAAATGAGGGTTTGAGAGATATTTTGCATAAGTCCTGATTTTATTAAATCGGAAATTTTTGATAAGATAAAAATATCATCTTGTTGGTATTTTTAATTTACAATTATATTCAATTTATAATTATGCGGATTGAAGAATTACATTTACAAAACTTTCGAGGTTTTCGAGAACTCAAATTAACGCTTCCTCCTGATTTGGCTGTGTTTATTGGAGTCAATGGTTCAGGTAAATCATCTATTTTAGATAGTATTGCTATCCTTTTGTCAATATTTATAGATGAATTACTGCCCAAGAAACCTTACAAAAAGTTAGAGTTTGATCTAACAGAGGATGATATAAATATAAATGCACATAGAACACAAGAATCTATTCGCACTGTAATTGACTCAGGTATAAAACTTTCTTGGGATATTTCCAGAGATAGAGATCAATTTAAATCTATAACAAGGAAAAAAGAAATTAATCAGTATGCTTCTGACGTACATCAAGAATTAAAATATCGACTTAATTTATCCATACCATTATTAGTTTATTATCAAACACAACGAATAGTTATGAACTCTGCTTCTGGAAAAAGAGTTATTCGTAAACCTAATCAGTTTGATGCTTATAAATCAGCATTTTCAAACAATATCAACGATTTTAAAGATTTTTTTGATTGGTTTAAAGAAGAAGAAGAATATGAAAATGAAATTCGATTAAGAGAAAATAATAGCTTTAGAAATACCAACCTTGAAATTGTTAGAAAAGCTATAGAAATATTTTTAGAATCTTTCCCAAATAGCCAATTTGTAAACCTTCATATTGCTCGTGTAAGTGGTAGTAAAGAATTAAGTAGTCATCGTCTTAATAGTCCTTCATTAGTTATCGAAAAAAATGGTGAAAACTTCAAACTAGATCAACTTTCGGAAGGTGAAAAAACCTTATTGATGTTAGTAGTTGACATTGCAAGACGGTTAGCAATTTTAAATCCTAGTATTACTAATCCTTCTGAACTGCTAGAAAAAGGCACAGGAATAATATTAATTGATGAAATAGATTTACATTTACATCCTCAATGGCAAAGAATTGTAATTCCTAGTTTTAGAAAAACATTTCCCAAGTGTCAATTTATTGTTACTACTCATTCTCCTCAAGTTTTGAGTGGAGTCAACCGAGAAAACGTATTTATTTTAGAAGATTCAGAAATTGTAGAAACACCCCATACTTTTGGTAGAGACAGTAACTCAATTCTTTCTGAGGTTATGGGTGTGGAAAAAAGACCTGTGAAAATGCAGGAAAGAATAGACAAATGTTTTGAAATGATAGATAATGATAACTTAGAAGAAGCTAAACTAGAACTGCAAAAGTTATCTGAATCATTGGGAAATAATGACCCAGATATGATTCAAGCTTATACACTTATTGACTTTTTAAACAGGGTAGAATGAAACGCATTATCAAAGGTTCAGAACCTCCATCTCTTTTACAATATCGTCAGACACAGGACGCAAATTATGACGGATATCATCCCAAAAAACCTTTAAAAGAGGCATTGCTGACTGAACAAGGTTATATTTGTTGTTATTGTATGCAACGAATATCTATAGATAATATGGAAATTGAACATAACAAAGCTCAAAATGAGGATTGCTATCCACATTTACAACTAGACTATAAAAATCTAATAGCTTCTTGTTCAGGTAATAGAGGTAAAGGATTAAAAAATTTTCATTGTAATGCAAGAAAGGGATATTACGAAGGAAAGAAGAACAACGAAGGAAAGAATATCATTTGTAAAATAAAGCTCAATCCAGCAGATAGTGATAAAAATTGTGAAAACTATATCAAATATAGTTATACTGGAAAGATTTTTTCTGATGATGAAACTATCAATCATGAACTAAATGAAATTTTAAATCTTAACCATGAAATTCTTGTCAAAAATCGTAAAAATACATTATCTAGTGTTATTATTGCTTTAAATAAAAAGTTTCCTAATAAAACTTGGTCAAAAGAAGCTATCAAAAAGAAACTAGAGGAACTGAGTAGCAAAGATGCAGAAGATAAATATAGTCCATACTGTCAATATATTGTTTGGTATTTAAGCAAAAGATTAAATATACCGTAATCCGTAATCCGTAACTTAAACATTACCAGTATCTATCATTCCCACCCCAATTATCCCCCTATACCCTAGATACAATCAATAAACCGGAATTATCTGATAAAAACCGAGGACAGGTTAGGAGAAAATACACCCCTTGGGGAATGTAGCGGGGAACAGGGGACAGTTTTAACTGTCTGGATATCCTCAATTTTCCAAATCCGACAAAGAAAAATGCACCTATTTTGAGACACCATTCGCCAAATCTATCTCCAGGGTCGAATGATAATTATCTATCAAAATGATAATTTGATACAGGTTTTCTACTTAAATTAAGAGAATTTTATCTTATTTTTTTCAAAATGAGAATTGCTGGCAATTATTGGATGAGGAGATTAAAATATGGTTAGCTAAAGTTGGTTTTTCTCTAGAGGAATAGAAATGATACAGGATAGTGATCGGAAAATTGTTTCAGAGTTTCGCTCTCGACTGGAAGCGATAATTCCCATTTTGGATTTACGGGTATTTGGTTCAAGAGCGCGAGGTGATGCTACAGAAGAATCAGATTTAGATGTGTTTATTAAAATTACTGAATTAGATAGATCACGTCGAGAAAAAATTAGTGATTTGGCATGGGAAATAGGTTTTAAATATGATCTAGTTATTTCCACCTTTGTAGTTACAGAAGCACAGGTAGAAAGGGGAGCTATGGGAGCTAGTCCCTTACTGTCTAAGGTGTTACGAGAGGGTATTGCTATATGATAAATCAGCAACTAAAGTTATTAATTGAGTACCGTTTATCTGAAAGTGAAGAAACTTTAAGAGAAGCAAAGATTTTACTCAATCAATCAGCTTTTCGTGGTACCATCAATCGCTCTTATTATGCAATGTTTTATGCGGCACTGGGTCTTTTAGCAACTAAAGGTTTAGGCAGTTCTAAACATAGTGGAATAGTTAGTTTTTTTGATCGTGAGTTTGTGAAGACGGGAATTTTTTCTAAGGATTTATCACGGAGTTTTCATCGAGCATTTGATGAACGACAAGCAAGTGATTATGGAGAAATGTTAGAAGCAGATATGGGGTCAGCAATGGCTCTATTTGAGAGAGCGCAGAATTTTGTGGATGAAATTACACAGTATTTAAAGTCTTGGATGGAGGTTAACTAACCTTCTGGTAAGCACATTTTCTAGTCTACTAGCGATTGCCTCATTTTCTAGTTGGGGGCGATGTTTAAACAGAAGTAAATATACTCTTGAATATCATTCTGATTTTATACATTAAAATAACGAATTGCCTTATTATCAAAATATCCTTGCTCAGAATACCCTGATGTGATATTATCGCTACAAAATGGCCAAGCTGGTGAACTGCAAAGCTGAATTTTTGATGACAATCACCAGTTTCCAGCCCAGACAATTAAAGTGATCAACTTAGTAATTTTAAGTTAAGATTAATACTCCGCGCTGATTCCTACAACTGCTATGCTAAATCCCAATCTGGATGAAATCCAGTTGACAAAAGACGACTACGAACGCTATTCCCGCCACTTAATTTTACCAGAGGTGGGCATGGAAGGGCAAAAACGCCTCAAAGCTGCCAGTGTATTATGTATCGGTACTGGTGGACTGGGTTCACCACTACTGTTATATCTTGCCGCAGCGGGTATTGGTAGAATTGGTATTGTTGATTTTGATGTGGTTGATACCTCTAACCTCCAACGTCAAGTTATTCACGGGACTTCTTGGGTCGGTAAACCCAAAATCGAATCAGCAAAAAACCGCATTCATGAAATTAACCCCCATTGTCAGGTTGATTTATATGAAACTCGTCTCAGTTCAGAAAATGCCCTCGATATTATTCGCCCTTACGATATCGTTGTAGATGGAACTGATAATTTCCCAACTCGCTATCTGGTCAATGACGCTTGTGTTTTATTAGATAAACCTAACGTTTACGGTTCTATTTTCCGTTTTGAAGGACAAGCAACCGTCTTTAACTATGAAGGTGGTCCCAACTATCGTGACTTATACCCCGAACCACCACCACCAGGAATGGTTCCTTCTTGTGCTGAAGGTGGTGTGCTGGGAATTTTACCAGGAATGATTGGCATTATCCAAGCCACGGAAACAGTGAAAATTATTTTGGGTAATGGTACTACCCTGAGTGGTAGACTGGTGCTTTACAACGCTTTGGATATGAAATTCCGGGAGTTGAAATTGCGTCCTAATCCTATCCGTCCAGTTATTAACAAGCTGATAGATTACGAACAATTTTGTGGTATTCCCCAAGCCAAAGCTGAAGAAGCGAAGCAGCAAATGGAAATTCAAGAAATGACGGTTAAGGAATTAAAGGCGTTATTAGATAGTGGTGCTAAGGACTTTGTACTACTAGATGTGCGTAATCCTAATGAGTATGAAATTGCTAAAATTCCTGGTTCTGTGTTAGTTCCTTTACCAGAAATTGAAAATGGTGATGGTGTGGCTAAGGTACGGGAGTTACTCAACGGACACCGCTTAATTGCTCATTGTAAAATGGGTGGTCGTTCGGCGAAAGCCTTGGCTATTCTCAAAGAAGCAGGAATGACTGGTACAAATGTCAAAGGTGGAATTAATGCTTGGAGTCAAGAAGTAGATACTTCTGTTCCTCAGTATTGATACTTCCGTGGGGGATTGTTGATATTTAGATATATTTAGGACTTACGCACAAGTCACGGAATAATGAACCACGTTCGCGGAGCGTCCCGTCAGGGATAGGAACGAAGAGAACGAAGAAAAGAGGGTTTGAGAGATATTTTGCGTAAGTCCTGATATTACCATAACCATCCTAAATTCGATGTAAATAATCAGATACCCGATTTTGAGAGGTCGGGTATCTTACTCTTTTTTTGTCTCCAGATTACCGTTCAAAAATTCTATGTCTCAGAATATTCATCTTTGTGTCTCTGAGGGAAACAAATTCATACTTTAATGCACGTATTCCGTATATTTAATTGATACAAAAAAATCTTTAAAAAATACCAAAATTGTACATTACTTATCATCTTTAAAAAAGGGTAAAATGTCTTTGCATAAACCTGATGGGAAATTCAGTTAAAGCAGTTTCCAGGTGAGAACATAGACTGTATCCATTATCCGAGTCGTAGCATCATCAAATTCAGACACCACACATACTTTCAACCCTGTTGCTACAAGTGACAGGAAATTGAGAGTAGACTCGCTTGCAAAAACACAGGTTAACTAGCATCTATCGCCACAGCAAATTGCCAAAACAATAATATACTGCATTATGGATACGCTTTCCACGACCAATTCCAAGATTTTGATTGTAGATGACGATTCCAGTGTCCGCAACCTCATCCAGCGTTTTTTGAGTCGCAACTATCAAATAGAATCAGCAGCGGATGGTAAAGCAGCCCTTGTCTTATTTGAGCAATTAAATCCTGCTTTAGTGATTTTAGACTGGAATTTACCAGATGCAAATGGCTATAAACTTTGTCAAGAAATGCAAAGCCATACTAATGTTTTAGTCATGATGCTTACCAGTCGCAATGATGAAGCTGATAAAATCAAAGTTTTGGCCGCTGGTGCAGATGATTTTTTGACCAAACCATTTAGTTTAGCAGAGGTAGAAGTCAGGGTAGAAGCCCTATTAAGACGAGTCCGCTATATCCAGCCCAGTCCGTCACAACGTCTGACTTTTAACCAGTTGGCTATTAATTCAGAAGCACGAGAGGTAACACTCAATGACAAACCTTTGGCTTTAACTGCTTTAGAGTTTAACATCTTACATTTCCTCGCTACTCATCCTGGACAAGCATGGAGTCGTACCCAGCTTATCCAAAAGATTTGGGGTTGTGATTATGTGGGAGATGGCCGCGTGGTGGATGTGCATATTGGTCAACTACGCAAGAAAATGGAAGCTGATTCTAGTATGCCGGAGTTTATTAAAACGGTGCGGGGTTATGGTTATAAGTTTGACCCACCAGAAAATACTAAACTATGAACTCTGGAAAATAGGATTGTTGTGATAGCTTAACAACTTGCTTGAATACCTTACCCAAATTCCCTTGTTTTAGAGGTAACCGCAGTTCTTTATGGTGCGTCAAGAAACGCACCATTTTTTATTAAATAGGGCTTGCTGAAAAAGTTGTCTGTGAGGGTAGGGAACTCTTAACTTAATTGTTTTAGTTATCTGGATATCCTCAATTTCCCAGATCCGACAAAGAAAAATGCAACTGTTTTGAGACTCCATTTGCCAAAACCTTGCACTTTCTTCTTCTAAAAATCCGCGAAACCCTTATTCAGAAGTGGTTCTACCTTTACTCAGCCAGCCTTAAATAATAGAAGACAAATTCATTTGTAATAACACCTTTAAAACTCCTTTGCTTTTTGCTTTTTCAACAGCTTCTAAACCAAGAGATAGGGGATAATTACCCTGAATTAAAGATTGTACATTTACCTTTTTGGTCGCTAATAATTCTAACGCTGGCACAAAGGGACCACAACGAGAACCAATGAGAGTAATTTCATCTACCACTAAAGCAGAAGCATCTAAACTAAGATTTCCTGCATAGGTGCTTTTTAAGATTAATGTACCACGAGGACGTAAAGCCCGTCGGGCAGTATTAAAACCTTCTGGATTTCCTGTACAATCAATAGAAACATCAAAATATCTATCTTTGACAGTATTAGCTAAAGCGGTTTTAATTCCTCTTGCTGCTAAATTTAGTAATTTATCTTCATGTCTTCCGACTACTAATAAATCACAACCAGTTAAAGCTAAAGTTTGGGCTATTAATTGACCCAGTTTACCATCTCCAACTACTAAGACTCGATCATCTTGACATAATGTTATCTGTTGTTGAATTTCCAAAGCTGCGGCCAGGGGTTCTGTAAAAGTTGCAGCCGCTGTAGAGACATTTTCCGGTACAATATGCAAATTTTCAATGGGTAAAGATAGGTATTCTGCAAAAGCACCATTACGGTTGACAATACCTAAAACCGTCCGGTTTTCGCAATGGGTAGGTTGTCCACTACGACAAAAGCGACAATAACCACAAGCAGCGTTAATTTCACCCACTACTCTTTGATTAATTAAATGTTCTGGACCTTGTTCTACAACACCAACAAATTCATGGCCAATAATGCCAGTATAGGGATAATAACCTTTAATTAATTCCAAATCAGTATTACAAATACCCGCAGACAAAACCCGCACTAAAGCTTCCCCCGCTGGTGGTTCAGGAATAGGAATATCGGTGCGTAATTGTAATTGATTATTTTCTAGCCAAAGTCCTTTCATAATTTTGTTATTTATTATTTGTTATTTCTATACTTCTACTCCTTCTAAAATTCCCATAATAACAGCAAATAAACTATCTAAATCTCCGGGAATTTTAAACAAGTTAATATCTTGGTTAATTTGTTTTTCACTACTATCAAGTTTCCCAAATTGCCAAATATTACCAATTGTAACTGCACCATATAATATACTTTTTTCCTGAATTTGAGATAAAGCAATTAATTCTACAGCTAATTGAGTAAATCCTCTAGTTAAATCATCATTTTTAGCTTCGATAACTAGAAAATTATTCTTTAATATTAACAGATAATCAAGATTACCTTTAAGACGATTATTAATATTAAGAGGATATTCAATTCGCATTTGACAATGACAATAACGAATTACTTCCAATAGTATAGGAGATACTAAGGTTTCTCTTCTAGCAGTTTCATTACTTAAACTGATAAAAGGTAAAATGTCTTCTATTCTTTGTTTGAGTTCTGGGAGTTTATTTAGTGGGTTAGCAGTTTGCGGTAAAGATAAATGGGATTTAATTAGTGTATAATCAAATTCGGCCAAGATATCATCAGCTTCATAGGGTAACTCAAAGTATGACCGAAAGGTATAAGATCTATTGTCCTGTAAAATTTTGATTTTAGCCATAGTATACCATGATTGTACTAAATTCTAGAAATCAAAGTATTTTAGAGTTTGAGATGGGAGAGAAATGGTGTAAATATAGGGACTAAACTTAAATTACTCACAACCATGGTCGGAAAACAGCGATCGCTATAATCCATTCCCGGCGATAATGGAAAAGACACAGAATTGAGAGATAACCATGTACCACCAGCAGCTTGAACAATTACCCAAGCAGCTGCAATATCCCATATCTTTGGTGTGGCTTCAATTCCTCCCAAAACCGCACCGGTTGCGACTGTCAGAAAGTTATAACTAGCAACCCCTAACATCCGAATTTTACAGGGAAAATCCGGTTTAATAATGCCGGTACTGCGAGAACAAAGATTAAAAAAGTGGTTTTTGCTAGGAATATCTTTACTTGTATGGATAGGATGATGATTTAAAAATGCTCCCGTTGGCGTTGTTAAGCCCGATGAACCCGCCCAAAAACCGTAAAATGCTTGATTTAATGGTGGCACATAAACATAGCCAAAAATCGGCGTTCCTCGATAAAGTAAACCCAGAGAAATTGACCAGATAGGAAGTCCTCTGGTAAAATTAGTTGTACCATCTAAAGGATCAATTACCCAACACCATTCTTTATCAGGAAAACTTTGACCTGCTTGCAGCACGTTATCACTTTCTTCGCTCAAAATGCCGTAACCTGAGAAAGTAGAAACAATAGCATCTCTAATTTCTTGATCTGCCCATTTATCGGATTTTGTGACTAAACTACCATCAGGTTTTTGTGTGGCTTGAACTTTGCCAAAATCCTGCATTAATTGTTTTCCTACTCTGATAGTAGTGGTTTCAGCAAATTCTAAAATTGTATTCCAAAAGTCGTTCATTTGTTATTAGTCAGTTGTCCGTTGTTGGTTGTCAGTTGTCCGTTGGTTTTCAATTACCCATTACCAATTACCAATTACCCATTACCAATTACCCATTACCCATTATTAATCTAAATCACTTTCCAGAACAGAAGCTAAAGCTTGTTTAGTATTAGTTTGAAATTCTGCCACATTGACACGATTCAAAAAAGCAATTGATACCAACATTCCCAAAGCTTCTAAAGCAAATACCAAACCATAAGCTAATACTAAGTTATCTGGTAACAACTTGCGCCCCACATCTAAAATAGTACCACCAATGACAATTGCAATTCCTCTAGATATAGACTGAGCAAGTCCCCAAGCACCTATAAATGTACCGGCAGCTTCAGCAATTGTCAAATCTAACATCAGACTAACTGCCGCAGTGGTGACAACACCAGTTGCTAAACCAAATAAAACTAAAGTTGATTTCAGTACCAATGGATTGGCAGAGAATCCCGAAAACCCCAGTAATAAAGCCGCACACGCGACTAAAACACAGCCTAATTTTATAGTTTTGCGTTTACCCAACCGAGGCACAATCAAAAAACCTGTGATACCATAGGAGATTAATATGCCCGTTCCATAAAAAACGTTGAGTTTGGTACTTTCCGCTAAAGGCATTTTAAACACTTCCCCTGCGTAAGGTTCTAGAATAGGATCTTGCATAAACAAGCTAATAGTCATCACTAATAAAAAAGTGAAAAACAAACCTGTTTGGGGACTAGCTGTTAAAATTTTCCAAGCACCACCTAAGGTAATACTATCTTCCCGGTTTTCTGGGGTAGAACGATGGAAAAAACGAGAATATTTTTTTTCTACTCCCAAAGTAGCGACAATTGCTAAACAAAAAACCATTCCCGGAACAATCTGGAATAAGCGATTTATTGCAGCTTGTAAAGTTTCTATGGGTGCATTAGCTGTTAATTGATTTAATAAGCTAGAACTGATAATAGCTCCAACTATAATCCCTACCATCAACATTGACCAAACAATACCGACAACTTGAGAACGGTTGTCGGTTTCGGAAATATCAACTAATAAAGCCGCAAAAGCTGTACCACTAGCACAAATGGCCAGTCCGTAGACCACGAAAACTAAACCTAAAACCGCTGTCCAAGCCATTGTTTGGCTAGTCCATAGCCAACTTTCGCCAATATTAGCAGAATTTAACTGCCATATTACTTGTACCGCACAAAAGGCAGCGATCGCAAATATTCCTGCGCCCAACCATACATAACTTGTGCGATGATATCCCCATAATGGTCTAGCATCGGACATTTGCCCAAATAAAATTCGGGTTGGGGACACAAATAAAGGCAATGCTAACACAAAAGCCACCAATGTAGCTGGAATGGCAATTTCCTGGATCATGACTCGGTTGAGTACCCCTAGAGTCAAAATAGACATCATACTCAACCCCATTTGAAATAATCCTAGCCGGAACATGGTGAAAATATTCACCTGGGGTAAAACTGGGGATTGATTTTGGTTATGATAAGTATCATCAATTGCCATAACTACTTTTTTATTGTTTACGTCCCATACCCCCTCCTCGCTTGCGGGGAGGGGGTTGGGGGTGGGGTTCTTGTATCTCACTGCCCACCATTATAATTATACAAATTAAATGCAGTACAGCTTAACTAACTAAAAATTATCTTTCATGCCTCGAATCCGGGCAAAGGTTTGAACTTCTTGGTTACTTTTCGCTGTTGCTTGTAGAGATGGTTTATCCCAACGCAAAAAAGGATTTGTGAGTTTTTCGATTCCCAAAAGTGATGGTACGGTGGCTTGATTAGTCTCCCGTTGCATTTTAACATCTTGGTAGCGTTTTTGCAAATCCGCATTTTCTGGCTCTACAGTCACAGCAAACCGCAAATTATTTAAAGTGTATTCATGGGCGCACCAAAGGCGAGTATCATCAGGTAAAGCCCGCAGTTTACTTAAAGAATCTACCATTTGCCCGGGTGTACCTTCAAATAAACGACCACAACCACCAGCAAACAATGTATCACCACAAAACAATTCTCCCGGCTCTCTTGGGCTTTCTGGGGGAAAATAGTAAGCAATATGAGCGCGGGTATGGCCAGGAACAAACAACACATTAGCAGTACGATTTCCAAATTGGACGTGATCGCCTTCCTGTAAAAATACCTGCTGTCCCGGAATCCGGCCTCTATCTTCCGCACCCCCATAAACTGTCACTTCGGGAAATTTTTTCATCAATTGTGTATTTCCACCCACATGATCACCGTGATGGTGAGTATTAAAAATCGCCACCAAATTAGTTTTTAATTTTGTCAATTCGTCTAATACTGGTTGCGCTTCGGCCGGATCAACAACAGCCGCGATATTCTGTTGTGGATCATGCAGTAAAAATATATAATTGTCTGAAAGTACCGGTAGACGGATGATTTGCATCAGCTTTTCTTCCTGGGTTGGTGAATTTATTTATAAAATGTCCTGTATTATTTTAACCCAACCTATTCGATAAATTTGTATAACTCCTTATTTTACCCCAAAGCAAAAGTTATTCAAATCCTTGACAAAAAATAAAAAATCTGTTAAAAATGGTAATTTGTGGAAACTTTACCCTTTAATATAATCTCTTGGCTAACGTCATTGTCATAGGTGCCCAGTGGGGCGATGAAGGAAAAGGTAAAATAACTGACTTACTCAGCCGCTCCGCAGATGTGGTGGTACGTTACCAAGGAGGAGTTAACGCTGGGCATACAATCGTAGTCCAAGGTCAGACCTTTAAGCTGCACTTAATTCCCTCTGGTATTTTATATCCAAAAACTGAATGTATTATTGGCTGTGGAACAGTCATAGATCCACAGGTTTTGATCAAAGAACTGGATCAACTAGAAAAATTAAATATTTCCACAGCTAACTTGTTGATTTCACAAACGGCTCATGTCACCATGCCTTATCATCGGATGATTGATAAGGCTTCCGAGGAAGTACGGGGAAATCATAAAATCGGGACAACTGGTAGAGGTATTGGACCGACCTACGCTGATAAATCCGAACGGACAGGCATCAGAATGTTAGACTTGATGGATGCCGATGGACTGCGTGAGCAATTAGAGTGGACGATCAACTATAAAAATACCATTTTAGAAAAGCTGTATAATCTGCCACCTCTTGATCCCCAAGTGGTAATTGAGGAGTATTTAGGTTATGCTGAACGTTTGCGTCCTTTTGTTGTTGATACTTCGTTACAAATCTATGACGCGGTTTTAAGACGACGAAATATTTTGTTTGAGGGCGCACAGGGGACTTTACTTGACTTGGATCACGGGACTTATCCCTATGTTACATCCTCTAATCCAGTGGCTGGTGGGGCTTGCGTTGGTAGTGGGTTAGGACCGACAATGATAGATCGGGTGATTGGTGTATCCAAAGCCTACACTACAAGGGTCGGGGAAGGTCCATTCCCTACGGAACTACATGGCGAAATTGGCGACTTATTAGGCGATCGCGGTGCGGAATTTGGCACAACTACGGGGCGCAAACGTCGTTGTGGTTGGTTTGATGCTGTCATCGGACGCTATGCAGTTCGCATTAACGGCATGGATTGTATTGCTATTACTAAACTTGATGTTCTCGATGAATTAGAGGAAATTAATGTTTGTGTAGCTTATGAAATTGATGGTGAACGTTGCGAACACTTCCCCACTAGCGCCCGGATGTTCGCCCGTTGTCGTCCTATTTATAAAACCTTGCCAGGATGGCAAATGTCAACAAGTCACTGTCGTACCCTCGAAGAGTTACCACCGCAAGCACTAGACTATCTAAGATTCTTAGCAGAATTGATGGATGTCCCCATTGCGATCGTTTCTTTGGGAGCAAGTCGTGATCAGACTATCATTGTAGAAGACCCTATTCACGGTCCAAAACGCGCTCTGTTACATCCAAATGGTACTCCCGTTTAGTTAGTGGTCAGTGGTCAGTGGTCAGTAGTGATATAAATGAGAATTGACTGCTAACAACTAACAACTAGCAACTAACATCTAACATCTAGCAACTAACAACTAACAACTAAAAATAGTATGGCTATCACACTCGAATCTAAAACCCGTCCAGAAGGTAGCAAACCCAGAGCTTTGCGCCGTTCTGGTTTAATTCCCGCTAATTTGTACGGTCACAAGGGAACTGAATCAATTTCTTTAGTTCTTGATGCTAAAGTTGTAGAACGTTTACTCAAGCAAGCTGCTCCTAATCAAACAGAAGTGGAATTAAGCATTCCTGAATTAGAATGGACTGGTACAACTGTAATTCGTGAAGTTCAGATTCACCCAGCTAAAGGTACACCTTACCATTTAAGTTTTTTCGCTGGCACTAAAGGCTAGAATTTAGATAATAATAACTAAGAAGACCAGGGTTAAACCTGGTTTTTTTGTGGAAAAGAGGCAAGAGTAAAGAGGTTTTCAGCGATTTTACATTTTTTTACACAGTTTGGTTTTATTGTGTTAACCTACTTACCTATTACCTATTACCTATTACCTATTACCAATAAAAATGACAGAAACAAATCTTCCCGCTTTAATTGAACAAATGTTACAACCTGGATTTTATCCTCATGGTGTAACCGAACCAATTCAACTAATTCAAACCCATATTTCTTATGTCCTGTTAACTGGAGATTATGCTTATAAGCTGAAAAAACCGGCTAATTTCGGTTTTTTAGACTTTTCCACCTTAGAAAAAAGAAAACATTTTTGTGAGGAGGAATTGCGCTTAAATCAACGGGGTGCTGGTGAATTATATTTAGAAGTGATCCCTTTAACTTGCGCGGGTGAAAAATACCATCTCGGAGGAACGGGAGAAGCTGTAGAATATGCGATCAAGATGCGTCAATTTCCCCAAGAATCCCTATTTAGTGAACTTTTCGCTGCTGGGAACTTACAGGAAAGCAACTTAGAAGAATTAGGACGGGTTGTGGCTCAATACCATGCTCAAGCACACACTAATGAGTACATTCGCAGTTTTGGGGAAGTCTCACAAGTGCGTTTGGCTATTGATGAAAATTACCAGCAAGCTGAAAAATATATTGGTGGACCCCAGACACAAGCGCAGTTTGAGGAAACAAAACAATATACAGATAATTTCTTTGTCCAAAATCCAGAATTATTTAAAAGCCGAATTGAAAACAACTATATTTGCGAATGTCACGGCGATTTACACCTCAGAAATATTGCTCTCTGGCATGATAAAATCATGTTGTTTGATTGCATAGAATTTAACGAGCCTTTTCGTTTTGCTGATGTTATGTATGATGTAGCTTTTACCGTCATGGATATTGAGGCCAGAGGACGTAAGGATTTAGGAAATGCTTTTTTAAATACTTATGTGGAGCAAACTGGAGACTGGGAAGGTTTACAGGTATTACCTTTATATTTAAGCCGTCAGGCTTATGTGCGGGCTAAGGTAAATTCATTTTTGTTAGATGATCCTAGTGTACCCGATGTTGTGAAGGAAGAAGCAGCAAAAACCGCATCTGCATATTATCATCAAGCTTGGGAATATACTAAACCGCAACAGGGAAAACTGATTTTGATGTCCGGGTTATCTGGTGCTGGAAAAAGCACCACGGCTAAGTATTTAGCCCGGAAACTCAATGCGGTTCATCTCCGTTCTGATGCTGTGCGTAAGCATTTGGCGGGAATTTCTTTGTTAGAAAGAGGTGGGGATGAAATTTATACACCAGAAATGACACAAAAAACCTATGGCCGATTGTTAGCACTGGGAATTATACTAGCTAATCAAGGCTGGACTGTAATTTTAGATGCTAAATATGATCGTCAGGATTTGCGAGCAGCAGCCATTTCTCAAGCTACAGAGCATCAATTACCTTTATATATCATCAATTGTACCGCACCCGTAGAAGTTTTAACACAAAGGCTGCTGCATCGCACTGGTGATATTGCTGATGCTACTGCTGATTTATTAACATCCCAAATTAACCAATCTCAACCATTTACAAATCAAGAACAACCTTATATAACGGTTGTAGATACAACTCTACCATTAGACACACAATTATCAGGATTGATTTAATTTTTCTCTAGATTAAAAGGGCGGTTTCTAACCGCGTCTACACAGGTAAAACCCACCTATCCCATTCTTTGTACCCATAGGGATTATGGGTACAAGATTCTTCTTTCCTACTCTGTATGGGAATGAATTATCAATGAATCAGGACTTACGCAAAATATCTCTCAAACCCTCTTTTCTTCGTTCTCTTCGTTCCTATCCCTGACGGGACGCTCCGCGAACGTGGTTCATTATTCCGTGACTTGTGCGTAAGTCCTATGAATTATAAAGGCTCTGCTTTTTCATAATACAATCATAGAGGCAGAGCCTCCGTGATAGCATTCCCAGTCAGAGACTGGGAACGATATAAACGAGATAACGGGATATAATTATTCTTTCTCCTGACTCCTAAATCTTAATTTTATGGCACCAAAAAATAATTTTCTCGGCGATATTTTCTCATCTTCACCTAACTTCCTGTCTCAATTACTATTCGGGTTGTTTTTATTCATTGTCTCCAGAATTGCCGGTGCTTCAGTACCTCTGTGTCTATTTATAGGTATCATGGGTGGTGTCACCTTGGGGTGGATTACTTTTGCAAATGAGAATAACCCCCAGGCTACTACTGTAGCCTCTAATGATGGTATTGATGCTGGTTTGAAATATTGGTTAGTTTTTATGCTGGGTTGTCTTTTCTTAGGTTATTCAGCACCCATGAGTATTTTGTTCGGCGGTATTGCTGGTGTTGGTGGTGGCTGGATAATTGCTTGGTGGCGCAGTCAGGAGGCTTTACAAACTCAATTACCAGAAGATGTCTTAGAGGAAGATACGGAACAGCCTAGTGATAGGGGTGCGAAAAGACGCACAAGAAAAGCTACTCGGCGTTTCCGTCGTGCTTCTACAACTTTCAATTTTCGATTTTGGGAAAAGTAATTCCTGATAATAGAGCAGGAGTCAGGAACATCTTACCAAGAAACTAGGACACTCATTAGGGTTGAAAAGCCGTTGCTGAAACCAGGTATGAATTTAGGTGTAGAGACGAGAATCCCTACATGAGGAAAGTCTTGTCTCTACAAGGGTTTTGAAATCATCAAAAATCATTTTCATACCTCAAATCAGCAACGCTGGGTTCAAAATAATTCCCAACGGATTCCTATATTTGATCAAATGCCAGGAACGAGACTTGAACTCGTGACACGAGGATTTTCAGTCCTCTGCTCTACCAACTGAGCTATCCCGGCGTGGGCTTGATTACTGACCACGTTTACCAACTCTAACATAGGGAAAAAGATTAGTCAAGGGGTTTTATAAAAAAAATTTTAGCTGCTTTTGATTGTCAATTTAACCCAGGTAAACACAACCACAAATAAGAGAAACTGCACAAAGACAATACTCGGTCCAGAAGCCAGATTAAACAAGCCAGAAACCATCATTCCCGCGATACTACTGCTAGAGCCGACAACCACCGATAGAATCAGAAAACGGCTGAAATGGTGACTCATGAGTTTGGCTGTAGCAGCGGGAATCACTAAAAACGCATTGACAAGCAAAACACCAACAGCTTTAATCGCTACGGCTACAGCAAGGGAAAGCAAAATAACGAATCCATAGCGATAAAGTTGTACAGGTACTCCTTGTACTTGTGCAACATCGGGATTGAGAGTTAATAATATTTGTTGTTGTAGCGTTGATAAGAGGAAAATACTACTAGAGATGAGTACCAGAAGTGTTAAAATTAAATCTGTGTTATCTATCGCTAAAATATCGCCAAATAATACACCCATTAAGTTACCGCGATATCCCTTAATAAAACTGGTGAGGATGACACCGATCGCTAATGATCCAGATAGAACTATACTGAGAACACTATCACTGGCTAAATCTGTTTTGTCAATCAAATAAAGAACAACAACCCCGAAAATTAAAGTAAAAGGTAGTAACATCCAAGTAGGATTAGTATTGAGTAACACGCCTAATGCTACACCTACTAAGGCTGCATGACCAACAGCATGACTAAAAAAAGATAGTTGACGTAAGGTAACAAAACTACCTAATAAACCGCCCAATATTCCCATTAACACAGCACCAATAATGGCACGCTGCATAAAAGGAAATTGCAATAAATTCACGAAATCATGATAATTACCCATTACCCATTACCTATTACCTATTACCTCACTTAATGATGATGTTCATAACGACTAAAACCAGGACCATAGGTAGCTAAGAGATTTTGCGGAGAAAGGGCTATTTCTGGTTTACCAGAACAAACAAGAGTTTGATTCAGACAGATGACGCGATCGCAATGATGGCTTACCATATCAATATCATGGGAAACTTGCAACACTGTCCAATTTTGTTCTCTTTTTAATTCATTTAATAACGCATAAAAATCTGTTGTCCCTTGAACATCTACCCCTGCAAAAGCTTCATCTAATACTAACAGTTTTCGCGGACTTACTAAACAATAGGCCAATAATACTCGTTTAAGTTGACCGCCGCTAAGTGTTCCAATAGCTTGATTGCGTAAGTGATAGGCATCTGTACGATATAATGCCGCTGTAACTGCTGCTAATGCTTCTTGCTTTGCTGGCCAAAATGAGAAAGATGAAAAAAATGAGTTTTTTCTGTTAGCTATTCCCAAAGCTACTAATTCACTAACTGAAATTGGAAAACTGCGATCAAAAATAAAGTTTTGTGGCATATAACCCAAAAAATTACGCAAATTTCCTAATCTAGAAATTGGCCGACCAAAAACTTCAATTGTCCCCGCACTTCTGGGAATTAAATCTAAAATTGCTTTGATTAAAGTGCTTTTTCCCGCACCATTTGGACCAACTATAGCTGTATCTGTTCCTGGTAATAATTTAAAAGAAACATCTCGCACGGCTAGATATTTACCTTGGTAGACTGTTAAACCGGAAACTTTTAATATTGGTAATGTAATTTCTGTTTGTTTGTTGATCATGTCAGTTAGGATTTGAGATGCCAATAATTTATAGTCATATATAGCAGTCTGATTTGATTTGTTCGGTAGTTTAGCATTACTAAAACTTTCAGAGGATGTTTGAAAAGTATTTTCTAAAACTCCAAAAATCTCAATATTTAACTCCTGCTAAGAAGACAGGGTTTTATTTGTACATTCCATGGTTTTTCAAACAACCTCTAATCATTATTTAATCATCACTTGCACCCAGAGGCTAAACTTTCCAAATTAGTTTTCATAGCTTTAAAATAATACTCTGGATTGGTATCACCAGTTTCTAAAGAATCTAATGTCCTTACAGTTAACTGCAAATCCTGGGAAATACTTGTCAGTAATTTGTTATCTAAACCGGGTTCACTAAATAAGGCTTTAGTTTTGTATTTTTTAACTGTATTTACTATTTTTTGAACATCTGTTGGTGAAAGTTGTTTTTCGGGAATTTCTACTACTGCTACTTGTTTGAGGTTATAGCGTTTCGCAAGGTAGGGAAAAGCATCATGAAAAGTTATGAAAGTGCAGTTTGGCGTTTTTTTCAGGGTCTGTTGAAATTCATTATTTAAATTATCTAGTTTCTGGATATATGACGCTGCATTAGTTTCGTAATTGGCTTTATTCCCTGGATCTGCAATAATTAAACCATCTCGAATATTGATGATTTGCTGTTTTGCTAAAACTGGATCTAACCAAATATGAGGATTTCCAAATGTGTGTTCATGATCATGATCATGTTCTCCTCCTACTGTCTTATCTATTGGGGAAATTTTATTAATAGGTTCAATACCTTTACTAACATCAATTTCTACTAATTGGGAATTTCCGGCATTTTTAATTGTATCAGACAGAAATTCTTCCAACCCTAAACCATTTTTTATCACTACATTGGCTGTAGCGATCGCTTTTACATTTGCTGGTGTTCCTTGATATTCGTGTATTTCTGTACCAGGCTTGACTAAAATATCTACTTCTGCTACATCTCCAGTTACCGCTTTAGTAAATAAATAAACGGGTAAAAAGGTTGTAACTACTTTAGTCTTTGGTAGTTTTTGTGCTGGTGTCGCTTCTTCATTAACAATTTTACTACCATTAGTATTGTTACATCCATAAATCGCTGATAAAATTACCAACGCAATTATGGGTAAGAAATTTCTTTTTCTTATATCTGCTCCGACTTGTCTAGGACTCTTCATAGTTTATGGTTGATCATAAAACTTCATTGGCATTATATCTTATAATGAGATTCATTCTCACAAAATTGATAAGTAACTAGTAAAAAACATGATTATCGTATCAAGAATTACAAACTTTTTTGGTATTTGAGGTAATACTGCTGTATAGTAAGATTTTCATTTTCCCATTTCATAAAGATTTCTTAACTTTCCTGCGTTAAAAAATCTACATGGAACTGTTAACTGTTAGTATATTGATAGGAATTATTGATAGCTATGCTACTTTTAGATCAGGTATAGCATCATCTACTGCAAAAACGGGTGTGAAGAAAAATGCAAAAGTTCTCGACATATTTACTAGCTAGTTCCACTGTCATCAGTGCTATACTATGCACAAGTTCTGGGGCGTGGGCTGAGGAAATACCAGCACATAATCAACTCCAGGCTGATACCAATTCCCAACAATTGAATACAAACAATCAACCAGAGGTGATGTCACAAGTTACCTCTGTATCTCAGTTATCCGATGTGCAACCTAATGATTGGGCGTTTCAAGCGTTACAATCATTAGTAGAACGCTACGGATGTGCCGCAGGTTATCCTAATAATACCTACCGTGGTAATAGAGCGTTATCACGATATGAGTTTGCAGCAGGTTTAAATGCTTGTTTAGATCGGGTAAATGAACTAATTGCCACTGCTACTGGTGATTTAGTATCAAAGCAAGATTTAGCAACAATCCAAAAATTACAAAGGGACTTTTCCTCAGAACTAGCCACCTTAAGAGGGCGTGTAAACGCAGTAGAAGCGAGAACCGCTGAATTAGAAGCTAATCAATTTTCAACTACCACCAAGCTACAAGGACAGGTTGTGGCAGTTGTTAGTGATGTTATTTCCGGTAAAAAAGTTAATGGTGCGGATATTCCTGATAAAAATACCACTTTAGGGGCAAGAACCAGACTAGATTTTGTCAGCAGCTTTACAGGAAGAGATACACTGCTGACGAGGTTGGAAAGCAATAATATCAACAGTCCCAACATTCAGACTAAAGAAGGAAACTTGTTTTTTGCTAGTGGTAGTCCCAGTAATAATTTTGGTATAGGAACTTTATCCTATGCCTTTCCTCTTAGCAAAAATACACAAGCAAAACTAATTGCTACTGGAGGCGCACCAGATGATCTTACCAATACAGTCAACCTTTTTGATGGTGATGCTTCTTTTGGTGCTTTGTCAACTTTTGGCACAAGAAACGCAATTTATGGTCAACTAGGTGGTGCAGGACTAGGAATTAATCATCAGTTTAGTGAGAAATTAACCCTCAGTTTAGGCTATTTGACTCCTAATGCTAATGACCCCACCCCTGAAAAAGGTTTGTTTAATGGTCCCTACGGTGCTTTAGCGCAGTTAACTGTAAAGCCCAGTAGTCGTACTGCTCTTGGTTTGACTTATATCAATTCCTATAACCAACCACTTGGTACAGGTAGTAATAACGCGACCTCTGGCTTTGGTGGCGAAAATTTTTCCAGTAATTCCTACGGTGTACAAACATCTTTAGGTATTGGCAATAAACTTGTTGTCGGTGGTTGGGCTGGATATACCAATAGTCAAGTCTTGACTGGTAGTAGAGGAAAAGCGGAAATTTGGAACTATGCTGTTACTCTAGGCTTACCAGACTTGGGTAAAAAAGGTAACTTGGCTGGTCTCATAGTTGGTATGGAACCAAAGGTCACAAATTCTAGTGTTGATGGACTAACAAAAGACCGAGATACCTCCTATCACATTGAAGGATTTTATCAATATAAAGTTAGCGACAATATCACCATTACTCCTGCTGTAATTTGGTTAACAGCCCCAAATCACAATAAGGATAATGATAATGATAGTGTGGTCATTGGTGCTTTAAGAACTACCTTCAGTTTCTAAATAGGCCCCCTCCTCGCTTGCGGGGAGAGGGTTGGGGTTCTTGTATCTCACTCAACCGAGAACCGCTATAGCAGATTTTTATTATTTCGTGGGAGTTGGTTGAGGAAGGCTAGGTAATGGTTGTATATTAGTCTTTTCTTCTATTTGTTTCCATTCAGATATATCTCGATTCACTGCATTAAAAAAATCCTTGGAAACTAATAACAAGTTTAGATTCTGATTAGGATCAGTTTGTGCATATAAGAACTGATTATTAAAATCTGCTTTACCTAAAATCAATTGATGGCTTTCTTGATTTTTAAGTTTAACGTCAATAGTCGCTAGAGGTTTATCTAAACCAAATTCTGGTAACTCAGTGGGTAGAATTGATATTATTCTTTCAATTTTACTATCAGTTAATAAATTCATTAAGTAAGAAACAATTGCATCATTTGCTAATCCTAATATGGGAGATTTAATTTCCCATTGGGGTTTTTCAGAAGTATTCCTTTTTTCTAGTTGTAATGTTGTATCTTTAATTTTAATTGTTAAAGATTGGACATCATTAGCGCTAAAAGAGAAAATTTTCTGTTTTTGGGCTTTTATTTGTGTTTGCTGGTTCTTTTCTTTAATTTCATAGAAGTAGACAAAACTCCCTAAACCCAGGGCTAAAAGTATTAAAATAAAAGTCGTTTTTGGTAATTTCATATTGAGTGAGAGTTAATTAATAAAATTATTTCATTATTGAGAAATTAAAACCAATTCTTGCCATATTTTAGCATTATGGACTACAAATTTATTTTTTATCTCCGTTTCCACCAAATGAGAAAACCTACTGTCAACCCAAATAATGGTAATACAAATATAGCGGATATTGTTAAAACATCAGCCTGAAGAGTTGATATAATAATCCGGCGATTTTTTGGTTCTTTAGGACGAATTGACAGAAGTTTTTCATCCTGTTGACTTAACCAACTAACTGAGTTTAAAAACACATCTCCATTTAACTGTTGTTCAAATAGACTATCAGTGACAAAATTTGAGTTTCCAAATACTACTAACCGTGATTCTTTAGCAGTGGTTGGGGAATTTATAGAAGTTGGATTTGGAGAATTTATAGAAGTTGGATTTGGGGAATTTATAGAAGTTGGATTTGGGGAATTTATAGAAGTTGGATTTGGGGAATTTATAGAAGTTGGATTTGGGGAATTTATAGAAGTTGGATTTGGGGAATTTATAGAAGTTGGATTTGGGGAATTTATAGAAGTTGGATTTGGGGAATTTATAGAAGTTGGATTTGGGGAATTTATAGAAGTTGGATTTGGAGAATTTATAGAAGTTGGATTTGATAACTTTCTAGTTAATGCTACTCCTAAAGTTAACGGTCCTTTTAAGTCTTTATCTTCATTAAACTCTAGTTTTTCACTTTTTTGATCACTTTCTGCCCAACTATTAGGATAGGGTTTAGTTTTTAATAAAACCATAGACTCAACACCAGAGACAGGATCAATTTCCAGAGGACGAGTTAATGGATATACAGAAATATTATTGGCAAAATCTTTAGTAATAGGATGCTGTCCATATTCTGTCACCAAAATAGTAGCCGGTCCTAGTTGCAAACTTTCTCCAGAATTATCAATGGCCAAGCGATTATCTAAACGCACACCCCACTCTTTCAGAAGAGTATCTATTTTCGGGTTGGTGTTGGGATCAATCATCAATAATAAGTTACCACCACGATTAAGATAATTTTGTAAGGTTGTAACTTCTCCCGTCAATAATTCTTTTTGGGGTCCAGCTACAATTACAACATTAGCATCATCAGGAACTTGAGGACGTTCTGCTAAATTCAAAGTTGATATAGTAAAGTTTTTATCAATTAAGCCCTGTATTGCCTTAGAAATTGCCCCTTTACTACCGGAAAGTGGGTGTTCACTATGTCCTTGAAGAAAGTAAACTTTAGCCGTTTTAGGATTAATCATTTGTTGTAAACGGTTAGTTAATTTTATTTCTGATAGTCGTTCATCCTCACTAATTATTTGTACTAATTGTCTTTTTGTTTGAAATTCTAGATAAACTTCGCCATAATCTTTAACACCAAATCTTTCTGCTAGTCCTGGTTTTAATTCAGGATCAACATACTCAAATTTAAACTTGTTACTTTGACGATGATAGTTATCTAATAATTCCTGATCTTGGTAATTTTTTTCTTTACTAAATAACCAAACCTTCATTGTTTCGGGTAAATTACTGACTAATTCCCTTGATTGAGGTGCTAAAGTAAATAATTGAGTATCTGTTAAGTCTAGACGCAGGTTGTAGCGAATACCTAAAAAGTTAATTAATCCTAATATAACTAATACGGACAAAGTTGCGATTAAGGCATTAGTAGCAGATTGGGTAGAACGCTTTTGCCACCATTTACTTTGTACTACCCACAAGGCACAAATAACTAAACCTATTATTATTAATGACAAGGGGATTATTCCCGAATTTACTGATGTTAAACGAACGGTTAAACCAGCGGTGATGAAGAATGGTCCTAGCCAAAATATAAGTTTCCAAAGTTTGTTTTTATTCATTTTTTATAGTAGAGAACAGGGAACAGGGAACAGGGAACAGAGAACAGGGGTGCAGAGGAGAAGATTTTTTCTACCGACGACGGACAACTGACAACTGACAACTGACAACTAACAATTACTGACGTTGAAAGCGAAGTGCATCAATTGATTGGGCTGTGAGAAAAATACCTAAGATAATGTAACTGGCAAATAAAATCAAGCTGCTAGTATCGAAAATTCCTTGAATCAGGGTATTGTAATGTTTGAGGAGGGATAAATGACTAACTGCTTCACCAATTTGACCGGGAATGGTTTTGGCAATTAAATCAACAAATAGCAGCAAAATAACTATGGCAAAGGTGAGGACTGCCGATAAAATTGTACTATCTGTTAATGAGGAAATAAACATTCCTAATGATAAAATTGCTGCTGCTAGTAAGAGTAGTCCTAAGTGACCCAGTAAGGGAATTGTGGGTGATATGGGAGGAGTGGAATTGGATAAAGCGATCGCTTCAAATCCCATTAAAGGTAAAATCATTGTCAATAAAAATGTTAATACTCCTAATAATTTGCCTACGGCTACAGCCCAGTTGGTAACTGGTGATGTGGCTAATAGTTCTAAAGTTCCTCGTTTGCGTTCTTCGGCGTAGAGTCCCATGGACAAAATAGGCAAGATAAATAACATTAACCATCCCATTCTATCTAAAAATGCTCTACTAAATTCGTAGGGAACATCTATTTTTGGCGCAAATTGTTGCCCTTGTAAATCATAGGCAGAAACTGTGACTAAAATTCCATCGGGTCCTAATAAAATCATGACGAAAAATAAACCCGCTAAAAACCAAAATGCACTAGCTATGCCATAGGCCAATGGAGAAACAAAATAACTCTGTAGTTCTCGACGATAAATAGCAATAATATTGGCGATGACTATACCCATTTATGCAGCTTCTCCTTCTTCGATTTCTGAGTTTATATTTGTGGGTAAATTCTTTTCTGTTGTGGTTAATTCTAAGAAAACATCTTCTAGTGTTGCACTAATACGACGCATTTCATATAAACCAAAGCCAGCCCGAATTAAAGCAGTAGCAATTTCTTTTCCTGGTTCTTCTCCTGGCTGTAATATTACCCGTAAATAAGTATGATTTTCTAGCAAATGTTGATGGGTAGGCATTGATTCTACTAAACTCACGCCAGATATATTTTGTAACATTTGTTTAGCTAAAGGTGCTTCTCCTGTAATTTCTAATTCATATCCTGCCCCACCTGTTAATTGTGTCATTAAATTTTCTGGGGTATTAGTTGTCACTATTTGTCCGCGATTAATAATGGCAACTCGGTTACAGGTCATACTCACTTCTGGGAGAATATGTGTAGAGAGAATAATAGTGTGTGTTCCTGCTAAACTTTTAATTAAGTTGCGTACTTCCGTAATTTGCCGGGGATCAAGTCCCACTGTAGGTTCATCAAGAATAATAGCTGGAGGATCATGGACGATCGCTTGGGCAATACCAACCCTTTGCCGATAACCTTTCGACAGTTTACGAATAATGACTTGGCGCTTTTCCTCTAGGTTACATCTGTTTATGGCTGCTGTTACTTTTGTTGAGCGATCGCCCGCAGAAACTCCTTTAATCCTGGCTACAAAGTGTAAAAATCCTTCCACCGTCATTTCTGGATATAAGGGTGGTGTCTCTGGTAAGTAGCCAATGCGCTGACGCACAAGCAAAGAATTATCATGGACATCATAACCGTCAATTTTCGCTGTCCCACTGCTGGCAGGTAAATAACCGGCTAAAATTCGCATAGTTGTGGTTTTACCAGCACCGTTTGGACCTAAAAACCCTAAAATTTCCCCTGGTTCAACGCTAAAAGTAACATCAGTAATTGCTGTTGTTGAACCATAAGTTTTACTAAGATGCTCAACTTCAATCATGTGCATAAATCATAATAATACCTAAACAATCTTAGCTAAATTTGAGATTTTAGATTGATGAGTTTTCTGTTATTTTTAATTTTTAATTGATTTATGCCTCATCTAAAATTAGTAACAAGATAACCTAGTATGGAATGGATAAAATCATGAGAGTTTGGCTGCTATGCTTTTTTGTACTGTTTGCTGCGGCAGAGTTTTTTAAGTGGTTGCGAGCTTTTTCTATACCTTTGCCTGTATATATTTTAGCGGGAGCATTTTTAGCTGTGGCCTCCAACTATGATAAGATTTTTGGTGATAAACTTAACCAAAACCTGATAAATCCTGACAAACCAGAGATTAAATAGGATTTGTGATAGCTTGCATTGTGTAACCATAAAAGTCTGGCGGCGGAGTATTATAATATTCGCCGAAAACTTTTCACAGATCCTCTTTATCCATAATCACCTGAATTTGATCAAGTTGATTAATTACCACATCTGCACCTTGAACATGATCTGCTTTACCAATCCAAGTAATACCAATACAGCCAGCAGCTTTAGCATCACGCGCCATTTGCATATCACCCACAGAATCACCTATCATTAAAGTCGCCTCTGGTGCTACCCCCAAAGCCTGACAAGCTTCTAAAAACAGTATTGGATCTGGTTTACTAGGACCCTCATCAACACCCTTTTCTAGCTGTAAATAATCACTTAACTGATGAGTTCTTACAAATGTCCGTACCTCTTCAGTGGTTGCTGCTGACAGAATACCCAATTTTAACCCTGCTACTGACAAAGACTTTAACACCTCCAAACTCCCCACAAATAAAGGTGAAGGAGTTTTACTAACATATTGGTCAGCCTCATCTATGGCTTGACGGGCAATTTTTAAAGACTCAAACCATCCTCTCCCGGTTTCCGCAATATAGGCCGCCGCTGCAATTTCTGTTTCTCGACGACTCGCTACTGATATTAAACCCGCTGGATCTAAGAAATCACCGTTAATACCAAAAGCCATTAACAATGGTTCACCAATACCAGGAATTTGCGCGTCTATCATCCTCGCTGCTTTTTGTCCTAGTGTTCTTAAATATGCCTCAGAATCTTCTAAAGTACCGTTTTTATCAAATAAAATTGCTTCAATACGGGAAAACGCCGTGTTTTGACATTTAATAGTTACCAAAATATCTCACCCTAGTCATATTCAAGGTAAAAAAAAGGGGGGTGTCCCCTCTTGATCATACAACGATCTCAGTTATAATTACTTATAACTATAAATCTATTATTCTTCAGTCGCTGGGGGAATTTCTTCCTCAGCCACGGCTTCCACAACTGCAACTTCTTCAGCTATGGTTTCTTCAGATCCGGCTTCCAGCGGTGCTACTTCTGCCGGTGTGGTAATACCTTGCTGTTTAGCAAGCAGTTGTTCCCGATACTTAGCTGCCATTTCTTCAGCCTTGTCATAAACCAAATCACGGTTTTTGATCATGTCACCAGGTTCGGGTTCCAACTGTTTAGTAGACAGTGAAATCCGTCCCCTTTCGGCATCCAAGTCAATGATCATAACTTTAACTTCATCATTGACATTGAATACGCTATGGGGAGTGTCAATATGCTCCTGGGAAATCTCAGAAATATGTAGTAGTCCGCTTACACCACCAATATCAATGAAAGCACCATAAGGTTTGATACCGCGAACAGTACCAATGACTACTTCGCCAACTTCTAAACGGTTCATCTTGCGCTCAACTAGCGCCCGACGATGGGAGAGAACTAAGCGATTACGCTCTTCATCTACTTCTAGGAATTTCAAAGGTAGTTCTTCACCTACCAAATCTTCCTTGGGTTTGCGAGTGCTAATATGAGAACCGGGGATAAAGCCGCGCAGTCCTTCAATTCGCACTAATGCACCACCACGGTTGGTTGCGAAAACGCCAGAACGGACAGTAGCATCTTCTGCTTGTAACTGCCGTACCCGTTCCCAAGCACGCATATACTCAATCCGACGAATTGAAAGGGTGAGCTGACCATCTTCATTTTCATCGGTAAGGATGAAAAATTCCCGCGTTTCGTTTGATTGTAAGACTTCTTCCGGGGCATCTACCCGGTTAATAGACATTTCTTGTATGGGTATATATGCTGCGGTTTTCGCACCTATGTCAATCAGAGCGCCGCGCGGCTCTATACTGAAAACTGTACCCGCTACGACATCACCAGGGCTGAAGTGATAGTCGTATTTATCAAGTAGAGCAGCGAAATCTTCGAGAGTAAATCCAATTTCTGTAGCGGTTAAATTCTGATTGACCATGCTAATGTGTTCCTGGTTCTAGTCTCCGTAAAGGTTTTGTCATAAATTGAGTGTATAAGTGAGCAGTCGTAGAACCGTCTGCACTTACATTTCTGTCTTATCCTAGCTTAGAATAGCTAATCTTAACACATATCAACTTCCAGATATAGGATTATATCATATTTAGGGAAGAGGGAAAAGGGAAAAGGGAGCAGGTGATATCTGAGTTTTAATTCCCACATTCCGCACTTCATTGTGTAGTACAGGCACGAGTGTAATAAGTAGCAGGAATAGTTTAAATACAAACACATAGTTCAGTTGGTAATAAATATAGGCAGTAATATAATGATTGCCAACGAATTCAAATTAATAAGGTGTTGACAATAAATTCAGGAGCAAAAATGAGAGAATGAATCTGAATTAAATAAAAATACCAAAAAATATGAATAACCAAAAATAAGAATTTGAGAGTAAAAACTTATATCACTTAGGAATATTTTGAGACGTTTCAAGAACATCAGCCCATTTCGGAGCATTGCTTTTAGTTGTTTTCTTTAATTGAATCTTGAACCGGATGCGTGTTTTGTTTAGTTTGGAGAAGTTGTATTTTTCAACAACAGCGTTTTGGAGGAAGGTTTCGTTAGAGTTGGGAATGACTGCTTGTAGCATATTGTTTTGGGAATCATATTATTTGCTCACTCCCAGATAAGCGTTAGCTTCCAACTGATAGCTACACGAATTTGTTCCCAAAATTTTTTCGTGTGTTAGCTAAGTTTACCGAAGCCATAGCTTCGGCTGTGATAATGTTAGGCTATTGGCAAAACTAATTGATAAAATGACTGTTAATCGGTAAAATTTTATTTGCATATTGTTAAGTTGGTTGATAGTTTATTATTCAAGTAATGACTATTTTGATTATCAATTTAATGATTTAAAAGATGAGTGCATTCTTTCAATCAATGGTAAAAGATGAGAATTATTTTTTATGTAGAAAGTTATCATGTAAGCTGTTTTATTTCGTTTGTAAGGCAGGAAAGTCAGTAATGTTTCGTTTTCACTATCTGTAAGCCATAATCTTACAGCATTTTTACCGTCAATTCTTACATTCTCTCTTTTAATTATTCTGGAGCCTTCTATAAAAGAAGAAAGTTCTCTACTAAAAGCTTGAAAATTTTCTTCAATAATTTGCACATCTGTTTTAATCAAATAATCAGGAATACCATCACCACCTGTTTCTGGAATTCTGCGGTTAGTGATGTGTGCTAAATTCCTCCATATTCTTCTAACAAACCAGTTTTGTGGATAAGCAATAGAATAAGTCCGCTTTTCTACAAAAGTTTTAAATTTAGTATTTGCACTGGCAGAAATTAAAAGTTTACTTTCTGTTTTTATAATTTCTCCACTTTGTGCGTGGGCTGGTGGCTGTTGGAAATGTGGTATGAAGGCAATGAAATTAAATGCTGTTAGAGTGGCAACAGCTAAGAAAAAGCGAGAACTCTTGATTTTGATTAACATTTTTAAGTTTTGCATAACTATTATCTCATTCCTAGATTCTTACCAATTATTGTTTTCATAGTTTAAAATTAGCATCATTTGTACGCCCAACCGAGCGTCAGCAGCATCCCATACGCTAGGAGAAACTAATAAGTTAAATTCTTTCTTCTTACCCACTCCTTCACCAGTAGTCATTACTGCTATCGAAGTTCCTGTATCAATCACTTTTCTAGTGACCTCACCTGGATAAAATATATGTCCACGTAGTGTATAATTCTTAATTGAAAAGTCATACTGAGATATATTACTCAGCAATGCTTCTGCTGTAACACTTGAGGCACTGCGATTATTATTACCAGGTAAACTATAAATTACCTGCTTAGATTCAACATTACTTTTTATTAAATTAACCTTATCTAATTCCTTAGTTTGACTTCTGCCCACAATTCTCACCTGAGCAATACCATCATTTAACGCACCTTTAGGAGCAAGAAATCTTAGATAAACCTGTTCATTAATCTGACTCCAAGGAGTCGTTCCCATACCACCAGGAAGATTGACATCCTGGGGAATTACAAAAGCATTGGCTAAAGCTCCATAACTAAAATTAGTGTTGATAATTTCTTCTCTCGCTCGTAATAAAGACTTAGCAAATGTACCAATATCTCCTAACTGATTGAGAGTTGTATCAAAAGAAGGTAAGGAAGTAATTTGTGAAAGACTATTCCAATATTTGATAGTTTTATCAGTAAAACTACCCTCTAATTGTTGTCTATAATCAGGAATTAATTGATTGACTAATTGTTTTGATGAACTAGATAAATTGTCATAGGATACTCCTGATTGAATACTCCAAGATAAAACTTGTACATCTTGAATAGGAACTTTATTTAAACTAGCACGTTGATATAAAGTGCTTAAAACATTAGACATTCTCCCATTAAGACGAGCTAAACGATAGCGATTTCCTGCACCATTCAAAGTATAGACCTTAGTACAATAATAATGTACAGGAACTTCATAATCTCCCGGAGGAATCACCTGGGAAGAATTTACACCATTTAAGTATAAAATTTGAGGTGTAAATTGACCACCTGGAACTTGCGAGGTAGTAGGATATAATTTATGTTCAGTTCCAGTAATGGGAATTTCATCTTTTAAAAATGAACGCAATTGATCCTTAATAAGAGAGTTAGCACCTTCTTCAAGAGGCTTTTTCAAAGGTTGTGGAATTGGTGGCGTTTTTATACAAAATCCTGCTATACAAATTCCAACTTTATTATCATTAGGGTTTGATAAATTGACCTCAGTTTGATTTGATGAATTAGCTGCTAAAACACGACTATAATTACAGGGGTTTCCGCTCTTATAAGGTACATCTTAAGCCCCCTCCTCGCTTGCGGGGAGGGGGTTGGGGGTGGGGTTCTTGTACCTTATAACATCGGGAAGTGCTGTAAATATTGTTCCAGGTAAAGTTATACTGCTAATAACTAAAAAACCTACCAAGAAATAAGCAATAAACTTTTTAGTCATTTTTTTCTGAAAAAATCTGATACTGAAAATAGAATGTAATTTACTCATTTTTTGATTTCTCCTATTACAAATATCACCAATCAATTAAATAAAAACCTATAGTGCTATCTAATTAACCTTCACTAACGAGTAGGGCATCGTTGCCAGGAAACTTTTTCTTTTTCATCGTCTCCAATAACTATGTATAGTGTGCCTGATAATGTTTTTCGATTTAAACTTGAAATTTCAAGTAAATCTTCAAAAGTATTATTATCAGGGGTAGTATGGGTAATAGTTACAGAATTAGTATTTTTACGAGCATAACTACCATCAAAAAACAACTTCCATCTACCATTTTCTTGGAAAAAAGACTGATATTTTCCCTTTTTAGTAAATACATAACGACTGAAATTGCATTTTCCTTTTTCACTCCATTCTCCTACTATTAGTGACAAATCAATATTGGGTGATTTTTGTGCATTAACAGTGGTTGAAAAGATTATTGTATTAACCAAATAAATTAGAAAAAATGCCCTTAATTGGCTAAAATTCCTTTGCATTTTGTTCAATTCCTTTATTATCTAAAATTGTCCTTGAAGCATTCTACCTTTGATTTTGCGGACATACTTACCCTTAGTATTTATACATTCCTGCATTCTCTTATTTTGCTCTGGAGTAGTACGAGAATCAGATTTATTTCCTGCTACTAATCCCCAAGCACCACCACTATTATCACCAAATCCAGCTAAAATAGTCGAATATTGGCTTAAAAATTCATACTCTGGGAAGTTTTTAAGTGGTATAATTTCTATTTCCTGATTTTTACCATCAATGTAAAGTTTACCTCCTCGATTTGATACGCTACTAATCATAATTTCCTCTCTTCCTCTGACATTATTAGGAGGTCCATCAACTATTTTGATGCAAGTTCTACCATTACGATTTAAAATCTCTCTCCAAGAGTTATTAAACATAGTTCCCATTGCATAATAAGGACCTGAAGGAAGTTTAGATCCTGATTTTGGCGATGCAAATGCTAAGGGTGATATTAATGTAATTAATGCAGTTGTGATTGTGAAGTTAATAAACAAGTTTTTCATTTTTTTCTCCTATAAGTTTTGTTAGGTATTATCTATTATCTAAATACAAACAATTTGTCCCCAACTTAATTTTATTGTTGTTCCAGGATCAACACATTCAAAAGCAGCCACTGTATTATTTTTGAATAATCCGTATGCTCCACCATGATCAGTTTGATACTCTCCAAATGCAACCATGCTAATTGATGGACAATTATTGATAATATCTGTGGCAATTATAGTTAAAAATTTATCAGAATTTAAGATAGATTCCGTAGCAGGTCCTCTCAAACCAAACTGATAGGAAAATGGACGATTAGTAGGATAACTTTTGTAATCTTGAGAAATGTTTTCTTGACCTGTATAAACAACTTTGACATTTCTATTTTTTTGAATTTGTTTTTTTGCTCTTTGTAAAGCTGCATTACATTCAACAGATAGTTTTCTAGGTTGTGCTTCTGCTGCTGATGAAAACAAGAACATAATATTGGTAATAATTAACCCAGTAGCAATTATTTGATTAAGCTGTCCCAATTGTACATTTAGCTGCATTTTACACTCCTTTGATTTTTTAGTTGGTTGGGCGTATCTAGGTATCATTCAGTTAATTAAATTGACAATAATTTAGAGACATCATTTAATTAGTGAAGGTGTCCTTCCTTAAGAATAATATCAGTTTCTTCGATTGGGTTCAAATCGTAAATGTAGTTTTTGTATACTACTTTTTGAAGTGCGGAATGTGGGTTTAATACCTACAGGGGTTTCCGCTTTTATGAGGTACATCTTAAGCCCCCTCCTCGCTTGCGGGGAGGGGGTTGGGGGTGGGGTTCTTGTACCTCATAACATCGGGAAGTGCTGTAAAACAGAATATCCGTTGCTACTATTATCAGTAACAACGGATATTATTAGCATATATTCCCTGACAAATGGGGAATAACTAACTACTTATCTTTCTTCTCAAAGCGAGGGGGTTCGCGGAAGGCGATTGAAAAAAAGAGTACACCTATTGCTAGGGCTAAAATCAAGATGTAAGCAACACTTTCCATATTTTTCAGATCTGTGCCTATTGAGCCAGTAATTTTAGTTTACCAAACCGGGGAAAAAGCATGAAGTAGATTTTTCTACTTCACACCTGATCCAAGTTTTAAGCTTCCGTTCTCCGGCGAGTTGTCTTGTCACCCAGCTTCTGGAACAGACCCCATTCAACTTGTTCTTCTTCAATTTCCACACCGGCAAATACATCACGGTAGATAGTCCGTGAACCGTGCCATAAGTGACCAAAGAAGAATAATAAAGCGAATACAGCATGACCGAAAGTAAACCAACCTCTAGGAGAAGTACGGAATACACCGTCAGAGTTCAAAGTTTCTCTGTCAAATTCAAAAATCTCGCCACCTTGAGCTTTCCGGGCGTACTTCTTGACATCAGCGGGGTCTGTAAAGGTTTGACCATTCAAATTACCACCGTAGAAGCTGACAGTCACGCCAGTTTGTTCAAAGCTGTATTTAGATTCTGCCCGACGGAAGGGGATGTCAGCACGGACAACACCATCTTTATCGGTCAAAATTACGGGGAAAGTTTCAAAGAAGTTAGGTAAACGACGAACTGTTAATTCTCGGCCTTCAGCATCGGTGAACACAGCGTGACCTTGCCAAGATTCAGCAATACCATCACCTTTCACCATTGGTCCTGTACGGAATAGACCACCTTTCGCGGGGCTATTACCAACGTAATCGTAGAATGCCAATTTTTCAGGAATTTTCGCCCAAGCTTCAGACAAAGTAGCGCCTTCGCCCACACTGGTTTGCACACGACGCTGAATTTCTTGACGGAAGTAGCCTTGATCCCACTGATAGCGGGTAGGTCCAAACAGTTCAATGGGGGTAGCAGCGTTACCGTACCACATAGTTCCAGCGACTACGAAAGCAGCGAAGAATACTGCCGCGATACTGCTGGAAAGTACGGTTTCAATATTTCCCATCCGTAGGGCTTTGTAGAGCCTTTCGGGGGGTCTAACTGTGAGGTGGAATAAACCCGCGATAATACCGACTACACCTGCTGCAATGTGGTGAGCAACAATGCCACCGGGATTAAAGGGGTTAAATCCAGCCGGACCCCATTCTGGTGCTACTGGCTGAATACTGCCAGTGAGTCCGTAAGCATCAGACACCCACATTCCAGGACCAAAGAGTCCAGTTTGGTGGAAAGCACCAAAACCAAAACAAAGTAAACCGGATAAGAACAGATGAATACCAAACATTTTTGGCAAGTCTAGGGCAGGTTCACCTGTGCGAGGATCTCTAAAGAGTTCCAAATCCCAGAAAACCCAGTGCCACACCGCAGCCAAGAATAATAAACCAGAGAGAACGATGTGAGCCGCAGCAACGCCTTCAAAAGACCAGAAACCGGGGTCTACTGCTGTGCCACCAGTTACACTCCAACCGCCCCAAGATTCGGTCACGCCTAAACGTGCCATGAAGGGAAGTACGAACATCCCTTGCCGCCACATGGGGTTAAGAACTGGATCACTGGGGTTATAAATGGCTAGTTCGTACAGCGCCATTGAACCTGCCCAACCAGCTACTAAAGCTGTGTGCATTAAGTGTACAGAAATCAGCCGACCTGGATCGTTCAGAACGACTGTATGTACTCGATACCAAGGTAGTCCCATTAACTACAAGCCTCCTGGATAGTTATGTTGACAAAGCAATTTTGTGACTAAGGTTCTAAAATGACGGAAATCGCCAATCATTAGGAATCTCTGAGTTTTTTATTGCTGATTTTGATTTTGGCAATGCTGACGGACTACCATAACTTGATTCTTTTGTCAAGAACTTGTTATGGGAATGTTTGAGCAATCCCTAAACAAAAATGAGAATATTTTAAAAAGTGTAACTATTGATGGCACGCTTTGCAAGCGTTTTCATCCTTGAGGTTACGGAGTTTGTGGTTTGAATGTCGCTATCAGTCGCCAGAAATGCTGATTATAACCTCATCTATCTGGAAAGCTGAAGTTTTTTAAGTCCACTATTCCAGGATAAAACTAAATTGGGGTTTTACCAGGCGATCGCTCCTTGAATAATTACCAGTTTTATTTTAGGCTGGTTCTATATATGACCTGGGCAATGTACAAGTTAAATTGGATATGTATTAACGATATTTACTCTTTCTGTGCTTTTTAGGATTAAGTCTACACCAGTAGTGGTAGCTCAAATATCTCCGATATTAAATTAAAATTAAAAGTTCTGAAACCCATATCACCTATAGGAATCCGGTTTGATTCTGTGAATTTACTTGTGTGGTCAGGGAACAGAGAACAGGGAACAGGAAAGACAGAATTGATACTTGCATAGATATAACTTATACCTGCACGAACTTGTGCGATACTTAGATTGATCAAAGTTATCGCCATAGCAAAAATCATCGAAAGGGTTCTGTCCACAAAAGATTTCTGTTTTCCCAAAAAATGTGCAATTAATTTTGCTCAGGCATTTGTGAGGTAGGTTAAGCTTAAACATAACAATGTTCAAGCTAAAATATCCTACAATTCAATCAATTTAAAACCCCAAATTTTCAAAACAGTAGTTGCTAATTCTGGATCTATACCATCATAAGCCTCCCATTCCGAATGCGGGTCTTTAGGATGTCCCTCACCCACATGACCTGCAATTTTTATGACCGGGATATTCACTACGTAATCACGTTCCATTCCCTTGGGAATAGCTAATTGGATTCTCCGGCCTACAAATTTCGCCCCGCTGGATTTAGCTACGGTTTCACGAACTAAACAAATATCACCAGCAGTTCCCCAAGTAGTTTGGTAAGTGTACAGAAATGATATATAGCTTTCTGGCTTGATTGATCTTTTGAGAACTTGCATTATTTAATCCTTACTTATTTCCCTTCAAGAATTTCATCTAAATACTACCTGCTATATTATAATTTCCTGCTTTTGACAGAATCACACAAGGGGTTTTATCTATGAAATTACCCCTTGCGAAAATTCCTAATCTACGCAGGTATAAACTGTAATGATACACCGTTCATACAGTAGCGCAAGCCGGTTGGTTTGGGACCATCATTGAATACATGGCCTAAATGTCCACCACAATTACTGCAATGCACCTCAGTTCTGGTCATAAAAAATGACCTGTCTGTAGTCGTAGCAATTGCTCCCTCAATTGGTTTAAAAAAGCTCGGCCAACCAGTACCACTATTAAATTTAGTCTCTGAAGTAAACAAAGCTTGTCCACAACCAGCACAGACATAAGTACCAGGTTCATATTGCTTATCCAGGGGACTGGTATGAGAAGGTTCTGTACCATGTTTCCGCAACACACGAAACTGTTCTGGTGTCAGGATACTCTTCCACTCTTCCTCAGTCTTAGTCACTGCAAACTCTGTATTAGAAAGTGCCATTGTTTCTGAACTCCAATTGATATAACGGGAAAAAAAGGCTGTACCGACTAATACGGCACCCATTTGCAAAAAATAACGTTTGTCCATAATCCTATTATTTGCTATTATTCGTTATTTTTCTTTTCCTACCCTAACCAACTCTAACAAGTTTCTCAATTTTCCCAGAAATTAAGAAAAATTAACTCAAAACCTCTTGCCTAATTGAGAATTATATGTAATAATCTAAAAATAAATCTTGGAAACTACTTCTCAAATCTCCCATAAATTAAGAAAATGAACTCAAAACCTCTTACCTAATTGAGAAAAATATGTAATAATCTTTTTTAAAGCAATTCCCTAAAAATGTCTTGCCTAATTCAGAAAAATATGTAATGCTCGTAGGATAAATTTAAAAACTACTCTATCTCTATCGGGTTATCGGTCTTTACAACCCAAAGCCCGTAAAATGTCAAGTTTGTATCTCTGTCTAATCACCAATACTGATAATCGAATCATGAGACAAGAATCTGATTTACTCTCTGAGATATGTGATTTTCTTTACCCTCGCAGTTCCTATTACGGTCAGTTTAAACCGGAATATTTAGTTTTTAATGCTAATCTCCAAGAATTTGCTCAACGGGTAAATTATATTTGTAATTTACAAACAGGTGGTAAAATATCTCCACAGGAGGCTTACAAACAAATTCATAGTTTGTGGAAACAATTAAAACAGGCTAAAAAACAGTTAGAAATTGAATAAAGATTTTTGATAAGTAGGTTTTGAGATTAATGGGAAATGATTTAGAATTAGAAGTCAAAGATTACATTATTTTAGCTCAGTCTTTAGCAGGGGAATTTGCCAAAACTGCCATAGAAAGAGATGCTCAAGGAGGTACACCAAAACCAGAACGGGATAGTTTGCGAAAAAGTAACCTACTCAAGCTGATTATCCCTCAAGAATATGGAGGAATTGGTGCAACCTGGATAACTACATTCCAAATAATTCGGGAATTTGCTAAAGTTGATAGTTCCTTAGCTCATGTTTTCTCATATCATCAAATTGGGGTAGTTATTCCCCATATCTTTGGTACAATTGAGCAGAAACAATATTACTATAGCGAAACTGTTAATCATAATTGGTTTTGGTGTAATGCTCTTAACCCTAGAGACAAAAGAGCAGTTATTACAGCACAGGAAAATCATTTTTTACTTAATGGTAGTAAAAGCTTTTGTTCCGGTTCTGTAGATTCTGATATTTTACCACTTTCAGCTATTGATCAAACAACGGGAGAATTAATTATTTTAGTCATTCCCAGTCGGAGACAAGGAGTAAAAATTAATACTGATTGGGATAGCATGGGACAACGCCAAACTGATAGCGGTAATATCAATTTTGACAATGTGATTGTTTATCCCCAGGAAATCATTGGGGCTAGATACAACCAAAATTCTATTTTTACTACTATTCGTTCTTGTATAACTCAACTCAACCTGGCTAATATTTACTTAGGTATTGCTGAGGGTGCTTTTGCGTCAGCTAAAAATTATACTCAAAACCGTAAAAAACCTTGGTTGACATCAGAGGTGGAATGTGTTACCAAAGATCCTTTTATTCTTCACCACTATGGTACTATGTGGGTAGACTTACAAGGAGTAAAGGCCTTAGTTAACCAAGCCATAGAATTACTACAAGCAGCTTGGGAAAAAGAACACAACCTCACCCCAACACAAAGGGGAGAATGTATGATAGCTGTGAATACTGCTAAAGTTGCAGCAACAAAAGTAGGTTTAGACATTACCAACCGCATTTTTGAAGTTATGGGCGCATCTGCTACGAGTCAAAAATATGGCTTTGATCGTTATTGGCGAAATATGCGTACTTTTACACTTCATGATCCGGTTGATTACAGACTGCGGGAAATTGGTAAATGGGCTTTGAATGATGAATTTCCCCAAACTGGTGCTTATTAATTTTAATTTTTTTTAATGTTATTCTTGAGTTTACAATCAGAAGTATAACGCTAATGTGCCAACTTCTAGGAATGAACTGCAACGTACCCACAGACATTTGCTTTTCCTTTGAAGGATTCTCCGCACGGGGGGGAAAAACAGATGAACATAGCGACGGTTGGGGAATTGCTTTTTTTGAAGGGAAAGGATGTCGGATTTTTGTAGATGCTGAAGCTTCTATAGCCTCACCAATTGCTGAGTTTATCCGTCAGTATCCCATTCATTCTACTCATGTTATCGCCCATATTCGCAAGGCTACTCAAGGGGAAATAGCCCTAGAAAACTGTCACCCTTTCCGTCGAGAACTTTGGGGAAGATATTGGGTATTTGCTCATAATGGTAATTTACCAGATTTTTACCCAGAAAACAATGGTGTTTTTCAACCTGTGGGTACTACTGACAGCGAAAGAGCGTTTTGCTTAATCCTCAATACTTTGCGATCGCATTTTCCCCAAGGACAACCACCCCTAAAGGAACTTTACCACACATTACAGACAATTACCAAGGAAATAGCAGCTTGTGGATCTTTTAACTATATACTCTCAGACGGAGATCACTTTTTTACCCATTGTTCCACTAAACTTTGTTACATTATTAGACAAGCACCCTTTGCGGCCGCTCACTTAATTGATGAAGAAATGACTGTAGATTTTAGTGAATTGACTACACCAAGCGATCGCGTTGCTGTGATTGTCACTACACCACTTACGGATAATGAAGTTTGGACACCCATTCAACCGGGGGAATTACTAGTATTTGAGGATGGTTTACCACTACAAAATATCTAGATTTAACTGGATATTTGCCAAGAATGCTCATTTTAAGGACATAGACAAGAAGAGGGATAAACGAAAACAGCAACCCCTCTTTTTGATTCCGGTATTAAATTAAATTACAATCTGGTATATTTAGCGTCGTCCGCTTTGAATTTTGTCAAAGATAGCACCATCCTCAAAGAACTTCTTCTGGACACCATTCCAACCCCCTAGACTATCTATAGTATATAGTTTGACTATCTTAGGAAATTTATTCTGTACTTCTTTGGATACAGTTGGGTCAACTGGACGAAAACCAACTTTAGTAAATTCCCTCTGTGCTTGAGGAGTAAATAAGAACTTAACAAAAGCTTCAGCAACTTCACGATTTCCATGTTTATCCACATTTTTATCCACAACTGCGACAGGTGCGTCTATAGAAATATTTACTGGGGGAATTGTGTAAGTTGTATCTGTTTTTCCCTGTTGTGCAGCTAAAATGACTTCATTTTCATAGTTTAATAATACATCACCCTGACCTTTTTTGTAAAAAGCATCACTAGATTCTCGTGCATCTTTGGGTAATACAACTACATTTTTAAAGACATTAGTAACAAATTTCAAAGCCTGGCTTTCATTTCCGCCATTTTTCACCACAGCACCCCATAAAGCTAGAAAGTTCCATTTAGCACCACCAGATGTTTTTGGATTTGCAGTGACAATTTTAACATCAGGTTTGGTTAAATCACTCCAAGTATTGATTTTTTTTGGATTACCGTTACGAGTTTCCAAAGCTACTACTGAACGAGTAACAATGGAATTATTTGGAGCTTCCTTTTCCCAACCTGGTTGAATTAAACCGGCTTTTTCGATTTTTTTAATGTCCCCAGCCAATGCCAATGCTACCACATCTGCACCTAAACCATCAATGACAGCGCGGGTTTGAGAACCAGAACCACCGTAACTTTCACGAATGATCACATCTTGGCCTTTTTCTCTTTTCCATTTTGCTACAAAGTCGGGAATAATTTTCGAGTAAGCAGCCTTGGTAACAGCATAGGTGACTAAGGTAATTTCTATTTTTTTACCACTTTGACTAATTATTTGCGTTTTCTGGGTTGTATTTGCGAATACAGGTAAAATTGTACTGATACTTAAACCAGTTGCTAAGAATAAAGCGGGAAATAATGGCTTTGTTGTTACAGAATTATTTGTCATGGTGTCCTTAACTGCGTATTAATATAATCTGCGATATTCCGACAGGAGTATCGTATTTATTGGTCAGAAAAAGCATACCAGATACAATAAATAAAATCAATAGTTTTTCCACTTAAAAATAATCATTTTCCTATCGGATATTGTATGTATTATATATTGCAATTATTTTTTAATAATTAAATTGCTTAAAAATCTTATTTGGTAAGTATTTCACCAGGATGTATTGTAAAATATTTATTAGTTTTAAGTGCTTAAAATAAAAACTTATTAAGTAATTATGATTAATAGATTAAAATAAAGATGATCAGAAATTAATACATGAAAATTAAAGAGGTTGTCATTTGTCCCACATACTGCTAAAATCTCCCTATTCCCTATCGTCAATATGCAGTTTTACCTGGTATTTATTACTAAGTACCTGCAAAGGGCTTGTAATTAAAATCTTACGATTTAGCAAAATTCAAAGAGATTAAAGGAGAAAAGATGAATTTGTGGCATAAATTACTAAAAATACAGCAACAGACCTGGAGAGCAAATTCCCTCAAAGGCTTTGTATCACTTTTTTTAGTAGGAACTGTATTGAGTGTATCTCTCGCTGCTTGCTCTGGGATAAAAAGCAGTAATTCAGCAAATAAAAAAGGCAATGTAGAACTAACCATTGTATCATTTGCTGTTACTAAAGCTGCTCATGAGGCAATTATTCCCAAATTTGTGGAAAAATGGCAAAAAGAACATAATCAAACTGTGGTTTTTAAGCAAAGCTACGGTGGTTCTGGTTCGCAAACTAGGGCTGTAGTTGATGGTTTAGAAGCAGATATTGTTCATCTAGCACTAGCTTTAGATACGCAAAAAATTGAAAAAGCGGGACTAATTCAGCCTGGGTGGGAAAAAGAATTTCCTAATGACGGTATTGTGACTAAATCTGTTGCAGCTTTAGTAACTCGTGAAGGTAATCCCAAAGCTATCAATAACTGGGCTGATTTAGCGAGAGATGATGTTAAATTAATTACCGCAGATCCTAAAACTTCTGGGGTAGCGCGGTGGAATTTTTTAGCACTTTGGAATTCAGTAATTAAAACAGGTGGAGACGAAGCAAAAGCAACGGAGTTTGTGACTAAAGTTTATAAAAATGTCCCCGTCTTAACCAAAGATGCTCGTGAAGCTACAGACGCATTTTTTAAACAAGGCCAAGGTGATGCTTTAATCAATTATGAGAATGAAATTGTTTTAGCCCAAGACAAGGGTGAAAAAACTAATTATATTCTTCCTGATGTGAATATTTCCATTGATAATCCCGTTGCTATTGTTGATAAAAATGTTGATAAACATGATAATCGTCAAGTAGCGGAAGCTTTTGTTAAATACTTGTTTACTCCCGAAGCACAACAGGAATTTGCGAAAGTGGGATTTCGTCCTGTAAATGAAACAGTGGCTAAAAATAAGGAGTTTGCGGACAAATATCCACCAATAAAAACTTTGAGTACAGTTCAAGAATTAGGTGGCTGGGAAGCCATTCAGAAAAAATTCTTTGCTGAAGGAGCAATTTTTGATAAAATTCAAGCTAAGAATAAACGGTAATTTTTGAGTTATGAACCTATCTTCTGGTGTAACAACCAATATTCAACCTGGGAAGGTGTTTTTAAAAAATTTAATTCATCTTCCCTGGACTTGGCGAATTACTTTAGGATATTTAACTATCATGTTATTTATTCCCATTGTCGCCATGTTTCTCAAGGCCAGTACAGAGTCACCGGCGAAGTTTTGGGAAATTGCCACTAGTGACTTAGCATTGGCTACTTATAATGTAACTTTTGTTACGTCTTTATTAGCTGCTTTACTTAATGGCGTGTTTGGAACTTTGATTGCTTGGGTATTAGTGCGGTACGATTTTCCTTTTAAACGGATTATTGATGCTACAGTAGATTTACCTTTTGCATTACCAACATCCGTAGCAGGTTTAACACTGGCAACAGTTTATAGTGATAATGGCTGGTTGGGTTCACTGTTAGCACCAATGGGCATTAAAGTATCCTTTACCCGTTTGGGTGTGGGAGTAGCTATGATATTTATATCCTTACCATTTGTGGTGCGGACTGTACAACCTGTGCTTCAGGAAATGGAAGCAGAAATTGAAGAAGCGGCTTGGAGTTTAGGTGCTTCTCAATGGCAAACTTTCTGGAAAGTAATTTTACCTCCCTTATTACCGACAATTTTAACTGGTGTCGCTTTGGGTTTTTCCCGTGCAGTTGGGGAATACGGTTCAACAGTAATTATTTCTTCTAACACACCCTATCAAGATTTGATTGCACCTGTGTTAATTTTTCAACGTTTGGAACAATATGACTATTCTGGTGCAACTGTAATTGGTGTGGTTTTATTAGGAATTTCTTTGGTTTTGTTATTAGCAATTAATTTCTTACAAGCTTGGGCAAGAAGATATGACAATAGATAAAGTTAAACAGGGAAAAAAACAAAGTTGGGTACCAACAATTTTAATTGGTGTAGCGATTTCCTACTTATTTTTGGTTCAATATATTCCCGCTATTAATGTTTTTTTTGAAGCCTTCAAAAAGGGATCTGGACCATTTTTATCCAACCTGACAAAACCGGAATTTCTCCACGCAGCTTGGTTAACTTTATTATTAGCTGTAATTTCTATTCCTCTAAATGCAGTTTTCGGTTTATGTGCGGCATGGGCGATCGCTCGGCACAAATTCCCAGGACGTGCTATAGTTCTCAGTATAATTGACCTACCCTTTTCTATTTCCCCAGTTGTCGCCGGTTTAATGATAGTTTTATTGTACGGGAAACAGGGTTGGTTTGGACCTTGGTTAGAAGCATTAGATATTAAAATCATCTTTGCTTTTCCCGGAATGGTAATGGCTACGGCTTTTGTAAGTATGCCTTTTGTTGCTAGGGAAGTAATTCCTATTTTAGAGGAATTTGGTAAAGACCAAGAAGAAGCCGCCAGAACCTTAGGTGCAAATGATTGGCAAATTTTTTGGCGAGTCACTTTACCCAGTATTCGTTGGGGTTTACTCTACGGTTTAATCTTAACAAATGCTAGAGCAATGGGCGAATTTGGTGCAGTTTCTGTAGTCTCTGGTAACATTGCTAATACAACCCAGAGTTTACCATTATTTGTGGAAGACGCTTACAAACAATATGAAACCGAAGCGGCTTTTTCTGCTGCTGTAATTTTAGCATTTTTGGCGGTTGTTACTTTGATACTCAAGGAAATTCTGGAAAGAAAAACCCGTATTAAAGAAGTTGAATAATGGATAAGGGGTAATGGGTAATGGGTAATGGGTAATAACTCAACTATTAAATTACATCTAAATTACATCTTAGGAGTTGTTATGAGTAGTGAAAATCCCTACCCCTGGTTATCACATAGTATTATAACTTAATTTTCCTGATTTTTTAGATACAAATTATGCCTTCTCTGCATCCTATATCCGTTAATTCATGGATACTATGTATATAATACAGCCTGACTCTCTCGTGAAAAACAGTAAAAACCGACTGTGACAGTTGAGGGTGCGGAAGATAGGTTAGTAAAACTTTTGCTCTTTCTTCTGCTAAATTTTAAAGAATGAAAACGCGCTACTTATACTAAGTAATACTCAATATATTACGCAAAATGTTAGTTTTAAAAAAATAAAAAAATCAGTAGCCTAAAGTATTGACTAAAAAAAAGTAAGTAATTATAGTGTTATAATGTTATTGCTAGATAGAATAATCAACTGTATCCACAGGTAAATACAATGGCAATTGATACGACTCCTTCAACCACAGCAACTAGTGCCCTCCAAGGTATTCCATTTTCTTCCTTGATTGGCGGACCCTTAAGCGCAGCAATTGACGCACAGGTTAAAGCGGCAGGTGCGACAGTAGATTTTATTCAGAATGTGGGGTTAACAGGACCTGCTGATCAACGTCGTCCTATTCAAGTAGAATTTGTCTACTATGTTGACGGAAAAGAAGCTAAACTGATGGTTCCTTTGCTAACCATTGTTCCTATTCCTTATTTAGCAATAGATGAAGTAGATATTCAATTTAAAGCCAACATAAAGGCTGAAGCATCCACATACCAGGAGGATAATAGTTCCTCGGAGACTAGTGTTGGCAATAAAACATCGGCCAGCTTTGGAGGTTGGTTTGTCAAAGGCTCAACTGAATTCAACGCTAGTTATTCCAGTAAAAAGGATTCTAAAGCCACACAGGAATCCAAATACTCTGTTGAGTACACGATGGATCTTAAAATCCATGCGGGTCAAGATGATATGCCTGCAGGGCTGGCAAAAGTTCTCAACATCTTAGAAGGTAGCATCACACCAACATCAACTAAGCCAAGTATACAAGTATCACCAGATGTCATAGTTATTAAGTCTGGGGCACAAGACGAAACAGTTGATATTACAGCGACCTTGTTCGATGATAAAGGTTTACGTGTTGTCGGCAAGGATATTAATATTACATTTGTTAATGGCAGTGAAACTCGGTTATCAAGACCATCCGCCTCTAAGACAGATGAAAATGGTACTGTTGAGTTTACGTTAAAATATACCCCTACTAGCAACAATCAAAAAGAAATAGACGCAGCAAAAATTAAATGCAAAGTGGAATGTGCTGATCCCCAAGCTTCAAAAACCATTACTGTAGTTATCCCAGCACAACCAGCATCAGCAGCACCAGCAGCAGCACCAGCAGCACCAGCAGCACCAGGAAGTTAAGAGATAAAGCCTCATCTACTGGATCTTCCAATTCCGGTCATTTTGTTAACATTGTCAAAATTCTAATAGATTTAGCACAAATTACCCCCTAAGTAGAAGAATGGAAGCTCCATTCTTCTGCTTAGTGCTTGTAGGAATATTTTAATCACTTATGCTACTGGCGCAAGCAGATGGGTGTATCAGAGGGAAAGTTTTTAAAATTGCTAGGATCAAAGGATTAAATGTTATGTTACTTAGCCAACTTGTAAGTTCAATTCTTAATGATTTGACAAGGGCTCAAGACTTAGCCAATGAATACTCAAGTCAACTGAGCCATAAATACAAAAAATTTGAGGATGGGAAAGATAATACGCTGAGTAATTTTCAAGTCCCGGTTGGGACGTTACAAAAAATTGAACTTGACCTAAAGTTTGCGGTTAAATCTTTAGAGGATAGTTCTACTCTTGATGTTGAAGAAACGCGGGAAAATTGTGATGACATTGCCCGTAAAGCAGTTAAGCTGGTCATCGAGGGTATCACAAAATTTATGGACGAATTGGGTATAACTAACCGCACACCAGAAACTGCAACTGGACTTAGTGAAGTAGTACCCTTAGTGTCACCACCACAAGTAGAATCATCAATGTCTAGTTTAGAAAAAAGGAGGAATGATTTACTCAATTTTTGGCAATCAGTTAAAGCAAATATTCGTGATCAAAAATTTGCCAAATTCCTGCAAAGAAATATTTCTCAATCTCTTTTTGAACGAGCCAAAAACATTTATTTACGGAGTAGTCGTGTTACGGAAGCCGATATCAAGGAGATTATTGCAGATAAACTTGAAGATGGTGTAATAGGACATGAAGACATTCAAGACTTGCTAGAAGAAACACAGGAGGTATTTAATAGAGATCCAGAAGAGATCAGAGATCGTCTAAGGAGATTATTTAATGAAGTTGCTAACACTGTTGTTAGTAAACAAGATGCTAAAGAATTAATTACATTAATGCCAGGAGGTTCTAATGCTAATATCATTGTCAACCCAGATGAATTAAAAGAAATACCCCAGGAAATGATTTCCTCAGTGAGAATTAGCGCACAATTAGATAACTACAGATGGATGATAGCTGAAACAAGCCAAAGCTTGCAGAAAGTCCAAGAGTAGAACTAAGGGCAGGATGAATTTAACCAGAAATTTAAAATTTTTTCACGTAAATTAATTATGACTACTGTAGAAGACGATAAGCTGATTGATTTTCGAGATTTGATTGCTGCACCTCTCATCGCCACAATTGAGGCCGATTTCACTGCATCCCAACGTTTTGTTGAGTTTATGCTTGAGTATGGCATGGAACAAGTATCTGATGAACATACTCCCAATATTGCCATAGATCCACAGACTGGAAAACCATTCGGCCGCCTGAAAATGGTGACATTCTGGTATACCCAGGCTAACCCTAAGACGGGGGAAGATGACTATTTCCGCGTTCAAGTTCCACTTTTATCTCTAATTCCACTACCACTGCTACAAATTGAGCAAGCAGATTTTGATTTTAACATTCGCCTTTTTTCAGAAATTGAATACAAAAGCGATGCAGCTGGACAAAAGGGAGCTCTGGAGAATGGTGTTAAATCTGTGGAGGAGAAAGCTAAGAATAGCGAACTTGGAGAATTAAAAGGATTTAAGGCTCGCTTGTCTCCTTCCGCTGGGCGTTCGGAGGATAGTAAGACATTTTCAAGTCTGGATTCTAATATGAAGGTAACTGTGCAGATGAAGCAAGCAGATTTACCTGTAGGATTAGCAGGTTTAATGACAGTATTTAATACTACCACATTTGTCACACAACACAACCGGTTAAAATCAGCCCAGAGCGAAACAACCTCTCCGGGAGATTCTCCATAGCGAGTTAGTCCTAAGCATATTTTATTGGTCAATGATTTAAGCTCAATTAAAATATTCCACGAGTCTGACTCTTCTTTGTGCTGAAAGTACCTCTGGTTTATACCAGTTGATGCTTTTATTTAGCAAAGCCAAAATCCTGAACTTTATATTTTTTGCAAGGAAATTAGTGTATGTCTGCAACACCAACACAGCCCCGTTCTCCTGGTATACCATGCCCAAGGTGCAATTTTTTCATTGAAATGTCCATATATAGCTTACTATCTCAATCTGAGTTCAAATGTCCAGGTTGCTTGTTAACTTTAAACATGGATCGGAATGCGTCTAAATCTGCCCTAGAGCTATTACAAAAAGTCAACGTACAAAAAGAAAATATCGAAAAGCATAAGAAATTCAATTTGTAACAAAACCATATCCAGGCTCAAACTTTGATACTGGAATTTAGACTAATTATTCCATGGTAGGCTCAAACCCTTGTTATATAACCTTGATAAATTACAAGACTTCAAAAGACTTGGAAGGGTAAACTAGTCTAAATTCCAGTTGATATACTTTAATTAATTTGCACAAACATTTCTCATTTCGGGTTGAGGGTTAATAAAATGGTACTCGAAGCCCCGTCTATCAAAGCTAAAACAACCATCACCTGGGAACCCTTACCAGCTAATTTTATATTACCCGACGATCCTGTAGAAAATATTCAACAAACCGCTCTCGCAGCGGCTTTAACCGATGCTTTGGGAGCTTCAGGATATATCCAGCCAGAAATGCTAATTGGCTCGAATTTGGGGCTGGTAGCAACAGTTAATAAAAAAATTGTCGTCAAAGCTCCAGACTGGTTTTATGTTCCTCAAGTACATTCCGTACCAGAGGGGGTAATTCGTCGTAGTTATACCCCTAATACAGATGGTGCAGCAGTCACAATTGTGATGGAATTTCTCTCAGAAGCAGAGGGAGGAGAACTATCCATTAGATCAACGCCTCCCTATGGTAAACTGCATTTTTACGAGCAGATTCTCCAAATACCCACTTATGTGACTTATGATCCCTATGATAGTAGTCTAGAAGTCCGTTATTTGCAAGATGGCAGATATATTTTACACCCAGTAGATAATCAAGGGCGGCTATGGATTCCACAATTGGAACTATACCTGGGAATCTGGTCTGGGGAAAGGTTGGGACAAACCATGAACTGGCTACGTTGGTGGGATAAATCAGGTAATTTACTGCTATGGAGTTCAGAACAAGCAGAACAAGAACGTCAAAGAGCAGAACAGGAAAGACAAAGAGCGGAGGAGGAAAGACAAAGAGCAGATAGAGAACATCAAAGAGCAGAAAGACTAGCTGCTAAATTGCGGGAATTGGGAATTGAGTCAGAACCGTAGAACCCTGTAAAATCCTAGGTTGGGTTAAGCAACAGCGCAACCCAACAAAATTCTACAAATTATAACCGTAGGTTGGGTTAAGCGACAGCGCAACCCAACAAAATTCTACAAATTATAACCGTAGGTTGGGTTATAGTGGTATGCACTTGAATGAGATACATCATAAGCCCCCTCCTCGCTTGCGGGGAGGGGGTTGGGGGTGGGGTTCTTGTATCTGACTCAACCGAGAACCGCTATAAGCAACAGCGCAACCCAACAAAATCCTATAAAAATCCTATAAACTGGAACTTAAACCCACCCGGAAAGTAAAACCGGGGCTATAAATTCGATTAACTCGTTCGTACTGTTCACCTAATATATTTTCCAGGTAAAAAGTTAGTCCCAAATTTTTATTTACAGGAATGCGGCCACCAAAATCTAAATTAAAGAAAGATGGTGCAAAATCTGTATTTTTTTGTCCAGCACTACTGTTATTAAAAATAGAACGACGAGAACCACTATTATAAGTAGCATATAAATTACCCTCCCATCCATCTTTTTGATAACCAATGCCAGTTTGTAACCAAGAATAGGGAATTAACCCTAATTGTAATCCTGTTTCTGTGCCAGTTTTGATTTGAGCATCTGTATAAGTGTAGTTGAGAAAAGTTGACCAATTACGACTAACCTTTAATTGCAATGCTGTTTCTAAACCTTTGGTATCAACTAAACCAATATTTTGCCATTTTGCACTAATTATTCCCAAACGATTATCTAAACTATTTCCAAAATAAGTAAATTGTCCTAACAGTTTTTCCGAGAATTTGATATCTACTCCCGCAGTCCAAGTAGAACCAGTTTCCGGTTTTAAATCCGGGTTAGGATTCCAATTATGAACCGTATCAAAAACATATAATTGATCTAATCCAGGATTTCGTTGCGCCCCCGCCCAACTACCACGAAATGCCACTTTTGGACTAAAAGTATAACGTAAACCTGCACTGGGATTAAAATAACTACCAAATTGACTATCAAAGCTTTGTCTTAACCCTAAATCTATTTGGATATCATCGTCAATGACCCAGGTATTAACAGCGAATAAAGCTGTATTTAAAACGCTTCTATCTTCTCTTTCATTTTTAGGAATTAGGACAGGATTTGTACTTAAAACATTGGCAATTAAATCGGTATTTTTTAAGTCTAAACCCCAGCGCAATTGATGATTTTCAGTGAGTTTCCATTCATGATCTAACCTGGTTTTAAATTGTTGTGTATCTAAAACTCCAGTTCTGTAAAATGTCGCTCCCGTTGGTCCATAAGTGCTAAAATAATCTCGGTTGTAGCCTAATGTAGTTGTTAAATTGGAATCTTCCCCTTCACCCAATTTAGTTTTCCAAGATAAACCAACATTTAAACCATCATGATCTAATCTATCTTTTTGTAAAGGGAAACCGAAATAAATTAAACCCCGACGACTACTGAGGGTAGTTACATCTAAACTTAAAGAATTTTTAGCATCTAAATCCATACCCACACTACCAAAGTAAGTGCTGGTAGCTGTATCTGCATTAAATAACTTTCCTTCACTATCTCTATTTGCAGCCCCAACAGGAACAGGATAACGGTTATCTATAAAGAACCTTTCAAAACTAAAATTGTATTTTACCTTATTAGTTGAACCACCATAAGTTAACTGTTGATTATTTAGATTTAATGAGCCAAATTCTAAACTTCCAGTTAATTTAGGTTTACCATAACCTGCTTTTGTGATAATATTCACAACTCCACCAAAAGCCGAAGAACCATATAAAGAAGATGCTGTACCACTATATAATTCTACCCTTTCAATAGCCTCCACAGGAATGCTATTTAAATCTGTTGCTCCATGATAGGTACTAATATTTGCATTAATCGGTCTACCATTAATTAAAAATACAGATTGTTCAATAGAAGCTCCTCGATAATATGTACCTGTGTGAATATCTGCACCATGTCCTACATCATTAATTGCAAAACCAGGCATTTTTTTCAAAACATCAGCAACACTAGTTGCACCCTGTTTTTTAATTTCTTCTTTTTCAATTACATAGGTAGGAGTAGATTCAGGAAGAAGGTCTTTTTCTCCAATCGTTTCTAGAGATATATCTGGATCATTGGTAGGTGTTAAATCTCCTTCTGAATTGGGTTCTTTCTTAACTTCATTCTCTCCTGGTTGTTGAGTTAATAATTCAGCATTTGTGCTGGGTAATTCAATTTCATTTAAATTAGGAATATCTGACTGCTCATAATCAGCAGCCATAGAGGGAACTGCTACCAATAAGCTCAATAAAGATACTGGTAAAACAAAGAATTTTCTATCCATATTTCTCAACTCACACCCGGTAATAACAATCACTAATTGGAATTTTCCCTATTAATAGCAACAGTGTCAAAAGACAAGCTGTCATAGTTGAATTAATCTAGAAAATAAGAAGGTGACTAGAAGTCACTGCTACACAAACCAAGTCCGCCTACGCGGACTAATATGAACTTAAATCACACAGGTGGTCACTGAAATTATTGAAGTGTCGGGTTGCTTTTGTAACCGCGACTTCTAGTTACCCACACTAGGTTTTTCTCTTTGACGTTCTTGACGTTTACGGTAAAGTTGCGATCCTTTGATGATAAAATTAACTTCGGTTGTCACTGCTTCTCTTCCTCCCTCTTTAGGTGTTAACTTCCAGTCTTGTGCATATTTTTCAGCCGCTTCGTCTAGTTCGCTATCACCACTGGAACGAATTAACCGCACCTGCGTAACAGTACCATTGTCATCTGTATCAATACCAATTAATGCAGTACCTTCTGCTCCACGCTTCTTGGCTCTATCTGGGTACTTAATTTGACACGAAATACATTCTGCTTTACGATTTAACTTAGAACTATTTTCTATCGTGGGTTTGGTTGGGGTCGCTATTGGGTTGCTTTCTGCTTCAGCACCATTACCAGCACCATTACCAGCACCATTACCAGCACCATTACCAGCACCATTACCAGCACCATTACCAGCACCATTACCCATACCATTACCAGCACCATTACCCGTACCATTACCCGTACTATTCCCATTCTGCGGTAACTGTGTGAAAACGGTGGGGTTTGTTGAGGGGATATTGTAGGGACTAATATTGGTTGGATTTTCTGAATTTAATGGTGGGATATCTGTTGGTTTTGTATCTGCTTGAGGTTCAGCAGACGGGAAGTTATTTGAGTTTTCATCTAATTTCTGTATTGGGTTGATTTTTGGTAATTTCAATATGGTCTTAGGTTGAAAATTCGTGTTTTCAATTGGGTCTATTTTTACAGGTTTTTCTGTAGTCTCAGGTTGAAAATTCGTGTTTTTAATTGGGTTACTTTTTGGTAGTTTTGCTATTATTTTGGGTTCAAAATTGGTAACTGTTTGGGATGGTTTAGTGATAAAGTGATTGGTGATTTTTGGTTGGTACTGTTTAGCTAGAGGTGGTACAAATGAATTGATTAGACTACTACCTTTTTCTATTGGTATGGAAATTTCTTCGCTGTTATTTCCACCACCGCTACTACCAGAATTGATCTTGACTGGAGATTTTATTTCTGTTGCTGGTTGAACAAATTTTTGGGGTATGGTTTCCAGAATTGTCAGTTCAATTGGTTCTTCTCTAATTTCCCTAACTCTGTGAAAAAACTTATTAATACTTAAAGCTAGTACCCCAAGATGTAATGCTACTGAAACAATGAGACTATAGAAAAGAAAAGTTTTCAATGCTTCTGCTTCTTTTTCGCGCTGTTCTATGATAAAACCTGATAACCCCATATTTTATTACTAATTTTGATAATTATTTATTTGATTGAGAATAGAGTCAAAAATGAAATGAATATGATTACTAGTTCATGCAGATAAACTTTGTTTGTGTAGTTGCGATTTATAATCGCCGTATACTTTGAAGACAAAGAATATACTAAATTAAGTTCAGTTCAATTCACTGCAAATATTTAGCGGGACAAAAAGCCCCGCTGTTAAGCTATCAAATCCGATGTAAACTTACTTTTTCCAGTCTTTATCAGCTTGTTCTAGTACATAAGCAGCTACATCTTCTATTTGATCTGCTTTTAACTTATTACCAAAAGCTGGCATAGCACCTTTGCCATTAGTAATCTGACTAACAAGTGCTTCAGCAGAGTACATATCGTACTTTTCCAAAGCTTCCTTTTTCAAGCTTTTAGCAGCATTAACTAAATTTTTACCACCAACGTGACACTGAGCGCAATTAGCCTTAAATACTGCTGCTCCATTGGCTGTATTAGCCGCTAAAGCGGGACTACTAAAGGCAACGGTGAAGATAGTTACGCTTAATAGTAATACGGAGATAATCTTTTTCATCAGGTGTTCTCTCTACAACAATGTCTGAGTCAGTGCTAATATCCTTTATAATTCTCATTGGATTTCGTTGGATTAGTCAAACGACAGACTGTCAAACTTGGCTCTAATAATTGAGAATTGGAGATTAATTGATTGATATTTTCAGGGTTTTGGCAAAATGTAAAATTATGTTAATGGAAATTGAAGACTGGCTAAAAGAATCTGTTTATTTTTGATTTGCTAATTGGGTCAGACCTGTTTCTGTCACTCGACAAATCCGCCAATCTTCTAAAATATCTGCTCCCATATTGCGGTAAAATTCTTGGGCTGATACATTCCAATCTAAAACACTCCATTCTAAACGCCCACAATCCCTTTCTACAGCTATTTGGGCTACTTTAGTCAAAAGTGCTTTACCAATGCCTTGACGGCGATATTCTGGGGAAACAAAGATATCTTCTAGGTAAATGCCTGGCTTGGTCAGAAAGGTTGAATAATTATGAAAAAATATGGCAAAACCTACAGCCTGACCGTCAATTTCGGCTATAATTGCATCTACATATTTTGGTGAACCAAATAAGTGATCTTTAAGTGCTTCTGCATTACCAATTACAGCATGAGATAGTTTTTCATATTCTGCAAGTCCTTGAATTAATTTAAAAAGCGTTATGACATCACCAGGTTGAGCAAATCGAACAATTAAATTAGTATTAGTATTCATTAGTCTGTAGTCTCTAGTCTCTAGTCCACAGTTCGTAGTTTATATCCAAATTGATAAATTTTTTAACCACTGACCACTGACCACTGACCACTGACCACTGACTAATGACTAATGACTTATACCAACCATCCTTTTAAACGCTTGGCTATGTGGGGACGGCGTAACTTTCGCATGGCCTTACTTTGGATTTGACGGACTCGTTCACGGGAAAGATTAAACATATTACCCACCTCTTCGAGAGTACAGGGTTCGCTGCTGGTGAGTCCATAGCGCAGGGAAATGACATCTTTTTCCCTGGGGGTGAGTACGTCCCCTAAAACTTCCCAAATCTCTTGACGCATCATGTTTTCGTTCATTTTTGCTTCGGGAGACTGGTTATCTTCATCTTCTAACAAATCCATTAACTCAGTGTCTTCTTCTTTACCAACACGGTGGTTAAGGGAAAGAGCTTGTCGTCGGAGTTGTTGAAGTTGACGCAATTGGTGAACCGTAATTTCCAACGCTTCGGCCATTTCCGACTCCGTTGGGTTACGAGAGAGCTTTTGTTTCAGTTCCCGTTGTGCTTTTTTAAGTTTATTAAGTTTTTCAACAATATGGATTGGTAAGCGAATAGTTCTGGCATCATTTGCGATCGCTCTTGTAATTGCTTGTCTAATCCACCAATAAGCATAGGTAGAAAACTTATATCCTTTATCCGGGTCAAATTTTTCCGCAGCGCGGTTTAAACCCATTGCTCCTTCCTGAATTAAATCCAGAAAAGGGACACCACGATTTAGATATCGTTTCGCAATAGATACTACTAACCTTAGATTAGAACGAATCATTTTCCGCTTGGCCACTCTCCCCTGATACAAGCGGCTTTCCAGTTGTTTTTCGGTCATTTCTAACTGGGAAGCTAATTCACCTTTACTGGGTTGCGCTCCTGATTCTAATTCTAAAGCGGCTTGTAATTCTTTAATTTCTTCTAAAAATCTGACGCGTCGCGCCAATTCCACTTCCTCATCAGGTTTAAGTAGTGGATAACGCGCCATTTCCTTAAAAAACGCGCCCACAGCATCATCATTTTCGGTTTTATTATATCCCGAAGGACGGGCTGCGGCCATGTCATCGCCATTGCGTTCTTCTAATTCCAAGTTTTCGACAAGTGAGGTATCTTCATATACCACTTGCTCTAAACTCTCCAGTGATGGTTCTTCATGATCAGTAATATTCTCCAATATTTCCATTGTTCCCAATTCAGCAAGATTCATAGTTTCCTTTAGGGATTGTTGCTTAGTTTGGTACATAATTTTATGACAATGACCTCTTTCAGGCTTGATAGTTTTCCCCTCAGGACAAAATACACCTTATCACTAGCAAAATGCTCTCTTTTTGATCATTCCAGATCAGGAATGCAAATCAGTATTTGTCCATGATTTTATCTGTGGCTCGATACAACCTATAATCATTAATGGCTTTAGCATTCATAAGAAATATCTATTTTGTGAATACCAATAGACATATACTCCTTTCTTGTCTCAATTATTAAATATGTTAGCCCCCCCCTTGATTATAACTTTAACAAATATCGAAGATGTAAATTAATCAGATCCTATACCCATCCTAAATGATTTGTGAAAAAGTTTGTTGGTTGTTGCCTGTAAATATTCTCTGCGTAAAGTTCATAAATCAAGAAGAAATCATATATATTAAATTTTCGTTGATTTTTGGCAAAGTTTAGATTTGTTTCCGGTTTTAGTGAAGAGGTTTATTGAATAAATCGCCATTTTGGTACTAGAGTTATTTCTCTCTACGAATATTTACTAAATAATCCAAATTACAAAAATGGTAACTTAAAATCCGGACAATATTTAATGTTTAAAATCATCTGATATTGACAAACCATTTAATATCTATCAACAGAGGGAAAAACCCTCTACCAGATTTGGTAATTTTATCTTAGGTTAATTAATAACAGAATTTATTAGTTACTAACTATTTTCTAGAATATCGAGAAATTAAACTGTTTAATCAGCTAATATCTCTTATCTATTACCTATTTATTATCATCTAAGCCTATATCTAGCGATAGGTTTTAAAAACAATCATCAACTTACACCTAACTGTTACTGACCTAATGTAGATAACTTGATTTGCATACTTGACATTAAATACCTGTTGCAGGTATGCTACAAAATAATTGGTCTAGTAAATTACATAAGTTAGAGATTATCAAGTATTATCAATAATTTAAGTATTGTAAAATACTATTTACTTGTAGTAAAACCAAGGGATATAATCAATCAGGTCAGAACAAAGCTAAGTCCATGAACAAAATATTTGTTTATAAATTCAGAAATTATGTATACTGTTAATGCAAAATCATCTGTTATCGCTGTAGCTGAACCTGGAGGATCATATCAGTCTCAAACAACATTATCTCAATGGGTTGAAGTCCTTGTAGACTGTCCAGGGTGTTCGGATTTATTTACCTATAAAATCCCAGAACATTTACAAATCAAACCAGGGGATATTTTAAGTGTTCCCTTTGGTGGCACACAGGTAGGTGGTGTCGCTATTCGCTTATTAACTCAAACACCCGCAGACTTACCACCAGAGAAAATTCGTGAAGTAGAAGATGTCGTTAGTGAAGGTTTTTTTCCTAGCGGTTATTGGACACTACTCAACCGCGTTGCATCCTATTACTATACACCCCTAATTCAAGTGATTCGCGTCGCTTTACCACCAGGCTTGTTAGGAAAATCACAACGTCGTCTGCGTTTAACTCCCTTGGGTAAAGAAAATATTCCTGGTTACATCAGCCCTACAGCCCAGCAAATAATCACCCTCCTAGAGAAAACCCCGACAGCAGACTATAGCTATCACTACATTCAACAAAAAATTAAAGCCGCGTATCGGGGAATTAAGGAATTAATTCGTTTAGGTTTAGCAGAAAACTATTTAGAACCGCCACGACTCACCCAACCGAAATTACAAAAAGCTGTCATCCTCTTAGATAATAGTGATCACGATTTAACACCCCGTCAAAAAGAAATTGTCGAAGTTTTAAGACGACAAGGGGGGGAAATGTGGCAAAATGAACTATTACAACTTTGTAGTACCAGCACTTCTACACTCAAAGCCTTAGTAGATAAAGGTTATATAATAATTGAAGAAAAAGAAATATTACGTAGAGAAACAGGACCCGCAATAGCCGGAGATTGGGCGAAATCCTTAACACCAGCGCAAAATCACGCCTTAGAAACTATTACTTCCTTAACTGGATTTAGTAAAGTATTGTTACACGGGATTACAGGTTCAGGCAAAACAGAAGTATACTTACAAGCCATATCACCCCTACTTGAACAAGGAAAATCCGCTCTCGTCCTAGTTCCCGAAATTGGACTCACACCCCAACTCACAGACAGATTCCGGGCTAGATTTGGGAACAAAGTCCACGTTTATCATAGCGCCCTTTCCGACGGTGAACGTTACGACACCTGGCGACAAATGCTCACAGGAGAACCACAAATCATCATTGGGACTCGCAGCGCCATTTTCGCACCTTTACCCAACTTAGGCTTAATTATCCTAGACGAAGAACACGACAGCAGCTTTAAACAAGATGCTCCCATTCCCACCTATCACGCTCGCACCGTCGCTCAATGGCGAGCCGAATTAGAACATTGTACACTCATTTTAGGTTCAGCAACTCCCTCTTTAGAAAGTTGGGTGAGCAGAAATCAACAATATCTATCATTACCAGAACGCATTCACTCCCGGCCATTACCCCCCGTGGAAATCGTAGATATGCGTCAGGAATTGAAAGAGGGAAACCGGTCTATTTTTAGTAGACAGCTGCAAAATGCTTTACAACAATTAGAAGCAAAGCAACAACAGGGAATATTATTTATTCATCGGCGGGGACATAGTACATTTGTATCTTGTCGTAGTTGTGGATATGTGTTAGAATGTCCCCATTGTGATGTATCCTTGGCCTATCATCATGTAGAAGAGGGAGCGCCAGAATTATTACGTTGTCATTATTGTAATTATGGGCGTTTACATCCTCCCCATTGTCCCGAATGCAGTTCTCCTTATTTAAAATTTTTCGGAAGTGGTACTCAAAGGGTAGCGCAGGAATTAACCAAACAATTTCCGCAGTTGAAAATAATTCGTTTTGACAGTGATACTACTAGTACCAAAGGTTCACACCGTCACCTCCTGACTAAATTTGCTAACGGTGAAGCCCATTTGTTAGTAGGTACACAGATGTTAACTAAAGGCTTAGATTTACCTCAAGTTACCCTTGTAGGTGTAGTTGCTGCGGACGGACTATTGCATTTATCAGATTATCGCGCCAATGAGCGCACATTTCAAACCCTCACCCAGGTTGCGGGGAGAGCGGGAAGAGGAGAAGATCCAGGTAGAGTAATTATCCAAACCTACACCCCAGAACATCCTATCATTGAAGCAGTGCAAAAACATGATTATCAATCTTTTGCCGAAGAAGAATTAAAACAAAGACAAACCCTTAATTATCCTCCTTATGGGAGATTAATTTTATTGCGGTTAAGCAGTTTAGATCCCATTCAAGTACAAAACACAGCGCAAATTATCGCCACATTTTTGCAAGACAAAGCAGAATTTGAGATATTAGGACCTGCACCAGCTAATATATTACGAGTAGCTAACCGTTATCGTTGGCAGATATTACTTAAGTTTGCTGCTGACTCATTACCAAACCTACCAGACTGGATAGAAGTGCGATCGCTTTGTCCAAATTCGGTTAGTCTAACAATTGACGTAGATCCGATTAATATAATGTAATGCAAACTTAAACTCTTACCTCCGTGTCCTCTGTGGTTCGATAAAACTTTAAATCCAACCCACATTCCGCACTTCATTTTGTGGCGTTGATGAAACCAGGTATGAATTTATGTGTAGAGCCGAGAATCCCTACATGAGGAACGTCTCTACAAGGGTTTTGAAATCATCAAAAATCATTTTCATACCTCAAATCAGCAACGCCAAGAATTATTGTGGTTTATTTTGTTCACGACGGGAACGCATATTTTCCCGGAATTTCTTCATTTGTTCTTGTTGTTGGGGAGTTAATATAGCTTGCATTTTTTGTCTTTCCGAATCATGGATTTGTTTAATTTGATCTTTCTGTTTGTCCGTTAGGTTCAAAGACTGAAAAATATTACCCTTCTTTTCTCTTCTTTCTTGATGTTGTCTTTGTCTTTGTTGACGTTCAGCTTTACGTTTTTCCATTGCAGTTTTTAACTGATTTTTTTGTTCTGGGGTCAAAATAGCATCAATTTGAGCGCGGGTATTGGTGTGAATTTCCTTCATTTTCGCTTTTTGTTCACTGTTCAAATTCAAGTGTTTAAATGTACCTCTTGCTTGTAATTCTTGACCAGGTTGGGGTAAGGGTGGGTTGTCCTGCGCTTACACTGTAAAGGGAGTTGTTATTAAAGTTAAGGACAGAGTACCAGCAAGCAGTGATAATATCTTCAGTTTCATATTACCCTTTGGTTATTTGTCGTTATTTCGGTTTTGTATGTTCCTGTAATATTCACTCCTATTCAGGAATTAAACTAGAATTAACAACAACTTTAGAAAATTTAAAGTTAATAATTCAGGATAATGGTAGAGGTTTTTATTGAGGTTAAAATCTGACTATATTTTGTTTACAAAGTATGAGCGATCGCATTTGAAATTAACACTCATCCAAATGCAGTTTGTTAAATTATTGTGCAAGTTACTTTACTGAACTATTAAACTGTTTTACTCTCAAAATCATAGTTTTTAGAAAATTTATCTCAGAAAATAAAGTAAAGAAATATTAAAACTTAATGAATTTCATCACCTTTATCTTTAAAATCAATTAAAATCATAAAGTGACCAGTTATTTAGTAGAGCTTACTAATTGGTAATTAGTAATATAATTGCTGGATATCCTGATTCTGACGATGTATTTCACTAGCAACTTATCATTAATAACATCACATATTTATTTAAAAAATACGCAAAATATATGGACTTGAGACACTACTTACAACAACTGCAAAGCAAACTAGAAAAAGGCAGTGAACGCACTCACTACTCCACATTAGAAAATCTGATTAATAGTGTTATTTTAGGAATAAAATCCACTGTTGAAGAATTGGGAAATCAAGCAGGTATTCCTGATTTTACTGTGAGAAAGAATAATCAATTACTCGGTTATATTGAAGCCAAAAAAATCGGAGAAAACTTAGATAAAATTGAAAAAACTGAACAATTACAACGTTATTTAGAATCATCCATTGGTGAAAATCTGATCCTGACTAATTATCTTCAGTTTCATTGGTATCTTGATGGTAAACTGCAATTAAAAACCACCTTAGCTACAATTGAAAACAATCAAATAATTCCTGCTTCTAATATATTAGAAACAGAAGAATTAATTAGATCATTTCTCAGTAAACAACAAAAAACTATTAATAACTACTATGATTTAGCTAAGGAAATGGCCGCAGCAACTAAAGCTATTCGTTATAGTATTAATGAAGCATTGAAAAGCGAAAAACAAACAGGAGAATTAACTCAATTAAAGTTATTATTCCAAGAGTTACTATTACCAGATTTAGATCATTATAATTTTGCTGATATGTATGCTCAAACCATAGCTTATGGTTTATTTACCGCTAGGGTAGGCCATTGTCATGGACAAACAACATATCAATTTAATCGTCAAAATGCGGGTATTTATATTAGTGATAAAATTCCCTTTTTACAAGGATTATTTACTACAGTCATTTCCACAAATATCATCAGTAAAATTAATTGGACAATTGATAGTTTAGTGGAACTTTTAGCTAAAGTTGATATGAATAATATTCTAGAAAACTTTGGACAAGAGACACGAAAACAAGATCCCATAGTCCACTTTTATGAAACATTTTTAGCAGCTTATGAAGCATCATTAAGAAAAAGTAGAGGAGTTTATTATACTCCTGAACCTGTAGTATCTTTCATTGTTAAAGCAGTTAATCATATTTTAGAAAATGATTTTAATTTAGATGATGGTTTGGGTAGTAAAAACGTCACAATTTTAGACCCAGCTACGGGAACAGGAACTTTTTTATATGAAGTCATTAACCAAATTTATAATCATTTTGAAAAACACGGAATTAAAACTTGTAATGAGTTATTTAGAGATAAACAAGTTCTCAAACGTTTATATGGTTTTGAGTTATTAATGACTCCTTATACAATTGCACATTTAAAACTGGGATTATTATTAGAAAACTTAGGTTATGAATTTCAAGAAAAAGAAAGATTAAATATCTTTTTAACTAATGCTTTAAATGAAGGAGTGAAAAAATCAGAATTAATTTTAGGCCAGTATATCTCAGCAGAAGCAAACCAAGCAGCAGCAATTAAAACGGAAATCCCTATTGATGTAGTTTTAGGAAATCCTCCCTATTCGGGACATTCAGAAAATAAAAATGAATGGATAGAAGGATTAGTTAAAGATTATTATCAAATAGATGGATTATCTTTAGATGAAAAAAATCCCAAATGGTTACAAGATGATTATGTAAAATTTATTCGCTTTGGACAATGGAGAATTGATAAAACAGGAGTAGGAATTTTAGCTTTTGTTACCAATCATGGTTATTTAGATAACCCCACATTTCGAGGAATGCGTCAAAGTTTATTACAAAGTTTTAATCGGATTTATATTCTGAATTTACATGGTAATGCTAAGAAAAAAGAAGTTTCTCCAGATGGAAGTATAGATCAAAATGTCTTTGATATTCAACAGGGAGTAGCGATTTTAATTGCTGTTAAGGATATTCCTAAAAATCAGCTTATATTTAATCAACAAAATGCACCAGATAATGGCGTTTTTTATGCTGATTTATGGGGAACTCGTGAACATAAATATGAGTTATTGAAAGAATTAACGATGAAAACCGTAGCATGGGAAAAAATCAATCCTATTTCTCCTTTTTATTTGTTGACTCCTCAAGATGTTTATGCTTTAGCAGAATATAATCGAGGTTGGAAAATAACTGATATCATGCTTGTTAATTCTGTGGGAATTGTCACAGCACGAGATTCTTTAACAATTCAGAAAACTCCTGAAGACGTGGAAAAAATTGTTAATGATTTTGCATTTTTACCACCAGAAGAGGCAAGAGAAAAGCATAATTTAGGAAAAGATACAAGAGATTGGCAAGTTGCTTTAGCGCAAGATGATATTAAAAAAAGCAGAGTTAAACAAAATCAAATTAATACAATAAATAGAAATTCGATTAAACGGATTTTATATCGTCTTTTTGATATCAAATACACCTATTATACAGGTAAATCAAGGGGATTTATTTGTATGCCTCGAAATGATGTGATGAAAAATATGTTATTAGGTGATAATTTAGCATTAATTACCGTTAGACAACAATCTCAGTCTGGGGAATGGTCTTTAGTTGGTACTACTCAAGATATGATAGAATCTTGTGCTATTTCTAATAAGACCAAGGAAATTAATTATTTATTCCCTCTTTATATTTATCCAGAAAACGAAACAACCCAAGACAGAAAACCTAATTTTTCTCCAGAATTTATCACTGCAATTAAGTCCAAATTAGGTTATATTCCCACAGCAGAAAATATCTTTTATTATATTTATGCTGTGTTTCATTCTCCTCAATATCGTCAACGATACTCCCAGTTTTTAAAGATTGATTTTCCGCGTCTTCCTTTAACTAGCAATAATGAATTATTTAATCAATTAGTTATCAAAGGAGAAAAGTTAGTTAATTTACATTTGATGAAAAATCTGCCCCCAACTCCCATGACTAAATCAGAAACTTCTACTACTGCTAATTTACCTTTATTTAATGGAGAAGAAAGAGGCGCTATTCATTATCAAGGTGATGGTAAAAATGAAATAAATCAAGTTAAATATAATACAAATAAACAGCAAATTTTGATTAATCAGAACTGTTATTTTTCGGGAGTTTCTCCAATAGTATGGGAATTTAAAATTGGTGGTTATCAAGTATTAGATAAATGGTTAAAAGACAGAAAAAGTGTTAATATATATTTATCTGACGCGGAAATTACTCATTATCAAAAAATAATTATTGTCGTCATAGAAACAATTAAATTAATGACAGAGATAGATGATATAATCCCTCAGTTTCCTATCATATAAATAACCCAAAACTCAAATGAAAATATTGTAAATGTTCTAAATCTCAGAAACAGAACTCAAGCTGCTATTTTAGCTAATAGTTTTTTTACATATTTCTAACAGGGTATTATAGTATGCTGTGTTTCAGGGTTTGGTGCGTTACGCTGTCGCTAACACACCCTACTAGCCACTAACACAATTAAAATATATTATAGTATAATAAATCTAGATTATCATTGTTGATTTCTCATGCAAATTCCTCGCTTACATCCAGATACTATTGAAGAAGTTAAACTCCGCGCTGATATTGTTGATGTTATATCAGAGTATGTAGTGTTGCGAAAACGGGGTAAAGATTTTGTGGGTTTGTGTCCTTTTCATGATGAAAAAACTCCCAGCTTTACAGTTAGTCCTTATAAACAAATGTATTATTGTTTTGGCTGTCAAGCTGCGGGAAATGCAATTAAATTTGTCATGGATTTGGGAAAACGTCAATTTGCAGAAGTGGTACTAGATTTAGCAAAACGTTATCAAGTCCCGGTTAAAACTTTAGAACCTGAACAAAGACAAGAATTACAACGTCAAATATCTTTACGTGACCAATTATATACTGTTCTCGCTTCCGCTGCTCAATTTTATCAACACACTTTAAGACAATCTCAAGGACAAAAAGCACGGGAATATTTAACAAAAATTCGTCAATTTCAAGAGGAAACTATTCAACAATTTGGTTTAGGTTATGCCCCTCCTGGTTGGGAAACCCTTTACCGTTATTTGGTGGAAAGTAAACATTATCCCCTGCAATTGGTAGAACAAGCAGGATTAATTAAACCCCGAAAAGAAGGAGGAGGATATTATGATGTATTTCGTGATAGGTTAATGATTCCTATTCGTGATCTTCAAGGGAGAGTAATTGCTTTTGGAGGCAGAACTTTAAAGGAAGAACAACCAAAATATCTCAATTCTCCTGAGACAGAATTATTTAGTAAAGGGAAAACTTTATTTGCTTTAGATGAAGCCAAAGACGCTATTTCTAAAGTTGATCAAGCGGTAGTTGTAGAGGGATATTTTGATGCGATTTCTCTCCATGCAGCCGGAATTAATAACGCTGTTGCTTCCTTGGGTACAGCATTAAGTATAGAACAAGTACGGCTATTATTACGTTATACAGAATCCAAGCAATTAATCCTCAATTTTGATGCAGATAAAGCTGGAATAAATGCTACGGAAAAAGCAATTGGTGAAGTTTCTAATTTAGTTTATACAGGAGAAGTACAATTAAAAATTCTCAATTTACCCCATGGTAAAGATGCTGATGAATATTTACATGATCATACAGCATCCGATTATCAACAATTATTAAAAGATGCACCACTTTGGCTAGATTGGCAAATTCAAAATATCATTAAAAATCGAGATCTAAAACAAGCTACTGACTTTCAACAAGTTACCCAACAAATTGTTAAATTATTGCAAAATATCGTTAATAGTGATACAATAAATTATTATGTCTCTTACTGTGCAGAAATTCTCAGTTTAGGAGATAGCAGACTTAAACCTTTAAGAGTTGAAAATCTCCTAACTCAGATTAAACCTAATAGTCTAAAATCTCTAAGTCCGCGTATAAATAAACCGCAACCTCAAACCCCAAAATTATCTTTAGTTAATACAGAACGCACTTTACTAGAACGGGCTGAGGCCTCATTATTAATTATTTATATTCATTCTTCTGAACAGCGTCAAATAATTATTGACGATTTAGAAACACGAAATTTAGAATTTAGTCTTTCTCATCATCGTTTTTTATGGCAACAAATGTTAGAATTTCCATTAGATGAAGTTGATTTAATTTCTAGTGTGCAAAATAGATATTTAGAATTAGGAGAAGAATTAGAAATAGTTTCCCATTTATTTCATCTCAATGAAATAAATAAAACAAAAATATTGCGAACTCCGCAGGTTATTCAAGCAGCATTGGCTTGTATGGAGAGAGTATTTCGAGAAAAACGTTGTCGTTACTTTATTGAAGAGTGGAAAAAAATAGATCCTCCGCAACCAGAAAAAGACAAATATTATGCTGAAGCTATATATATAGAAAAAATACATTTACAAGACCTTGATAAACAGCAAACCCCCTCAAATCTTGGGGCAGAATTATATTAAAAATCTTGAAGGTTAGGAATATCTCCATAAAAATTGTCCAAAATATGTTAAATTCTGGGCAAAGGATGAAAATATTTTGATCAACAATGATTATAGGGCAGATTGTGGGTAAATAAGGTACAAATATGATATAGTTATGAGAGTATATTTAACGTATCTCCGATACTGTACTTCATAACAACGGGAAGTGCTGTATACTTGTGCAACTATGAATAGATGGCTACCTGTAAATTTAAAATTGCAAAATCTCCGAGCCAAGCTGCTGAGTGATCCCTATTATCGTTTACAATCCAGAGAGGAAGTGCAAATAGCAGCTGAATTGGGTTTGGGTATTGATGCTAATCAAGCAACGGTGGATGATTGGCTGCGTTTACCCGGGTTATCAATTCATCAAGGGCGATCGCTGGTGGAACTTTCCCATGCTGGTGTAGTATTTTATTGTATTGAAGACATAGCTGCGGCTTTAGGTGTGCCATTACAGCGATTAGAACCACTAAAACCCCTGCTCAATTTTAATTATTATGACAACAATTCCCTGGAGCAACCCCAGGTAGTTAATCCTAATACAGCAACGATTGAGAGTTTGCGTAAAATTCCTTTTATAGATTTATCTCTAGCACAGACAGTTATAGAAAACCGTCTGGCTGTTGGTCCTTACCGAAGTTTGGCTGATTTCCAAAAACGGCTAGAATTATCAGGGGAGGAGATAGCTCAGTTAATGTATTATTTACGGTTCTAGTAAATTCACTAAATCAAACCGATGCGGTTCACAGGCCAAAAGCGAAACGTGGCGCGACCGATGATATTTTCATTAGGTACAAAACCCCAGTAACGAGAGTCATTACTATCATTCCGGTTATCTCCCATGACGAAAAATGCCCCTTTCGGGACTTTTATTTGTGGAAATGGGAGATTTGGAGGTTCGGCGATGTAGTCTTCTGTTAGCGGTTCACCATTGAGGTAAACTTGTCCTTGAGCAATGCTAATTACCGCTCCTGGTTCACCAATTACCCGTTTAATAAAGGCTTGGTTTTGAGGATATCCCCGTTTTTGTAATTCTGGTGGTGACTGAAAAACAACTATATCGCCGATTTTGGGAGGGTGAAATCGGTAGGAAACTTTTTCTACTACCAAGCGATCGCCCGTGTGTAACGTAGGGTACATTGATGCGGATGGAATCAAGCGTGGTTCAGCAATAAAAGTCCGAATCAGAAGTGCTAAACTCAGGGCAATAGTTATTAAAACTACATTTTCCTGCCAACCACTCCATATTTTTGATTGTGAAGAAGTATCTTTTATATCACTTTTGTGAGGAGTCATAGTTAACTGCGTCAGGGCGGTAAAGGTGTTGGAAGGTGGAGGAGATTTTATTTTCAGTTTAGCAATTTCTGCTGATTTTTCTACATCCAGAAAATTTCCCAGATCTATCACAGGACTTACGCAATTGGTACAGCGATCGCTACTTAGATTTAATATTACAGCCTATTATTTAATAAGCCCATCTTCAACGAAGCAAGATGGGCTTGAGCAATATTTTCTAAGCTGCGAGTGTCAAATTGACCTTAACAATCACATCATTGAAGTCTCTGTCACCACCACCACGCATATCTTCAAAACCAAAGATATTGTCACCTAAAATCCGCACATGATCAACACTATCTGAGTTAGCGCCCAAGAAGGTGAAGTAAATATCTGGGTCGTTATTAGAATTACTATCAAGTAAGGCATCAGGTCTACCATTAACAATTAAAAATGGCACAAAGATAGAACCACCCTGAAGAACAGCACTAGAAGTAGCTGTACCACCGTCGTTCACAGATAAGTTAACATCGGAAATCCGTTTATTAATGGCTGCTTGAATATAACCAGCTTCTCCTGGAAGGATATCAGCCTGGCCATCATCATTGGTATCAATACCGCCATTTTCACCAGTGACTTGATAGAAACCAACGAAGTTGTTGTAACTTGCTTCTCGGTAAACCGTAAAATCAGCTTTTGTAGCACCTGTGATATTCCGCAGATCTAATGATTCCCCTTGTGGTTTGCTTTGCAGAGTTGTACCAAGAGGGATGGCTTTATTAGTTGCTTGAATATTCACCCGCAAATCTTCAAACCCATTCGGATCACCAGAACCATCTTCCCACCCCAAAGAGAAACTATCAGACCCCAAGTCTGTAATTTTGAAGGTAGAAGGGTCCGGAAAGAGGACATTTTCAATCGAAGTGGTCTTATTGAGTACAGACTCCGTTGAACCATCTTTGATGATATAGAATCTCAAATTGTCATTAGCATTTAATGCTAATAACCTTGCCAGGCTGTTAGGATCAAACCCAGCGGGATAATTAGTCAGAGTAGAGAAAATTACTTGATTTTTGTCCAGCGCTTTTTCCCTATAACCTGCAGCACCTGGGTTAATACCATCTATTTTACCATTGGCATCATCAACGGTAAATACTCCTATTTCATTGACACGATTGGAATTATTTCCTGTCAATTTGACTTCTAATGTCGCTTTACCATTATTAGCTTTAATGTTAAAGACATTATCACTAATTAGTGTCAGGAAACTGTTTGAAGTTGAACCTGAACTTGAAGCTATTTCGTTGATATCATTAATGTTGACGGTCAAGGCTTTTTCATAAGTCAGTCCAGCCGCATCTTGTGTCTTGACGCGAATCTTGTAACTGGACTTAGTTTCAAAGTCTGGAGATGAATTAATTTTTAGTTGATCTCCATCAATAGTGAAAGCAGAATTATCAGCATCACCTTCACCAGTAACTAGGCTATATGTAAAAGTATCCCCTCTATCTGGGTCAATTGTAGTAAATAAACCAACAACAGAGTTACCTGCAACATTTTCATTCACTCTGTCATTACTGAGACTTAAACCTGTAGGTGCTTCGTTCACAGGAGTTCCAAACACCACATAAGCTGCTCCAGCCTCAGAATCAGCAAAGGGAGCGCTAATAATGAAATCGTTAACACCGTCACCGTTGACATCTCCCGCACCACTAACTGAGTGACCTAAGTTACCATCTTCAGCAATACCATTAATGATAAACCCATTTGTACCGTTGAGATTGGAGAGTTCAAAGGTAGAACTAAAGCCGTCCCTATTACCATAGATGACATAGCTTTGTCCAGAAGTATTATTAGCATTATTTGCGCCAATAATGATGTCATCAATTCCATCATCGTTAATATCCCCTAAATCACTGACAGACCAGCCGGCGTTGTCAAAGTCAGCAATACCGTTGATAGTAAAGCCATTACTGCCATTAAGATCGGAAAGGTTAAAGACGTAACCGATATCGCCTTGTTTACCAAAAATTACATAGGCTCTGCCAGCAACTTCTTTACCATTGGGATTTCCATCTCTTGCACCGATAATTAGGTCTGCAATCCCATCTCCGTTAATATCTCCAGCTTTACTAACAAAGAAGCCTGATTGATCTTTATCTTGCCCATTGATGGTAAAGCCAGTAAAATCATTATTACTATTATTATTACTATCAAAGAGGGAGACATTGATGGTATTGTCAGTAATCGGATTTTCCGTGTCAATCCTCCGTCCATAAATGACATAACTGCTGCCAGAATTATTGCCATTGGGGTCAGGATCTGCATAAGGCGCACCAATAATTAGATCATCTATTCCATCCTTATTGATGTCTCCAGCATCACTGACAGAATAGCCCAGATTATTGAGGTCATCACTAATGATTTTCAAACCGTCATTTAGCCCAATATTGGATAGGTCTAAGGTTGAACTGAAACCACCTTCCTTACCAAAGATGACATAGCTTTCGCCTTGAATACCCGATTCCTCTTGATCATAATTGGTGCAACCAATTAATAGGTCTTTGATGCCATCACCATTAAAATCGCCGGCACTACTAACAGCCCAACCTGCATTATTACCCGAATTATTGCCTTTGATAGTCAGTCCTTTGCTACCAAGGTCGGAAAGTTCAATGGGATTACTAAAATAATTGGATTGTTTGCTACCAAAGATAATATAAGCAGCCCCGGAATTATCCCCATTGATACCAGAAAAAGGTGCGCCAATGGCTAGGTCATCAACACCATCACCGTTAATATCCCCAATGTTACTAACGGAACAGCCTGATTGATCACCAGCTTGAGCCCCCTTAATCACAAACCCTTTAGTACCATTGAGAGTAGAAGGATTTAAGGGTTGATTAAAGCCTTCTGTACTACCAAAAAGTACATAAGTTACCCCTGCATTACTTTTACCATCAGGATCACTCCAATGTGAGCCAATAACTAGATCCCCAATACCATCACCGTTAATATCGCCAGCATCGCTGACTGAGTAGCCTAAGTTGTCGTCACTTTTACCCGCGATGATAAAACCTTTATTGCCATTATTACTGTTGAGTGTGTAAAGGTCAAAAAATTTGCTGCTCGTGATAGTATTGTCAACTAATTGAACGCTACCATTTCCAAGTAGGACGGGGTTAATATCTGTTTCCATAATGGTGTAGTATTGTTGGCTTTTTCAATGTTGGATAAATTGCAGCGATTACAAAGTAGGTGTAATAAGCAGCAATACAGCGATTTTCATCTAAAGTTGAGTAGTCAGATTTGATATAGATAGTTTTTAGCTTTTGATTCCAGGGTTTTCTGACAACTTTCTTGTTACCCATATTTTCACCTCTTACAATCAAATTCAGGACTATTTAGGATTTAGGATTTTTACTGATAACATCTCAAGAAATAAAGAGGCCAAATTAGACCGATGATTTGATTTAACGGCTGTTAATTTTTCACTAAGAATAAAGTTTACTTTAATTGCTAATTGCCCAAAAACAATATATCTCACCTATGGTACTATTAATTGTGAAGTTTGCGAAGTTTCTGTTAACTTTAGGTAAATAAATACCCAATTATTTGAGTTAAGCTTTTATAATTAAATTTAAGAATGCTAATAAGACCTAGTCTCGGTTCTGATGCTTGATATAACTAGAATCCGCATATTCCCATTTAGATTCAAGCTCATTACATTTACATGAAGAGTATAAGAACTGCCTAAATAATCAAGAGAAAGAAGGAGGAATAAATCGAGAAAATCCGATTAATATCACACAGGGGCATTCCCGTGAGCATCATCCAGACTTAAAACAATGTATATTAGATTTAATAGTAAGTAGTAATGGAAATATACCTTTATTTTTTAGAGGAGCATCAGGAAATGAATCAGATAAAGCCGTATTTGCTCACATCTTAGTGGAATATTCCAAACAAACAGATTTTGAAAGTATAATGGTTGCTGATAGTGTATTATATAGTGAAAATAATTTAAAATTAATGTCGAACATGAAATGAATAAGTCGAGTCCCATTATCCATTAAAAAAGCTAAAAACCTGGTAAAAGCACCGATAAGTAAAGAACTGAAACCAAATGATATTAAAGGATATAGCTATCAAGAAGAGAAAGTATCTTACGGGGGAATAGAGCAAAGATGGCTTCGCCGTGAGCGTCAGCCGAACGGTTATTATTTGAAAGCACAGAAAGGAAAAAAGCAGATTTAAAGAAATTAACCAAAAAAATCTTAGAAGAGTTTTTGATAACTAATAGACCTGTCCGAAATATTGAAAATATATAAAGAACAGCAATCAACAGAGCGAGGATTTAGATTTATCAAAGAGCCGTTATTTTTTGCTGATAGTCTTTTTGTGAAAAATCCAGAAAGAGTAGAGACAATGATATTGATATTGTCTCTACTGCAACTTTACCTACTCTTCCTGCGGATCTTGGACAAGGGTTGCGAGAAGGACGAGGACAATCAGGAGAATAGGAAGGACAAGCGGGACAAGAAGATAAATCAGGAAATTCGTCTTTTTCTGTTGCGGGTTTGGCTGCTTCATCATCCTCTATTGCCATTTCTAATTCTTTAAATGATTACTTTGGATATTGCTAAAAAACTGGAAGCAGTTGAAAAAAACCCCCCGCAGTGGTAAAGATGTTTAGGAATCTGGGTTATGGTGAAGGTAAATCAAACAAAGGGAGACTGCACGTTCAGATCAAAGCGACGTACCCAATTTTGACGTTGGTTGGTAACTTTACAAGTTAACAAACTAACTTTCCGAAAAATCATTGTTTTTGTTGCCACAGTAGGGGTTTACCTCCATAGGTAATCCGTTATATTAATTAATAATATATACAGCACTTCCCGATGTTATGAGGTACAAGAACCCCACCCCCCTCAATCCCCCCGCAGGGATTGAGGGGGGTGCGAGGAGGGGGCTTAGGATGTACCTCATAAGAGCGGAAACCCCTGTATCAGACACAGATGTTTGTCAAATGATTGCTCGCAAAAGTTCACACTCTGTATTTTCTATTTACTTGCACTTCGTATTTGTTACCAAGTATCGGAAGAAAATAATTAATGCAGAATGCACAAGATTTTTGCAAGAATCTTGTGCATTAAGACTAACACCCAACAATATTAGGGAAGCTGATTTCGTCCCCCCTTCAGTAACCAAGACAAGGAGAACATCAAGAAACAAGAGAAAAGAAGAGTGATATTTTTCAGTCTTTGAACCTAACGGACAAACAGAAAGATCAAATTACAGCGAATTTCAGGTAAATGAACCACGGTTTTTGTTTCGCGCAATCTCTCTTAGAGATCCCGAAGGGTAGACGCAAAGTAGGGAAGGCGCAAAGGAAGAAGGTAATCAAAGTCTGGTTTAAATAGATGAAAACTGCTGTAAACAAATCCATGAGTCAGAAAGACAAAAAATGCAAGCTGTATTAACTCCCCAACAGCAAGCACAAATGAAGAAATTCCGGGAAGAAATGCGTTCTCGTCGTCAACAACGCAACCCACAATAATTTTTAACCATTGAAATAAGAATAATTAACCACGGGTGGGTATAAAAGCCCATCCTATTTTTGTATGACTGACTATAAAAGCTGGCATAATCAATAAACCCAGTTACTTAAAAACTCCACTTCTGCATATCTTCTGCTGATTTGGTGTTAATAAGTCGCAAAACTCCACGCATTAACTCGCCAATGCTGTATCTTTCTGGCTGTGTAACTCTGCTAAATTCCAGTATTCTGCTTCTGCTTGGGCTAACTCAGTTTCAATCTGATGACGATTAACGTGGTAGTAAGCTAAAGCTGCATAAACTTGGGCAAGGTTGAGGTGACTTATCCGACGGGCAATTTCTTCAGCATTTGCACCTTGTTTGTAAAGAACAACCACCCGACTCACAGAAGTTTTAGTCCCTGTAATCACGGGACGACCATTATTGATATCTGGAGAACAGGTTACTAGCGTACCAATGTTAGTAGCAGTTGCCATGGTTGAGAGAATTTTTAGCTAGGGTTATTTAATTCTAGTTTATTATTGGCGCATCGCACCACAGGCGATCGCTTACAATGGATACTTGTCGGCATGATTTCCAAGAGTTCGATAGAATATCAAATGAAAAAAAGATAAACTCACTCTCTGCGACTCTGCGCCTCTGCGTGAGCTAAATTATCTAAATCAGCAACAGCGAAAATATAATAAAAAAAGAGGTCTTTTTAGACCCCTAACAAAATCGAAATAAAATAAGCTCTGATTTATAGAAATTAAGACAAACCAGCATTAGTACCTTGTTTACCAGTTGCTAATTCCACTTTAACAATCTTGCCACCCATTTTTTGAATCCGTTGTTGTTCACGAAACCAATTTTCATAGGGAACTAACTTAGTAAAGTAAGTGTTTTGTAATTCGCGTTGGGTGCGAGTACGAGATAGACTAGGAACACAAGCAGTTACTTTAAATAAACGAGCCATTTTTCTTCAAATCTCCTCTATTTGTTTGTGGAAACTTTTTTATCTCAAAAATTTTGAGTGCAAATCTTTAATTAATCTTTCGCAGACTGGAAATCAACCATCAACACTAGACTGATAACACTTACAATCAAATTAGCAAGAGAACCTTCTAGCAATCATGATTGATTTCCAGACCAAAATACCAGTTCCGCACCTATATTACTAAGTGCAAACCTAACTCCTAGCTCAAGCCAGAGGAGATATAGTCGAAGTAAACGCCCATTTCTTTACCAGCGTCAGGACCTACCAAACTAGCGGTTACTTCCTTCATAGCTTGGATAGCTTGAACGGTAGAGCCTACGGGTACTCCCAAGGAATTGTAGGTTTCTTTCAAACCATTTAATACGCGCTCATCCAAAATGGAAGCATCACCAGCGAGCATAGCATAGGTAGCATAACGCAAGTAGTAATCCAAGTCACGGATACAAGCTGCGTAACGACGGGTGGTGTACATATTACCACCGGGACGGGTAACATCAGAGTACAACAAAGACTTAGCTACAGCTTCTTTAACGATCGCAGCAGCATTAGCACTGATAGTACCTGCGGCACGAACGCGCAGTTCACCAGTAGCGAAGTAGCCTTTTAGTTTTTCGAGAGCAGAGGTATCAAGGTATTTACCTTGAACGTCTGAAGAATTGATAACGGAGGTAATTGCGTCTTGCATTGTTGTTTTTTCCTTATTTCCAACCTTATTGTCACAGTATCAGTTTGAGCCGAGAATAGAGCTAAAACCTACTGCATTGCACCAACAACGTAGTCGAAGTAAGAACCAGCTTCACCAGCGTCTTCAGCAGACAACAAGGTAGCAGCAACGTTCTTCATAGCGGCAACGCCACCAGCAACTGCATCAATGGGAGTACCCAAAGACTTGTACATTTCCCGAACACCAACGATACCGATTTCTTCGATGGCTGTAACATCACCAGAAACGATTCCGTAGGTAACGAGGCGGAGGTAGTAGTCTAAGTCACGCAAACAAGTAGCTGTCATTTCTTGACCGTAAGCGTTACCACCGGGGGAAACAACATCAGGACGTTTTTGGAACAGTTGGTCACCAGCTTGCTTAACAATGCGCTCGCGGTTTTCGGTCAATACTTGCGCGATGCGAAGGCGTTGTGCGCCACCAGCAACAAAACCTTTGATTCTATCTAATTCACCGGGGCTGAGGTAGCGAGCTTCTGCATCAGCATTCACGATAGCTTTCGTGACGATACTCATTAATGGATTCCTCCAAAACTAATGTAACCAGAGTTTGATTAAACTGGTACGACTTTATGTGGTTGATAGTCAAGCCTAACATCTTGATTTACATTTGCAACCAGATTGACCGGATTTGGTGTAAACCAGATGGAAAACTCAAATACCTCCCGCAAAATATTGTCCAGTATTATGTTGAGCATTTATTACTGCTCTTAATATTTTGTAACATTAATTTTCAGATTTGCTCATTTTGAGGCAACAGGGAACAGGGAACAGGGGACAGGGAACAGGGAACAGGGAACAGGGAACAGGGAACAGGGAACAGGGAACAGGTAGAGTTATTACCAATTACCAATTACCAATTACCAATTACCCATTACCCATTACCCATTACCAATTACCCATTACCAATTACCTATTACCCATTAACCTACCTATTGCTAGGACGACCTGTTAAAACAGCAGGAGACAAGCTAGACCAAGATTGTTTCACCAAATCAGCCTCAGCTTGTACACTACCCAAGTAGTTACCCGCTGGTAAAGAGGGATAGCGTTTGTAAGGTACTACGTCTTCACCAAAATAACGAGCATATTCAGCACTATTGACAATTCCCTCTACAGCAGCCCTTAAACCGCTATCAGCCAATAATTTGTTATATTGACGGATTTCGCTCTGGGTAGCTGGTGCGCGTCCCAACAAGTGACGGAATAAAAATTCAATTACCTTGGTATTGGGATAAGGAGTATAGAACCGTTTGCGATAGATTTCGGAACTAGCTAATTCCAGGACAAACTCACGCACGGTAATTTCACCATTACGTAATTTGCTATCTAAGTCAGAACGCCGGAAATAACCAGGAACTTGACCACTAAATACGTCCATTACCTGACAGTAAATAGCATTAATTACCTGATTGGTTTCCGGGGAATTTGTGCCAGTAGTAGCGCGGTAAATTCGGGTTGGTTTGCGTCTGCTTGTGCCTACACCAACTTCTACAGACTGTCCACGTCCATCATTGAAAGAACGACCCAACTCAATAAACAAGGGTTTAGTCTTGTCCATTTTCTTACTTTGGGCTGCTAAATCAGCGATCGCCTTCGCCAAAATTGGTGTATTCTCAGTTTTAATCCGAGGCTTAACTGTTTTAAAGCTGGGAACAACCAAATCATCATTTTGCTTAGTTAGCTGGTTGTAAAGCTTTTCAGTATTGGGGAAGTTAGCAGCAGGTAAAGTGGGGAAGCGACGGTAAGGAACAGTATCTTCACCGAAGACTTGACGATATTCCACACTCTCCACCATAGAGCTAATAAAGGCACGAATACCTTGAGTAGCGAGAATTTGGTTATATTTGCGGATTTCTGCTTGATCAATCGGTGCGCGACCCAAGAAATGCTTAGTACCCAACTCAATTACTTTCGTGTTGGGATAAGGTGTATAAAACTCCTTCAAGTACAGGTTAGAGTAACCCAAACCTTGAATAAATTCCTTCACCGTAATTTCACCATTCACCAACTTACTTTCTAGACTTGTAAACTCGTTGAGAGAAATGTAAGGAGCAATATCCCGCTCGAAAATCTGGCGATAAGCACCGCTAATCACAGTATTAACAGCAACCTTATCATTACCAACTGCTGTTAATTTAAAGACCTTGGTTTGCTCACGTTGCTTAGTAACACCTTGATTAATGCGGAAATCAATATCTGGTTCAGTCCGCATTTCTGTAACTGCACCCAATTCCACAAAGCGCGGGGTTGCTTGTTTTTCAACATTGGCCACATCTTCGCGGATAGTACCCACGCGCAACTGACGTAAAGATACACCAGCAGGAGTTAAATAGCGTTCGTAAGGAACAGTATCTTCATTGAAAGCTTGGCTGTATTCATCACTGTCAATGATAGCATCAACAACAGCATAGAAACCTTTCTTAGCCGCAATATCAAAATACTTATTGTTCTCTTCCCGACCATAGGTAGGACGACCTAATAAGCGACGGTGAATATACTCAATCGCTTTACACACATAAAGAGAAGTCCAATACATCTTGCGGAATAAATCCGACTTAGCCAATACCCGTACAAACTCACGGACAGTGATTTCGCCGTTTTCCAGCTTAATTTCTGCAACTTTCAGCCGTTGACCTTCATAAACATCACGACCGAAAACTTGTAAGTATGTAGCCTTAATTACCGCTTGGGTAGAACTTTCAGAGAACTTAACACTTGCTCCCTTAGCGGCTTTTTTGCCAATAGTTCCTGGTAATTGGTCTAATTTGAAGACTTTAGCCCCTAGAGTCCCTGGAGCTACACCACGGGCTTTAGGGTTACTAAGCTGATTATTGATACCAGGTCCTTGGTGAATCAAAATCCGGCGGGTATCCTTACTAAAAGGTGCAGGACTGCTGCTGGGGTTGCGAGTTTCTTTCGGGAAAATCGCCCCAAATTGAATTTCCAAGGGATCATTACCAGAACCATAAGGATGTTGATCAGGTAATGGCTGTTCATAAGCCGCAAAAGTTGTAATAAATTGAGGTACTTTACGGAAAGGCGCACTGTATTTGAACAGGTCTTGTTGTGGTCCCCAGTTGCGACACTCTTGAGCTTCTTGACCCAGACCCCGAATATAAGGTACTGTTTCTTCGCCAAAGTAATCGCTGTATTCGGTAGAATCTACCAAAGCATTCACCAAAGCCGCTAAACCGCCTTTAGAAACAATAGCAAAGTATTTTTGCACTTCTTCGCGGCTGGAAGGTCCCCGTCCTAAAATATGACGGAAAGCCAATTCAATTACCCGGCTGTTAATAAAAGGCTGGTAAAATTGCTTTTGGTAAAGGGGAGACTTAGCAAGACGACGAATAAACTCCCGCATGGAGATTTCGCCATTTTTAACTTTTGATTCCAAATCAGAAATAGACAAGCTATAAGCACGGGTAATATCGCGCTCAAATACTTGACGATAAGCCGCTTTGATCACTTCTGTCTTTTCGCTAGAAGACAGACCCGGCTTCATAGCGTATTTGGGACGATTTTCAGCCGCGTTAGCGTAAATTTGGGGTAGTTGTAACCCTTGTTGATCAGCACTGGGACGTTGGCGGACCTTCGTTGAAGGTGTTGGCGCTTGAAATTCTGTGAGCAATACATCCATGTACTGAGTCACAATTTCTGTAGCTGCCGCGTCTTTGCGGAAATAGGATAAAGAAGCCACCTTGATTTCCTGTAAAGCCACTATAGTCGCTTCAGAGGAACAGGCATTTTCAATAATTTCCCGTAAACCTCTGGTATTCACAGAGATGATATTAGGGTCACCAGCGACAATGGCATAAGTAGCATAGCGCAAGAACCAGGATAAATCCCGTAAGCTCTTAGCCATGTTACCCGGACCATAACGAGCGACGTTAATGGGTCTAAAGCCCGGAGGTGTGGGGCCGCCAGCAGAAGTATTGAAAATAGAACGCAGGTTTTCCAAGAAACCACCACGACTTTCAACGTAGGTGACTGTTCCTAATTTCATGCCCTCTTGCAGACTAGCATCAGCACCGACCATTGCCAATTCTCGTTCTTGAGGCTTTTCTAAGAAAGCCATAGGTGAACCACCGACGAAAATCCGGTTAGCAGCGCGAGAAACGATGATTTCGGAATTTTCTGTGAGAATTTGGGCGATTTCTAAACGTTTTGCCCCAGAGGCAAAATAACTGACCAGTTCACTTAGTTCACCTCTTCCTAAAAAGCGGTCTTGTTGTTCCGCTTGGGAAATGGTGGACACGGGTAGGGTTTGATATAGTTGCGGACGCGCAACTGAGCTTCCACCGCTTGCCTTAACACTCATTAGCTTTTTAAAACTCCTATCATAATCGTTTATGTGTTAAGCCTGAGTTATTTATTTTTTTTAGGCTTGACATTTTTGCGTATTTGTGAATATGACGCTGGCAAAACCCAGTAAATTAACCCAGTTCAATTTTTAGATTAGAACGTTTTGTGTTGATGCTGTTGGTTTATTAAGAAGTATGTCGAATCTGTAATCTAAATTTGATATTTCACAAGATACATACTTCTATTTTTTGGGATGAACATAGATTTTATCCCATATTTTGCACCAATTTAATGATTAAGCTTATTCATAAAGGCAAAGAACAGACGGTAGACAAAAATGATCAAGGCTATATTGATACCAGCTTGGTAAACCGCTATCTTATTTTTGTGGTTATTAATAAGTTAAAGCGTCAGTAAATTAAATATGTATAAATATTCAAAGGTATGCCCACCTATAAGACTTTAAATGACTGATTTTGTCAAACTTAAATGCTAAATAGCTTATTAAATAAAAGATTATCTATAATGGGGCGCTTCCCGTTAACGCAAAAATACGTCCTACCTAGTTTCTTTTTTGGTAGCGTATGTGGAAGAGCTAAACTATTACTAAATATAAACTAACGCATAGTATTTGATGTTGATAGAAAGAATAAAAAATAATTTTCTCAACACAAGTATAAGCAGAAAGCATATCCCCGACTCCTTCCAGAACAGGAGCGACGCAACTGTGGCAAAAAATTATAATTTTTCCTTTGTAGTCAGGGATTTAGCCTTGATTTTGTTCGCGTCTAGAAAAGAGGACTCAAGTCCTGACTACGGGGAAAAGGGGAAAAGAGGACTCAAGTCCTCACTACATTAATCAATACTTATCAGTAAATCCTCACTAAACTAAATTTTTACAGTTTCTTGAGACTCTTGATTAATTGTTTGTGAATAGTCTTCTTTTTGGAAGTAGTAATAGCTATGGGGTTCATTTTTAACGATTACACCATTAACCACCTGTCCTAATACATTTTGGCCAGATTTTGCTAATAGTTCCCTAGCAAAAGCAGCATTAACAGAATCAACAACACCAGGACGAACTACTAATAAAACACCGTCGGCCATTTGTCCTAAAGTAACAGCATCAGCAGCTACATTTAAGGCTGGTGTATCAACAATTACACAATCATATTTATCGGAAAAATTCGCCATTAAAGCCGCCATTCTTTGAGAATCTAGAAGAGAGGCCGGACTAGGAGGAACTATGCCAGAAGTTAAGATATCTAAGTTAGGCATGACTTTTTTGATAGTAGCAGTGATTTCCTCTTCTTTAATAATTAAATTACTTAAACCTTGATTATTCATCAAGTCCCAGATTTTATGCTGGACTGGACTGTGCAAATCTCCATCTATTAGTAAAACTTGACGGCCCATTTGTGCCATTGCTGTGGCTAAATTTGCCGCTACTGTTGATTTACCTTCTTTGGGTACAGAACTGGTGATAACAATAACTTTTAGCTCCTTATCAGCGCTCATGAAATTGAGATTAGCCCTCAGCATTCGGTAGGCTTCGCTAATAGAAGAACGGGGAAAATCTCGTAGAATAATACTTTGATTATAGGGATCAATTTCTTCTTGTTTAGAGGATTTTTTCCACCTACTAGCTGTAGGAATAACTCCTAGTAAAGTCAAGTCTAGTAATTCTTTAGCTTCGTCAACAGTCTTGATAGATTTATCTTGAAGTTCTAAAATATATATAGTAATCAAGGCTGCCAATATACTCAGTAACGCAGAAGTTAGATAGGAAGCAAAGGCAGACAAATTAGGTTCATCAGGAATTTCTGCTTCGGATATCTTAGTGGCATTACCTAAATTTTGATTTTCGGCTATTCTGCTTTCTTGCAGCTTTTGAAGTAACAGAGAATAGGTAGATTGTGCTGCTTGTAGTTTACGATCTAACTGACGCTGTTGTTCTTCTAGTTTGGGTAAATTATTCAATCTTTTTTTATAAGCAAATTGTAACTTTAACAAAGAATTAACTTGACTCGTTAAACCTAGACGATTAGATTCTAATTCTACAAGTTTACCAGACAGTTGTTGTTGCAATGTACTCAGTTGTAAGTTGCCTTCTGTTTGTAGTTTATTTTTACCTAATGCTTGGGCTATTCTCGTATTAATAACCCTATTTAAAGATATAATTTTATCTTGCAAATCTATAATTTCTGGATGATTTTCCTCCAAAATTGTTTGCCTATTTGCTAATTTTGATTGTAGCTGTTGGATTTCCTTAAGAATATCTTGTATTCCAGAAATTTGACTAATAGAAGTCATTAATAATGCCTGATCTGGAGTCATTCCCAGTTGTTGACTAATTACTTGAGATTGGGATTCAATATTAGCTAATTGAGACTGAGTATCGTTAATTTTCAATTGCAAATCAGTCATTATTTCTACTGCTTTAGTGGCTTCTTCCTGTAAAGAAATAATCCTATTTCTCTCTTTAAAACCTGCTAATTCAGATTCAGCGCGACGCATAACTAATTCAGCTTTTGGTAGTTGTCTTTCTATGAATTTACGAGCAGCGGCTGCTTCGGCTCTGCGTGAAGATAAATTCTGCTCCAAATAAACTTTCATTAGCTCATTTACAACTTGAGCAGCAGTTTTTGGGTTAGTATCTGCGTAGGTAATTTGGAGAACATCAGCGCCTTTAACTTCTTTGATAGTCAGGTTTTTGAGAAATAGCTTAGTTTTTAAAGCCAGTCCTTTATCATCTTTGAGTTCTAAGCGGTTAATAGTTGTGCCTATTACTGGAAAAGAACGTATTATTTCTACCTCTGTGTTCATGGGATTACTTTGTTCCATGAGAGGAACTAATTTACCTATTTCTGTTCCTAGTCCTGTCATGGAAGAAGTAGAATTATTTCTTTGAAAACGCAACTTACCTTCTGCCACATAAAGAGGTTTTTTCAAAGATGTTGCTAACTGTGATACACCAAAAACAACAATACTAATAGATAAAGTTGCTAACCAACGACGTTTGAGAATTGTCCAATATTTTGCCGGTGATATAGAAGATTCTTGTAGTTCCATAATCATTAAATTTGGGTATTTTTAAGTTGTCGAGTAAATAGCCTTGATAACAGAAATTACTCTTTCTAAATCTTCGTCTGTTAGATTAGAACCAGAAGGTAAACAAAGACCGCGCATAAATAAATCTTCCCCAACTTCACCACCAATACATTCACATTCAGAAAACACAGGTTGGAGGTGTAATGGTTTCCAGACAGGACGAGCTTCAATTTGTTCTTTAGCAAGTTGAAGACGAATATATTCTCGATCTGCACCAAAAGCCTCGGTCGCAACTGTTAAAGCCGTTAACCAGCGTGTGGAATGTCCAAAATTAGCTTCGGGCATAAATTCGATTCCTGGTAAATCTCCCAAAGCAGATTGATAAATTTCAAAATTGCGTCGTCTCGCTGCTACTCTTTCATTTAAAACTTGTAATTGACCACGACCGATACCTGCTAAAACATTACTCAGACGATAGTTATAACCGATTTCTGAATGTTGATAATGGGGTGCAGGATCACGGGCTTGAGTTGCTAGAAATTTGGCTTTCATAACTAATTGATCATCATCAGAAACTAACATTCCTCCACCAGAAGTAGTGATGATTTTATTACCATTGAAGGAATAAATACCAATTCGCCCAAAAGTACCAGGACAAAGTCCTTTGTAGGTAGCACCTAAAGCCTCGGCTGCATCTTCAATTAGGGGAATATTATATTGATCACAAACTTGGAGAATAGGTTCAATATCTGCACTTTGACCATACAAATGTACAAGGATAACTGCTTTTGGTAATTTACCAAAATAGGCACGTTTTTGTAAAGCTTCCTGCAACAATTCTGGGTTCATATTCCAGGAAATGCGATCGCTATCAATAAAAACTGGTTTTGCACCTAAGTAAATGATAGGATTAGCAGTAGCAGCAAAGGTTAAAGTAGAACAAAAAACCTCATCTCCTGACCCTACACCAACTAATTGTAAGGCTAAATGTAAAGCCGCAGTTCCCGAACTGACAGCAGCAGCATAACTAGCGCCAGTTATTTGACAAAATTCTTGTTCAAAAGCATCAACATGAGGACCAACTGGAGCAATCCAATTAGTATCAAATGCTTCTTTTACGAATGCTAATTCTTGAGATCCTATATGGGGAGTTGAGAGTAGAATTGGTTTATTCATATTCACCTAAATAGCGCGTTTGCTGCTGAGTAATTTAGATTTGCCATTCAGGCATTTTCCGGTATTTAAATCAAACTCGTAGTGATGACCTAGACAGCGCAGAATCCCTCCAGGTAAAACCTCTCCTACCTCCTGTAAGTCAAAACCTGCATGGGGACAATGGCGCTGTACCAAGTAATTATTTCCGTCGCAATGGATTGTAATTTGCTCTTGAAAATCCACTGAGTTTTCATAATCTTCTACAGCTTGCAAGGACTTAGAACAAGCAAATTTCAAGAGTCCTAAAAGATGGTCATTGTAGATATCTGGATTTCGCCATACCTGAAATCGTAAGGACAAAAAGAAGTCTTCCCAAGACAAAGAACCGTCTAACAAGGAAGGAAGCCATCTTGAGGCAAAACGGTATCCATAACTACATTCACCCATCTCTTCATATACCCCTTCTAAACCGGGTCGAAAATCAACCGCCCATTTCCCCCCTCCAGGTCCTGTGATATCAAAGCCAACTCGCATCTTGATTTTGCTGTTGAAGTAAGGACTCATTGCTAAAAGACGCTGGAAATAGTCGTAAAATGGTAAGTAAAGAGATGCGGTAGGTTGAGGGTAACGAGCCTTTAAAGCCAGAAGATTACCAGTTCTGGATTCAGCATAGTCTTGTACATAGGAGGTGCGATTGCTAAAGTGAAAATCATCCCAGATAGGATCGGCTGCTTTTTGATTTGTAGTCACATCAAAAGCATCACCTGGGAGCAAAATCATAGTATTTTTAATTCCCTCCTGCCCCAACCAGTCTACTACCTGCTGTTGATCTGGGAAAATTCCGGCTTCGATCTCTGCATTTGCCCAAGTCAGTTCTGAGTCAAGGAAACAGGGAGGACCAGCACAGGGCATAACTGTTACTGGTTCAACAATAGTAATCGCCCGTTCCATGTACTTAAATTTAGCTAGGCGCTTATTCTGAGAAAGTTCTCTTTTACGCTCTTCGGGGTACTCATAACAGATGGGATACCAAGAAGCCCCTGCTCCTTGCAATGCTAAGACATCAATTACTCCACCTACTTTGTTACGGATGCTGCTAAGTTGAGATCCTGACAAGCGAGCATCATTGAGATTAAGTAGAGTCTGCTCCTCAGCAACAATAACCACCGCCGAATCATGGTTCATTGGTGACTGTTCTGATACAAAGAAAATACTAATGCTCTCAGCTATTTCTATTGGTTGCCACTCAGGTAATTCGATAATTTCCCTTAAACCAGCAGCAGCAATTTTTCTCTTTAAGACTGGTGAGGGATAGTCAGGAATAATAACAGGTGTATTTGCTGGTATTTGGGACAAAAACCAAGGGTCAAGGTGATCTAAATGCTCATGAGAAATAGCGATGGCCGTTGGTTGCAGCAGTGCAGGGGTGATCAAATGTTGGTTAGCTGGGTACTGAAACCATGAACCCAAAAACGCCCCTTCGGGTGAAAACCAAGGATCAATTAGCACTTTAGCATTTTGAGTTTCTACTTGGAGGCCTGCATGACCGAGAGAAATAATTTTCATAGAGAATAGGGAATGTGTAGGGGTAATTATCCGTAGTTAAGCTGATCCTCTTTTACCTCTTGCGTCAATTTAAATTAGCTTCTCTAATCGCCCGAGCCGGCACACCTGCGACTATGCTGTTTGGCATCACATCTTTCATTGCTACTGAACCAGCACTGACAGTAGCCCAAGCACCAATTGTAACTTTTGGAAATACAATGCTTCCCAGCGCTAGAAATGCTCCCTCATTAGCTGTTGCACCACCGGCAAGGTGGGAGAGTGCTAGATGTACATAATCTTCGACGCAGCAGTCATGATCAACGCTAGATTTAGTATTAATAATTACGTGCGAGCCAATTCTAGAATAGGGCTGGACTATAGCACCAGCACAAACTACAGTACCTACGCCTAAATAAACTTCGGGGTGAACATAAGCATAGGGATGAATCACAGTTATCCAATTAAGATTCAGTTTTTCTACTAAATGCTTTCTTACCTCATTTTCACCTATACCAATGATTGCATGAGAAAAATCGTTATATTTAAGCTCGCCCAGTGGACCAACAACGGGAATACCAAAAATATGCTTTCCCCTCTTTTGCAGATCATCATCGTAAAAACCTACTACTTGATGTCCTGCGTCCATGAGCGTACTTGCTACTACTTTAGCATGACCTCCTGCTCCAATTACGACTACTCTTTGTTTCTTCATAACATTGTGAAATTATAGGGAAGTGACAATTAGATCTTCTACTTCAATAATGACGCTACTCAAAGATAAACCTACTCCAAACCCAGTTAAACACAGCCGACCACTAATTTTATTTATGCCTTGATTTAAGGCATAACGACTAATAGCAATGGGGATAGATGCACTACTAGTATTACCTATTCCTTCTACACAAATAGGAACTTTTTCTTCAGCAAGCTTTAATTTCTTACGGATATAATCAACCATAAATTTATTAGCTTGGTGAAACACAAATAAATCAATATCTTCATGGCTTAAATTACAATTTTCTAAAGCTAAGTTAACAAGTTCAGGAACTTCTTTAATTGAAAATGAGAAAACAGCAGCACCATCCATAATTAAATCATTTTCACTTCTATAGCTACCATCTTCTTGGATTTTGACAATTTTTGTATGTTCTGTAGTTGGTGTTTTCATACCACCAGCAGGAACTATTAACTTATTATAATCACTAGCAATAGTTCGCCAGCAAGCTGTTAGTCCTTTCCCTTTTTCATCAAATTCTAAAAGACAAGCAGCCGCTCCATCACCAAATAACAACCTCTCGGTTTTATCTTGAGGATTGACTAGCTTTGTAAGTGTATCTCCAACCACAAGTAATCCACATTTAATATCACCATTACTAATTAATTTTCCCAGGACAATTAGACCATGGGTAAATCCGGCACAACCAGCATTTATATCAAGAGTTAAAACACTTGTTTTTAGTCCTAATTGATGAGATAAAAGAAAAGAATTTCCAGGAATTAAATAGTCTGGAGTTTGGGTAATACACACCAGACAATCTATATTCTTCTTGCTAATATTTGTAGTTTTTAAAAGGTTTTCTATAGCTTGGGACATCAGATTAAAAGCTGTAATTCCCTCATCCGCAACCTTTCTACTGTAAATACCAATTGTTTGACTAACTCTTTTTATATCTTCATCATCTAACACATCTGATAATTGATGATTAAATTCAGTTTTTTCAGGTAAAGCGATCGCAATTCCTCGCATACTGATATGAGGAATACTTGTTTTATTCATAGCATTTCCTTAACTTGAGAACGAATTTTTTTGTAGCGATGATTGTGATGTTCACTAGAGTGTAAATAAACCTTAACTGGAATTTTATAACTTTGTAATTTTTCTTGACAATAGGATTGAATCAGTTGTCTCATTTTCCGTGCGTCAATTGATAAATCTGTGGGTTTAACTACAGCAACAACTATATTTCCCGTAATTGCATTCGCTTCACCAAAAACTGTTACTTGATCAATTTCCGGCATTTGGATTAAAATATTCTCTATTTCTTGGGGAAAGACTTTTAAACCACCGACAATAATCATTTCTGATTGACGACCAAGTATTTTAAAATAATCCCCTTTTGTTTCTACCACGTCTCCTGTATTTAACCAACCTTGATCATCATAAGGATAGGGAGCATTCAAATAACTAACCATAGCTGAATTAGTTTTTATCCAGAGGATATTATCTACTATTTTCACTTGGTAATCTTCCCCACCTAACTTAACCCATTTACTTTCAGAACTTTCACTTTTAGTGGGTAATATTCCTAATTCTGATAGTCCATAAGTCTGTTTTAAACTTACCCCAGGAAAAGCATTAGCTAAAGCCAGTAATGTATTTTCTGGCATTACTTCTGTGCCATAACTAATAATTTTTAAAGAACTTAAATCATAATTTTCATAAGACTCTGACATCAAAAGTAAATTCAGAAAAGTTGGAGAGACTGGCAATAATTCTATATGACAACTTTCAATTAATTGACAGATATTTTCTGGTTTTCTATCATCCGTTAATACTGTTATTCCTCCATTAGATAATTGATATAATAGAGTGTTGATTCCTCCAATATGATCCAGAGATAAAAATGCTAAAGTATTGAGAGTTTTTCTGCCATGATTATATTTTGATAATAATTTATCACAATCATGAAGCATTCCTTTGGGTGTACCGGTAGAACCAGAAGAAAATAAAACAATTCCCGCAGATTCCCCTTTAATGAATTGAGATAAAGTAGTATTATCTACAATAGTTTTTAAATCTTGAATTACTAACTTTTCTTGTTTATCAATTGACAGAATATACCGAAGATTAGCGATATCAAAATATCTTTTTTGTTCTTGCTGATTAATTACACCTAAAGGGACTAATATATTTTTTAGCCGCATGAGTGCGAAGAATAAGGCTATAATTTCCGGGGAATAATCTCCTTGAAAACCAACAACAGATTTTTCTATACCTTCCTCCGACAAAATATAAGACCAGTATTCTATTCGTTCTAAAATCCAGTTGTAACTATAATTTCGATTATTCAAGATTAAAGCAGTTTTATGATCATAATCTGCAAAATAGGAGAAAAATCTCTCAAGATTATTCATGAAACACCTCCCAGATAAATAACTTGTCCTGTAATATATTGACTAGCTTCACTAGCAAAAAAATCAATCACATTTTCCACATCTTTAAATTCTCCTAAACGACTTAAAGGCATTTTATTAACAAGATTTTGGATTTTTTCTGGAGATACTTTGGCAATCAAATCTGTCATAATTGGTGAAGGTCCAATGACGTTAACTGTGATGCCAAATCTAGCAACTTCTCTGGCAAAAATCTGAGAAAATTCTTCAATAGCTGCTTTACTAGATGCGTAAATTGCCTCTCCTTCAATGTGCATAGGAACAGCAACAGAACTAAAGTTGATAATTCTGCCATAGTTTTTTTTCATCATCAACTTGGTGCTTTCCCGCGACATATTAAAAACACCAATTATATTGATATCAAGTATTTCTTTAGCAGTAGTTTCTGGCATCAACATAGAAGGATTCATTGATGCTATACCTGCATTATTAATCAGTATATCCAAATGATCAAACTTTTTTCTAATTTCTTGTATAACTCCTTTAACATCATTAATATTAGTTACATCTCCTCGATAATGATAGTATTGATTGTGTTGCAAAGATGATTCAGAACGAGCGAAACCACAAACAATAGCTTCTTGTTCTAAAAAATGTTTTGCTAAATGCAGTCCAATACCTTTAGTTGTGCCAGTAATTAAAACAATACGGTCTTGATAAAGACTATTCTGAAGATATTTCATGTTTGAAAATTAGATTAGATTACCTACTATATAATCTGTCAATGTCCTAATAGATAAAAATGGACTTTTACTCTGGGACATAGTATGCTCATTAGCTAAAGTAATATTCAGGTTAAATGTATCTGCAATATAATCTTCAATCAGAACAATAATATTGACAACGTGCATAGAATCAAAAGGCGAATTTCCTCCTAAAATTCTCGTTTCTTCATCTATTTTTTTTGGCAAGTTAATATTTGACTTATCTCCAACTTCTGCAAATGCCCTTTTGATGATTTTCATAACTTCTTCTCTCTTCATCTCTAACATTTTATTCTCCTTGATTATTAAAATTACTGATAACTAATTACTTGATTGTCATTTTTATAGACCAAATCAATGAGGTCTTTAATCGTTTTACTCTCGACTATAAGATTAACAGGAATAGATTTCTGAGCATAACTATCAATGATTGATATTACCGATAGTATAGCCACTGAGTCCCAGGCATCTCCTAAGTTTTTCAGCGCTGTTTCTTCTGTAAGTTCTGCACTATTTATTTCCATAGCTTCACCTAACATTTTTAGTATTTCTTGCCGATTTTTCATGTTTATACATCCTAAATTATATTTATTTACTAGTCTATCTAATAAGTAAAAATGAGCAGTTATTAATAACTATACTAAATCCGTTCAAATATTCTCGCCACTTTGGCACTATGTTGATAAATGAATATTGAGGAATATCGAGAATCAAAAAAAATAAGTTTGTCAATTCAGAAATTGTGATTTGAGATTTGAGATTTTAAAGGAATTGACCCACACCCCTTATTTTCACCTCTTATAAAAGCAGAAAAAATAATCTCCAAATCTCAAGTCTAAAATATTGAGGGTCTGCAATTATTCATCTATATTAATGGCAATAATTTATCTGGATATTCCTACCATCTCCACTTTTTCATGACGGGATTTATTGGCACAGATTTGACCCCAATGTTGTGAACTGGATTGATTCGCGGACTTAGCCATAATTTGCTCAGAAATGTCGAGTATAGTTGGAGCTTGAAACAAAGTAATCAAGGGTAAATCTACATTAAATACCGAACGAATTTCCCCAATTAATCTCACAGCAACTAGGGAATTACCTCCCAAATCAAAGAAACTATCTTGAGTTCCCACGGTGGAAATCTGAAGCACCTTTTGCCAAATTTCTATCAGAGCTTGTTCAACATGATTTTGGGGTATTATGGTGCTTACAGTATCCCCAGTCACAGGTGCTAACATGGGAGCAGGTAAGGCCTTGCGGTCAACTTTATGGTTGGGAGTCAGGGGAAACTTCTCCAGAACAACAAAGTTAGAAGGAATCATATACTCAGGTAAGTGGGAAAGCAAGTATTCTCTCATACTTGCATGACATTGGTTGTTGTCCTGGTTGGAAATATAGGCTACAAGTCGCTTATCCCCTGGGATATCTTCACGAACAATAATTACAGCTTCTTGTACTGCTTCATGTCGGCTTAAAATTGTCTCAATTTCTCCTAATTCAATCCGATGTCCGCGTATTTTTACTTGAAAATCTATGCGTCCTAAAAAGTCTAAAATACCATCTCTGCGGTAGCGAACTAAATCCCCAGTTCGGTATAAACGGGCGTTAGTGTCCCTACTGAAGGGATGGGGGATAAATCTTGACTGAGTTAATTCTGGTCTGTTTAAATACCCGCGCGTCACCCCTGCACCACCAATATATAGCTCACCAGCCATACCAACAGGCACAGGTTGTTGATTATTGTCCAGAACGTATAACTCAGTATTGGCAATGGGACGACCCAGGGGAACCACTCCATTGACTTGAGCTAAAGTATGGGTTGCAGACCAAACAGTGGTTTCTGTTGGACCATACATATTATGAATCTGTCCGGGAATTATCTGTCTAAGTTCCTTTGCTAAAGCTTCGGTAAAAGCCTCACCACCGATCATTAAATTAGATAACTGCGATAAAGCTTGGCGGTTGGGGGTGTCTGCAATCAGTAAACTAGCCATAGAAGGAGTACATTGCAGATGTGTCACTTGGTGACGCTTAATCAAATCGGCTACAGATTCAGTGGTAGGTTGAGAGGCGATTCGTGCTTTCAATTCATTCAGTAGCGGTAATTGAGATAGTACCGTATCCGTATCCACACCATAATCAATCAGACAGGCAATTTCGTTAACACCAATGGCTTTAATTCGATCTACCATCTGTACACAGGTATCCACTGTTCCAAATAAACTACTAGTTTCAAAGTAGCGTTCAAAGGAGAAATCTAGTACCTCATTCATATCTGGGTCAGATAAGTGAGATAGGTCAAACTGTCCCTTCTCATTGGTGGTTTTCTGCTTGAAGGTGGGGAAAGACCAGGCCGCAAGCTTGATTAAATCCAAGGAACTGGCCAAATATTGGCGCATTGGCTGCCGCACCAGTTCCTTCACTTTTTCCTTACTTTCCCCTACATAAGTATGTATCATCAAGCTGACAATTCCCTCGCCAGTATGTCCATTTTCTGTATAAGCTTGACGATAAATGGCAATTTTGGTCGCTAATTCCTCTAAACTTTGTCCCAGTAAGTGAGTTAAAATATTAAAACCCTTAGCTCCCGCCTCACGAAAAGTCTCTGGATTACCTGCGGCTGTGATCCAGATTGGCAGAGTCGCTTGAATGGGACGTGGTAGAGTTTGCACAAAACACCTTTCTCCCTTTCCGTTCGGAAGCTCAAGGCTTTCTCCCCGCCAAAGTGCCTGTACCTCCTCTATTTGCTCAAACATGATTTCCTTGCGGTTGGCAAATCTATCGGGATACAGCGCGAAATCGTTGGGTTGCCAACCAGCGGCAAAAGATATGCCTACTCGACCATTGGAGAGATTATCTACTAAAGACCAATCTTCCGCCAGACGAATTGTGTTATGTAGTGGAGAAACACAGCTACCAGCGCGGATGTGGATGTCTTTAGTGATGGTAGCGATCGCTGCACTACTGACCACTGGATTGGGGAATAAGCCACCAAAAGCGTGAAAATGACGTTCGGGAGTCCAAACTGCTTTAAACCCATGAGCATCGGCAAATTTAGCCCCTTCTAGCAGCAAACGATATTTTTCCCCCGCATCTTGATTTCTTTCATGGCTAGAAAAGTAGAAAAGACTAAAATCTATGGATTTAGAGCGATTTTGCCGTTTTAAACTTTGGGAAGTAGCAGGTTTCCGCTCTGCTTTGGGGTCATAAATTACTACTTTAAATCCCCGTGCTAGAGTCCAGAAGAGTTCCAAAACTGAAATATCAAAAGACAAACTGGTTACAGCTAACCATACTCCTGGTGGTTCATGGTTAATTACCCCATCCATTCCTGTGAAAAAATTAAGCACATTTCTATGTTCTACCATCACACCCTTGGGTTTTCCCGTAGAGCCAGAGGTGTAGATGACATAACTGAGGTTTTCTGGTTTAACTTCTGTATGGGGATTTGTCGTCGGTTGTTGGCTAATTTCTGCCCTGATTGCATCAATGGGAATAATCCTCAGATTCCCCATTTCCCGCGTGGGGTAATCTTCTCTGGTTGCTGCTAAATTGGTTAAGATAACGGGCGCTTGGGAATCTTCTACCATGAAAGCCAAACGCTCTTGAGGAAAATCAGGGTCTAGGGGAAGATAAGCCCCTCCAGCTTTGTGAATTGCTAATAAGCCGATGATCATTTCTAGCGATCGCTCCATCAGCAAACCCACCAACACATCCGGTCCAACTCCCTGTAAAATTAAGTAATGCGCTAGTTGGTTAGCTTGTGTGTTTAATTCCCGATAAGTTAATTGTTGTTCTTGAAAAACCACAGCAATAGCATCAGGAGTCCGCTCTACTTGTTGGGCAAATAAATCATGAATACATTTATCTGCCGCGAAAGGTTGTGCAGTCTGATTCCATGCTTCTAAAATCTGCTGTTGTTGGCTGAGGCTAAGAATTGGTAACTTATCTAAAGATTGATCAGGATGTTCTAAACAAGCAGAGATAAAAACCTCAAGTTGTTGGACAATTTCCCTAGAGTCTGTATCACTCAATTCCCCCTTATGTACCAACTCACTGTCACTCCCATCCTCATAAGCCACAAAGGCCATAGAAGCATTCATAAAATCCCAGTCAGCCAAATCTTTTAAAGCATCGGGAGTAGGAACAGATGCGATCGCTACAGGAAAGATTTTTGGCGACCACGGGGAGTTATTTCTAGAAAAAAGATTCCGCCCGTATTCCGTATCATGTAATTCAGGATAACGTCCTAATAGCGTATGTCTAAAACTACCTAAATTATTTATATAATCTAAATCCGCTGATAATCGCCCTTGAAAATCTCTAAAAGACTCTTCCTTTTCAAAATTCACACGCAAAGGAACTATTTGCGAAAACAATTCAGGAGCAACACCGCGCTGAGATTCCGTTTGTAGTCCTAAATCAAATTCCCCACTTGATTCTGCGGCTAATCGCACACAATAAGCTGCAAACATCACCAATAGATTTTTTGGTTCTACAGGTACATTGGACAAAATCCGATAACGTTGCAGTTGGGGAGATGAAAACTCTGGTAATTGATGGGATATTTCTCGCCCTAAATAGGGATGTTGAAAAGGTGTAAACTTTGTTAATCTTTCAACCCAAATTTGTTCATAACGGGATAAAGCAATATTTCGCTGACTAATTGCCTTTTTGGTTTCTGCATTAATTACGGGTAAAACATCACCAACCCGCACACCATAATATTGTTGCAATTCTTGAGGGGAAATATCTTTTCCATTTAATGTTTTTAAATTACCAAATTGCACCGCCCCGTCTATAGTAGCAATACTAATTCCTTCCGCATTTAAAATCAGAACTTGCCCAGGCGTTCCATGTTCAGATATGATTGGCCGCGCAGAACCGACGACGACAACCCCTCCTGGTAGCCAGATTTTAGGTTGACCTAATTCATTCCGATAACCTGCCTGGCCTAGCCATACCGGACCAAAATCCAAGGCTCTAACTAAATTGCAAATATCCTTACTGCTGACATCATAAGATATTAGAGAAACCGGACGATGTTCATAACCAAAATAAGTTCGTTGGGATAAATCCTGGGGTATTGGTTCAACATTACCAGCGATTAATTCTTCTGTCAGTTCATCAAAAGAAGCGATCGCAGCATCAAAGCAACTAATATTTAAAGTAAAGGCTGTATCATCTGGGCGAATTGGCACTATTTTTTGTTTAAAAATAGGACCAGCATCAATTTGGGGAACGACTTGATGCCAAGTGACGGCGTGTTCGGTCTCACCGTTGAGTAATGCCCAGGAAGTTGCGTATAAACCAGCGTATTTTGGTAGTGGGGCATCATGATAATTAATGGTCGCTTTTTTCGCTCTAGCAATTACATTTTTGGGAATAATCCATTGAACATTATTAATACTAAAAAGATAGTCATATTCAACGCTCAAAAGTCTTTTGTGAAAAAGATTGCGAGAACTTATGTATTCAATTCCATGACTTTCACACCATGCTTGTAATGAATTATCCGGCGAATATACTCCTAATAATTGGCAATTTTTGAGTAATAAAAGTTCTAAACAATTGATAGATAGAGTCCCATTACCAACAACAAAACAGGAAAAATCAATCATAAATTATTTTCTCCTTTAAATATGGATAAGATTGCTAGGAACTTGAAATTTTGGAGTTTCTCCTGGGGAGTAAACTGCTTGATCTTCCGTATTGGTAAGAATTATTGACCCGGCACCAATAATATTTTCTTTGCCAATATTTATGGCATTTCTAATAGTAGCATTCATGCCAATAAAACTGTATTCTCCTACAACTACTCTTCCACCAAAGACAACATGAGAAGCAATGAAACAATGATTATTAATTATCGAATGATGTCCAATATGATTACCACCCGCAAGAATACAATTATCACCAATAGTCACTTGAGGTTCTATGATACTTTTTTCTAAAATCAAACAGTTTTCACCTACAGATATATTATGATAATCAGCCTTAGAACTGATATAGGAAATGAAACCATATCCTCTATTTTTGGCATTATAATATTTTTCTGCCCGTAGCTTGTTCAATCTTTCATAACCGAGAGGAATAAACAACTTGTATTCAGTTGGTGGATAATATTTTTCAAGTTTTTCATAAGCCACAACTGGTAAATCATGGAAACTTTCTGATTGAATATGAGATTCATCAACGGTAAACGCAATTAATTGATAATCTGAATCATGCTGGAGATAAAAGTAAATAGTTTCTGCGAAAAAACTGTTACCAAAAATAACAACTTTGTCCATAAAATTCCCATCCTTGAGTTGATATCTATAAGACTTACGGAAATTTCACATCAAGATATGATCTCATGTTTGTAATCAGGGCTTTAGCCCTGATTTATTTATTCCTGACCTTTAAAATCCGGCGCAGTTGCATATCCTTCCTGACTGATATTTTCACGCTTCAGGACTTTCCAAAATGTTAATAGAAGAATTTTCAAATCTAGCCAAAGATTCCAATTGTCAATATACCAAATATCCAAGTTAAATTTTGTTTCCCAGCTAATAGCATTACGACCATTAATTTGAGCTAGTCCTGTAATTCCTGGTAAAACATCGTGACGACGAGCTTGTTCAGGAGTATAAAGTTCAAGATATTGCACACGCAAAGGACGTGGACCCACAAAACTCATATCACCCTTAAAAACATTCCACAATTGAGGAAGTTCGTCTAAGCTGGTTTTGCGGATAAAATCACCAAAGGATGTTAAGCGTTTTTCGTCAGGTAATAAATTACCTTTTGCGTCCTTTTCGTTAGTCATGGTGCGGAATTTATAGAAATTAAAAATCCGAGCATTTTTACCTGGACGGGGTTGGATAAATAAAACTGGACTCCCCATACGCAAATAAATAGCACCTGCTACAATTATCAGAATAGGAAAAAGAAAAATTATGCCGATAAAAGCGACAAATCTATCTAATACTAATTTGATAAATCTGCTAATCCATCTTAGGTAAGATTGATTATAATTCCTAGTTTGTGATTCGCTATTTCTCATGTTTTTCTACTCTGTTAATCTTAATAAATCCTGATATGGCTTACGCTACGCTATCAGATATTTATATTATTCTTTGCGTCTTTGCACCTGTGCGCGAAACAAAACCCTTATTAAAAATATAGCGAAAATACAAAAGATAATATAGCCATATTGTCAATAGCTTTAATCATTATCTTTAATTGTATAAGTATATAAATTTTTATTTCCTAACTTGGCATTAATTGGTTGATAAAGCTTAATTTTAATAGTCTCATTATTTTCTTTTTGATCATCATTAATAATTGGTATTGGTAAATATTTGTACTGTTCTCCAGCTTTAAATGTCAACTGACCATTTCCTAATTTATAATCTATACCATCATTCTTAGCTGTACCCCCTATAACTGAATAATTAACAGTTACTGTTTTCCCACTCATGTAATTTAGTTTTACTAAAGGATAATCCATATTTAAAAATTCACTTCCACTGGCTGCACTTACATTAAATTCAACTTGCGGTAATTTATTGGTCATACTATAATAAGTATTTGATGTCCAACTTGTAGAACCATTAGGACTAAACACTTTAGCTTTTACCATAGCACTTTTAGTTAGTTTAATCGGACTAGTATAAATTGGAGAATTTTGATTTGGTTCGCTATTATCAATAGTATATCTAATAGTTGCATTAGGTATTTTACTCTCGATATTAACAAGAACTTCACCGGTGATTATTCCGTCTTTAACCGGACTAATAACAGGTTTTTCGGCTTTGAATTGTGGACTAAAAACTACATATTTGGCTGTTTTATCTTGAATGACAATGCTTGTTACTAAACGACGATCTTCATCAAAATATTTCTGTCCTGATTTTAATTTTATGGTTTGCGTTTTTCCCGTGAGATTAAAATATATAATTCCTCCTTCATAAGTTCTTGAATAAAGACGATATCCTTTACTTTTATTTATTTCCTGTTGGTCTGTTGCTGAAGAAGTTGGATTACCCAAAGCATTTTTAATTTCTATATATCGTTTTGGATCAATCTCTTGACTTTGATCATTATCCATACTTAAAAACCGATTTTCTCCACCAAAAATTAAATATCCAAGGTACATATCATGAATAAGTTCATCTCGGTCGTGTGTATGAGGTTGATAAATTTGTACTTTGTTGGTTGCAAAATTTTTCATTCGCAAATAAATCTGATAAATTTTATCTCTAGAATAATTTCCATCTTGATTATATATCTCACCAAGAAAATCTTCTAAAATAACTCCATCTGTATTCGCAAATATTTGATTATACTGAGTTTCATCAGCAATACTCCCCTCATTACAAATAATTTTAATATCTGGTGCTAATTCTTTAATTCGTTTGAAAAAATGCTTGACAGATTGCAAAAACTCTTGATTATTTTGGGGAAATGGTTTCTCCCATTTAACGTTATTTATAAAATTATTTTTTTCATCAAATACACCATATAAATTGTAATTAAAAGCGCAGTTATCCAATCCTAACCAAATATTTTGATAGGAATTTTTTTGTAGTTTATTACGGACATATTTTTTAATAAAGAAATTTATATAACGTTCATCAGTAAAATTCACACCTTGGGCTTTTTCTTTTGACAACCATTCAAAAATTACAGGTTTTTTTTGATTTTTATACTTAGCAGTAATCCATAATGGTGGATGATTTTGATTTAATTCGTCAGTTTCATATTCCTTTAATTCAGCATAGGGAAAATAAGCATATTTATTTTCATCCTGAGAATGAAAGTGTTGAAAACGACCCTGAATTCCTCTAATAGCTTCTTGATTCATGGCTTCAAAACTATCATAATGAGCTAATCCTATATAAGCTCCAACTTTTGACCACTGATCATTATAAGGAAATACATAGTAAAATCCTCTTTCGTTATTAATAACTTTTCTTGTTGCTAATGCAGATAAGTTTTGTGGAAATACTCCATTTTGGAAAACTATAAAAATGCAGATAAAAAGAGCTAATAATACCGGATATTTGTTCATAATTATTGCGGATTTTTTAATGTTTGTGAATCACTATAGATCGAGTTTTTGAACTTGAGTGTATAAAGCTGTGTGCATTTTAATAATTTGGTTTATGTCATAATCAGCTATTTTTTCTCGTCCTTTTTTACTGATAATTCTCGCTTTTTCTGGATGATCTAATATCCATGTCATGGCTTTTGTTATTCCCTCTATATCACTCACTTCTACAAGTAAACCACACCCATTTTCTAATAAGTCTCTAGTTCCGCGAATATTTGTACCAATTACTGGAGTTTCTAAGGACATAGCTTCCATTACACATCTGGGTAAACCTTCTTGCTCGGAAACTAAAATTGTGGCTGCTGCGGTACGCATTAAAATAGGAATATCCCGACGTATTCCTAAAAATCGGACTTGATTTTGAATATTTAATTTAATTGCTAACTGCTGCATTTCCTCCATTAATACTCCGTCTCCAGCAAAAACTAAACAGGTTTCAGGTCTGTTTAAATTACAGTAGGCTTTTAAGATATCTGACAATCTTTTTCGGGGAATAAATTCAGCTACTGATAACAGCAATTTAGTGTTTGCTGTTAGTCCTAATTCTTGACGTAATTTCTCAATATCTTCTAAAGAGATAGAATCAGCTTTGTAATATTGCAAATTTACGCCAATTCCTGGCATATAATTAAGCCGTTCTGATGAGACAAGTTTGTATTTTTGAGCGGCTGCTTGATCTTCACGATTAATTACTACTAAATAGTCCGTCCAATAGCCAGCTAATTTTTCTAAAAATAGGAATAAAGCATTTTTCAAAGCTTTACCTCCTTCGTAGAAATGAAAACCATGGGCTGTATAAATGACTTTTGTATTAAGTTGCTTTTTCAGGTTTTTTAAAGCATAGCGAGTCACGAAAGCTGCTACTGGTGTGTGAACATGAACTATATCATATTTCTCTTTTTCAACTATTTTCTGAATCATCTGAGGAGCAGCTATTAAATTCAATGGATTTAGGGGATTTCTTGACCATTCTATATCCCAGACTTGATCAAATGCGGCTAAACATTGAGCGTTTACACTGATTCCCCGCGCCATTGCATCTACTTTGCAACCATGAGACCGGAAATGTTCGACAAAAGGTAAAAGAAAGGCATTAATAGTGCTAGGAATTGTTGTTACTATTAAAATTTTATTCATTTTTATTTAGAGGTTGATAGATAATTTAAAAGGATTTTGTCTGGCTTGATAACCATGTCTGCGTTTGTTCTTTGACATGGTTGTAGAATTTAATTCGGCGTTTTTGCAAAATATCTTCTCTGTAATTTTTGGCTTTTTCTAAATTGGAAATTGACATAGTTGCTAAACGGTATGGGTTAGTGACAACTTCTCGGATTTTATGTGACAGTGCTATGTGACAACCAGGGTTAACCATATCCTCTTCTGGTAATAATTCGGGAATACCCCCTACATTTGAGCCAATACAAGGTAGCCCCCGCGCCATGGCTTCAATCATGGCTTTTGGTAAGCCTTCCTGGTATGATGGGAGAACGAAAAGATCACCTTGATCCAATTGCTCAATTACTTGCTCTCTGGTGGATAAATATCCGCAAAATGTGACTCGCTTATTTATACCTTTTTCCGCTGCCAATGTTTGCAATTCTGATTTGTACTTACCATCTCCTACCCAAATTAGTTGTAGATCTAACCCTTCTTGTACACAAACTGCAATGGCTTTAATTAAAATATCTGGTGCTTTGTAAAGTTGCGCTAATGTACCTACGCTAACAAGCGTAAATGTTTTTATACCTGTTCTTGGCTCTCGCGGTGCAGCCGCAAAGGCTGAGTTGGGTAAATCAATACTGGAGAAATAAGTGGAAAATGCCCCGTTTTTTGGCGGATATCGCTTTTGTAATGAGTATTCTGTTACATAAGCAGCAGCGGTAGCATTGGCAGTATGACGTTGTAATTGCCACGTTGACCATCTCCGAAAAACTGCTCTCAAAGGATGCTTGTAAGCACCAGGGGCAAAGACATCATAAGGATCATTAACTACTTCTATGCCATAAGGTCTTGAAGATGCTAAACACCGCCAGACAATTGCACCGATATCACAGGATAAACGCATTTGTACGGCTTGTGTATTCGCTAACGCAGCGATCGCAGTTTTTTTGATATGAGTATAGTTTTTTACTAAGCCTGATCCGCCTTGATAGTCGGGTAAAGGTATCGCTTTGATTCCTGGTCCTGAAGCTTGATTCCAGCCCGATGGTAGTAATTGATACGGTTTTGCTCGTGCTAATATCTTAACTTCATCGTATACGTCTAAATATCGAGACCAGAAGTGATAATCTAATGATTGATTTGGAGTCCACAGTATACCATCACTTGTGATTCCAAAGTGGGCGCTGGCTGTTACTAATACATCCATTTTTTTAAGCTTAATTTTTATGTTTTGATTAGGCAATTATGGTAAATTTCTATTAGTCCTTTGGCACTATTTTCCGTGGAATATTTACTTTTTATCCAAGCTCTTCCAGCCTGAGCAAGGTCTTGAGCATATTGGCGATTATTGATGATGTCAATCGTTGATTTAGCCATGCCTTCTAGGTCTTCTACTTCATGTAAAATCCCTGTTTCTCGATCTTTGACCGCTTCTATTAAACCGGGGATTTTTGAACCAACAATTGGCAATCCTGCTGCATTAGCTTCAATAGCAACTAGCCCAAATCCTTCATGAAAAGAGGGAAATAAAAAAACGTTAGCACAAGTCATTAATGCCGGAATATCGTCACGCAGTCCGATTAACTTAACTGCATTTATAAGTCCAAGTTTAGTGATATTTTCTGTAATTAATCCTCGTAATGGACCTTCTCCTACTAACAACAGTTTGGCTGTAGGAATCTTTTCTACAACTTTTTGGAATATAGAAAGTAATCCTAAATGATTTTTTTGTTCTATCAATCTTCCGACATGAAGAATAATCGGGGTGTCTTCAGTCCAACCAAAGGAATTACGCAACTCTTTCCATTTCTCAGGTGTTGCTAAATCGGGAATATTCACACCATAATTTAAAACAAGACCGGAATTTTTTATGTTCTGATTAAAACCTGTCAAACTATCAATTACTCCCTGAGAACAACCTGTAACTAAATGAGAATTTTCCAATGCGTAGCGAATACTAAATTTTGCATAAATTGACCGTAATTCTCGAATTACAAAACGACGAGTTAATGGTGTTTGGGGAGTAAAAAATTTCGTATTATGAAAGGAGGTAATCACTGGGATTCCTAATTCATTACCTAGCCAAGTACCAAGACCACTATAAGCCTCTAAATGGTTATGGAGAATCTGGTAATTTCCCTCTATGATAATCCGTTTTAAATTGTTAATAAAGCCAAAATGAGCAAAATTTAATTGACAATGAAATACTTTTGCACCTAATTCTTCTGCAATATTTGCTAATGCACCTACATTTTGTCCTTTACAACAGAAATCCATCTGATATTGGTTTCTGGGAATTTGTCGCAGCATAGAAAGTAGCCACATTTCAATTCCACCTCTATTTAAACTGTTAATTAAATGAAGAATTTTTAACATAGGTAATTGCTCATGGGTAATTGGTCATTTAGTTATAAAGGGAAGTTTGTTTTCTCTCATTGATAAGAGGAGGTTGAGAGAGGAGTATTTTTCTGTCAGAACTGCTAAAAATTACCAGAGAAGGAACACCACCAACAGTGATTAAAAAATATATAAGATTATCCAAGTCACCTATCAAAATTGTAAAACTGAAATTGATTAACATTGGTAGCAACAGTAAGCGAGTATCTACTTTTGAATACCCTGCCAAAGAACGTTGAATTAATCCAACAACTATCCCCAGAACAATATAAGAAAAAGGTACAGCAAAGGGTCCAAAATTTAGCATTATTTCTCCAGCAATTCCGTAAACTTTGGAGGATACCCACACTCCAGGAATATAAGAACCCATACCATAAAGTAGGTCTGTTCCTTCTTTCGATTTATTTGGTGGTTTTTCGGGATAAGGCCAAAGTTGTTGGGGAATTAAAAGAGCAAATGCTGAATAATAAGTTCGTCCCCAAGCATATTGGTAATCACTATCATCGTCCATTAATCTATATAGCATATAAGCATGAACATCGGTTCTTCCTAAATCTCCTAATAATAAGTTCTCCCAAGTTCTCCCATTTTCTGCTGTGTATTCTTCCCTAGCTTCTGCTCCCTGTAAGGCAGTTTCAAATCCTTCAGTTCCCCCTGATTTTAAAAATCCATAAAAGTACATGAAAAATATGAAAAATATCATGCCCATGAGGATTTGTTTTTTATTAATTTTCCTCAGCCAAAAATGAATCATTCCCGCCGCCCAAAATAATGCCCATATTGTATTACTACGACTACCTCGCAAGCCACCAAATAGTAATTTAATTACAAAAAATATGACCAAAACTGTAATCAATACAGGCCATGTTTGTAATCTTTTTTTATCTTTAGCATAGACAGAAAATGCCATCATTGCTAAATTAGGAAAACTTTCACAAATCATTAATAACCAACCTTGTCCTACTCCGGCTTCGGTTTGTTTATCTGCGAAAGCATTGATATAACCAATTAACCCTCCATACTGGCTATAAACTAATATTTGTAAAACTAAACAAACAATTAGTCCTATCCCCACAATTAAAGGAAAACGTTGTTTATTAATCATCCAAATTGTTTTTTGATTTCCCCTTTGATTAATTGATCTTTTTTGAAAAAATTCAGAAAAATCTATATTTCTAGAAACGCGATAAATTAAAATACCTAATAAGTTGAGAATTGCCATTCCACCTACCCAGGGTCGCCAGTCTGGAGGTGGTATTAAATCACTACCTAACCAATTATTCCAACTAACATGAAGTAGGGGTGCTAAGAAGAAAAAATGAACACCTAATAAACCCATAACGCCTACGGGAGAAAAGATATTTAATCTCCCCCGAAACCATTGCACAGCGTCAATACCAATGACAATTCCACTCAATGTTACTGGAATAATAAACCAGTGCAAAAATTGATTTGTAGTTGGCAGAAATCCTAGCAATACAAGCAGACAAAAGAAAACGGAAATTATTAAACTATCAGGATAAATTGTTTTCCTGTGAAGAGACTGTTGATTCATAAAACTATGTTGTTGAATATTTAATTTTGATAAATCTGTTCTAATTGTTTGACGGCTTTTTCAATGTTGAAATTACTGTCTTTCATGATTTTTAAAGCCTCAGTTTGATTAATCCCTGGGACTTTATTTTTCCAAGTTAAAATTGCTTCTGCCCAAGTATCCGCTGATTCACTTAAAGAAAGTCGCTGCACTAGGGGTTTAATTACATCACCTTCCTCGGGAACAACATCGGAAATTACGGCAGGTAATCCCGCGCACTGTGCTTCTAACCGTACATTTCCTAATCCTTCAAAAAGGGATGGGAACAGGAATACATCCATAGCACCTCGCATTAATCGGGCAACATCAGCACGAACACCTGTAAAGATAACATGATCCGTTAAGCCTAATTCTGAAGCTTTTTGTTCTATTTGCGATCGCAGTGAACCCTCTCCTACTAACAAAAGACGCATTTTCGGTTCTCTTTTGACTACTGCTGCGGCAATATCAAGGATAAAGGTATGGTTTTTTACTTCAACAAATCTACCTATGTGACCAATTACAAAAGTATCCGTAGGGATACCAAGTTCAGCCCGGATAGCGGCTGCATCAATTTTATCTGCATAAGGGGTGATATCCAGACCATAATTAATAGCTTGCCAACGGGGGTTAGATTTGTCACTCGAACCAAATAAGGCTGCTACCGCTTGGTTGTTGATTCCTAAACCCATAGTTGCATAGCGGTTAATCCAAGATTTCATCCAGGTATAATATAAGCGGCGATAAAGTCCCCCTTTCGTGGCTATAGCTGATGTATCTGTGTGACAGTGAGCAATGCGACATGGTATACCTGCTTGAGCAGCTAGACGCAAAATATTACCACTGAAGAGATGTACATGACTATGAATAATATCATAGGGTTCATGTTCACGCAAAATCTGGCGAAATTTGGGAACGTAAATCCAAGGTCGAGAGGGATAGGGACAGGTAATAATTTGACTGTTGAGAGCGCGTGCTTCTTGGTCATAAGCACCGGGTTTTGTGCTATGGACTAAAAAATCCATTTGGAAGCGATCGCGGTCTATATGCTGTAAAATTTGCATTAGCCAAGTTTCAATCCCCCCCCGATTCATACCCCCTAAAACATGAAGAATGCGCCGAGTTTTTTGAGTAATTTCTCTATCTGTGTGTTTGATATCTTTGGATGCGATGTACGGCATGAAATATGACTCCTAATGTAAAAATTATGCGAACTATTTCGGCTATCATCAGTGCTATTGCTGCCCCTTTGAGTCCATTTTTAGGAATAAACCAGAAGGAAGCGATCGCAGATGTACTGGTGACTATAATGAACAATGGAATTTGCGTACGGAAATATCTAGCAGCGGTCATTCCTTCACCGAGAAAGGAGGAAACATACCCAATTCCCGCTGTCACCATTAACCAAATCAGAAGCTCAGTATATTTAGCGTATTCTGGTTGGTAAACAATAGTTAAGATTTGCCCACCAGCAACCCAAGCGACTAAAATACCGGACAACCCCAACAGACAAGCAATAGCAACAAGTTGGAGGAGAAGTTTTTGGTACGCGCTAACGTTCCCCCCAGCGTAGTATTTTGCCAGTCTAGGACGGGCTGCGCTACCTAATGCACTGATTACCATGTTTCCTGCCACTATCAGGTACGCAAGGGCAGCAAATACACCGAGTTCTTTTTTTCCTAAAGAATGTTCGAGAAAATAACGAGGAATATTAGCATTCAGGGAAATCAACATCATTACCAAACCCAAAGGCAAGGATAACCAAATTAACTTCCTGATAGTTCCTAATTGCCACCGAGGTTTTGCTGTCTTTCCCTCCAGAGAATCAGGAATTTCACCTTCTGATGTAAATTTATTAATCAACCACCGATAACTAGGGATATCCCAGATCAATAAAATACAAGCCCAAGCTATGACTAACCCCAAAACCCCCCAAATAATACTACCTGATATATAAGTACCTATACTTAACATCAGTAAAGATAAAGGACCTTTCATCATTACAGATATGGCCATGCGATCCATTTTTTCATGTTTCTGAAGCAGTCCATAAAAAACATCGCTAATTGATTCTAATCCTTTAGCAAAACCAATCAAAATTATGACTATTGCTGTCTCATCTTTATATCCTGTCGCTAAGGTAATCCATAAGATTATTGGTAATGCTAACCCTGTGGTGATCAATCTTAAACCTAAATAATCATTGAAAAGATAATGATTTTTAGCATCTGTTGTTTGAATATCTCGTAATTGGAGATTACTAAACATCATGACTGGGGCTGTTACTGCTAATCCTAAAGTAAATGTCCCTACCATTTCTGGATTACCAAGTTTAGCTAAAACTACTAACATTCCCCATTGGCAACCTGAATAAATTAGATTACCAATGAAAGTCCAAGAAAAATTACGACGTAGGGTTATGTCTTTATTTTTTGGCATTGGCTTTCGTCATAATCTTAATTCTTTTTCTTTCTGCTATGCCAAATACAAAAACTATTTGATAACCATCCACACAAGCTATCCATTTACCATTATCAAGTTGATGTGGATCAATATTGTGCATACCAATTTTATTCCAACCTGCACCACTTCCTTTAATCACTGGATTATGGATGATCTCTTTTTCTTCATAGTTAGTAGTTGTCAAATTGGTAATTTCATAAGCCCTAACTTGATTACCATAAAAACCCACCACATCCTGTGTATATCGGAAAATCTTGCCATCAGATACTATTACCCTTCCTCCCGGTCTGGATATATGAAAATTTCCTTCTATTAAAGGACTTTGAGGATGCTTGACCCAATTTCCCATTAATTCATCAGCATAGTAAAGATGCAGTATATTACCCTGGGGAGATGTCGTAAACATCCACCATTGATCATGGAAATTGAAAATTGAAGAATCTACATAATCGCTGCCTTCTAGTAAGGTTTTAACTAATGTCCATCTAGTAGGAAATTCAACTGCTTTATATAGCCTAATTGCATTGGCTTTATAGCTTTCTGGAATCATATAGTATTCATTTTGGAACTTGAATACATAAGGATAAGATAAATGAAAATCTTCCCTAATTATGATTTGTTCATAACGCCAATTCAAGCCATCTTTGCTAGTTGCAAGTCCTATCTCTCCTTTAAAATTCAAACTATTTAGTACCTCGAAAAACATATACCAAACTCCATTCTCACAAACCATAAATGGATCAGCAACTAAGTCTGCTGGTATATCTGTAACATCTTTGGCCGTCAAAACCGGATTTTTGATATTCTCTGGAGAACTTAATTGAAAAGGTGATTCCCCTGTATAAATTCCTATTGACCAATCACATTTTCTTCTCACAAAAGTTCTCACTGTTTTTTTGAGGGAAGATAAATAGTTTGATTTGGGAAAATCTTTGATCTGAACTTTATTACTTAATTGCATGATTTTCATTGAGATTGATTTAAACTATGAAGAGTGTTTATGCACCTGTTGGCTCGATATTTGCTAAAATATTTACCGGCCTATGGGAGGTCTGATTTGCATATTTAGCTGCATCTAATAAACTGCTTTCTTCGGGGAATTTCGGTTTGTAACCTGCTACCAATTGCGACAGCAATAAAATAATAGAATTGGTATCATTTCTGGCAGCTACTCCTAGCAATTTTTCTACAGTAATATTCAAAGAATTAGGAATAATCCGACTTGCATTTTTCACAACTAATAGTTTTTCGTGTTCAGTCTTCTCATACTCTTCCCCCTCAATAAACAATTCCTCAAATAGCTTTTCTCCTGGTCTTAAACCTGTAAATACTATGTCAATATCTTTGTTAACTTCATATCCCGAAAGATGAATTAATGCTTTCGCTAAATCTACAATTTTCACCGGTTCACCCATATTTAACATTAAAACTTCACCACTACGACCCAGGATAGATGCTTGCAAAACTAGTTGAACTGCTTCCGGTATGGTCATGAAATATCGGCAAATATCAGGATGAGTAACTGTAATTGGTCCCCCTGCTAAAATCTGTTTTTGGAACGTAGGAACTACACTACCACGACTTCCTAAAACGTTCCCAAAACGCACAGCTACATAGGATTTACCACTTTCTTTTGCAGCTTGTAAAACTAACATTTCTGCTACTCTTTTACTAGCACCCATGACATTAGTAGGATTAACTGCTTTATCTGTGGAAATCATCACAAAATGTTCAACATTATATTGCAATGCTACTTGTAGTAAATTTCTCGTTCCCATTACATTATTAGTAATTGCTTCTGCGGGATTTAATTCCATCAGAGGAACGTGTTTATGAGCCGCAGCATGAAAAATTACATCCGGTTTAAATCTCTCAAAAGCGTGTTCCAATCTCGACTGCACTCTAATATCAGCAATGAAAGTATAAATCTGTGGTATATTAACATCCGGTGCTGATTTATGATTATTTTTCAATATTTGGATCAGTTTTTCGAGTTCTTGTTGGATATTAAAAACAGAATTTTCTCCATGGCCAATTAGGATAATTTTAGCTGGATGACAACGTAAAATTTGTCGGCATAGTTCACTACCAATTGATCCTCCTGAACCTGTGATTAATACTGTTTTATTCTTGATAAATTGGGCTACTCTTTCTAGTTCTGTCTGAATGGGTTCACGTCTGAGTAAATCCTCAATTTTGATGTCTCTAACACTATCTACTCTTACACGACCATTCAGGATTTCATAGATTCCTGGCAAGGTACTAGGTTGCATTCCATTGTTTTGACAAATATCTACAATTTCTCTAATAGTTTGTCCAGGAACTGTAGGCATAGCAATGATAACTTTGTGAATTTTTAGTGTTTTGATAACTTCAGAAATTTTCTGACGATTTCCTAATACGGGAATTCCCCTTAAATGTATATTCTGTTTTTTGATATCGTCATCAATAAATCCTACGGGATAAGCTCCAAATTGGGGATTTCTTTGCATATCTTCTACAAGGGAAACCCCCGCACTACCAGCACCAATGATCAGCACTCTTTCTCTGTTTTTAGATATTTTTTGTCTGTGGCTTATTCTTTCTACAACTCGAACACTAAACCGCAGTAAAATCACAAATATACAAGATAGTATTCCCTCCAAAATTGGCAGTGATTGCGGAAGTTCACCTAATAGCATCTCCAATAAATTAAATAGGGTCGTTTGAATGACTACCACACCCATCATCAATGTGACTATATAAATCCCTTCTTCGATGCTTGCGTACTTCCAATAGCGTCTATAAAAACCAACCCTCCAAAAGATAATTAGTTTGACTACTAAAAACAAAATTGTCGCAATTCCCAACTGGAAAATATCTTCTTGCAAGTTCAGATTACCATCTAAACGCAATCCTAATGCTAACAATGGTGTCATTGCAAAAACCGTGATATCACAAATAAACCAATGTCTATTCCTGATTTTACTTAATTGACTCGATAATTTTCTAATTGTTCTCTGAATAGTGACATGAGAAACAAAAAATAGGATATTCATATCAGTATCTCCAGGAAAATCTACGGAATTTTTTCACTGGATAAACACCTGAAATTCTGATTAATAACCTCAAAAAACTCCTTATGTAAATAACCCTATCCCTATTCAATTATCAATAATAGGGATTATCCGACAAGTTCTAAATTGGTTATCAACACAAATCTTGATGGTAAAAATGGTTCGGATTTAATAACAGGCGAATCTACTCAATATCTTCATCATTTTCTGGGAATTTATGCCAAATCACATAGCATCAATAACTCATTAATCAAAATATATTCTTGGGGCTTGTGTCTTCTGCCTCTGGGGTGATAATTTACCAAAATAAATCTTCACTAGTCACATTGGAGTGCTATATAATTTATGTCTACCAACCAAATATGAACATAATCTATGGGTTATTATTTTTTGCTTTGAACTAAACCTTATCCATCTTGAAAATTTGAGGTTTCAACTTAGACGGGGTTTATCAACTTTTTATCAGTTTTTCATTCACTAAGTCACGCCAGGTTGACATAATTCTTGATTAAATCAAAATAATAGCAGCAGACATAGTAGTTACACCATATCTGCTGCTTAATTGGACGGGAAACTTCGATTGTTAACTATAAGTTTAATCCGCGTTTAATCACCCTAGACTTTTACCTGTAAAGACTTCAGTAATTCAGTATTTACACCTGATTCACGAGTTAGAGAAATTTTACCTGTACGGGCAATTTCCCTCAGTCCAAATTTTTGTAGCACTTGAACTATCGCTACCATTTTACCAGGATCACCCACAACTTCTAAAGTCAAAGAATCTTCAGCCACATCAACAATTCGCGCCCGGAAAATCTGAGATAATTCAATTATTTCTGAACGATTACTGCTATTAGCATTTACCTTGAGAAGCATCAATTCTCTTTCTACGCAAGGTATTTCTGTAATATCTTGCACTTTGAGAACATTAACTAACTTATACAGTTGCTTGGTAAGTTGTTCGATGATGCGATCATCACCAGGTACAACCATTGTAATCCGAGATACTCCTCCTTGCTCCGCAGGACCGACAGCAAGGCTTTCAATATTAAAACCCCGACGTGCAAATAAACTAGCAATGCGGGATAGAACTCCCGCTTCATCTTCAACTATAACTGACAGCGTATGTTTCATCGGCAACTAAAAAAGCATGGCATGAACGCAGACCGGCACTCATGAGTGCGAAGCGAATTTCTACCACGCTGAATTGTCGGTCTTAATTCTTATTTTATCAGAAAACGCCGTAATACCCCATCTCTCTACAGGGTGGGGATGTAAGGCGGGTAAAAATTAAACACCCTTCAAGGGATATTAAGCGCAGCTTAATCGTGAGAGAGGGTAGTTTCATTTTTACCAATCTTAGAAATTGACTAATTCCCTAAAGTATTTTATACTTAAAACAGGTCGACTTAGTAATAAAAAAATGATTGTTTTTGAATTTAAAGCCAAAGGCACAAAACAGCAATATCAAAAAATTGCTCAGGCTATACGGATAACCCAATTCATCCGTAATAAGTGCTTGCGCTTTTGGATGGACAATCAAAATGTTAAATATTACGATCTGAATAAATACACTGCGGTATTAGCTAATGAATTTGATTTTGCTGATAAATTAAATTCCATGGCTAGACAGAGTGCAGCAGAAAGAACCGCTTTTGCAATTAAAAGATTTTTTGATAATTGTAAGGCAAAAGTTCCAGGTAAGAAGGGTTATCCAAAGTTTCAAAAGAATAACCGTTCCATTGAATATAAAACATCAGGATGGAAACTATTAGATGACCGAAAACACATTACTTTTATAGATAAATGTGGAATTGGTCAGCTAAAATTAATTGGAACTTGGGATTTACATTTTTACCAGATTAAGCAAATCAAAAGAATCAGAATAGTTAAACGTTCTGATGGATATTACGTTCAATTCTGTATAGATGCAGAACGGAATATTGATGTTAATCCAACTGGTAAAACCGTTGGTTTAGATGTTGGTCTTAACAGTTTCTACACTGATTCTCAAGGGGATAAAATTGATAATCCCAGGTATTTGCGGAAATCAGAAAAGTCTTTAAAACGATTACACAAAAAAGTTAGTCGCAAAAAGAAAGGTTCTAATAATCGCAAAAAAGCTATTAACCGTCTTGGTAAAAAACATTTGCAAGTATCACGTCAACGTAAAGACTTTGCTATAAAGACAGCATTGTGCGTAGTTAGATCTAACGATTTAGTGGCCTTTGAAAAACTGCAAGTGAGAAATATGGTTAAGAATAGCAAATTAGCCAAATCAATTAGTGATGCTGGATGGTCATTGTTTACTCAATGGTTAGAATATTTTGGTAAAGTCTATGGGCGTGTAGTTGTACCAGTTGCACCTCAATACACTTCTCAAAACTGTTCTAGTTGTGGAGAAATCGTCAAGAAATCACTTTCAGTTAGAACTCATTAGGACTTACGCACAAGTCACGGAATAATGAACCACGTTCGCGGAGCGTCCCGTCAGGGATAGGAACGAAGAGAACGAAGAAAAGAGGGTTTGAGAGATATTTTGCGTAAGTCCTGCTCATGTTTGTCAATGTGGGTGTATTCTTGACCGTGACCACAATGCTGCAATTAACATTCTAGCAAAAGCACTAAAACAAACTGGCTATGATCTAAGTACGGTGGGGCGCACCGGAACTAATAACGCTTGTGGAGAGATTACCCTCTGCTCAGACTTGGTAACAAGTTTGAGTAAGGTTGCTCATTGAAACAAGAATCCCCGTCCCTCTATAGGGCGGGGAGCGTCAAACTTAATAGTTCCAATCATTCAGTTCTTCTGGAAAAGTTATCTAGAAATCTAACTACTAGTGGATTTTGTCCAAAATTTTCTTGGTTAAATATATCTACTTTTAAGAACTTCCATTATTATTAGAAGTGAATTATGATAGGAGATAAGTATTTATGGGTTGGTTACAAAGACTTTTTGGTTTAGAACAATCGGAAAGGACTCAAGTTAATCCCACAACTGATGTTAATAGACAAACAACTCCCCCAGAACGAATAGGATTAAACGGAGAATATGACCAAAGTGGTTTAGCAAAGCGCGTAGCATTAGCATTTGATCAAGATCCTGACCTTGATGATATTGACACTCTCTGGGTTGCTCAAACGGGTAGCACTGTGGTATTAAAAGGTAAAGTTCCCAGTCAGGATATTCTCACTAAAATGGTTTCTATCGCTCATGGTGTTGACGGAAGTACGGATATTGATACTACAGAAGTCAATATTGAATAACTTTCCACCGTTACTCCAGAACTTAATCATCTCCTTACCTATTGCCAGTTACCCATTCTACCTATCCAATCTAAAATTTCTTCGTTAACCTGTTCTGGTGATTCATCATGGGGACAATGACCCACATCTTCCAGATATACTAGTTCTAGTTTCTCATTGTAGCGCAGAAATTGATTCGCTAGTTTTGGGGGAACAAATCGATCTTTTTTCCCCCAAATTAATAACATGGGAATTGTTAAGTTTGGTAAAATTTTCTTGACACTCGGACTAAAATTAGCCCCTGTTGTTGCCTTAAATAAGGCTCTAAAAGCACGGGCAGATCCTCTGTCCTGGGGGGGTCCTGCTAAGATGTCTATCAGTTCATCACTAATTGCTTCAGGACGAGCATAGGCTAAACCAGCCCAACGCCGCAACACGCTAGGACGACGCACAAAATAGAATATCGGTTTTAATATTAATCTGGAGGTCAATATACTTTTAATACCCCTAACCACGGGTTTGAGAGCGGTCGGGATCATTTCTTGTTCTAGGCTGGGATCTGGTAAACTGATCATCACAATCCCCTTTACCATGTCAGTATGGGTAGCCGCTGCTACTAAAGAAATCAGTGAACCTATGGAATTACCCACTAAAACAACTGGTTGACCGATAAAGGTTTTCCAAAAGTCGTAAACTTGTTCTACCCATAATTCTACATTGTAATTAGTTGCAGCCTTTTCAGATGCGCCAAATCCAATCATGTCTAGAGCATAAACTGTATTGTGTTTACCTAATACCTCTAAATTATGCCGCCAATGACCAATGGAAGCCCCAAAGCCATGTAGTAAAATCAATGGTGTTTGTCCTGGATGATCTTTGACAGGACGAATATAAGTATAACGAGTTTGCCAGCCCCGCCATACCCAGTCTCTTTGATTACCAACCCGTTGCTGCCAATGTATTGCAGTCGTCACTTTTCCCTCTTTTGTGATTGAGCAATTATTAACCTTGTTTCTTTTTCCCTAATATGTTAAATTATATTTGATTATCTCCACTGTATACCTAATTTTGTTATCCTAGAAGCATCCCCTAAATATCTTAGATTTCTAAGTATTCATGAGGATAAATTGCAACCATAGTTATTGGTGTTAAATATCATGTAATTTACATTAATTAATTTTTTGAACCGGTTTTTGTCAAGTTTTGTATAGCAATAGAATAACAAATATGTTCAAACTTCCAACTAGTGTATGAATTAGCTACACTGGAGATGGATATTCATTTTTCAATTCTGAGTTACTCTTGTATTTTGCCTTAATCGGCATATTCAACCAAGCTAACTAAATCAAGACCAACCCAAATTCTTAACTAAAGAGCTGCCACTAATCATAATGCCTGTGATTGAGAAAAAAAGAACTCGTGATCTGCCCCAAATTAACGAACGCATTCGCTTCCCGAAAATTCGGGTAATTGACACTGATGGCGCACAACTGGGAATTATAACCCCCCAAGAAGCCATACAATTAGCCGAAGAGAAGGAATTGGACTTGGTGCTAATCAGTGATAAAGCTGACCCGCCGGTATGTCGAATTATGGACTATGGGAAATATAAGTTTGAGCAAGAAAAGAAGGCGCGGGAAGCCCGGAAGAAGCAGCACACGGCTGATGTGAAAGAAGTAAAAATGCGCTACAAAATAGAAGAACACGACTATAATGTGCGCGTCAAGCAAGCCGAACGCTTCCTCAAAGATGGCGATAAAGTTAAGGCTACTGTAATGTTCCGAGGTCGGGAAATTCAACACAGTGACTTGGCAGAAACCTTGCTTAAGCGGATGGCTACAGATTTAGAGCCTTTTGGTGAACTACAGCAAGCACCAAAGAAAGAAGGGCGAAATATGATGATGCTGATTTCACCCAAAAAATAATCTTGTCAACAAACTGCTTTACCAGGTGATGAATATTGCATAAGTTCGGTAATAATAGTACCAAAGATTGACACCAGGGAGATTTTTTCCCATCCCGTCAACTTTCATCACTGTTAGATTCTTGTAAATTTATCTCAAAATCATAGTCCTGACGATTGAGTGTCAAATATAATACTCATCCGTTCAGGACTTTTACTATTGACAAAATACTATTTACTTATTTTCACCTGACTAGCTGCTTTTGTGGCCTTTTCTCTCGCTTCCTGAATATCCTTACCTTTGGCTAAGGCCACTCCCATGCGACGATAAGGATGAGCAGTAGGTTTACCAAATAATTTAATATCTACATCTTTTTCTGCTAAAGCTTCAGCTACACCAGTAAAAGCAATAGAATCAGATTTTTCTGAAGCTAAAATTACCGCACTTGCAGAAAATCCTAACTGTTGAATATGGGGAATTGGTAAACCTAAAATCGCTCGCAGATGTAATTCAAATTCATTCAAATTCTGGGAAATTAATGTCACCATTCCTGTATCATGGGGTCTGGGAGAAAGTTCGGAAAAAATCACTTCGTCTTTAGTGATGAAAAATTCAACCCCAAAAATTCCCGCACCTCCCAAAGCATCAGTAACTTTTTTGGCGATTTCTTGAGATGCTAATATTTTAGCTTCAGAAATAGCTGCAGGTTGCCAAGATTCTTGATAATCTCCTCTTTCTTGACGGTGGCCAATGGGAGAACAGAAAATTGTGGGTGCGTCCCATTGTTTAATTGTCAATAAGGTAATCTCAATTTCAAAATTAATAAATTCTTCGACAATTACCTTTTGACTATCACCACGAGAATTAGAAATAGCATAATTCCAAGCTTTTTCTACTTCAGTTCTATCATTAACTACAGATTGACCTTTTCCAGAGGACGACATCACAGGTTTAACAACATTGGGAAAACCAATTTCTTCAGAAATAGTAATTAATTCTTCTAAGGTGACAGCATAACCATATTTAGCAGTTCTAATTCCTAGTTCCTTGTGGGCTAATTCCCTAATTCTGTCGCGGTTCATGGTGTAGTTAGTAGCCGCTGCTGTGGGAATAACTGTAATTCCCCTTTGTTCAAATTCCTGTAACTTTTCGGTTCTAATAGCTTCAATTTCGGGAATGATAAAATCAGGCTGATGTTTATTTACTACTACTTCTAAATCATCAGCACTCAGCATAGAAATAACTTCTGCACAATCAGCTACTTGCATAGCAGGAGCATTAGCATATCTGTCAACAGCAATCACATAATTACCTAAACGTTGAGCAGCGATTACAAATTCCTTTCCTAGTTCTCCTGAACCAAGCAGCATTAATTTCTGGGGTAGTTTTAGTGCCTTAATCATGAGTTTCTGGTGATTATTAAAAGAATACAAAAACTTCAGATCCCCAACTTCTCTAAGCAGTCGGGGATCTGATTTGTTCTGATTGATTATTTGCACATAACGATCATATCGTCAAGTTTTAAATAAATGTTTATTTGTGTAGGTTGGGTTGAGGCAAGGAAATCCAACATGATGAATATTTTTGTTGGGTTGCGCTGTCGCTTAACCCCTACTTTCAAATATTAATATAAAAAAAATAACCGCATATAAACGCAAATTATTCGCGGATATCGGCGGCTATAAATTCAATAATTATCAAGAATTATTCAGTTATCTTCCCGCTAATAATGCTTTAGTTGCAGATTCTCCTAAAATTCCGATTTTGCGATTTAATTGCAAATTTAACAGGGCTACAACGGTGAAATCAGCTAAAAGTGCCATGAAAATTGTTGTTATTTCTGTGTATTGTATCGCTGCCCAAGGGAAGGTAGAGAATAACCACAAAGTGGGATTTTTATATGGAGTAATCCCCAAAACTGAGAGCATAATTGATGGCAGAAACATGGCTACACCTATAGTTCCCACAGCCCATACATAACGCTTGGGGTTTTTCATCAGTAGCATCAGTTGAGCAATTGTGGCGTAAATCAACATCAAACTCAAGGCTAAAACCATAGCTAATATGACTTTACTCTTGTCCATGTTGCCATTATAGAAATTGTCAGGGGATAATACAATCCAAATCATAGTGGGAATACTAGCAATTAATAGATTAATCGCTATTGCCACAATTGCCGGGCTTTTTGCACCAAATACTAAATCTTGTAATAAAGATTTATTTCGATGATTTTGATGTCTATATCTTGCCCAATCTTGCATAGTTTGCCGATGGGGTGAAAGGATAATAGTTAAAGCCAACACTAAGATAAAGTTGAATAAAGATGTGAGGAATATCATCCCTACATCGTATTGATTATCAACTCCGGGTATAGTCAATCCCAAAAACATGATCTGAGCAAAACCTACAAATAAATAACTTTGTCCTTTACTCAATATTGTACTATCTGCATTCCGAAAGCAGCGTTTCATTGCTTGCCAAATACCATAGGAGCAAATTCCATAATTAACTAAATGAAAGCCAACTAAGGTAATGAAACTTTTGCCTATTGGTAGAAAGAAAAATTCTAGCTTGTTGATTGATGAATCTTGATATGAACGAAACAGATTAGGAAATAGATAATTGGTAATATCCCAGGGAGCGAAAAATCTAATCCAAGTTAGGGGATTATTAAATTCTCCATAGGATGATACCATGGCCATGGTAATCAACAAGAATACAAGTACAGCACCGCTACCCAACCAGGGTTGAAAGCTGCTAAACCAGCGACTAACTAAACCAAATAATAGGGCTGCACTGTAGAAGAAAACACAACTAGCTGCAAGAATAGCGTAATAACTGAAAATGTAACTGAAGGCGATTTTTGCAGAATGTCCAGCCCAGAAATGTAGAGGAATTGCTGTCAAAACAAAGAGATAAATTAAACTAGGAACTCCGAGAATTTTTCCTGTTAAAATGCTGGTTGCTGTTTGGGGACTCAGGCGAATAAAATTCAATGTTCCCCGTTGTTCTTCTTTGGCTAAATCGCTGATGAGTAAGTAAGTCCCGCCAACTAATAGGCTAAAAATGAAAATTACACTCAATGTTAAAAATGTGTATTCCCAATGATCTCGCCACCACAATTGCCAGTCAATTTTATCTAAAGGACAAACGTTTTGAACTAAATAACTCCGTAAATTATTTAGTTCAGTTTCAACTTGATTAAGTTGGGCTTGTAAATTGGGAATTATGCTAGGATCTGTTAGGTTAATTTGTTGATAATTTGATATTTTTTGACTGAGTAAGTTTTGTTGTCTATAAAGTTCTTGTTCTTGCTGTTGGTATAGTTTTCCTAAAGTACAGTAAGATGCTGTAAAATAGTAGTTTTCATCGGGAAATTCTCGTAATTGAAACAGAAAAACTATGAGTTGCAATAACAAAGAAGAACCCATAGAAATGATGAGATTAAAGCCTTTTAATCTGCCTTTAAGTTCTCGAAATAGTTGGGGATTTAATTCGCCCACTCTGTCTATAAAATTTAGTAACATCGTCTAGACCTCCAAAAATTGAGCAGTTTTATTTTTGAACAATTTTTAACTTTGTGCAGAAAATAAATCGTAAGGGTTTAGGGAACAGGGAACAGGGAAGATAAAAGAAAAATGTTCTTCATCCTTTATTCTGATAGCACTGCGTGGCGTTAACCATACTCCTGAATTCTGACAATAAATCCAAAATCTAAAATCTAAAATCCAAAATCTAAAGTCCAAAATTATCTATGATGCTTGTTTATGACCTAATTTGAGGAAAATGGTTTCTAGGTCTTCTTGGGTACAGTGAAACTCTGTGATGGGAATTCCTGTACTGACAAGCGATCGCAATAAATCCGCAGAATCTTCTGGTTTACCAGAAAAATTGACGCGCACGCTATTTTTACTAGGTATTACCTCCCATTCTTCGACTAAAGGATGATTTTTAATTTCCCTCACTAATATATCTATATTGCCCAAAGTAGACACAAAAATCTGCTGTCGGGAAAGACGTTGATAAAGATGTTGGAGTGAAGAACTTTCTACTAAAAAACCTAGTTCCATAATACCCACGGATGTACACAACTCCGCTAAGTCGCTAAGAACGTGGGAGGAAATTAAAATTGTCATTCCTGCTTCTTGCAAAGCTTTAATAATTTCCCGAAACTGCATCCGGGCAATGGGATCAAGTCCCGAAACAGGTTCATCTAAAAGGAGTAAAATTGGTTCATGAATAATAGTTCGGGCTAAACTTAATCGCTGTTTCATCCCCCGTGAGAGAGTAGAAATCATGGTATTGCGTTTATTACCCAGTTGAATGAGTTCTAAAACTTCGTGGAGGCGTTGGGTACGGTGTTTTCCTTGCAAACGATACAAACGGGCAAAATAATCTAAATAATCCCAAACTGTCAAATCTTCATATAATGGGTAGTCATCGGGTAAATAACCAAGACGACATTTAAGTTTGAGATTGCTATGATCTCCTAGAAGGCGATCGCCATTAATATAAATTTCACCTGTAGTCGGTTCTTCAGCAGTGGCTAACATCCGAATTAAGGTGGTTTTACCTGCACCATTGGGACCAATTAATCCGTAAACTTCACCTGTTTGGATTTCTAAGTCAACATCATTAACAGCAACGTGTCTTTCAAATTGCTTAGTTAGTCCGGTGGTGCGAATTGCTATTTCTTTTACCATCGCGGCTGGGTTGGGGCTTGTGTGCAATAGTTAACTTAAACTGTTTCTACAGTGGAATTGGCCATTGTTTCGGAAATGGGAACAAAACAGTTGTAGGGGCGAAGCATTTGCAAAGTAGCCTGTGGTACAAACTAATAATTAATCGTCTGAATGCTTCGCCCTTACAGGAGTATAGCCAACGCCACGCTGTGCTATCAGGATTTGAGAATAAAGAATAGATAATTTTGCCGATACTTTTTCGCTAACTAATGCTAACAAATACATAAGTTGAGATTGTCTCTCAACCAAGGCGTATCAACCAATGCACGAAGATAAATTCCTCGCGCACCATTCAAATCTC
>NZ_JACJSB010000008.1 GCF_014697585.1 Dolichospermum sp. FACHB-1091 | reverse complement strand
TGTGATGTTAAACCGCTAACAGAAACGATACTTACGTCATTGATGTTAGCAACGTTAGTAGTAGCTGTACTGATGGGATTTTCACTGCTGCCGAGAGCATCAGTGTAAGTAGCCCTGACTCGTACTTGCTGATTCACCTGTGCTTGAGCCAGAGTCAGTCTTTGGCTAGTAGCTCCGGTAATATTTGTCCAGGTAGTACCGTTGCTGCTCTGTTGCCACTGATAGTTAATGGTTACACCCGTTAATCCATCAGCATCGGCAACATTTGCTGTCAGGGTTTGGTTTTGCCTTGCCGTGCCACTGATGCTGACTGTACCAGGTTTGTTATTGGGATTTGGGGCAGTGGGAGCAAAGACAATATCCCGAAAATAGTTGGAATTTTGATAGGATTGGGCAGGAAAACTACCTGGGGTAAAGTCATACACCCCATTACTGCCATCGGCTACTGCGCTCAGGTCGCCATTCGTAAGGGTAGTCCCCAATCCATTGCTGGTAAAGGCGTAAAAGGTGTTGCTATTAACTGAAACAACATAAGTCGTATTGGCTTGAATATTCAATGGAGTTGCCAATGTTTGCTGTTGCCAACCCGAAGCAGTTTCATTGGTAAATGTTACGCTTGCCAGCAGGGTGCCTGTAGAAGACCAAATTCTACCAATATGGGTACCTGTTTCACTGGGAGCTTTGTAGTAGCGAATAGCTGAAATCTGTCCAGATTTCCCACTGCGGAATTCCATCCCCAACTCATAATCTCCGGCACTGCCAGTTCCATCTGTCTTAAATTGTGCTGGTGTTTGCGTGGTAAAAACACTTGCCAATAACCCCTTGTAGGAGTTGATCTGGGAATCTGTAAAGGGTGTCTGAGTCTCAATAGTGCCTGTAGCATACTCCAGAGTCCAGTTGCCGCCCAAGGCAGAATTACCCGTTAAATCTGTAGAAGCCGCAATATCGCCTCCTGTCAAGGTACTGATCTCTTTGACGAAGGCTTGTCCCAAGTCTCCTGCCGCAATATTACAACCGTAAAACAGAATATCCGCATCTGGAGTCAGGGATGCTTCCCACTGTTTTAGTTCGTGGGTGTATTGCTGGAGAGAGTTTGCACTCAGAAAACTGTTGCCCAATTGTACTTGAGCGACATTTCCATGGGAGATAATATCAATACCTGTCAAATTTTGATAATGTCCCAAGGTTTCGGTAATTTGAGCAATACCGTCTCGCGTCGGATCGAGAAGAACCTTGACATCTGCTTGCAGGTCTGCCATGAGAGTCATGGCATCAGAAACTCTTGAATCAAAAAATGCAATGTTTGTTACTGTTGATTCTTTTAAGGGGTCTCGATATTCTGTGATTAAGTTGGAATTTAATGGAGATGGCGATTCAGTTTCTGTAAACAACATTTGTTTTATCTATTTCCTATGTACGTATATGTACAAGGTTGAAGGCATTGCTGATTAAGAGTATGAATATGGCTCACGCAAAGTCGCAAAGTCGCAAAGAATTAAAGTTGAAAAGTCCAATTCAGTAATACCGACTTTTAATTTCTATATCTGCATTTGACAAGCGGCTTTTAGCTCGTTGACCACAGCATCTTGCTCTTGCTCGGTCATTTGATGAAATAAGGGCAATAGAATAGCGTGATCCTGTACTTGTTCACTTTCAGTTAAGAGATCGCAATGTTGTTCGGAACAGTCGCAATTTGCTCTTGCTACTCCACAAGACCAAGCTTCATGTTCATAGGCAGGTTCACGATGAGCGCACATAATTCCGCGTCGCGTGCCAATTCCAGCATCTAGCATTGCTTGCATCAGTTGTCGTTGATCATACTGTGGAGATAAGCGGATGCAGTAACTTTGCCAGTTACTCTTTGCCCAGGTTGGCTCTGTTGGTAATTTTAATCCTGGTATATCTGCCAACTGATGATGATATCGTTGTGCTAAATAACGACGGCGTTCCAGAATTTCCGGTAGGCGTTTGAGTTGTTCCCGTCCGACTGCTGCCTGAATATCAGTCATGCGGTAGTTGTAACCCAACATGGGATAGGACTCGAAAATCACCTGTTTTGCGCCGTGACGGACAGTATCAGGGACACTCATCCCATGTTGTCGCCAAAGCCGAAATTGTTGATCCCAGTCAGGATTATTAGTGGTAATCATCCCCCCGTCACCTGTGGTAATTACTTTGCGAGGGTGAAAGGAAAAGCAAGCAATATCTCCGTGGGGTTTACCGATTTTCTCCCATTGTCCATCCCAGAGAATCTCGCTACCAATGGCACAAGCTGCATCTTCAATCAGTGGTAAGTTATAGCGCTTCGCTATCACTAAAATAGCTTTGAGGTCGCAAGGCATTCCCATTTGGTGGACTATAAGAATAGCGCGAGTGCGATCGCTAATTGCATCCTCAATTAAAACTGGGTTGATATTGTATGTCTGCGGTTCAATATCCACAAAAACTGGAATCGCGCCACAATAACGAATACTATTAGCAGTAGCAATATAAGAGTGACTGACAGTAATCACCTCATCTTCTGGCTGTACACCCACGGCTAACAGTGCTAAGTGCAAGGCTGTGGTGCAATTAGAAACAGCACAAGCATATTTTGCTCCTACATAAGCCGCAAATTCCTGTTCAAATCCGGCAACTTCTGGTCCTTGAGTCACCCAACCGGACATGATAGCACGTCTGGCTGCTTCGGCTTCTGGTTCGCCAATCCAAGGTTTAGCAATGGGGATATTTTGCATTTTTTTAGACATGGCTTGTTTCCTTTGTCAGTTTTTGTTTGTGCCACCAAGTAACCAAGCGAGATAACCCTTCTTCTAAAGATACCTGTGCCTCAAATTTCAATAACTGTTTGGCTTTCCTCACATCTGCCACTCGGCGTTGCACGGCGTTAACTTTACGTTCTGGTTTATATTCTGGTTGGAGATCAGAACCCATCACTTTTAGTAAACTATGGGCTAAATCATTTAAGCTAGTTTCTACACCACTAGCAATATTGAAAACCTGATCTGTGATCCCAGCTTTAGCCGCCAAAATATTAGCTCTAGCGATGTCTTCAATATAGATAAAATCCATTGTTTGCTCACCATTGCCAAAAATTAGGGGTGGCTGTCCGGCAATAATTCGCTCCATCCAGCGAATCAATACCTCAGTGTAAACACCGTAAATATCCATGCGAGGTCCATAAACATTGAAGTAGCGTAATCCTACATAATTCAGTCCATACATTTCATAGAAGCTACGGTATAAACCTTCATTAAAGGTTTTCGCAGCACCGTAGATGGTGCGGTTATTGTAGGGATGATCAGATTCAGTTGTCGGGAAATTCTCTGCCATGCCATATATTGAGGCTGATGAGGCTGCAACTACCTTTTTCACCCCAGCTTTGACTGCTGCTTCGAGAACATTAAAAGTGCCATCTGCGAGAACTTCCAATGCTAGACGAGGTTCTTCGGCACATTGGGTAATCCGAATAGCAGCTTGATGAAATACCATATCCACACCTTGCATGATATCAGCCAGGAGTTGGCGATCGCGGATATCTCCCTCAACAATCACTAACGGACCATTGGCTTGTGTCCAAGCTAAGTTATCACGACAGCCGCGGGTAAAGTTATCGAGGACAATAACTTCTGCTACTTCCTCTTTTACCAGTAAATCGGCAATATGAGAACCAACTAAACCTGCACCACCTGTAATTAAAATTCGTTTATTTTGCATTTTCTTTGAGTTTTGTAGTTTCGGTTTCTAGACTTTGAATACGAATTAATAAATCAGAGATTCGTACTCCTAAAGTGCTTTTAGTAGATTTAATAATATTGGCCGCTGCTGTTATTTCTTGTCCAACAAATTGCACTTTAAATAGTCTCAGTACACCATCACCTGTCAGCACATCAACATAACCTGCTGTCTTTGATCTACCGATGACCCTACCAGGGATACGCCCTACATAAACAGGTGGATTATTAAGAATTTGAGCTTGCCAAATGAGTAGTTTCTTTTGTTGAAAATAAGTGTACGCACCCGGAAAAGGAGAAACTAATGCCCGAATTAAACAATCTATACTTCTAGTTGAATCTGACCAATTAATCTCACCATCTTCGGGAAGGCGAGTACAACAATAAGTAGCTTCAACACTATTTTGCTTTATTCCTTGATATCCATTGAATACTTTAATAACTGTCTCTGCCAAAAATTGCCGTTGAATTGTATTCAATCGGTCATATATATCAGCAACAGTATGATCAGAATGAATGGGAATTAGTTGTTGAAATAAAATGTTTCCTTCATCCAGTTCTGGCGATATTTTATGAATGGTTATCGCTGCACAAGATTCATTATTAATTATCGCCCAATTAACATTAGCACGACCGCGATAATTAGGCAATGGAGAATAATGAACATTGAGAAATGTAGACAGTTCTATTATTGCTGGTGGCAGAATTTGGTTATAGGAAGAAATCACCACACAGTCTGGTTGAAATTTTAAGAGTAAAGATTTAATTTCTGACTGGGATATCTTAGAAAAGATGGGAATACCCTTTTCTTGAGCAAAAGTAATAACAGGATCATCCACAGCAGATTCAGTCTCTATATTTCTGACTAAACCTTGCACATTGCACTTGGATATTAAAGACTCCAACGCACTAAATGTGGTCGTACCTATACCAATTAGCAGAACATTAACCATTTATCACCTTCCTTTACAGCAGTTGCACAAATTCCATCAATGACTGGTTATGACTCTGTGAAAATTGTTGCTGCCAAATCACTTCCGCTGCTTTGAGTCCACCTACTTGCAGACGGATAATTGGTTCTGGCCCCACAGCAGAAGGGAGGATACCCATGTGTTGCGGTTTCGGTTCTACTTCTGGACACACTAGAACATTCTGGGATAAAAAGGCAGACCTATCTATGTCTCCCCAATACTGAGCTACCACAGCACCTGGCCAGTATTTAGCGATATTGTCTGCATCCATCGCAGATAAAACTGGGTGAGTCTGGGGTTGCAAAGCCACTAAGATCACATCATATTTTCTGTGTATGGGCGCTACTTTCAGACTATCAACTGTGTCTACATTAGCACCAACACTAACTAGTCCACGTTCAATAAATGAACTAAAAGGATTATCACATAACAACAAAATATTACTTGTGTAGACGGCAATCCCAGCATTCAGTAAAAGCTTGATGGCCATGATCCCTAAAAAGGAAAATACGTCTACACTCGGATGTCGTTCATTGACACCTGCTACCTGAATTCCTCGCAAGCGACAGCTAATGAGGTCTATATCCTCTGATCTAAACTCCCATGCCTCATACATTAATCCAATAACTGTTGTTGGCTGCATCTCGGCAATCATCTCTGCATCAATAGGACGAACATGGCCACTATTGGTGATAATGTCGCTTTGAGCTAAAATATCTGGTAATTTATGTGTGATAAATTCGATTTTATCACTTACGCCCCCGATTTCCGCAAGTTGTTCTGTCTGGGCTTTCACTTCCTCTATAGTGCCATAGCGGCTACCTTGGGTCAGAGCAAACACTTTTTTCGCTCCTGCCATTGCAGCTATTACGGGGGTAACAACATAAGCTCCTGTTGCTGCTTCTGTCAGTACAGTCAGATTGTCAAGTTGCAGTTGACAACGGTGAATTGACTGTTGTATTAGGGTAATGAGACGATGGGGATTAAAACCAGGACGGGTATCGTTCATTAATTTTTGACTCCCTGAAGAATGTTTTGCAAATTTTCGCTAACAACGTGAATTTGTGTTGGTGTCAGTTCTGCATACATAGGCAGTGAAAGCACTTCCTTCGCTGCTAGTTCTGAGTGGGGAAAATCACCTGCTTTATATCCTAAATCTGCATAAGCTGGTTGCAAATGCACAGGAATCGGGTAGTGAATGCCTGTTTGGATACCCTGATCATTTAGCTGCTGTTGTAGGGGATCTCGTGACCTTGAACGCACGGCATAAATATGATAAACGTGATGGCTGTATGGCATAACAGTAGGAGTGATGACGTCTGCCTTTGCTAGTAGTTTATCATACTGGGCAGCGATCGCTCTCCTAGCCTGGGTCCAATCATCTAAATGGCGTAATTTAACCCGCAAGATTGCTCCTTGCAAGCCATCCATGCGATAGTTATAACCCTTGAGGACATGATGATACTTGCGTTCTTGTCCCCAGTCACGCAACGTTTCCATAGTGAGGGCGTATTTGGGGTTATTGGTGACTACCATTCCGCCCTCACCATACGCTCCCAAGTTCTTTCCTGGATAAAAGCTAAAACAACCTAAGTCGCCAATACTACCAACTCGTTGCCCCTTATACTCCGCCCTGTGTGCCTGGGCGGCATCTTCAATGACAGTCAGACCATAACGGCGAGCAATGTCTAAAATTGTGTCCATGTCTGCTGGTTGACCATACAAATGTACTGGCAAAATTGCTTTAGTGCGTTCGGTGATGGCTGCTTCAATTTTGGTGACATCTATAGTCAGGGAAACAGGGTCAATATCTACAAAAACAGCCTTAGCTCCGGTATAGTCAATGGCGGCTACGGTAGCTACAAAAGTGAAAGGTGTGGTAATTACTTCGTCACCAGGACCAATACCCGCTGCTAGAAGTGCTAGATGCAAAGCACTAGTACCTGTATTTACAGCAATGCCATAATCGGCGCTACAGTAGTTAGCGAACTCCCGTTCTAATGCTGCTACCTCATTACCTAAGATGAATTGTGTACTTTCCAGGACTTGAGAGATAGCGGTGTGGATTTCGTCTTTAATACTCAAATACTGTGATTTTAGGTCTATAAATGGAATCATCCTGCTACCTCTGCTAAGTTTAGTTCAATTAATCGTCCCTGCTGTTTAATAGATTGGGTAGCAGCTTCTAAAATTTCCACTACTCGCAGTCCTGCTGCTCCATCTGTAATTGGGGGATTACCTTGTCGAATACAATCAATAAAATGTAATGCCTCTGTTTGCAATGCTTCTGTCATATCCAACTTGGGAGACCACATATCACCTGTGCGATAACCGACCAGCATTTGATAAACGTTCTCAGGACTGTCATTCACTGTAATTCCCTTGTCGTACACCTTAATCTTTTCACTCGGTTCTAAATCGTCATAACAGACCATTTTTTGACTACCACCCAGTATTGTCCGCCGTACTTTTACTGGTGCGAGCCAATTGACATGAATATGGGCAATTAAGTTATTCTCAAAAAATAAGGTTAAGTAGGCAATGTTTTCTGGTTCGCTAGAAATGTGACTCATCCCTGTAGCGGATACCGCATAAGGCTTTGATAGCAATACATAATCCATAATGGAAAGGTCATGAACTGCCAAATCCCAGATCACATTGACATCGTGCTGGAATAGTCCTAAGTTGACACGGACAGAATCATAGTAATAGACATCGCCTATGGCATTTGTCGCTACCAGTTCCCGCATCTTCCGCACAGCACCTGTATACACAAAGGTGTGATCTACCATCAAGACTAAATTACGCTTTTGAGCCTCATCTATCAGTCTGATTGCCTGTTGGGAGGAAACAGTCATTGGTTTTTCTACTAATACGTGCTTACCGGCTTGCAAAGCTGCTAAGGCTAAATCGTAATGAGTAGAAACTGGTGTAGCAATGGCGATCGCATCAATCTTTGGATCTGCAAACAGGTCTTGGCTATTTGTGGTTAACTTGATGGCTGGGTATCGAGATTGCACCTTAGCCAGTCTATCTACTTGAAAATCACTAACTGCTATGACTTCTGCTCCTGGCAAATCAGCAAAGCTGCGGACTAAATTTGGACCCCAATAGCCATAACCGATAACGCCAATTTTGATTGTATTAATTGCCTGACTTTGCTGATTGATGGAGGTATTGTAAATATTTGGATCAAAAGCCAACCGCGAGTGAGCATGAGTATTTGTCATGGAATCTCCACGTATAAATAGTAAGTTTTACAAAACTTGATTTTTTCAAAATAAGCAGAATGACAATTTCTAGTGATGATTACAAGCAATCTTGTTAACAATACCTTCGCTAAATTTAAGGAAATTTTTTTGATATGTTGTAAAGTAACATGGTTGCATGATTTATGGTAGACAAATTGGCAAAAGTTATTTAGGATCTCAATTTGGTAAAGATATTGTTTTAAAACTCGGTTCTAATAGCTTTAAAAACTGAAATATTATCTGATTTCGTTAATAAGTTACTATGGGCAAAGCCGCCCAGTTTAGGAAGATTACCGATGATCTTTGCTGGTACTCCCACGACAATTGTATAATCGGGAATATCACGGGTTACAACTGCTCCAGCCCCAACTATGGCATTTTCACCAATTGTAACTCCTGGTAAGATTGTGGCATTACTACCAATAGAGGCACGGCGTTTTACATAAGTCTTAATTACAGACCAATCAGTTTCGTTTTTTAGGCTACTGTCTTGATTAGTTGCACGAGGGTAAAGGTCATTGGTGAACATAACTCCGTGACCAATAAATACTTCATCCTCGATAATCACGCCCTCACAAATAAAACTGTGTGATGAAACTTTACATTTAGATCCAACTATGACATTTTTCTGAATTTCCACAAAGCTACCAATCTTAGTTTCATCGCCAATTTCACAACCGTAAAGGTTGACAAGGTGAGGATGAAAAATGATTACGTCTTGACCTAACCTAACATTGTCATCTATCGCCATTTTTGTCTACCTTTGATAATTAAAATCCATGAGGAATCAGAAAAGTATACTTTTTGATACTTGAGTATATATATTCGATGATTCAATCTCTCACCTTTGGAAAAATCCATGCCAATCAAGTGATGTATCTGAAATTATAAATACTGGATTGAAAACAATTAAATGATAGTTCAATATAAAAGTCAATAGCTAATTTACGTTTTTTTGTTAACTTTAAATAATCTTTACAGGTTTTGAATAAAACTATAATGACTACAGTTAAATTATAAATATTAAGAAAACATATTGCTTGTCTGTTGACAAAGTGACAACTAATATGTTTTCCAAATTAAGAGCTTATAGAGATTATGCCAATTTGTCCACTACAACTCATGAAACAGTGTTACCTTACCAATTACTTGACTCTACAAGTTTTATATTTAATTGATTGAAATATCGAGTTGAAAATCAATTAGAAACTATATAAGGTTTGAGATGATAAAAAATCCCTATGCTTTACAGAATTTATCTCAAATAAATACACAAGAGGCTCAATCTACTCCTTTTGTTTATACAGTTCAGTCAGAAGAGGGTAATGAAGGTGGATTAAACTTAGGCAAATTATTGGCGGTTATTCGTCGCAGAATCATTATAATTGCCATCGGAACAACCGCTTTTGCATTTGCTAGTGTGGGATTAGCTTTGAATAAACCTCCAATTTATGTCTCTCAATTTAGACTTTTAACTGAACCGATAACAGCTGAAGATAAAGTAGCCCAAGATGACAGGTATAACAGAAGTGATTCTAATAAAATAGATGAAACTAAGTTGAATATTTTACAAAGTCCTAAATTGATATATCCTATCACCCAAAAAGTCCAGATGTATTACCCAGGTAGCAGCGCACCGGAACTTAATATCAAAATCCTACCTAATACTCAAATTTTAGAAGTTACTTATCAAGATCCCAATCCTAAGAAAGTTTTGTTTGTATTAAATCAAGTATCTGAATCATACTTAAAATACAGTTTAGATGAACGCCAAACAGAAACTAAACTGGGAATTAAATTTGTTGAAAAACAATTGCCACAACTACTAAGAAGAGTGGAAAATCTTCAGTCAAAACTACAACTTTTTCGTCAAAAATATGGACTGATTAATGCTGAAGTTCAAGGACAGGAACTTGCTAGTCAATTTAACCAAATTGTACAGAAACGGCTAAGTACAGAAATGCAATTAGCTAGAACTGAAACACTCTATACTAGTCTGCAAAAACAGTTGAGACTGGAAACTGATGAAGCAGAGGCTATTTCTATATTGAGTGAGTCTCCTGATTACCAGAAGCTATTAAGCCAACTCCAAGATAGAGAAACTGCAATTGCTATAAAATCATCTGAATATACAGAAAATAGTCCAAATATTCAAACTCTGCTGATTCAAAAACAAAATTTACTGGATTTAGTAGGCAGACAAAAACGGCGACTTTTGGGAATAACGTTGTCAAACACAAAAATGAATTCCTTAGATTCAGTTACACCAAATTCGGCTCGTCTGCGAGAAATTCAAAAATTTCTTGAGATAAATAAACAAATTGAGGTATTAAAAACAGAAATTCAATCTCTTAATCAAGCTGAAAGTTCTGTGGGGCAACAAATTAAATACTTTCCCTTTATTATTCGTCAGAAAGATGATTTAGAACGACAATTAAAAATTTCTGTTGATAATCTTAATCACTTTTTAACCGAACGGGAAAGATTACGCATAGACTCAGCTCAAAAGCAGATACCTTGGCAGATACTTACTCCTCCTAGTCAGCCTAAAAATATTGCACCAAGTACCACACAAAATTTAATTTTAGGAACAATTTTGGGGTTATTATTAAGCACAGGATTTGCTTTGATTATAGATAAGCTCAACAACGTCTTTTATGACCTTGAGGAAGTTAAAGATAAAATTAAATTGCCAATATTAGGGAATATTCCTCATATTAGGTTTGAAAAGAATGGTAAGCTTTATCGAAAACAGCATAGCTCAAACTTTTGGGAATCTTTCCGCTCTATTTATACAAATATTTCCTTTTTAAATAGTGATAGTTCTCTCCGTTCTCTAGCTGTGATTTCTGCTGCTCCTGGAGATGGTAAATCAACAATTGCTTTTTATCTAGCTCAGACAGCAGCAGCAATGGGTAAACGGGTGTTGTTGGTAGATGCAAATCTACGTTGTCCTAGTATCCATAAAATGTTAGACTTACCCAATACAAAAGGATTAAGCAATCTGATTTCTGAAGGACTAAATTTTGAGAATGTTATACACACAAACAGTAGCAGTATCGGAGAAAAAAATTATGATCTGAGTAGAGCGACTGCAAAAGATATAGGAAAATCATCTTTAGAGCATAACTTGTTTATCTTGACTACTGGAGAAATTCCCCCAAATCCCACAATTTTACTGTCATCTCCTCAGATGCAAAGCCTGATAGAACAATTTAAACAAAATTTTGATTTAATCATATATGATACATCGCATCTATTAGGTTTTGCAGATACTAATCTGCTGAGTAAATACACAGACGCAAGTATTTTGGCTATAAGAGTAGGTAAAACAAACCTTTCTGTTTTAGCCAAATCATTAGAGCAATTAAATTTCTCTTCTACTCCTATTTTGGGTGCGATTGCTATTGATCGATAATATATAGGAGTTTGATTTGATTTCTGTTCCCTGTTAAGAGTTCCCTTCTCTTCTCGGTTTAGCATAACAAGTACCGAAAAACCTTGAATTTTTACAACTCAACAATATAAATAAAAAGATGCTAACTACAAAAAATCAAGTTCAATACTTAAATTCATCTCTGAAATTTGAAGTTTCAACAACGCCTGCCAAAATTGATATTATTGGCTCTCCTGTTACTGCTTTACCTTTTGAGGTACAAATAAATATCATATTAGAATGGGCGATGAATAATGTGAGCAAAGTTATTTGCGTATCCAATACTCATATGCTTGTAGAGGCTTATTGGCATCCAGAGTTTTCCTCTGTTTTAAAGAGTGCGGATATTGTGACTCCTGACGGAATGCCGCTGGTTTGGATGTTGAAACTAATGGGTATAAATGCTCAAAACCGCGTTGCTGGTATGGATATTCTTTTATCTTTGTGTAAATTAACTCCACTAAGAAACATTCATCTTTTTTTCTTAGGTGCTGATATAGTAACTCTAGAGAAGATGAGAAGGAAGTTAGAGCGTGTCTTTCCAAATGTAAAAATTGCTGGCATGGAGCCTTTTCCATTTCGTCCACTCACACACGCAGAGGATGAAGCTATAATCAAAAAGATTCATGATAGTGGGGCAGGAATAGTTTTAGTCGCTCTAGGATGTCCAAAACAAGAGTTATGGATGAACCAACACAAGGACAAAATTCAGGCTGTGATGATTGGTTTGGGGGGGGCATTTCCTGTCTTTGCAGAAAGTCATAAAAGAGCACCCTATTGGATACGTCATTTAGGTTGTGAGTGGTTATATCGTTTGATTCAAGAACCATTGAGACTATTTAGTCGCTACAGTACAACTATCCCAACTTTCATCTGGTTAGCTTTCAAGCAAATCTTAAATTTGGCTCTAAGTAGGTTTACCATGAATTTACCGTATCGGCTCAGTAAGTAGGGCTTGGCGAAAAAGTGCGAAAAGCCCTGAGTCTACGGATTCCACATTCCGCACCCCAGGTTTCATAATCGGTCATTTCGGATTTTTGAATACCTAAAAGGATAAATTTCATGCAAAAAGTGTGGAAATTTTAGATAGCGAAAGCGAAGTACTACTGTAAGCAGTTCACCAATCTCAAATCTCTAAATGACCAATTTTCTTTATGTGATAGTTTAGGGTGCAGAAGGTCGGTTTACTTAACTTCGCTGCCAAATTTTAATTGTCTTGTCCAAACTTCCACTGACTAACATTTCGCCAGAATCAGTAAAGGATAAAGCTGTCACTGTGTTATTATGACCTGTAAATGTCCCTAATAATTCCCCTGATTCTAAATGCCACAATTTGATGGTTTTATCAGCACTACCACTAGCAATAATTTGTTCGTCAGGACTTAAAGCAACTGCATTCACACTATCTCGATGTCCTTTGAGAGTGTGAACTAATTCCCCAGTGGCTAAATTCCAAACTCGAATAGTTTGATCTTGACTACCACTGACTAAAAATTTAGCATCAGCACTCATGGCTAGAGTAGTAACAATATGGGAATGACCCATCAGGTTATATATTGGTTGTGTATCTTGGGAATTTTTCTGATTTTTTGTTGAGGATGTTTCCCAAACTTTGATTTTGCGATAGCTACCTGTAATTAAAATTTTGCCATCTTGACTTAATACCATTGAATGCGCTGCTGTATCATCCAAATATAGCGTATTTTCAACTTGGCGATCGCGCAAATTCCAAAATAATATCTTGCGATCATGGCCACCTGTTGCTAACATCTTACCATCGGGTGTAAACGCCACACAACGCACATCTCCACGATGTTTATGCAGGATATCAATGAGGTCTAACGCCCCAGTATGCCAAATTTTCACCGTGGAATCTGCACCTACAGTCACTAATGTTTGCCCGTCGGTACTAAAAGCCAAAGCATTAACTTCATCTACTAAGTCAGAAACCACCCAAGGATATTCTGATAATGTCTCAATTAATTCACCTTTGGCTAAATCCCATAATTTTGTTTCTCCCCTGCTACCACTAGCTAAAATTGGGATGGTTTTGACGTTTTTACACCTGACTTCTTTGACTACCAAAGTTTTGATAGCATAGGCTAAACAGTTAATACCTCTAGTATGTCCTTTCAATGTTTGCCAGTATTCCCAATCACCAATAATTTTCTTTTTTGGATGATCTGATGGTAAGGTTTGAATTGTCTCCACTACGGTTTTCTCATCAGTTATTGGTACATGATCTTGTTTTTCACCAAGAGATTGTAAATACCAATTTAATCCCCCTGCATACAACAAACTACTAGGATTTAAATAAGTCTTTGATTCTGGAAATTCTAGTTGATTTGTGGGTAAAAAACCAGTAATCACAGTTTGTTTTTTGTATCCTAATTGTGTATTTGCTGGATAAAACAAACACAGAAAAATTAATACCTGGTGGTTATTAATATCTTCTTGACTAACAGACCAACGGATTTTATCTTTTTTAATGCTGTTAAAACTTTCTCCATCTGCTACATGAATTTGAATACTCACCTTTGGATTATGAGTCAATAAATAAGTAAATTTACTTTGACTATCTAAATTTCCCTCATCATCTAAAACCATATTTTCTAAAGTGTCTTGTGGCACTTTTTTCACCAATTTTCCTAACCGTTCTGTCATCATCCGATCTACAATTTGTTCACGAACTAGATAATCCTCAGCTTGACGTTGAAAATAGGTAGGAAAGGGAATTATCCAATCAGGATATTCAGGATATTCTGGTGGTATCGGTGGCGGATTTTTGGCGAGAATTTCGGCTTGCTGACGGGAACATTCGAGAATCTTTGTTAATGACTCCCCCGTAAATGCCATGACTTCACTGTGATAACCTCTAAGTTGACTTTCTAAAAGAGAAATATCCGCAGTTTTCGGTTTCTTGACACGGTTTAAGAAGTCAGTTTGTTGCGCTTTTAGTAAACTAATCCAATTCATCTGTATGATAGTGGCACGCTATTGCATACCCAAGATAACTTTTAACAATACAATTATTCAATTGATAACCTTTAGTTAAGTAAGAACTAAGAAATGATTACAGTCTAATAGAATACAAAAACTAGCGGCATTGAATGGTAAATATCAACTCGTCAGGTGATTAAGCACTAGTTAAGATGTAGTGGGGGAGATTTCGATAATTTCCATGATTTCCATAAATTCTAACTACCTTAACTAATAATTTACTGTTTCCCTAGAAACAGTTCTCTTGCTTCTAGAAGTGTGCAACTTTAGAGAAAACTTTTTTTATTTTCAGACCTATGCAACCGCTTTGTTGTCATTCTCAGCCAAAATACACCTGTAATTGACAGCATTTCCTAATCCACGGAGGTACATATCCGCGTCTATCTGCGTTTATCTGCGTTTAATTTCTAATCCCTGTAACCAAGTGAGATTAGAAATACAGCAGTTTCCGATATTATGAAGTACAGATATTAATGATAAAACTCTTGTGGTGAGGGCATCTTGCCAAAGTGTACCTCACTCAAGCTGAACTTTCTGTATTATAACCGCACTGAGAATGTATCATTACTCTCTTAAACCTCTCTTCTGCATATTTTCCAATAATTGATAAGTTTAAATTATTCGTTTTTAGAATTTCATAATTTTTTTAAAATTCGCTTTCAGACTGAAAGGTGTTAGGACGGGGTTAGCTGTGGTAATATGTTCATATTGTTAATAATCGGATGGAAGTAAAATTTTTATTTAGGGATATATTCCCATTATAAAAATATCACTTCCAGAGAAAAAAGTCAATGGGTTTCAACCCAAAAAAAAGATTTTTTTGGATTCATAAGTTTTACTTATTATGTTTTATATTTTTTTATTATGTTTCTTATATTTGAAGAATAGAACTTACTTAGGCCAGATTTGACTAATCACCGACGTGAACTAGGGATAAAAGCTATTTTGGAGTAGGAGTAATTGATGAATTACACCTACTTTCCTGCTATTTGGCGTAATTACGGAAATTGTGGGTAATTTAAGAACTGGATTTTTGTAACTTTTGTTTCCTCCGGCGTTTTTCTGTCGTGGTTACACCATGTTGTACTGGATAACCAGCGATAGGAATTACTTGATATTTTCTGTCCGCTTCTAGATTTTTCAGTTCAGTATAGTCAACCCAGTGGATACAATCAACAGGGCAGGTATCTATTGCTTCTTGAATTATCTCTTCTGTGTCCGCATCTTGACGAATTACACGCGATCGCCCATAATCTTCTTCAATGAAGAAAGTATTACGGGCAACATGAGCGCAATGTTTACAGCCAATACAAGTAATTTCATCTACATAAACGCCTTTCTGCCGAACCACACCGCCTAATTCTGGTTCTAACCCAGAACGTTCAGGAATATCTTGCCAAAAACTCCCCAGTTCTGGTTCTAAGCCAGAACGGTGATCTTCTTGTTCTTCTCGTGACGGCAGGAACTCAAGCATTACGTACTCCAGCGTTGTACTACTAGACGGATAGAACCATCTTCATTTTTTTGTTGTTCAGCTACTTGGAAGCCTACTTTAGTAGTTTCTTTAACTACCGTTTGATAAGCATAACCTTGGGTAACTTGACGCAAAAACCCATCTACAGATAGATTTTGCTGCCAATATTGTAAATCTGCAACTAATTCGTATTCTTGACCATTCCATCTAAAACCGATATCATAACCATTTTCCTGCTCAATTGTTACTTCTGCGGACTGAGTTTGACCACGATAACCGCGTACCTCACTAGGTCCAGGTTTCCAGTCTATTCCCAAGGCGGAAAGGGCATCTTGCAAGGATTCGAGATTGCGGATTTGTGTCTTGATTTGGCTAAAGTGTGACATAGTGGTTTGTAATCAAAAAAAATTAATTGGTTGGATAATTTACCATTGACTGTGGACTTTTTGCGTATTAGTCACAATATTTTCTGTGTTGTTTGTGGCAAAAAACTCAGAAGTTGGCTCATGACTCAACACTCTTCCTAGCTGGGCTTCTATAGCTGCTGTGACTTCAGCACAAGAGACACCGATAATACCGGTGACTTTTTCTTGGACTCGACCGTCTGGATAAATGATGAATTCTAATGTTTCCATATTCTGAAAGCCAACCTTGATATTACAATTGAACTTTGCTGCAAGACCATCATTGAAAATTTGGATATTGGAACTTAGATACAAATTTGCCACTTGTTTTATAATGTTTCATATTTTAATATATAAATATCATGATCTTTACAAAAATTATTATGGTCATTAGTAATTACATCCATCAACAATAAGTTTCTCAAGGTCAAGGCTACCAAAGATCAAAACTGTCGAAAATCTGGCCAGTGGGTGGTTTTTATAGGGTTATAAGCCAGTTTACGCTTTGTTTGGGCTGAATTGTTATTCAAGTCCGACTAAGTAAGTTGGCGTTAAACAATCAACATATATAAAGAAATGTAAATTCAACAAATACCTTATAAATAGGTTATTTCAGGGTTCTTACAAAAAAATGTATATTAGACAAGAGTGCAAAATTAATTTTATGTTATGATTAAGGGTTGTGTTAATTTTAGATAAAAGTTAGAGTTACACGGCTATGGTTGAATTTGCGATCGCAAAGAACACCAAAAATACATAAAACCTAAAACCTCCTATCGTGCCACGGAAACAATTGTGCAAAAGGTCTATTGATTGTATGGTGCCGACTTACTTAATATTACAGTTGGTTGCATGGGACTTACACAGAATTCATGGAATAAGAAAGCACTCGAAGCACAGAGGTGACGGAAAAATAGGGGTTTAGGAAGTATTTTACGTAAGTTCTAAAGATAATTGATTTTTTGGTGTTGCCAAAAGAAAAAGATCAACAAAAAATTTAGATATGATTGATCAGTATTAGTCAAACAGTCAAAGATTGAGTTAAAATAAGGGGTCGCAAACTCAAGTTAAAAACCCGGATATTCCCCGGAGGTGTAATTGACCAAGTTCATTTTAAAAATTCTCTGGTTGGACGAAAACGTCGCCCTCGCAGTTGACCAAGTGGTTGGTAAAGGTTCTAGTCCCTTAACCAAATACTTTTTCTGGCCTAGAAATGATGCCTGGGAAGAGCTAAAAAAAGAGCTAGAATCCAAGCATTGGATTACAGATGTTGACCGCGTGGAGTTGCTTAACAAAGCCACAGAGGTAATTAACTACTGGCAAGAAGAAGGCAGAAAACGCCCAATGGCAGAAGCGCAGTTAAAATTTCCGGAAGTTGCCTTCACGGGTAGTGCTTGATTATTTTAGACTAATGATGGGTGATTGGTGGTAATTAAGTAAAATTACCATTAATCGCCAATTCTACCCTCTCTTTTATCCCTGATTTTTAACCTGCCCACGCAGGTTTTCTCTGTGTAGTAGCGTCCGCCTAGAGTACCGTAGGTATATCTTTATAATCGCCATTGTTAGGCTTGTGCATTCATCATCTCAGCTAAAAATAAGGAGAAGCCAAAATGTTTACAAATCTTGGACGGAGAGTTTTAGCTGCTGTATTATTATCATTTGTCTTGCTGACTACGGCTTGTTCCCCAAAAGAGCCTAGTCGTTTTGATCAGGTACAACAGGAAAGTACCCGACAAAAAAGCGGACAGGCTGTAGTTAAAGATGCGACTCAGGGTAGTAAATTAAATCAATTCTTCCCTAGTAGTGGTGATGGTTATAATCGAGTTTATACTCAGGAAAAAAAAGGCTTTTCTGAGGCCAACCTGAAAAAAGATGGTAAAGTAGTTGCTCAATTGGCTATTTCTGATACTAGCAGTATACCAGGAGCAGCAGCAAAATTTGCTAACAGCACTGAGAAAATAGGCGGTTATCCCTCCGTACAACTAGGAAAAACTCAAACTTCGGTTTTGGTGAATAAGTACCAAGTAAAGGTTATTTCTAAAGATCCATTATTCACAGCTAATGATCGCGCAATATGGATAGAGAAGTTTAATCTTGATGGTTTAGCTAATTTGAAATAGGTAGTTAACTAATGTTCCCGGTGATCTAGTTTAGGCTAGTGATTGGTAATTGGTAATTAAAAAAATTTTTGACCATTTCCCAACCAGCAATTGACGTGAATACAAAACCACAAATACAAAATAAGGAGATTTTTGTGAATAAACCAATTTACCAATTAGTTGATGAACTTCCTACCAATAATTTGACAGTTTCCCTATTAAATGCTTTGGATTTTGTTGCTCCCGGTGAATGGCACAATACGGTTGGTTTTGTCAATACCATTAAAACTGTTACCGGTGAAACAGACGAGGATTTAATTCAACAAATTGGTGAAAGAGCAATTTATCTATTTAACGACAAATCCCAAGGATATCAAACCGCGCTCTGGCTGTATCAAACTGTTGACGGTACAGATAAGGTTTTAGGTGCAGCCGCTTTAGCTAATAAAGTTGGGGAAAAAATTCCTTTTCTCGGTTTTTTAAACGCCGTGACTCCCAAAGCAGACAAAGCCCAAACTATTGATCTCACTTTGAAAATAGTTGCTGAATTAGTGGCTTTTTGTCAAATTAATGGTATTCCTGGAGATAGTATTGGCGATTTTGTTGCTTCTTTGGGTGAGTATGCTGGAGAGTCCCTGATTCGCATGGTGGCGTTAATTTGTGTAGATGGTTTAATACCCTTAGGACCTGATTTTATTAATAAATCATTATCAATGCTCAGTCAAATAAACCCCCAAGAGTTACAACAAAATTCAACTTTTAGCACCATCAAAGATAAAATTCCTGGTAATGGTATTGGTGGGAAAATAGACTTTATTGGTAATAGTGTAGACTCGGTTAAGGGTTGGATGAATGGTATTGTTACCGCTAATGCTTTAACAGCCCAAAGTGTCTTAGGACATTGCAAAGGTTTTATAGACTTTGCTGATGATAAATTGGACTATGTAGCAGCGTTTTTAGATGTGGCTACAAATTACTATGAACATACAGGAACTCAAACCTTAGCCCGCCGCTTAATTGAAAGAGCATTAGCGGAAATCTAGCAGTTAATTCCAGACAAAACAAAACAACTTAGGGGCAATATAAAGCAGCCCCTAAAAATTTACCGTTTGAAGCGAGAACGTTGTTGACGACGTTGCTTGTGTCTAGCTATAGCTTTACGCTTTTCTTTTTCTAAAGGTGTTTCAAAGTGACGCTTTTTCCGCATATCTTGGAAAATTCCCGCCTTGGAAACTTCTCGCTTAAATCTTCGCAATGCTGACTCAATACCTTCATTTTCGCCCAAGACCACTTGTGTCATTCCTTTTCCTCCTAATTCTAAATTAAATGCTTGATAGCTAGATGTGACATACTCCACATCCTCTCTTTATGATGAATGTGGGTTTCTCAGCGACTCTTCTTTGAAGACATTAACTGAGCCTTAAGACCGTGTGTCCCACGGTTCTTTAATTAATCAAACTAAAATAAAACATTCCAGCAGCATCTAGCCTGGGGCTGTATCTGCTGGATACTCTAGATGTTAATTTTTTTAAACAGACTTAATAGCGACGACCACCACCACCGCTGCGATCACGATCTCCACCGCCACCGCTGCGATCACGATCTCCACCGCCACCGCGATTACCACCCCAACCTCCGCCGCCACCGCCACGAGAAGGATTCCTTTCTTCCCTTGGTTTAGCTTTGTTGACTTTTAAATCACGACCCATCCATTCAGCACCGTCAAGTGCTTCAATGGCTGCAGCTTCTTCTGTTTCTTTTTCCATGTCCACAAAGGCGAAACCCCGTGGACGACCAGTTTCCCGGTCTGTAGGTAGCTGTACACGACCAACTGTTCCGTACTCCGCAAAAGCCCGTTTCAGGTCATCCTCTGTCACCTGATAGGACAAATTACCAACGTAAATCGTCATAGAATAGAGTCTCCCAAATCAGAGAGTGTAGAGAGTTAGATTCGGAGAGACGTATTTAAAAAAATCTTAAACCGACTTACTCAACCGAAAATAATCCTTATTTCCCCAAGTATAGCACTACATGAGAATATTAACCCATAATGAGCAAAATTTCCCAAGAAAAATTCTAGCATTGTTAATCAACAATGCATTAGGTGGAAGTAAACCGTGCGAGAATGTTTTGTGCTTCTTGACACAGTACCTCATGATTTTGATAATTACTCGCCAGTAACTCTCCCCATTGATGAATGTCGCCGGTATTATATTTTAATGGCGTGCAGTCAAAATGGGTAAACTTGCCACCTGCTTCCGTGAGAATGAGTTCGGGGGCTGCCATATCCCAGTCTTTAGGTGCGGACTTACCGGAAAGGGAAATGTAAACATCTGCTTGCTGTTCAACTATTGCTGCAATTTTGCAACCGACGCTACCAATTGGCTTTTGATGTTGATAGGGTAGATGCTGTAACAGATATTCTAACCTATTGTTGCGATGGGAACGACTAACAACTAAAATTAGATCTTGAATATTTTTGGTTGCGTCCAGCCGCACGGGTACAGAACCGCTGGCAGTTTCGATAAAAGTTCCACCGCCTCTAGTGGCATAATACAACTTTTGTGTTTCTGGAACTGCTACCACAGCTAACATTGTCTGTGTTCCTTGGACTAGGGCAATATGAATTGCATATTCTCCAGTTTTGTTAATAAAGTCCTTTGTCCCATCTAAAGGGTCAATAATCCATACCCACTCAGAGGGATTTTTTCCCTGTTGTGATTTATAAGTTTCTTCGCTGATATAACCAAAGTCCTCATGACCTAAAGCGGCTTGTAATTGTGACAAGATATATTCACTTACAGCCAGGTCTGCAACTGTAACGGGTTCATTGTCCTTATACTTGACATCTAAATTGGCTTTTTCACCAGTACCATGATAATAACTACTAAGTAAGCTGGCAGCACCCCAGCCCACTTGTCGGGTAATTGTTAATATTTCTGATAGATCTTTCATTTGTAGATAAATTTGGGTGTGATTACACAATTAAACAGCAAAAATACACAAATAAGGTTTTTAATTCAGCGTGCTACTCAAATGCTCACAAATACCCAGAAGTGGTTGACGACTTCTTTGAAGTCATGGCAATTATTGACGCTGCTGTAGACGAACGAGACTTGTATGCCCAAAAAGGATTGAGATTTGAAAAACTACAAGAAAAACGTGGCAAGGAGGGACAACGTTCTCTGCGTTTACAGCAGTTTTCATGTATTTGTACCACACGCTAATTTTTCTATTCCTTTGTTCCTTTGCGTCTTTGCGCCTTTGCGTGAGATATAAAATGTGGTTCATTTACCCGAAAATTGCTGTAAATGCCCAGTGACGTTTAATTGTCACCTTGGCTGAAGATGAACAAGGAAACTACCTGACAATTATTGATATCGAAGACTACCACTAACACCACGCAGCAGGGGAAACAGAAATATGAACCAAAAACTAGCACCAGCAAGAGTACCAACCCCAGGCAGAATTTTAAGTCGAGAACTAGAAGCGCGGGGGTGGACACAGAAAGACCTAGCGGAAATCATGGGTCGGCCAGTGCAAACCATCAACGAAATTATTCGTGGTAACAAGCAAATTACTCCAGAAACAGCCCTAGAACTTTCCCAAGCCTTTGGGACATCACCAGAATTTTGGACAAACTTAGAAGCCAAATATCGCTTGCATTTAGCAAGTAAACAAAAAACAGAGCCAGATATAGCGGTTTCTGCTCTTATGAGGTACAAAGTTGAATGATGAAATTCTTTACTATGGCTAACGCCACGCTACGCGAACGGCAAGCTCAGTACAAGTCTTGCCCGCTAGATATGTACCTCATAACACCGGGAAGTGCTGTATAGCCCGTAAAAGACGTTTATATACCCTTGCTCCCATCTCATAACTGATTAAAAATAATTGGATTCCTAAAACCAATTCTTTAGATGAATTAGAGCAGCAAGTTTGTAATTTTTTAGGCATATTTTCTTTAACAGAATTGCTTCTATCTTAACTTGTGACCAATGGCATTTAGCCAATTCCTTGTACCAAAATATTGACAAGCTTTAGCAGCAGTGTTAGCAGCTAGTTCTAATGCTTGGACAAAACTATTTTCTAGGATGTAGTGACAGAAAGCACCATGAAAAATATCTCCTGCCCCTAGTGTATCTACTGGCTGAATTTTTGGTACATTGACTGAATCACGGACACTATTAGTTAGGTATTGTATGGGGTTTTCTCCTTGAGTAATGGCAATATGAGGAATGTTAAATTTTTGTAAATAGTTAAAAACATCTTGTTGATTTTGGCAGTGAGGAGGATAAAAATTAGCAGAACAAATAGCATAATCTACAAAGGGTAATATTTCTGCAAATCCTGGTTTCCAACTACCACCATCAATGACAATGGGAATATTCTGGATTTTAGCACTTTGGGCGATAATTTTACTAATGGCCATTTGATGTCCGTCAATTAAAACAATATCAATATTTTCTAAATTTTCTAAAATATTTGCCGGGATAGAGTTAATATTTGCCTGAGTTTTCATGGCATTAATAGAAATTACCGCTCTTTCACCTGTACCTTGGGTGACAATAATAGAAGATACTGGTGGTGGTGTATTCTTGTGAGGTTCTAAGTCAATAATGGCAACTTGGCAATTTTCTAAATCCTTAGAAATTAGCTGTGTGATCTCGTGAGAACCCAATACACCTAATACTGTAGCTTGGTTGCCTAAATGACTGAAAGTGACAGCGGCGTTTGTTGCAGGTCCTCCGGCTGCTACAGTATAATCAGTAGCGACTAACTTTTGATTATTTTGGGGAGGAGAGTCCGCGAGATAAATGAAATCTAAGGTAATTAAACCGACAAATAAGGCAGATTTGATCATTGGTCAATTTCTGAACTATTAAGTAAATTATAAGTGGATTATAGGAGAATTTATGAATTCAACTAGTCATGATCATGATTTTTATGCTTGGACTCAAGAACAAGCACGACTATTAAGAAAGGGACAATTTAATCAAATTGATTTTCGTAATATTGCTGAAGAAATTGAAGATATGGGACGTTCGGAAAAACGAGAATTAGAAAGTAGATTAGAATTACTACTTATGCACTTACTTAAATGGCAGTTTCAATCTAACTTGCGTTCTCGCAGTTGGCAATTAACTATTAAGGAACAACGTTTACGTTTAGAAAAACTTTTGGCAGAAAATCCTAGTCTTAAATCTTTTTTAGCTGATTCTTTAGAAAAAATCTACCAACTGGCTATGATTAGTGCAGAACGAGAAACCGGACTGTCTTCATTTCCTGAAAGTTGTCCTTATAGTTTAACAGAAATTTTTACATCTGAATTTTTACCTGACGATATCATGTATAGTTAAAGATGTATTATACCATTTACCACTCTAGCAAATTACAGCCTGATCTGCGTTTACCTGCTTTTATCTGCGGTTAATTCTCTATTAAGGTTTTATCATTTGGTAAGGTAAATAAAATTAATCAACCTAGAAATTTTTTAATCTCTTGAATTAGTGTGAAATTGATATGCAAACTGAACCAAAACCAGGAACACTTTATATTGTGGCTACACCTATTGGCAACCTAGAAGATATGACTTTTAGGGCGGTGCGAATTTTGCAAGCAGTAGATATGATTGCAGCAGAAGATACAAGACATACAGGAAAATTATTGCAACATTTTCAAGTGAGAACTCCCCAAATCAGTTATTATGAACATAATAGTAATAGTCGCATTCCTGAATTACTAGAGTATTTGCAATATGGAAAAGCGATCGCATTAGTAAGTGATGCGGGAATGCCAGGAATTTCTGACCCCGGATATGAGTTAATTAAGGCTTGTATTGATAATAATATCACTGTTGTCCCTATTCCTGGTGCAAGTGCTGTAATTACGGCTTTATCTGCGGCTGGATTACCAACTGATAGATTTATTTTTGATGGGTTTTTGCCGGCTAAAAGTCAAAAAAGAAAGGAATATTTAACATCTTTACAAGGGGAATCTCGAACTTTAGTTTTTTATGAATCACCCCACAGATTACGAGAGACTTTAGCAGATTTGGCAGAGATTTTAGGCAGCGATCGCTATGCAGTTATAGCACGAGAACTGACTAAATTATATGAAGAATTTTGGCGAGGGACTATTGGAGAAGGAATTGCTAATTATCAAGAAAAAGAACCCCAAGGGGAATATACCATTTTAGTAGCAGGAACTCCATCTAATCAACCTCAACCCACAGAAACCGAATTAAAAAATGAGTTATTATCAATGATCAAAGAAGGTATTTCTCGTTCTCAAGCTAGTCGAGAGATAGCCAAGAATACAGGTTTATCTCGTCGCTATCTTTATCAACTAGCTTTGACAATTGAACTTAGCAGCTAAGTACAGAGATTAGAAAGAGATTTATATATTAGAAAGAGATTTATATATAGGACTCCTATTTGATTTTTGATAGCTTGCGTGGCGTAGCCATACAAGACTCAGTAGGTATCAATTCTGTCTTTTTTCCAGTTAAGAGTTCCCTGTTCCCTGACCACACAGGTAAATTCACAGAATCAAACCGGATTCCTATAGAATATCTATAATTGTTCCTGTTTTTTCCGGTCTTGTTTCTTGTTCTTGCGCTTTTCTATACATCTTAATGCGCCTTTATGTAAGTGGTTTCATCTATTTTAACTCTTTTTCTTGCACCTTTTTCACCTTCTATCCTCATCAAGTCCTTGATTTGTCTTGGTTCTAGCTTTACTCAGCAATCCCTAAGTATTAAAACTTAAAATTTTGACAACATAAGTATTGTTAAAAACAATAAAAAATAAAATTAAGGAAATATTCGTATATTACAAAATGAAGTGCGGAATGTGGGTTAAAAACAGAAAATCTAAGTAGGTGAACGGAAAAAAACCGACATAAGTAATGAAAAGTAAAGTTGCCCAAAACCTGTTCCCTTGTCATAACGACAATTTTTAACGCCAACCTACTTATGTCTGAGAAAAAGTGGGAGATGATAGCGAAGCGCGACCTAGGAATCATCCCCCACCTCAGAGAAATCAGTTGTAGAGACATTCCTCATGTAGGGATTCTCGGCTCTACCCTGATTAAGTGAAGCAATTAGCCATTAAACAAGAGAGAAATTACTAGCAGTCAGAGTGGGAACAGTAGCGAGAATAGCAAACTCACCACCAGCACCAAGGCCCGCAGCCGTGCCATTTTGGTTGTAGAAAAGACTACCACTGCTAGAGCTATAGACAATCAGTCCGTTACTAGTACCTGCCAAATCATCATCTTCAACCACAGCAAACTCATTTGCTACGCTGAATCCTTGGCCGGCAACACTGGTGAGAGAAGCAAATACAGACTTACTCAACAATATTTTATCATTACCGATACCAAAGTCTTGGATAGTATCTAGACCTTGACTAGCTGAAGTGAACGCAGCATTGCCTTCAAAGCCGAAAACATCATTACCAGCACCACCAGTTAGAGCATCATTACCAGCACCACCAACCAAGCGGTTATCTAGGTCATTGCCGATAATTCTATCTGCTCCAGCACCGGCAATCACGTTTTCAATGACATTAGCGGCAGTTAATCTCAGTTTTGAACCATTAGCAACCAGGGTTTGAACAGTGGTAATGCTTAGATTTAGGCGAATTGCCGCCATTGTACCAGTGAAGTCAATGGTATCTTGACCACCATCTACTGCTGCTTCTGTAATGGTGTCAGTACCGAGGCTAGTTGCGGTAATGGAGAACAGATAGGTATCATTTCCTGTACCACCAACCAAAGTATCATTACCTAAACCACCATCAAGGATGTTATTAGCCGTGTTACCTGTGATGACGTTATTACCATTGTTCCCTGTACCGTTGATAGCGGTTGTTCCTGTGAGGGTGAGGTTTTCGATATTGCTTAAGGCAGCAAGACTGAAAGTGGCACTGGATTGAATAGTATCTGTACCCTCTCCCGGATTTTCCGTTATGGTGTCAGTTGTGCTATCCACAACATAAATATCGTTACCTACACCACCAATTAAGGTATCAGTACCTAAACCACCGTTAAGGGTATCATTACCTAAACCACCATCAAGGATGTTATTAGCCGTGTTACCTGTGATGACGTTATTACCATTGTTCCCTGTACCGTTGATAGCGGTTGTTCCTGTGAGGGTGAGGTTTTCGATATTGCTTAAGGCAGCAAGACTGAAAGTGGCACTGGATTGAATAGTATCTGTACCCTCTCCCGGATTTTCCGTTATGGTGTCAGTTGTGCTATCCACAACATAAATATCGTTACCTACACCACCAATTAAGGTATCAGTACCTAAACCACCGTTAAGGGTATCATTGCCTAAACCACCATCAAGGATGTTATTAGCCGTGTTACCTGTGATGACATTATTACCATTGTTCCCTGTACCGTTGATAGCGGTTGTTCCTGTGAGGGTGAGGTTTTCGATATTGCTTAAGGTAGCAAGACTGAAAGTGACACTGGATTGAATAGTATCTGTACCCTCTCCCGGATTTTCCGTTATGGTGTCAGTTGTGCTATCCACAACATAAATATCGTTACCTACACCACCAATTAAGGTATCAGTACCTAAACCACCGTTAAGGGTATCATTACCCGCAAGACCAGTGAGTTTGTTATTTCCACTATTGCCGGTGATGATATTATTGGCGGCATTACCTCTACCATCAATATTGTTAATACCAGTCAAGGTCAGGTTGGTTTTTATTGCTGCTAATGTGGCAGTAACACTGGAAGTGACGGTATCAGTGATAGTGACAGTGCTAGTAACAAAGGGGATAGTTGCACCAACGGGATTAGTTAAGGTGATAGTGAATTTTTCATCAGCTTCAGGGGTTATATCAGCTACAATAGGAATGCTGATCGTCTTGAGTGTCTCCCCAGGCGCAAAGGTGAGTGTACCAGCAGCAGCAGTGAAATCAGTACCAGAAGTAGCAGTACCACCGCTGGTAGCGTAGTCAACCGTTACCACAGTATTACTAACTTCACTCAGAGTAACTGTAACTACAGCATTTGCATCCACAGATCCCTCCTCTACGACAGTAACATCGTTAATACTGATTCTGTTGACCAAATTTAAAGGTTTCTCCAACCTCAACAAAATTTGTTCATTGTTGTCTACCGCAGGAGGACGACCGACTGAGAAAGGATAGTTGTTGTCATTGGCAACTAAAATCGTATTTTTGTCAATAACTACAACACTCTCAATAGTTACGAAGGGGAAGACAAAAGTAGTTTTGCCATCTCCGTTAATGTCGTTGGGGTCTTTGATGTTGAGTAAGTCTACAACTTCTTCCTTGGTTACATAACCATTAGCATCTGCTTTAGACAAATCAATCTTAAAGATTCTCTTGAACTGAGCAGCATCTCCTTGATTATTATCCCGCTCAATCACCAGGTACTCATTATCATTAATGACAGTGATATCACCAATAGCATTCGCTGCATCATCCAACCTGTAGAACAATTCCCTACTAGTGTATTGGCGGCTGGCAATATCAAACTCATTAATCCGTAAAGCACCCGCAGCATCACCTTGAACCGTACCCTCTAGGAGGATATAGAGCTTAGTTTTGCTGGCGTTAATTGCACTACCCTCAAAACCCTTAGAGCGACCTAAATTAGCAACAGCAGTTCCTGCCAGGACATCAGGATTTTGGGGAGAACGAACAATGTTATACCCAGCATCGTTAACTAATCTGTCTCTGACAGTATCGCCTGTATCAGGAAAATCCGTAAACAGTGCATCTACACCTAATTGGAAGAACTGTTGGAACTCTAGTTTAGGATCACCCTTGTAATCTGCCGCTAAATAGCGTCCTTCATTACGGAAAGTGTAAGGATGAACCAGCAACCCGGCATTATGAGCATCTAAAACCAAACTAGTAGGAGCTAGTGTAGTTCTATCAGCATCATTAACCGTACCATCACCATTGACATCATCGGCTCTGCCGTCGCCATTAGCATCAGTACCCCTAACGCTGACAATCATCCGTTTCCAAGGACCAATAGCATCAGCATATTTCGCCACATCAGCCAAACCTTGGGAAGTTCTTAAATCACCATAGGTGCGAGAGTCACCACTAACGATAAAATCGTAAGGTTTATCTTCAATAATATTGCCATTGATATCAATACCACTGGCATCTAGAAGTTGAACCAGTGGGATATCTACCCCCGCAGCCGGCATGATAGTATCATGCAACTCCTTCAAGTTGCCAACTTCAAAGGACTGGATGAAAATGCGACTAGGATCAGTGAAATTATTTGCCTTCAGAGTATCTATGAGGATCTGACCCAGATTACGGTTAATCTTAGTAGTTGTACCTACATAAGTAGCTTCAGAAAGGGAATAGGTCGGATGCTTGGTTTCGGGGTAGATACCAATTTTCTTACCTGTACTGGCTTCCACAGCCTTAACTAAATTAATAATTTCCGTCAAGGTAGGAATTTCAAATTGACCGTTAAAAGACTGGTCACGGAAAGACAGACGCTCAATAGCGCGTAATTCCTTAATTTCTGCTAAAGTGAAGTCTTCAGCAAACCAACCCGTAACCGACGTTCCATCCAAAATTACAGTCTTTTTCCGGTCTGCAAATTTAGCAATAGTAGCCACATTGGTGGTTGTATTACCAGTATTTACAGTACCATCAGCATTCAAGATTGCTAAAGCAGGTTCATGACGAGCAATGAGTACACCATCTTTAGTAACAACCAAATCAGGCTCAACAAAATCAGCACCCTGCTCAATTGCTAACTGGTAAGCAGCTAAAGTATGTTCTGGACGATAGCCACTAGCGCCTCTATGACCAAGAACATCGGGCGCTGTGCCGTCTAAAGTCTTAAATCTATCTGGTGTAGCAATGGGAGCTTCTAGTAACTTACCAGTGGCATCAAAATGTAGAAGGTAAGGACCAAATTCCTCACCAACCCAGATAGTGCCATCCTTATCAAAGACGAAGGACTCGATATCAAAGTCTGCACCAGTGAGGTTTCTGGCTGCTGTTGCATCATTGACAATTGTGAAATTAGTAATCTTCCTGTCTGGGTCAGAGAATTGGATGTAATCTAAAACTTTAACACTACCGTCTCCATTCTCCGTACCTTTAAAGTTTGGATCTACACGATAAATCCGTAACAGGTAGTCAGCGCTATTTTCTTTTGCACCGTAACCATTATCAGGTTGGAAGTAAAAACTGTTATTGTTACCAATTTGAACAGCACTAAAACCTTGAATTGGTTGACCAGGGAATGGACCGGTTTTACCATTAGCAGAAATACCATTACCAGATTGTGGCCCTTCGGCAAAACTATCCGCAGGTAAAGCAGAAAACCCTAGCAACTCAACATTTGGTACTGGAGTAGCAATCAACAATTGACCACCACCTGAATGATTACCATTGAGGACATTCAACTGGTTGAGGTCTAGACCATTGCGAACACCAGCTTGGACATCAAATAGATAGGAACTGCGACCAAGTTGGGAATTAGGCGTAGTTTCTACGATACCGGATGTCTCCCAAGTCCCGAAACCATTATTAAAAGCAGTACCTTGAGCATTCTGGTCAATTTCAAACAGAGGTCTGACTGTATCGGTAGCAATATCGTAGGAATAAACACGGTCATTGCGCTGTTGAGCATTGACAACTTCACCACCACGACCAGCCGTGTCCTCTTGTAATAAGAGTTTGCCATTGCTATCAACAACAACGTTGTCATAGCTAATCCCCGTGTTTGCACCACCAGTTAGCACCAATTCAAAATCGCTAATTTCTCCCGTAGGATCTGCCGCATTTAAACTAAAGCGATAAGCCTTACCGTAAGCATTATCCTCAATAGTAGTACCAGGAATGGTGCTTGTATTACCAGTAGTGACAAAGTAGAAAGTACCCGGATTGTTAGGATCTTCGGTGATGTCTTCAACACGACGGAAATTAGTAGAACGGGTGACATCATTTACCCAGGTAGTCAAAGCAGTACCATCAGTCAAGGGCTGGTCATCTGCACGGTCTGCTGTACCTTTGGTATCATAAATTACTGACCGATCAACCTTTGTCCAAGTAGCCGTGACCTTTGTACCTTCCGCTAAGGTTTCGTAGTCATATCCTGTCACCTTGAGGACATATAGTTCACCGTCTTTGAAGCCATTGGGGTCTGCTGCTGTTTGATTACCCACAAACATATACAGTTCACCGTCTCCAGAATCTTCTGATGACAGTAGTACTGTTTTATTGGAGTTAGTAGCCCGATATTGAGATGCTGCAATTACGTTTTCTTTGGAGAAGCGACCGAAACCGTCTAAAGCTTGAGCAGTTCCATCCGTTGCTACAGCCCAACCACGACCGTTACCAAACTCTTCTGGGACAAAGTATACTGGGCCACCTTCAAAGCCATAAGTTGCCAAATAACTGGAACAGAATGGACCGAAGGCAAAATTTCCTGTTTGAGTAATACCATCAGGTGTAATGGTGATTTTACTGATTTCTTGATTTTTGCTATCTACTACCTTCTCAATTAAATTCTTACCACCAATTACCCGCCAATTTTTATCAAATTGGAATAAGGAAGCCCGCGCACCAGTGATTTGTCCAGGAATGGTGCTAGAAATATCTGTTTTTGTGGTGCTGCCAAATTCGTGGTTAACAAAGACATAGTAAAAATCAACGGTTTCATAAATGCCCAGTCCGTCAGGAGTACCAGTAAAAGCGAATTTTTCGGTATTACTAGCGGTAAAAGCACCAAAACTACCTGTTAATAGAGGCACTTCATCCCCAGTTGTCAACAGTGCATTGAGTCTGTAATCAACACCATTTAGCACTTTTACATAAGCAGGATCAGTGGTTCTACCATTGACTACCGGCTTTTCGGCAACTTGAGGAACAGCCGCTAACAATTGTCCACCCTCTACATGAGCGCCATTGAGAATATTGGGCTGGTTCGGGTCAGCAGTGTTGTTGAGACCGTGAGCTTGAACATCGAATAAGTAGCCACTTACACCAGTTAGACCATTTTGGGGTAGTTCAACAATTCCAGAGCTTTCCCATGCACCAGTACCGATATCATAGGCAGCGCCAGCAGCCTGTTGGTTAATTTCAAACAAGGACTTAACGGTATCGGTAGCGATGTCATAGGACCAGATTTGAGCATCGCGGTTCTGGGCTGCCATGACACTACCACCAAAAGCAGTGGTGTCTTCTTGAATGGCTATTTTGCCGTTTTTGTCAACAACGATGTTGTCGTAGCTAACTCCAGTATTGGGTCCACCGTTTAATACTAATTCAAAATCACTAATTGCACCCGTGGGGTCAGCAGCGTTGAGACTGAAACGATACATTTTACCGTAGGGGTTTTCTGCTTCTGCTGCTACTGTGGTAGTAGTACCATTTACTCTATTATTTGTACCTGTGCTGACAAAGTAGAAAGTGCCAGGATTATTTGGGTCTTCTGCTATGTCTTCTAAACGGCGGAAGTTGGTAGAGCGGCCACTGGTATTCACCCAATTAGATAAATCTAATCCAGTGGTCTTAGCTACATCATCAGCCCTGTCTTCCGTTCCTTGGGTGTTATATACAACACTACGGTCAACCTTAACCCAAGTAGCACCTACTTTTACTCCTTCTACCAAGGTTTCGTTGCTATAGTCTGTAACTCTAAGAACATACAAATCACCATCTTTGAAACCGTTGGGATCTGCTGCTGTTTGATTACCAACGAACATATAGAGTTCGCCATCACCAGTGTCTTCAGTAGAAATTAATACCGTTTTGTTGGAGTTGGTAGCTCGATATTGAGATGCTGCAATTACGTTTTCTTTGGAGAAGCGTCCTAAACCATCTAAAGCTTGAGCAGTGCCGTCAGGTGTAACTGCCCAGCCTCGGCTGTTACTGTCAGATTCTTCTGGTGCGAAGAATACAGGACCGCCTTCAAAACCACTCTCCGCTAAAAAGGATGAACAGAAGCGGCCAAAACCTGGTAAAGTGGAGGTTAGGCTGACAATATCTGCTCCGCTAGTAGTAAAGGTGATTTTGCCTAATTCCGTCCCCGTACTGTCAACGGCTTTTTCAATTAGGTTTTTACCACCGACGACTTTCCAGTTTTTATCGAATTGGAATAGGGAAACTCTCGCTCCGGTGATTTGTCCTGTGACTGTGGTGGAAAAATCTGACTTGGTAGTGCTACCCAATTCGTGATTGACAAACACATAGTAACCTGTGGCTGTCTCATAAATTCCCAAACCGTCGGGAATGCCTGTAAAGGCAAATTTATCAGTAGCACTAGTAGTAAAAGAACCAAAAGCACCTTGTAATAAAGGAACTTCATCACCTACAGTCAATAAAGGAACAAGGGCATATTGTGCGCCTTGGGGAAGTTTATTGACGTAAGCAGGGGCGGTTGTTCTTCCGTTCTGAATTGCCATATTTAGGACATCTCCATTAAGGATTTAGCTTTTCACCAGATACTCAAGTTTTCTGATTCAATTGCTTCATTAAGAACAAACTATGCTTCACTCCAAAAAAGGGAATATCCAAAACTTCAGTAATAGCCTTGATTTTGGATTAGGACTTACGCAAAATACCTCTAAAACCCTGATTTTTCCCTGACCTTTGTGCCTGAAGTGGTTTGTTATTTGGTGACTCCTGAGTAAGTCCTATGGATTTCACTTTCACAAGATCAGCATTCAAAAAAACTCAAGTAACATGGATAATCATATTTGTAGAAAATTAAGATAAAATTAAGGTTAAAGAAATATTTGTTTAAAATGTGCAGAAAATTTCACCTAATATATGTACTTGCTGTGTATGCTCATATAATTTGTTTCTCCGTTCCTAATACGGCAGTGCCAAATATGAAACGTTATTAAAAGGTTTTTTACTTATCCACATTTCAGAAAAAACTGATAGCTGACGGTTGAATGATTACTTTTTCCTTATAGGCACTATTCCAATATTAAAACTAATACACACCCTGTCTTCATGGCTCATGTTTATTTCTACACCATGTAAAAGCCAACTAGGAAAGATTAACATTGTCCCTGCACAGGCTTTGTAGGTTATGCGTGGCAGAGTCCATAAATTAAATTCTACAGATGGTGGTACTATCATCTGTGATCCTGGTCGAGGATCGCAAAAAAATATGCCACCACAATTTTCAGGAGTTTTGAGATAATAAACCCCGCTTAAAATAGAATTAGGATGATTATGTACAGAGTTAGCAGCAAATTTACGATTAATAATTGCCCAACAGGTTGTAATTTTGAGGCTGAATTTTTCTAAATCCCATTGTAGAAATGTGGCAACTTCTAAAACATTTTTATTGATAATTTGTGTGAAGTTGTGAAAGGATTCTCGTTGGTGTAAATCATCTACACTATGCCATCCTAGCATATTTGACCATTGCTCACCTTTACTATCTTGCTGTTCTTCTGTATAGATAGTTTGTAATAAGATGGGATTTAATTGTTGATGATTTTCTACTGGAAAGTGCCAAATAGATGTGGGAAACCAATCATTTCTAGAACCAGACATAATTTTGATTTTTAACTTATTTTTAACTTATTTTTTTTTGACTTATATAGAAGATAAGTATCATGGAACTAAGGATTTTAGGAGCGTGAAAACTCCAAAATCCCCAATTATTTGATAATAGCTAAAACTAGCGCAATGCTGGTGGTAATCGTGGTCTACCTGTGGAAATTGCATAGTTAATAACTAACAGTTGCAACCATAATCCAGGAAAACGAGTTTCTAACCAAGATTGACTCCATTTTAAAAACTGTGGTAACCATGCTCCCAAAATAACACTAATTAAAGCATGACGGGCAAAGTTGAAATAATTGCCAAGCCAACGCAATAAATCCTGCCAACCTGCTAGTTGCCAAATCCACAATAGCAATGGTGGATTTTTACTCGCTGCTTTCAATGCTAGACGGTTAAAGGTAAACCAATCACAGCGATCTTTAATGAAATTATCTGTCACTTCTGGGGTTTCATCTACTAATAATCCAAAGAAAGTATTCAACATGGAATTTATCAGTTGGGGAGGGATAAATTTCCCAGTGGGAACCATCATTCCCTTAGAAAATAACCACATTACAGCCACATTACTTTGATAAGCACGAATTTTATTTAAGTAATCAGAACTCAATAAATCATGCTTAAGAGCAGTATTTAATAGGGTGGTTAACCGTTCTAAATTACGGACCAAAGAACCAAAACCAGTAAACACTAGAGGAGATTGAAGAGAAGCAGCATCACCAATAGCAATTAATCTATCTACAGCAATTTTGCGATCGCTACCACTTATACTAAAATGTCCTGGTATATAGCCAAAGGTTGGTTTTTTCCAAACCAATTTATCTAAATCACAACGCCGATATTCTGGCAAAATTGTGAAAAAGTCCTCATACATTTCCAACAAAGAACCGGGATTTTTGGCATTTACTTCATGATAATGAAATAGATAAATTGTTAATTCTTCCCCAACGCCAGGAAACAACTCCCAAATTAATTGTCTTCCCCTAGAAATGTCCCCATGACTATAAAGAACATCCCCATATTCAGAATCCCACACTCCAGGTTCAAAGCCTTTTTCAATTACTGCTCCCACGGTAGGACACACACTATCAAAGGCTCTACCACCATTTAATTGCCAAGCAATGGGTGAAGCAGTTCCCATGGCATCTATCAATAAACGTCCAGTGACTTGTTTTTGATTGCCGGTGGGCAAATGCTTGACATTAATACTCACTTGTGTAACACTAATATCAACTCGCAAAAACTCGGTTTCGTCGGAAATATCGCCACCAGCAGCTTTAAGTTTTTCTCCACACAATGCCAATAACTTTTCTGAATCTAAAGCTATATTTAAAACGGTGGGCGTGTGGAGGACAGGTGCTTTTAACTTAGAGGGGTTATTAGCATCAAAAAACTTATTAAACCCGTCTTTATACTCTCTAGAAATAATTGTTTCTAGTTCAGCATTTGTTAATAAACCCAAATTGATTAAACTTTGGATTTCATCACGGGAAATATTCCATTCTCGGTTCATTCTCCCAAAGGGTAATCGTTCTACCAACAGCACCTTATAGCCTAGTTTAGCCATGACTGCTGCATGAATTGACCCCAAAGCCCCACCAATGTAAATGATGTCATATTCAGGACTGGTTTTCTCTTTTTCCTGGCTATTTCCTTGATAAAATACAACTTGACGGGGCTTTTGAGGATTTTTCACCCCTTCTCTCCACTGTTGCTCCCACCAGTAAACCCGCTGGAGGTGATATTCCCCATTAGTCATTTTTTGGAAATATTTGACAGTTAGGGGATAATATGGTTCTAGTTGTGGAAAAATTGACTTTTGGGCATCAATCACAGGTGGTTCTGGATAGCAGTTGGGAAAGCGGCTTCTAATTTCCTGGGTTAGATGTTTGAGAATGAGTCTCTCACCTGGAAAAGGTTGTTCTCCCCAACGGAATACTTTCAGATAAGTCGTCCGCTGCACTGACCAAACAAATACAGACAGTTCTACGTCTCTAGAAGCGGTATTTTGAATCGGTATTTTTCCACGAAAGCCGTTTGGGGTGATGAATTTTTCCCCATGTTCTAGAATAAAATCTCTTTGTAGCCACTGAAGTACGGATATTGTATCAGGGGTAGGAATTTCTAAATAAAGAAGTTCTTGCATTTTGTCCTCGTATTCCTCGTAAATCTACTCACCTAGACAGAGTTAAAAAAGGCAGAAACTAGGTTAAACTCTGCCCTAATTAGTTTCATAAAGATTCCATGAAGAATTTTAATGATTAATCAAGTTTATTGTTCATATTGTAAATTTTGTAAACATTAGCCATGAATTATCCTATCCCAGACAGTCCCCAAGAAATTTCTGCACTGAGAAAACAGCCAGTTGATGAAGAATTAGTAGCTGCGGTAATCGCTGGTGTAGTTAAAGTTGTTCGTTCTCAGGGTCAGTCTTTAGACCAATTAACCGCTCAGGTGTTGGAAGATGACCAGATGTTAAATCAACAACAAAGACGCTGGTTAAGTAAGTTGGTTGCCCAAGCATGGGATAATTTTCCCTAAGATGACCAATGCAGTTAAGCCAGCAGTTAGAAACCGCATCTACACATACAAAACCAACCTTAATGGGCTTATAAACCTGGGGTTGAGTTATAAAAACCGAAAATTCCAAATTATCAAAATTATCAAATTATAAGGTATAGGTGAAATTTTCCACTAACATACCAGGAACTAAACTACCTCCTAATTGCCGATTTTCGTAAGTTCCGACTTCGGGAATAAATTCTTGGAAGTCGGTGAAATCAACTAAATTTTCTGCTCCCCAAAAACGATAGAGACTTTCATCAAAGCGGAGATTAGCAATGGGGGCAATTATTTCGCCATTTTCTACCCAAAAGCAAGCATAACGAGTCATACCTGTAATTCTACCAGATGGGCGATCGCTCCAATTCAAATAATGTAAATTAGAAACATATAATCCTGTATCTAAACTGGGTAAAATCTGCTCAAAACTCAAATTACCGGGGCTGATTTCTGGAGAACGTAAAGTTTCTGAAATATTCGCACCATTAGCTGGTTTATTGTATTCCTTTGCTGTGCGAGAATTAACTAAACTATTAATTAAAATACCTTTTGCAATTAAAGTTAATTCTGGTGCAGCCATTTCCCCCAAATTATTAAAGCGAGGAACTAAACCACTTTTAAAATTTTCTTTTAAAGTGAATTTTGGTGAAAGTTGTTTTTCTTGACGGGATAAAGCAGCTAAAGCACTATTACCTTGTTGAATATCAGCTTCACTGATAGCACCCCAGGAAAGCATACCCAATAAACCAGCTACCGCAGCGGGAGCAAAATAGGTTTTGTATTGTCCTTTTGGTAATTCTTTAACTGGACGAGATAGGATTTCTAATTGCTGTTTCCCATCATTTATTTTAGCTAAATAAGCAGCTTCATTCCACTCACTTCCGGCAAAAGTTACCTTTACAGCTTGTTTTGATGCCATAAATAAGGAATAATCTAAATTAAATGAATCAGTTGTAAACCAGTGTTTTTGTCCACTAGAATCACCATAACCTCTGATGACAATTCCTCCCGCATACATACCAGTAAAATCCAAATTATTCACAGTTTCCAAAATTCTGGGAACTAATATTTCTGGAGTTAATAATTTACCAATATTAAACTCTCGACTGGTATTATTTCCTGATGGTAGAACCAAATAAGGATCAATTGGTAACAATGGTAATTCATCACGTAATTCTTGTAAAGCTGTATCAGCTAATTCCCAATCTATTTCCCAATTATTTGTCCAGGGAAACTGACGAAAACTACTACGTTGATTGGCCATTAATGTCAATTGAATCGAACCATCATCAACATAGCCTGTCTGTCTAACTTTAGCAGAATTAAACCGGGTAAATTGACTGCTTTCGCTGCTAAGTCTGATGGTAAAATGTTCATGCTCTGCTTTTTTAAGCAGTAGAGTTTCCAGAAGTTGATTAAAGGTTTTTTCTAAAGTTGATAATTCTTCAATTTTCATGGTTTAAATTGTATCTGGATCAATATTTAATTCTCGCAATTTTGCTGCTAAACGTTCGGCTCTTCTAGCTTCCCATTCTGCTCTTTGGGATTCTTTTTCGGCTCTTTGGGCTTGTATTGCTGTTTTTCTAGTTTCTTCTTGGGCGGTTTCTTCGGGTGTAGGGACTAACTCTCCTGCTGGGGTAAAATACCTTAACAGACCTTGGTTAATTCCTAAGTATAAACCTAACTGCTCACTCCATAAATGTCCTTTTTCATTGGGTTCTAAAGGTTGATATTTTCCATTTGTTAAATAAAAACCTGCAAATTCTAATGTATAAGGGTCAAACCAAAAATAATCTGGTGTGCGGAAAGTATTTTGATAAATTTCTTTTTTATATTCTTTATCAGTATTGGCTGTACTGGGTGAAAGAATTTCTAAAATGAAATTAGGATATTTACCGTCTTCTTCCCAAACTACCCAACTTTTACGGGTTTTACGTTCAGTTCCCAAGACAACAAAAAAATCTGGACCGCGGAAATATTCCGATTTTTTTTGGTTAGGACTATAGTAAATAGTCAAATTTCCCGCAGCATAGAAATCATATCTATCTTTCCATAACCATTTGAGACATTTGATTAAGAGCATAATTTGCTCTAGATGTAGTTCTGTTTCCACGGTCGGTTCATCACTATATAAATCACTTGGGGGAAATATTACATCTGCGGAGATGTCTTGTTGTGATTCTAATTCTTGAGCAATGATCATATTGATATGGCATCAAGTAGCTACTTGTTTATTGTAGCATTAATTAGTTAAAGATCAATACATTTCCTTATCACTTAACCCAAGCTCATTAAACATTGCGAAACATAATTCGTCAACCACCACCAAAAACTTCCACATTTGCAAATGCACAAACTGGTGAACCATGGCCTACAAAAATCATTTGATTTGGTTCTCCTTTACCGCAATGAGGCGCTCCATAAATTTGCCAATTGCTATTATCTCCAACTTGAATTAAACTATGCCAAAATTCTGGAGTAGTGGCACGATAGTTAGGATTTCGTAGGGTTTTTGTCAATTTACCGTTTTCAATTAATTTGGCATATTCGCAACCAAATTGAAATTTATAACGTTGATCATCTATTGACCAAGAACGGTTAGATTCCATGTAAATACCATGTTCTATGCCGGCGATAATTTCCTCAAAGGTGGCGTTTCCTGGTTCTAAATTCAAGTTAGCCATTCTATCTATAGGAGGACGATTCCAGGAACAAGCCCGCGCACAAGCAACACCTGGTAAATTTGCTCTGGTTTGACTTTCTAAACTGCCTAAACCTCTTTGCAAAATCCCATTTTTAATGATATATTCTCTGGTGGCTATTGCACCAGTATCATCAAAACCATAACTGGCAAATTCACCTGTTACTGTAGGATCAAAGGTAATATTCAGCAAAGGTGAACCATATTCTAATTTACCAAAATCATCTTGGGTAACAAAGCTACCCCCAGCATAGTTGCGTTCATCTCCTAAAATGCGATCAATTTCTAAAGGATGTCCGATACTTTCATGAATTTGTAGCATCATTTGATCCGGCGCTAAAACTAAGTTAGTCCGGGTATTTGGACATTCTGCTGCTGTTAATAATTCTAAGGCTTCTTCTCCAACTTTTTGGACTTGATGCCATAAGTTATCTTCTTGGAAGAGTTCCCAACCTCCTTGATAATAGTTGGCTTCTTGTCCATTGTTAGTGCGTTGTTGGACGATTTCTCCATCTTGGGCTATGGCGCTAAAATGATTTCCCAATGTGAGAATTTTTTGATATATTTCTGAACCGTTGCTACTGACAAACCAGGTTTCTTTTTGATGTGTACTGGTTCTGGCTGTTGTTTGCACGATTTTATCGTTAATTTTTAGTCCTTGACAAATCCTAATTAGTAAATTATTTATTTCTCCAGGACTAATAGTATTAAATGGTTCTAAATATGGTGATTGATATTCACCAACTACTTGAGGACGGATGTTTTCACTAATTGGATATATCCACCATTTTCTAGCTGCTAATGCTTGTTTATAGGCGATTTTAGCAGCATTTTGTAAACTAGAAATATTTAAGGAATTAGTAGCAGCATAACCTAAACAGCCATCAACCATCACTTCTATCATTGCTCCCATATTCAATGATTTACCGTTGCTTTGAGGTAAACCATCACGCACATAATGGTGTGCAGAAGTTGTTTTAACGGCTCTAATTCCTACCCAATCGGCTGGTATATTCAAATTAGCGATCGCTTTTGTTAATTCGGTCCACATAATTGCAATTAAAAGTTAGATTAAACGAATATCCCAGAAATAGGTCATTTTACATTTTTTACAAAACTAAACATACATACATACATTTGTTTGATCCTGCCAACTTGCTTAGGTTCTAAAATTTAGGTTCTAAAACTGTACCCACAATACATACCTTATCTAAACTTGCGCCATTTAACTTCACAGCATCTACTTCCGCACAAAGTAAATTCGCTCCAGTTAAATCCGCTCCTGCTAAGTTAGCCCCTCGCAAATCAGCCTCTTCAAGATTCGCTTCAGTCAGTAAAGCCCCTCGCAAATCTGCGCCGCTTAAATCTGCACATTTGAGATTAGTCCTCGTTAAATTAGCACCTCGTAAATCTGCACATCGTAAATCACTACTTTGTAAATTTACACCCATCAAATTAGCGCCACTTAAAAAAGCACCGGTTAAAGACGCATCATTCAGGATTGCTCCCATCAAGTTACTACCCCTCAAATTGCTACCACGTAAATCTGCACCAGTCAAATCAGCTTGCATTAAGTTTGCACCCATTAAATTCGCCCGCAAGTCAGTTTGTTGCAGATTTGCACCCATTAAGTTTGCTCCCGCAAAATGGCCACCCTCTAATTGAGAACCAGTAAAGTTAGTCCCTACTAAATGCGCCCCTGTTAAATTTATCTTTCTTAGATCTAAGTGAGATAGATTCTCATCTTCTAAATTTGCGCCGGGAAGTTGTTTATTGTTGCTAATCATCCGTAAATTCTCCCTGGTGTGCTGTATACTGAAATTTGTTCACTGCTTTTGCTGTGGCTATCCCAACGAGAATCAAGCAACCATAAACCGCCGCTGACTTTCGGTGTGATCACGGATAAATCAAGTCCCTGTTGTAAGCCCATAACTAATAAGGTCAAGGTATCTAAAAGTTTAGGATCAAAGCGGGTAGATTGTTGTTGCCGACACTGATCTAAAGCTTGGGAAAATATTTCCCCTTCGCTTTTACCTAAATATTTATACTGATTAACTTGTCTGATAAATTCTGCTGCTAGTGACAAAATTCGTGATTCTAAAGGAATATCATCACCGAGTAAACCAGCAGGTTCACCTGTTCCATTCCACCATTCGGTTTGATGGGTGATAATTTGTGCTATTGCCCGTAATCGTGGCATAATTCGTAATGCTTGCGCTCCTGGTACGAGGGGACAAGCCAGAGGACAACTAGGTGCTTTTTCTAGATCAGCCGTGGTTAAGTGACTGGGAGTAATCAGACTCTCAACGTTTTGCAGTGAACCTATGCGATGTAACAAAGCCGCAAGACGTAATCTTTTAATTTGCCATGCAGGTATATCTAACAGTTGCCCCATTGTTTCTACTACAGATGCTACTTCCGTGGCTACACCATGGTGATTGATATCTGCTAAATCAATCAATTGCGCCATCCGTAAAAATGCTTGGATTTCATTAGATACCAAGTTACGATCTAGAGATTTTCGATGGGATGCTACGGGAATAGATAAGTTGTCCTGTCCTGTTTTCAGGTAATCAACAACACGGGCTACGACAGTAGCCACATCCGCTGATGAAGATATATGTGTATGAATTGCCTCTTTATATTGAGTAAGTTTCAGTGCTAATTCGGGATGATAGTCTTTGATATGCGCGATCGCTAATTCTGCGGTTTCCTGGACTAATTCCGGCTCAAATGTCCATAAACCGTAGAATTTCCGCTCTAAATCGGAAGTTGGCAAGCCCTCAATCCCATAATCATCTGGGGATAACTCTTGACAAATTACCATCGCTGTGTAGTCAGGTGATAAAATCATCAAATGCCATTCCTGAGCTACAGGATCATCTGTTGCCAATGCTACCAGATTAACATTACTTAACTGGCTAGTGGGATGTTCCGCAAAACCAGCGTCAGCAGCGGCCATAATGACAATTTGTTGGCTGTGTTGAGCGATATCTGCATATCTGACTGCTTCTTCTAGATACCATTTACCCTCTTGGAAAGCCGTAATTACCAAAGGAGCATTATTTCTAGTTAAAATATGGTCTTCTAAAGCATGACAGAGGGCAACCAAGGTATTCTTATAGTACACCCCAAAATGAATTGGGCGCGAACTATGGCGGTGGGAAGCTTCTAACTGTTGGAGAATTGAACCTTGTAACATGAAATTAGGGTTTTTTGAATTTTACTAGTCCGTATAGCGGTGATTAGAAATCACCTGAACTTAGATTGACACTAACTGCTTTTCTGGTATGGGTGCAGAAAGCGCCGTTTCCAAATCAGCGCGACCTAATTTGGCTTCTAAAATATTCATCACTTCCCGTCCAAAATCGTTGGGATTTTGTCGCCAAGCTTGTAAGCAGACTTCACCAAAGAAAGAACCCAGAGGTTCAGGATTCCATAAAAGCTTTTTAGCGGTCCAAGGCATTAAACTCATCGGATCATAACCCGGTTTGAGAATATCCTCTTTAAAAGCATATTCCTCTAAATGGGTGTGGGGTTGTAGTCCAATAAAGAAAATAGCGGGTTCAACTTTATCAACCCCAAAAATCTGTTCTAATTCCCTGTGATATGCTATAGTTTGCCTAATAGTTTCTGGACGTTCATCAATGACATTAAAGGAATAATTAACAGAAACTACATCATTGAAACCGGCAGCTTTTAAATCACGACAGTTCTGCAAAACAGTTCGTAAATTGTAACCCATTCGCATTTTGCGGACTAGTTCTTGAGAACCGCTAGTAATACCGATTTCAAAATAATTCATACCTGTTTTTACCATCAACTCACACAATTGCGGTGTTAAGTTGTCGGCTCTAATGTATGCTGCCCAATGAATATCTGACATCCCGGAATCAACGATTTTCTGGAGTAATTCCACAGCATCATCAATAAATTTACGTGCAGGTATAAACTGAGCATCTGTAAACCAGAAATTACGGATACCACGATTGTATAATTGTCGGATTTCTGCCACAATTTCATCACTGGGATTAATGCGGACTTGTTTACCCTCAACTACAGTATAAACACAGTAACAGCAATTATGGGGACAACCGCGTTTAGTTTGCACACCAATGTAAAAATCTTGTTCTTGCAGGTAATAACTAAATTCCGGCCAAATAGTCTCAATGTAATCGTAATTACAAGCTGTTTTTTCTAGAGGTGTGGGTTGTTCATGAATTAAGCGTGGACGCGGTGCATTTTCTCCCACAACATAACAACGTTCATTGCGGAAATCTTCACCATTGAGCAGTTTTGTTAAAAGTGTTTCTCCCTCACCCACAGAAATAATTGTTCCCGCAGGTAAACTTTTACCCAACTGTTCATAGAATACACTTACCGCTCCACCACCCAAGACTACACGGGCTTGAGACTGATATTTTTGGGCGCGTTTTAAACCCCGTTTAACCAAACCGAGATTACGCCATAACTCTACATAATAAGCTATAAAAATTCTTAACCCGCCCAAAGCACCACGTAATTTGATGAATGGGTTTTTAGCGTAGTAAAATTCAAAAGCGTTTTGCAGGGGATTTCCGCCTCGTCCTCCTACTGGCGCGTAAATTTGAATATCTCGCCAAGAAAAGACTAATAGTGTGGGTTTAAATTCATCAATAGACCGGTCTAGAGCGGAAGTATAATCTACAGGTGGGACTGTACCTAAGTCAAAAATCCGCTGTTCTACACCGGGAAATAGTTTGTGAACATGATCCGAAAGATAGACAACCCCAATGGGAAAGATAGGGTTACAGGGAAGACGAACATAGAGAATTTTAGTTGGGTTCATACTGGGTTTAACTGCACTGCTTACCGTTGTTGAGGGAAAAATTAGTACCGTTCCAGCGGGAGTCAAGAGTCAAAAGTCAAAAGTTATATGACTTAATCAGGATTGTCCTTGACATTGCAGTTATTTTGTGTTACACAAAAAACTGAAAACTGGACTGCATAAAATTTGCTTATTATAGAAGGCGGTTTATGAACAAAATTTTCATATACATTCACCATAACATTGAGTTGATGAATTGAGGAATGACTTGCTGCTGGGATTCATGGGAGATAGATGTCAGGGAACAGGGAACAGGGGACAGGGGACAGGGGACAGGGAACAGGGGACAGGGAACAGGGGACAGGGAACAGGGGACAGGGAAGAGGTTTTGGGCAACTTTACTTTTCGTTACTTATGTCGGTTTTTTTCCGTTCACCTACTTATTTACATTTACCAAGGTGGATGAAGATAAGGAAGTAACGGCTGAAATTCTTAGCTAAGAAGAATTGACAGCAGTTTTATTCAGAATAAAAAGCCATATTCTTATTTATGACGGATTTGATCAACAAAAGATAGATTTATTTACAAAAATTTTAGAAACTAGATATAACTTTAGATATAAATAATGCAGAAAATCGCAGATGGTAGTCGCAGTTACAGTAACAGGGGATCATCCAGTGTTAGGTTGACATAACTAAAATAAAATTGTGGCGTAAATCAGCTTACCACTAGTTATGGCTCAGATATTAGATCCTCTACCACCGGAGCATTCGGGGAAAATTCTCTGCTGCTACGTTAATGCCACAAGTAAGATCCAGGTGGCTCGCATCTCCAATATTCCTAACTGGTACTTTGAAAGGGTGGTATTCCCCGGACAAAGACTAGTATTTGAAGTTCCTAAAGAAGCACAAATGGAAATTCACACAGGAATGATGGCCAGTGCTATTATATCAGATACCATTCCCTGCGATCGCCTCGTTGTCCATGAACCTAGCACTGATGAGGAACAAAACAAATCAGTCCCAGCAATAGATCTTACTAATAGTCATCCAATGGGGTCAGAAATTAATAAAAAAAATTTAGATACGACAAAACCTTTGCAAGTAGTTGAATAGACATCTGTAGAAATTAATGGAATTACAACATCGTGGTGCTGTAATTAAAAGTGAGCTAGAAACACGCTCATCTGTTAAGCGTGGTCGAAGAAACCGTCATACTCGTTATAGAAAATTACGGTAGATTTTAACCCACATTCCGCACCCACAACTGTCACAGAGGGAAATTAATGAGGTAAGGAAAACAAGAATAAAAACAAATATCTGAAACCAAAAAAAGAGATTTGAGCAACCATGAATCACCAAAAATGGGATCAAAACCTATTCTCAATAGACATCTGGTGACAATTAAATGTACGTCCTTTGAAACCCTTGTAGAGACGTGACCTGGGTAGGGATTCTCGGCTCTACAATGTTTTTGGTGAATGTAACCTAACTAATCCAGATTATCCAGAAAAGAAAATTGGGACAGAAATTTACAAGTTACTAGAGAAATTGACTCCAATGCCTATACATCTAGAGAGTTAAGAAATTTTGAAATCAAACCAATCCAATTACACCAGGACTTACGCAAAATATCTCTCAAACCCTCTTTTCTTCGTTCTCTTCGTTCCTATCCCTGACGGGACGCTCCGCGAACGTGGTTCATTATTCCGTGACTTGTGCGTAAGTCCTATACACAAAAAATCCCCCACCTCACGGCGGGGAATAATGTAATATTTATTAACAGGATTATTTATTTAATGTAGATGTATTATATTATAGCTAAAAAAATAAGGTTTAACGACTGCGATCGCTACTTTCCCTTGGACTAAATCTCACTCACCAAGACTTTATTGTTAGTTGGGTGTAGTTTCTATATCTCCAAAACCATGTACAGACGTTTCATGGAACGTCTCTATGCCAGCCAGGGTTAACTTATCCTTTCATTGATGCAATATACAGGGCTTTAGCACATTAGCTGCTTAATAACCCTACTTACCACCCAAAATTATCTTCACATACCACAAGTTACCTGATTTATCAATAGTACATTTGCTCTACCAGTTAAATTACATTATTTGCTGAATAATTTTTCCCCAATTTACCCTTTCAACCCACTGCTAATTTGTAAAGTTTTGTACTTTTTTTCAAAATTGACCTCTGAAACGACTATAAATAAAGACTTTTGCAGATCATCTTTTGATCAGGGTGCAAAATTGACAATAATACCCCAATTTTGAAATTCTCAATAATTCTAGCAAATCGCCGAAAGTATTGCAAGCTCGTTATTAAATAGAAATAATTCTTAATTAATTGTTAAGAAAATCTAAAGTTGAATTTTCCTAAGTTATGAATATTAAAAGTATTATCGCATTTATATAAGTTTTAATTATATTAATACTGTGAAATTTTGAAATTTTATGATCACTTCCGTACCATGAATCAATTATAGGACTTATGCAGAATATTCCTCAAGTCCTCATTTCTCTGTGTTTTCTGTGTCTGGAGTGGTTCGTTATTCTGTGACTCGTGCGTAAGTCCTAAATTATTTGCTAGAGTATAGGAAGGAAAAAACCAAGAAATAACGAAAAATTACCAATTTTTATCATTAGAATTAGGAAAGATTAATATTCTATTTGTGGGTTAATTACTCCCTTCTCGGCATAAGATATTAACTAAACACTGTTAATCTAAAATTCCCTTACTTTACCAAATACTAATATGTCCTTTGTTCCCTTACATATTCACAGTGATTACAGCTTGCTTGATGGTGCTAGTCAACTACCAGAATTGGTAGATCGAGCGATCGCATTAGGAATGAAAGCGATCGCCCTCACAGATCATGGTGTCATGTATGGGGCTGTGGAACTGATCAAAATTTGCCGCAGTAAGACGATTAAGCCAATCATTGGCAACGAAATGTATATCATTAATGGTGAAATTGACAAACAAGAACGTCGTCCTAAATATCATCAAGTCGTATTAGCAAAAAATACTCAAGGCTATAAAAATTTAGTTAAAATCACCACCATTTCTCACCTGCAAGGAGTACAAGGTAAAGGCATTTTTTCCCGTCCTTGTATTAATAAGGATTTACTCAAACAATATAAGGAGGGGTTAATAGTCACCAGTGCTTGTTTAGGAGGAGAAATTCCCCAAGCAATTTTGAGTAATCGGCCAGATATAGCCAGGAAAATTGCTAAATGGTATAAAGAAGTATTTGGTGAAGATTTTTATTTAGAAATTCAAGATCATGGTTCTCAAGAAGACCGAATTGTGAATGTAGAAATCGTCAAAATTGCCAGGGAATTAAACATTAAATTCATCGCCACAAACGACTCCCATTTTATCTCTTGTTTTGATGTAGAATCCCATGATGCCTTACTTTGTATTCAAACAGGTAAACTCATTAGCGAAGATAAAAGAATGCGGTACAGCGGCACAGAATACCTCAAATCATCCGAGGAAATGCACCAGCTATTCCGTGACCATTTAGCCGATGATATCATTGCCGAAGCGATCGCCACAACGGTCGAAATTGCGGATAAAGTTGAACCTTATCACATCATGGGTGATCCACAAATTCCCACACCCACAATCCCTTCAGGACATACAGCAGATACTTATGCAGAAGAGGTTGCATGGTTGGGACTTTTAGAAAGATTAAATCGCAAATCTCGCAACGAAGTAGATCCAGTCTATAAAGAAAGATTAGAATATGAATTAAAAATGATTCAGCAAATGGGATTTTCCACCTACTTTTTAGTAGTTTGGGACTATATTAAATTTGCAAGAGACAATAATATTCCCGTTGGACCAGGACGGGGTTCTGCGGCAGGTTCTTTAGTAGCTTATGCCATGAAAATTACGAATATTGACCCCGTACATCATGGTTTATTATTTGAAAGATTTCTCAATCCCGAACGTAAATCAATGCCGGATATTGATACAGATTTCTGCATTGATAAACGAGATCAGGTAATTGAATATGTCACTGAAAAATATGGGGTTGAGAGAGTAGCCCAAATTATTACTTTTAACCGTCTGACATCAAAAGCAGTGTTAAAAGATGTCGCTAGAGTGTTAGATATTCCTTATGGAGATTCTGACAAAATGGCGAAAATGATTCCTGTAGTCCGGGGTAAACCGACAAAACTGAAAGTGATGATTTCCGATGAAACTCCCGAACCAGAATTTAAAGCCAAATATGATAATGACCCCACCGTGCGGCGCTGGATTGATATGGCCATGCGAATTGAAGGTACTAACAAAACCTTCGGTGTTCATGCTGCTGGTGTGGTTATTTCCGCAGAACCATTAGACGAACTTGTTCCCCTACAGCGAAATAATGACGGTTCTGTAATTACCCAATATTTCATGGAAGATTTGGAATCATTGGGATTATTAAAAATGGACTTTTTGGGTTTACGGAACTTAACCCTAATTCAAAAAACCATTGATTTAATTGAACAAAGTCAAGGATATCGTGTTGATCCTGATCAAATTACCGGACAGGAAAGAAAAGCACAAAAAATATTAGCTAAAGGTGAACATACCACCTTACCAAAAGATGTGGCTAAAGCTTATTCACTATTAGAAGCAGGTGATTTAGAGGGCATATTTCAATTAGAATCTTCAGGAATGAAGCAGATAGTCCGAGATTTGAAACCTTCTAATATTGAAGATATTTCTTCTATTCTCGCACTTTATCGTCCCGGACCATTAGATGCAGGATTAATTCCTAAATTTATTAATCGGAAACATGGACGAGAAGAAATTGAATATGATACTCAAATTTTAGAACCGATATTAAATGAAACCTATGGCATCATGGTTTATCAAGAGCAAATTATGAAAATTGCTCAAGACATGGCTGGTTATAGTTTAGGACAAGCTGATTTACTCCGTCGCGCTATGGGGAAAAAGAAAGTATCGGAAATGGAGAAACAAAAGCAAAATTTTATTGATGGTTCTGCAAAAAATGGTGTAAAATCCCAAGTTGCTGAACATTTATTTGGGGATATGTTAAAATTTGCCGAATATTGTTTAAGTTATGATACAGAAATTTTAACTGTTGAATATGGTTTTTTAGAGATTGGGGAAATTGTGGAAAAGCAAATTGAGTGTCGGGTGTATACAGTTGATAGCAATGGCATACTTTATACTCAACCTATTGCCCAGTGGCATCATCGGGGACAGCAAGAAGTCTATGAATATTTATTAGAAAATGGGGCAATTATTCGCGCGACAAAAGACCATAAGTTTATGACTGAAGCAGGGGAAATGTTACCCATTGATGATATTTTTACCCAAGGCTTAGATCTATTACAATTGGCAAATTTATAGCAGAAGACAAGGAGCAGAAAAATATCTATTCCCTGTTCCCTGAATTGTTACGAGGGAATTTAGAAATCAATCCAGTTAATCCCAAAACTCTTTTTGAAAACGAACCACAGAGTCACAGAGAACACAGAGAAAAGAGAATAATACAGGGGTTTCCGCTCTTATGAGGTACTTCATTTGCCCCCTCCTCGCACCCCCCTCAATCCCCCAGCAGCGGGGGGAAGAAAAGGATAAACTTTTGATATTGGAGGGGGTTGGGGGTGGGGTTATTGTACCTTATAACATCGGGAAGTGCTGTAAGTTCTTGTTTGCAGAAACCTATGCTTTTTTCTCAAAACCTGTGTTATTATTAGTATGTGAATCATTCTGGAGGTTAACAAAAATGACTCAAGAATTAATAGACCTGAGAAACAGCATTTTACAAGGAAATTATGCCGATACTTTAGCAATTATTGATGAATTAGAAGGAATGAGTAAACAAGCAATATTGAGAAATATAGAATCATTTTTAAAAATTTTACTCATTCACTTGATTAAAAATCAAATAGAACAGCGATTAACAAATTATTGGATGGCTTGTATTCGTAATTCAATTAGAGAAATTCAAAAAATCAACTTGAAAGAAAATAAAAAATCCTATTATGTCAATTATGATGAATGGGAAAATTTAATCGAGGAAGAAGTAATTGAAGATGCGATCGCTGATGCTAGTATAGAAATCATGAATGGTAAATATACCCGTTCTCAATTATCAGAGATATTAGATAGAAAGCTAATTATAACAACAGCTATGACATTTTTATTCTTAACTTACACCTATTCACCAAAAGAATTACCAGCTATTATGGATGATTATCTCAGTCAGTTACCAAATGATAAAAATTGGTAATTTTTCGTTATTTTTTTGGTTTTTCTCTTTCCCATACTCTAGCAAATAATTGACTACTGGTACGGAAGTGATCATAAAATCTCACAGTATCTTATAAGTAAAATTTATATAAATACAATAATACTTTTAATATTCATAACTGATGAAAATTCAACTTTAGATTTTCTTAATAATTAATTGAGAATTATTTTTATTTAGCAACGAGCTTGCAATACTTTCGGCGATTTGCTAGAATTATTGAGAATTTCATAATTGGGTTATTATTGTCAATTTTGCACCCTGCTAAAAAGATGATCTGCAAAAGTCTTTATTTATAGTCGTTTCAGAGATCGATTTTGAAAAAAAATACAAAACTTTACAAATTAGCAGTGGTTTGAAAGACTAAATTGGGGAAAAATTATTCAGCAAATAATGTAATTTGACTAGTAGAACTAATGTACTATTGACAAATAGGGTAAATTATGGTATGTGAGGATAATTTTTGGTGGTAGGTAGGGTTAATAAGCAGCTAATGAGGTAAAAGAGATAATAGAGATAATATTTAGTACACAAAAACCGGAACTCTTTTATAAGCAGGTGTGCCACTTTCAGGATCAATTGCTGCTGTCAATAAAACGTTAGCTTCAGGATAAAACATAAAGGCTACACCTTCACGAATTGCACCACAAATAATTTCAATATTCTCTAGTTCTCCTCCACTTCCTTTAACTGTAACTCGTTGATGTTCTTGAAATCCTGCTTTTTTGATATCCAAACTATTCATTAGAATACAATGACGATGGGGCATATTGCGATATTTATCTGCACTGCGATAAACTACGGTATTATGTTGTCCATAACCGCGTCCTGTTCCCAATATTAAGACAATTCCTGGTTGATTTTCCTCCACACCAAAAGTTGATTTATCAGGTAAAGTTAATTATGGTAAAGGTGTGACAAACATCCGCGCTTTACCATCAAAAGTGGGAAATTTCGGTTCATCAAAAATCCGTCCTGTAATGGTAAATTCTGCCTGAGTTTGATCAATTTGACCTATTTTCTCATAACCAGGAATAGTTTTAGCAATTAATTCTCTAACATAAACCGTATCTTGCAATTTACGCCAATTAATCGGATGTTCATCATGTAAACGATGGGCTATTTCTGTAATTAATTCTACTTCAGAAATCAAATCAGAATTATCTGGTTGTAAATGACTTTTACCTGCATCATTTAACCTGACAAAATTATTACCTGATTCCGTTGTTGTCCGATGGGGATTTTCAAAACGATTGAAAACAGGTAAACTTGGAGAAATATCGCATTTTACCTTAGAGTCGAGGGTTAATCAAGGGAATGGCAAAAAACAAAAGAAGCATGGATTGAATTTTTAACCCCAACTTATTTAGAGGATGTTTCAAAAGTTTTCCACTAATTATGTTTTGCGTATTGGCATATTTGTGCCAATACGCAAAGGAAAAGAGATGTTTAATTGAGCAAGGCGCACTTTTCAAACAACCTCTTAGACAAAGCTGAAATAATAGCTTGTTAACGATATACTGGTGTTATCTTGAACTATCCCTATCAAGTCTCCATTATTCTGATATATCCCTGTGTCAAGGGCAGAACTTCCCACACCAAAGGATGCATAAGAAAGATAATAAGAACTCGCACTGCCTTTAAGCTGGATATAGTCATTCTGACCATTATAGTCTTCTATTGTAGCATAACCAGATCCCTGATAAAAGTTTCCGGCTGATGTACCTAAAACAAATGTATCATAGCCACTACCACCATTTAAGGTATCATATTCGTAACTGTTATAGGCATATGAGCTAGAACCCTGTAAGGTATCGTTACCAGTTCCCCCAGATAAGTAATCGTTACCAGTGCCTCCATAAAGGGCATCGTTACCACTCCAACCATAAAGCTTATCATTACCACCATCTCCATAAATGGTATCGTTATTAGTGTTACCCCAGATAGTATCATTACCGCCATAACCAGAGGCATAAAGATTATCAGAACCCGTGTAATTGAAGTAATTAGAACTACTTGTGCCCCAATAGTAGTAAGTCATGTCTTTCTCCTTGATTGCTGAGAGTTTTTATCGTTCTTCTTTACTGAATGAAGACTCTACTACTCTAGTGCCTTTGACAAAGATGAAGGGTAGGAAAAAGTCTGGAAAAGTCGGATATTTTTGATAAATAAATTTACGTAAACTTTTTCAGAAAAAAACCTTGTACTCATGTATATAACCATGATATAGTCTTAGACAGTAGGAAATTGTAATCATGGTACTACCAGACAAAGCACAGAAAGAGGAAATATCGTGTAAAGAAGCAGTCTCAGCAGTTGAGGAATTATTAAAACGGGGCAGCCTAACAAAAATTCAAGAAATTGTATTTTGTGAATCTTGGTTAGGACGAAATTATCTGGAGATCGCTTTAGCGTACAATCATTCTCTTGGTTACATAAAAGATGTTGCTTCGGAATTATGGAGAGAAATATCCCAAGCTTTAGGAGAAAAAGTTACTAAAAATAAGCTGCACAGAGTCTTGGAAAAAATAGTACAGCAACAAAATATTACCAAAAATAAACCGCAACCTAACAGACATAATTACACCATCATAGCAACGTCTATTAGTCCTGACGGCCAACTCTTTGCCACTTGTTATAGTGATAATACAATTAAAATATTGCATCTATCCACGAGAAAATGTATAGAAACGATAGTATTATATAATACAAATGTATTGGATATTGCTTTTTATCCTATAGATAAAATCTTGCTTATCTTTAGCGAGGATAATACCATCAAATTTTGGAACATAGAAATTAGAGGCTTTGTGCAAATCCCGAACTTCTAAAATTTGGTCAGTTTATCCCATATTGCTAAATGTATCTTTAAGGACAGAACGCGCCGCTAAATGATTACGAGTAGAAGTGAGAATTTCCGCTTCTCGTTCTAAACGAGCCACTGTATCCTGTATTTCTAGTAATGCTTGTTGTTCTGGGGCCACACCATAGAGATTACTACCTATCCAATAAGATAATTCTGTGGGTAAATCTGGTAAATCATTCGGTAATTCAATATTTTGTTCCGTTAATTTGGATGAAAGACGAACCACATCCCGTAAAAGTTGTTCTACCTCAGATGCTAAAGGACGTAAATCCTTAGCTGGTGGTTGATCTTCAATCCATTCTACCAAACCAACACGATAAGGTTTTTCCCGGACATATTCTAAAACACGAAACCTTTGCTGTCCTAAAGCTAATAGTTTCATTCTGTCATCAGGTAGCCGTTGACAATGAAGAATTTCCGCACAACAACCAACGTTAGCAATTGTCCCATTAACTGGGTCAATCATCAATACCCCAAATCGGCGATCGCTCTCCAAAATGGTATTCATCATGATTCGGTAGCGAAATTCAAAGATATGCAAGGGTAATGGTCTGGTAGGAAATAGAACTACTTCAGGTAATGGAAACAGGGGTAGTTCACGAACTGCAATTTTAGAAGAGGATGTCATTGTTAGTTAGTTGAGTATAAATTGTATTCTTAAAATATTATATTCTTTTCTAATTTTTCCCGACTTGGTTTATATTTTATCATTATGTTTGATAGCTAAAGAAAAACCCCACAAGATAAATTTTTTCACAAAACAAAAATAGATCCCCGACTTTTGATCAAAGTCGGGGATCTTATTGACCAATGGCAAATTTACAATTTGACTTCAATATCCACACCAGAAGGCAAATCTAGCTTCATGAGTGCATCAATAGTTTTAGAGGAAGGCTGATAAATGTCAATAATGCGTCTATGGGTACGGGTTTCAAAGTGTTCGCGGGAATCTTTATCTACGTGAGGTGATCTGAGTACGCAATATATCTTTCGTTTTGTTGGTAAAGGAATAGGTCCTATAGCTGTCGCGTTGGTACGGTTAGCTGTGTCTACAATCTTCTCGCAAGATGTATCTAATAAACGACGGTCAAATGCCTTCAAACGAATTCTAATCTTCTGCTGCTGTAGAGTGGCCATGTTTAGTTTTCCAGGTTCGGTAAATTTTAGACTTTAGATTTTAGATTTCAGATGTTAAATTTCATCCCCAATCCAAAATTTAAAATTGTTTATGGGAATAGAAAGGAGCAGAGATTTTATTACTTATCTCCGCTCCTTTGTCATGAGAGCAAAAAGGTGAGTGTTATTTCAAGATTTTAGCGACAACACCAGCACCAATCGTCCGGCCACCTTCACGAATAGCGAAGCGCATACCTTGTTCAATAGCGATCGCATTGATCAATTCTACTGTCATTTTAATCCGGTCTCCGGGCATCACCATTTCTGCCGCATCACCATTATCAGCGGTAAACGCTGTGATTGTACCAGTTACATCAGTTGTCCGCACATAGAACTGAGGACGGTAGCCAGAGAAAAATGGAGTTTTCCGTCCACCTTCTTTTTCAGTTAAAACGTAAACTTCACCTTCAAACTGAGTATGAGGGGTAATTGATTTTGGTTTAGCGATTACCATTCCCCGTTCAATATCAGCTTTTTGGATACCGCGCAGGAGTACACCCGCATTATCCCCTGCTTGACCTTCATCAAGACTCTTCTTGAACATTTCGATCCCAGTCACGGTAGTAGCGCGAGTATCTCTGATACCTACCAACTCTACGTTATCACCGACTTTGACCACGCCCCGTTCAATCCGACCAGTGGCAACTGTACCACGACCTGTGATGGAGAATACGTCTTCTACCGCCATCAAGAATGGTTTGTCTATATCCCGTTCAGGAGTAGGGATGTAAGAATCTACAGCGTCCATGAGTTCGTAGATTTTGTCTACCCAAGGATTTTCACCCCGTTGAGTTTTGGGATTAGCAGTCATTGCTTCGAGAGCTTGTAGACCTGATCCTTTGATAATGGGGATGTCATCACCAGGAAAATCGTAGCTGGAAAGCAGTTCTCGTAGTTCTAGTTCTACCAATTCCAGCAATTCTGGGTCATCCATCAAATCTTCTTTGTTCAAGAAGACCACCAGACTGGGAACACCCACCTGTTTTGCCAAGAGAATGTGTTCACGGGTTTGGGGCATAGGACCATCCGTAGCCGCAACTACCAAGATACCTCCATCCATTTGCGCCGCACCTGTGATCATGTTCTTCACATAGTCAGCGTGTCCAGGACAGTCTACGTGTGCGTAGTGCCGATTTGCGGTTTCATACTCAACGTGAGCCGTATTGATTGTAATACCCCGGGCTTTTTCTTCCGGTGCATTATCAATTTGGTCGTAACCCTTAGCTACGGCTTGACCCATAGCCGCCAATGTCATAGTAATAGCTGCTGTTAAAGTAGTTTTGCCGTGGTCAACGTGTCCAACAGTACCAATATTTATGTGGGGTTTATTTCTTTCAAACTTTGCGCGTGCCATGAATAATCGTTTCCTTTTTTAATTAAGCGTTCCCTTTACTTTTGGCAATGATAGTTTCAGCCACGCTCCGAGGTACTTCTTCGTAGTGACTAAACTCCATCGTAAAGATGCCCCGACCTTGGGTTTTTGACCGGATATCAGTAGCGTAACCAAACATGGTTGCTAGTGGAACTTTCGATACTACCTTCGCAACCCCATTTTCAGTGCTTTGGCTTTCAATCTGTCCTCTGCGGGAGATTAAGTCACCGATGACAGTTCCCATAAAGTCTTCAGGTACTTCAACTTCAACTTTCATCATCGGCTCTAAGATGACAGGAGAAGCTTTTGCAGCCGCTTCCTTGATTGCCATAGAACCGGCAATTTTGAAAGCCATTTCTGAAGAGTCTACGTCATGGTAAGAACCATGTATTAATGTCGCTTTGACATCAATGAGTGGATATCCAGCTAAAATACCGGATTCACAACATTCTTTCATTCCCTGTTCAGCAGGTCCTATGTACTCTTTGGGTACAATCCCACCGACAATTTTAGAGACAAATACAAAACCTGTGCCTGGTTCGCCTGGTTCTAAGTTGATCACCACGTGACCATACTGACCCTTACCACCACTCTGACGGATGAATTTACCATCAACTTTTTCGACGGATTTGCGGATGGTTTCGCGGTAAGCCACTTGGGGCGCACCAACGTTTGCCTCTACTTTAAATTCCCGTAACATCCGGTCTACGAGAATTTCTAGGTGCAATTCTCCCATTCCCGCAATTACAGTTTGGTTAGTTTCAGGGTCAACACGAACACGGAAGGTGGGATCTTCTTCTGACAGGGATTGTAGTGCTTTGGAAAGCTTGTCCATGTCGTTCTTGGTTTTGGGTTCAACCGCTACCGAGATCACTGGCTCAGGAATAAATAAGGATTCCAGAATTACTGGTGAGCCTTCATCACAAAGGGTATCACCTGTCAAAGTATCTTTTAATCCTAGTGCAGCACCTAAATCACCAGCCCGTAGTTCATCCACGTCTTGCCGATCATCTGCTTTCATCAGCACTAATCGAGAAATCCGCTCTTTTTTGTTCTTACTGGCGTTGAGAATATAACTACCTTTCTTCAACACACCAGAATAAACACGAACGAAGGTCAGGCGACCATAAGGATCAGCCATAATCTTAAATGCCAAAGCTGATAATGGTTCGTTATCATCAGCATGACGTTCTACGGGATCACCGTTGAGCAGTGTGCCTTGAATTGGTGGTACTTCTGTTGGCGCTGGCAGGTAATCTATCACTGCATCCAACATCAACTGCACACCTTTATTCTTAAAGGCTGAACCGCACAGCACTGGTACGATTGTCCCAGCAATTGTCCCTTTACGTAGAGCAGTACGGATTTCTGCTTCTGTCAGTTCTTCGCCATCAAAATACTTGGTCATCAAAGCATCTTCGGTTTCTGCTACTGCTTCTACCAATTGTTTGCGATACTCTGTGGCTTTTTCTTGTAGGTCGGCTGGAATTTCTGTTTCTTGGATATCAGTTCCTTGGTCATTTGTGTACATATATGCACACATCCGCACTAAGTCTATAATCCCCTTAAATTCAGTTTCACTACCGATGGGTAGTTGAATGGCGATCGCATTAGCCCGTAAGCGATCGCGCATCTGATCATGCACTCTATAGAAGTTCGCACCGGTGCGATCCATCTTGTTAATAAAGGCAATGCGAGGTACTTTATAGCGGTCTGCTTGTCGCCATACTGTTTCTGACTGTGGTTGTACACCACCTACGGAACAAAACACAGCGATTACACCATCTAATACTCGCATGGAACGTTCAACTTCAATGGTGAAGTCCACGTGACCCGGAGTATCAATAATGTTAATTTGATGATCTTTCCAACTGGTACTAATTGCAGCCGCAGTGATGGTGATTCCCCGCTCCCGCTCCTGCTCCATCCAGTCTGTAACGGCTGTTCCTTCGTGAACTTCGCCAATTTTGTGAATGATCCCAGAGTAAAATAATATTCTCTCTGTCGTCGTTGTTTTTCCCGCATCTATATGCGCCGCAATACCGATATTGCGTACTCTCTCTAGCGGGTTTGTGCGTGCCACCATTACCTCCTATCGTTGTCGCCATGATATCTTGTATATTACTGCTGCTATATAAATCCTAGACCAAGCTAGACATTTACTTCTTACTTCAATGGGAGCATGGGAGCGGTTATCCCTCAGTAAGCTTTCACGCTTTAGCCAAACGCAATATCACTTTTTTGCTCTGAAAAAACTATCACTATAATTGCTTGGTTTTCGCGCCAGTAATAGTTTGATTAAAGACTATGGACTTGCCACGCCCCGCTATCAGATAATTCACATTGTATATGAATTACCGAACAGTAAAGGACGATATATCGCTTTTTTACTTAGTTTAGTAACGATAGTGTGCAAATGCTTTGTTTGCTTCTGCCATGCGATGCGTTTCTTCCCGCTTACGAATAGCACTTCCCGTTTCATTCGCCGCGTCCATTAACTCATTCGCCAGTCTTCCGGCCATAGTTCTCCCTGGACGTTGACGAGAATACTGTACTAACCAACGTAATGCTAGGGTAGTACCCCTATCTGTACGCACTTCCATTGGTACTTGGTAGGTTGCTCCACCGACTCGGCGAGCTTTTACTTCTACTAACGGTGTAGCGTTACGCACTGCTTTTTCAAAAGTTTCTAAGGGACTTCCACCAGTGCGTTCTTCAATAGTTTTCAAAGCGTCATAAACTATTCTTGCGGCAATTGATTTTTTGCCATGACGCATTAGTCGTCGCATCATCATACTGATTAGGCGACTATTGTACACTGAGTCCGGCGGCACTGGCCGCCTTTGACTAACACCACGACGAGACATACTTCATCCTTGAATAGGGAATTTGGCAACGAAATTATATGTTATCAGAACACAGGGGACTAAAAGCGGTTTTATCAGCCGCTTCATTTTCCTGATTTTTTGCTTATGGCTCTATCAGTTGTCAAGAGACTGAATTAATTCACTTTATTGTCTGTCACCAGACACAGAAGACGACGACTTAATCTACTTTTAAATTTAGATGAAAGTGCTGTTATCTTTTACAGGATTATTATCAGAAGCTCATGCAACTTGCTGTTTATGCCAGATACAGAGTTTTGGTGAGGACGATTAACCGTATTTGACGCGATTAACCGCCGCTTACCTATTTTTTCCCTGCTTTCTGGCGTTTAGTTCCATATTTGGAACGGCCTTGTTTCCTGTCTTTAACTCCGGCTGTATCTAATGTACCACGGATAATATGGTATCTAACTCCGGGCAAGTCTTTCACCCGACCACCGCGAATCATAACTACGGAGTGTTCTTGTAAGTTATGACCGATACCTGGGATGTAAGCTGTGACTTCAAATCCAGAGGTAAGCCTTACCCTTGCTACCTTGCGGAGTGCTGAGTTGGGTTTTTTCGGTGTTGTTGTGTATACTCTGGTGCAAACGCCTCGACGTTGAGGACATTCTTTCAGAGCAGGGGACTTGGTTTTCTGACGCGCTAGTTCGCGCTCACTACGGATTAGCTGCTGTATTGTTGGCATGAGTTACAGCGCGTGAAGCTGCTTTATGATCTAAGTTTTAACAAATCCTGATTATATCATTTTTTCTGATTTTATGTCAATTATTTTGGAAGGGAACTCTTAACTGGGAACAGGGAACTCTTAACTGGGAACAGGGAACTCTTAACTGGGAACAGGGAACTCTTAACTGGGAACAGGGAACAGGTTACAGGGAACAGGTTACAGGGAACAGGTAATTCTTAACTACTGACAACGGACAACTGACAACTAACCAATAGAGAAAGAATTACCACAACTACATCTGGATGTTGCTTGGGGGTTATCAAAGCGAAAACCACCACCCATCAAATCTTCTGCGTAATCTAGTGACAAGCCATGAATGTAATTTAGGCTTCCTGGGTCTATGACTAGACGAATATCATCAAACTCTACCATCTGGTCTGTGGCTTGTACAGTTGTATCAAAACCTAAATCGTAAAACCAGTCAGCACAGCCACCAGATTTCACCCGCAAACGAAATAAAATATTTGCTGGTTGTTTGGATTTTAAGCGCCTGATTTCATTAATGGCTGCTGAACTTAAATTGATCATGGAATTTTTTATTGGTCAGTGATCAAAAAGAAAAAAATCTCCCCTGTCTATTCCCTTGTATCTATTGTCTATTTTTCACGTGCATAGTCATCTTGATAGCGAATAATATCATCTTCTCCTAAATATTCGCCATTTTGGACTTCAATCAAAATCAAGGGAATCACGCCGGGATTTTCTAAGCGATGAGTTGTACATTGGGGAACATAGGTTGATTGATTATTGCTTAATAATATCTCGTGATCGCCACAAACTACTTTGGCTGTACCTGAAACAACTATCCAGTGTTCACTACGGTGGTGGTGCATTTGTAAACTCAGGCGATGACCTGGTTTGACTTCAATACGCTTAATTTTATATCCGCGACCCTCTTCCAAGACTGTGAAAGACCCCCAAGGACGTAATTCACCCGCAGCAATGCCTCTAGAATTAATTGTTGGTTGTAAAGTCAGTGTATTCGTGGGGACAGTTTCTGATAATTTAGCCATAATTACCTCATTTGGAGACATAATAAACCCGTTTTTAGCTTTAACAGTTGATGATAAAGGGGGCGAAATTCGGCCACTTTGATTAAGATAGCAAAAGTCAACACTAGCTGGTAAAATGAGAATGTTCAAACTAATTGTCTACATAAAATCTTTATCAAAAACACGACTTAGGATAAGATGTGAATAAGATCGCCGACTTCTTTGAAGGTTTCAAGATATTTTCCGTTCATCTACTTAGGGCTTGCTGATAGCGTAGCGTGGCGTTAGCCATATAAACCTAAAACCATTTATTAATAAAGGGTTTCGCGGATTTTTACCACAAAAAAGTGCCAGGTTTTGGCTAATGGTGTCTTAAAATAGGTGCATTTTTCTTTGTCGGATTTGGAAAATTGAGGATATCCAGACAGTTAAAACTGTTCCCTGTTCCCTGTTCCCTGTTCCCTGTTCCCTGTTCCCTGTTCCCTGTTCCCAGTTAAGAGTTCCCTGTTCCCAGTTAAGAGTTCCCTCCCCTCACAGACAACTTTTTCAGCAAGCCCTACTTACTTCTTTTTTGTGTTTTGGGTAAGTCCTGACTTTGATTCTAGGAAAATTCCAATACCGTTGTGAACACGGGCTGCTGTATTAGGAGAACGATCCAGCAATTGACCACCTAAATAAAGACTGGTAGAACTACCACCGTCTAAATTTAAAGCGTTGATACAACCCATTGTCTGCATTAGTTTGGCTTGTTCTTCTAAGGTTGGACCTCCACCACCAGCGCGATTATGTACGGCAGCAATGATTAAGTTGCCTGTTTTAAGGGTACAAATACTGCTACGAACTGCTTGACTTTTCATAAAAGCAGAACCGAATTTCTCCGCTTCTCCGTCGAGGACTATTTGCCCATTTTCTAGTAATAGGGGTCCTGCACCGATAATATGGGGATAACGACTAAATTCTGGTGTGCTGGTGGTGTTGGTAATGTTAATTTTTGTACCAATGGGTAATTGTGGTGTCTGATTACGAAAAATCAGGAGATAACCATTTTTGGGAATAGGAATAGCATTTATACCAGTTTTCACCCCTGGTAATTGATTAGTTACTTGATTGTTTTCCACGACAATTATATTTTCATTCTCAGTTAAGGGTGTATAAGTATCTCCCCATAAAGATGTGTAACGGGAAATACCATTTTGAACATAGCCAGTATTGAGTAAAATAATAGGTAAATTTTGATTATTGTTGCTGGTTAGGGTTTCTGTGAGGGTGAGGCGACCAAAATAGAATTGTCCTTTATTATTCCAAGCTATTGCTCCCCGGTTCAGAATTGGTCCTGATATCCATTGATTATCTCGCCTAATTGCCCCCAATGGCAATTTATTATTGCGGTTAAAATAACCACCATTTATTGCCGCTACGGCTAAGTAATTTTGAGCAGTTTGGATTAAAGGGGCAGTACCAGTTAATGTTTGCACGTTAGTTAATATAGGTTTAATGCTTAATCCTACTGTGCGAGGATTAATATCTAACCAAACCACAGGAAAGCGGTCTGTTCCTAAAGTTACTAGCCGCTGTCGCCATTGTAACCCCTGCGCCCAGGTAATATTTCTTTCGACCATTGCATCAGGTTGAATATCAATTACTAGGCGATTTGGTTGGGAGAGAGTGCTAATTTGTACAGATTGTCCGAAGGGAATACTCAAATTGATAATTGTTTGATTATTGACAATTTCTATTTTTTGAATGGGTGATTCTGTGCTTTGTGCTATGGGTGGTTTAGGGTTATAAACTGCGAGTAAAGCCGCATCAGCAATAGTATCTAAAGTGACAGTCCATTCGCGGTTGGCTGGTGTGGTAGATTTGGGGATAATTTCATCAGGATCTACTACTTTTTTGACTGGTAACTCTTGTCTAATTTGCCAAAAAGTTGGGTTATCTAAGTCTAGTACAATCCGATCCCCTTTTGGTTGTTTACCAAGACGAATATTTTTCAGTTGAGAAGGAGGAGTAGCAATTCCTAATGTGTTACCATTAGTTTTAATTTGCCATTTTGCTGTTTGAGCTAATTTACTTATATCTAAATAGCGATACCCACCGCTTATTTTAGTATTAAGAGTTATGGGATTGGTTAAGCCAGAAAACCACTGTATTGGCTGTTTACCATGATTGTTACTACTGAGTAAGTCTATACCCATCAATTGCTTAACTGCGCCATCACTGATATAAGTTTGATTTCCTGTGGGTTGTAACCATGCTCCTGGTAAGGTTCGGCCATTTATAGTAATTTGATTACCAGCGCTAACAGCACTGGGAACGGAATTTGGTATACTAGGAACGTTTTGGGCGAGTACGCCATAATTAGCAGTTAAACATAGTCCCGCTGACAGCAGTGGTGACAGAGAATTGAGCATTTTCCAGATCATTGTGTTTTTTGATAAAGTTATTATGCAAAAACCAGCCTAACGAAAATTTATCAGAAAATTAAAAAAATAATTACCTTTTTTAGAAATAATCATGATAGTATGTATATTGGGTTTTTGTCTCTTATCAAGAGTAGCAAACAGTTGTCACACTAAAAATACTAGCGATAACTGCTTTAAATAATACACACTGCTTGGAGACTATCATCATAGTCTTGGAGATTAAATCTAAAATTCCCACAGCTCTAAAATTTTAGATTAGGGTAATTTTTTTTAGAGTGCATAAACAAATAAAAAATAGAGTAGGCACTGGTAACACAGCTTTGGCTAAATGTCAAGCTAAGGCTAAAATTGTTATCCCTAAATTTTGGTAATTATGTATTTTTATCGAGTGCCAATAAATGAGAAAATTTCCCTATAGCAGTAGTAACAACGTCTGTACCTCAACATTTCAGGAATAAAGTATGAGTCATCAATCAAGTCAGGGTCAGCAAACTACAATGTCAGATATCAATTGTCAAGATACTTATTTAGGACAAAAGTGGTTAGTAGAAGAAAGGGATGCTTGTGGAGTAGGGTTTATTACCCATCGTCAGAATATAGCTAGTCATGAAATTTTGGACAAGGCTTTAACTGCTTTAACTTGCTTGGAACATAGGGGAGGTTGTAGCGCTGACCAAGATTCTGGTGACGGTGCGGGAATACTGACAGCAATTCCTTGGGAATTATTGGCACAAGATAACAGTCACGGAATTGACTTTGCTGATGTGAGTCATAAGGCTGTGGGAATGATATTTTTACCCCAAGACTCAAAAGCCGCCCAAATTGCTAAGAACGCATTTGAGCAAATAGCAGCAGAGGAAAAATTGACTGTACTGGGCTGGCGAGTAGTTCCGGTGCGTTCAGAGGTGTTAGGTGTACAAGCTAGAGAGAATCAACCTCGTATAGAACAGGTTATAATTTCTTGCGCTGATAAAAGCGGTGATGAGTTGGAAAGAGAACTGTATATTGCGAGTAAACGCATTATGCAAGCGGGAAGGAGAATTTCTGAGGACTTCTATGTATGTTCTTTCTCTAGTCGCACCATTGTTTATAAAGGCATGGTACGTTCGGCTGTATTGGGGGATTTTTACGAGGATCTCAAGCATCCTGCTTTTAAAGTATCATTTGCGGTATACCATCGCCGCTTTAGTACCAATACCATGCCGAAATGGCCTTTAGCTCAACCCATGCGGTTATTAGGTCACAATGGAGAAATTAATACCCTGTTGGGGAATATTAATTGGATGATGGCACGGGAAGCGACTCTGAGTCATCCAATTTGGGAAGATCGTTTTGATGAACTCAAGCCACTGGTAAACACTGATAATAGTGATTCTGCTACTTTAGACAATGTATTAGAGTTACTGGTACGTTCGGGACGTAGCCCTTTAGAAGGGTTAATGATGATGGTTCCCGAAGCCTACAAAAATCAACCTGCTTTAGCGGAATATCCAGAGATTGTAGACTTTTATGAATATTACAGCGGTTTGCAAGAAGCATGGGATGGACCAGCACTTTTAGTATTTAGTGATGGGAAAAAGGTAGGAGCGACATTAGACCGCAATGGTTTACGACCTGCGCGTTATGTCATTACCAAAGATGATTATATCGTTGTGGCTTCGGAAGCGGGAGTTGTAGATTTCCCAGAAGAAAATGTTCTGGAAAAGGGTAGACTAGGACCAGGACAAATGATTGCGGTAGATTTAAATACCCAAGAAATCTTGAAAAATTGGGAGATTAAACAACGTATTGCAAAACAGTATCCTTACGGGGAATGGTTGCAAAAATATCGCTTAGAATTGAATCGCTTAGTTAAGGGTGAGTCAAATGGTAATGGTAATGGACATCATAGCCTAACTAATGGCAATGGGCAGACTAGCAGGAAAATTGATACACAAGTCCTATTACAACAGCAAACCGCTTTTGGCTACACTCTAGAAGATGTGGAAATGGTAATTCACCCCATGGCCAGCACTGGTGCGGAAGCCACTTTCTGTATGGGTGACGATACTCCATTGGCTGTGCTTTCGGACAAACCCCATTTACTGTATGACTATTTTAAACAACGTTTTGCCCAAGTGACTAATCCAGCTATTGACCCTTTGCGGGAGAAGTTGGTCATGTCCTTGACGGTGGAACTGGGGGAAAGGGGAAATTTATTAGAACCTAAGCCAGAGTACGCTCGTAAGCTCAAATTAGAATCGCCTGTACTCACTCAAGCAGAATTAGAAGCAATTAAACTGTCAGGATTTGCCACAGCTGAGTTGTCAACTTTATTTCCCATATCTACAGGACCAGATGGTTTGCAGTCTGCTGTGGAATCTTTGCAAAAACAAGCGGCGGAGTCTGTACGGGCTGGTGCGAAGATATTGATATTAAGCGATCGCACTGGTATGGATATTGCCGCAGAATATACTTATATTCCCCCGTTATTAGCCATTGGTGCGGTTCACCATTATTTGATTCGCGCTGGGTTGCGAATGAAAACGTCCTTAATTGTGGATACCGCCCAGTGTTGGAGTACCCATCATTTTGCTTGTCTGTTGGGTTATGGTGCGGGTGCTATTTGTCCCTATATGGCTTTGGATACTGTCAGCGCTTGGTGGGATGATCCTAAAACCCAGCAGTTTATGACTAGGGGTAAAATTGCTACTTTGACCTGGGAAAAAGCTATAGAAAATTATCGCCAAGCTGTAGAATCGGGTTTGTTGAAAATTCTCTCGAAAATGGGAATTTCTCTGCTTTCTAGCTACCAAGCAGCACAAATATTTGAAGCGATTGGTATTGGTCGTGATTTACTAGAATTGGGTTTTCGGGGAACAACTTCCCGCATTGGTGGTTTAAGTGTGAGTGAATTAGCTCAAGAAGTGTTATCTTTCCACCGCAAGGCTTTCCCAGAATTGACAGCGAATAAGTTAGAAAATTTAGGTTTTGTTCAATACCGTCCCAGTGGAGAATATCACAGTAATAACCCAGAGTTGGCTAAGGCTCTACATAAGGCAGTTAATGGTAAACAATATGACCATTATCAACTGTATAAACAGCATCTGCAAAATCGGCCTGTGACAGCACTGCGTGATTTATTGGATTTCCACAGTGAACGGACACCAATTCCTTTGTCAGAAGTAGAGTCCGTTAATGATATTGTGCGGCGTTTTTGTACCGGGGGGATGTCTTTAGGGGCTTTGTCACGAGAAGCACATGAAACTTTAGCGATCGCTATGAATCGCATTGGTGGTAAATCTAATTCTGGTGAAGGTGGAGAAGATCCGATTCGTTACAACGCTTTAAATGATGTTGATACTGCTGGTAAATCTCCTACTTTCCCCCATTTGCATGGGTTAAGAAATGGTGATACTGCTGCAAGTGCCATTAGACAAGTTGCGTCAGGTCGGTTTGGCGTTACACCCCAATATTTAGCCACAGCTAAACAAATTGAAATTAAAATCGCTCAAGGTGCAAAACCAGGAGAAGGTGGACAGTTACCAGGACCCAAGGTTAGTCCCTATATTGCCATGTTACGGCGTTCTAAACCCGGTGTAACTTTGATTTCTCCACCACCCCACCATGATATTTACTCTATTGAAGACTTAGCACAGTTGATTTTTGATTTGCACCAAATTAACCCTAAAGCCCAAGTTTCAGTAAAATTAGTCGCAGAAATCGGTATTGGCACAATTGCTGCGGGTGTAGCTAAGGCTAATGCTGATATTATCCAAATTTCAGGCCATGATGGCGGTACCGGTGCATCACCCCTTTCTTCTATTAAACACGCTGGTACTCCTTGGGAATTGGGTTTAACGGAAGTACATCGAGTCTTAATGGAACACAGGTTACGCGATCGCGTCATCTTGCGTGTAGATGGTGGTTTAAAAAGTGGTTGGGATGTATTGATTGGGGCTTTAATGGGCGCTGAGGAGTTTGGTTTCGGTTCGATAGCTATGATTGCGGAAGGCTGCATTATGGCGCGAATTTGCCACACTAACAACTGTCCTGTGGGTGTAGCTTCTCAGAAGGAGGAACTGCGGAAGCGGTTTACAGGAGTTCCCGAAAACGTTGTCAACTTCTTCTATTTCGTTGCGGAGGAAGTGCGAAGTCTGTTAGCTAAATTGGGATATCGTTCCTTATCAGAGATAATTGGTCGCGCTGACTTATTAACAGTACGCTCTGATGTGAAACTCAATAAAACCCATCTGAACCTAGATTGTTTAACTAAGCTACCAGATACAAAAACTAATCGTAGTTGGTTAGTACATGAAAAAGTTCATAGTAATGGACCTGTATTAGATGATCAATTACTAGCTGATGGGGATATTTGTCAAGGAATCCAGGAGCAAGGGATAGTTAGTAAAACCTACGCCGTTGTTAATACCGATAGAACCGTCGGGACTCGATTAACTGGGGTGATTGCTTCAAAATATGGTGACAACGGCTTTAAAGGGCAAATTAACCTGAAGTTTCAAGGCAGTGTCGGGCAAAGCTTCGGTGCTTTTAATCTTGATGGTGTGATTTTAAGCTTAGAAGGTGAAGCTAATGACTATGTAGGGAAGGGAATGAATGGTGGGGAAATTATCATTAAACCCCCAGCAAATGCGACTTACAACCCAGCGGAAAACGTCATTGTCGGCAATACTTGCCTTTATGGTGCTACTGGTGGTAGATTATTTGCTAATGGTTTGGTTGGAGAACGGTTTGCTGTACGCAACTCAAAGGGTACAGCCGTGATTGAAGGTGCTGGTGATCACTGCTGCGAGTACATGACTGGTGGTGTAATTGTCGTCCTGGGTAAAGCAGGCCGGAACGTTGGTGCAGGAATGACTGGTGGTTTGGCTTATTTCCTGGATGAAGTCGGTAATTTCCCAGATTTTGTGAATCATGCTATTGTTAAGGTCCAGCGGGTTGCCAGTGATGCGGGTGAAAAACAGTTGTATGATTTAATTAAAGCCCACGCTGATAAAACTGGTTCACCCAAAGCCTTAGAAATTATCGCTAATTGGCCGGAGTATTTACCCAAATTCTGGCAGTTAGTACCACCATCTGAAGCTGACAGTCCAGAGGCTAAAGTGGCAGAAAAACAATTAAGTTCTGTGTAATTTGTCTGAATCAGGATGTACAGGATTTGAGGATTTACAGGATTTAATTAAATACTTTATCCTGTTTATCCTTTAATCCTTTTTTGTCTGAATCAGGATGTCCAGGATTTGAGGATTTCCAGGATTTATTCTTTTACCTGTGCGTATTCCAGTAGGAGTTTGACTGATTTATTTCTCGCGTCAGGTTTGTGAGTGTTGGTGATAAGGAGGGTATTTGTTGAGGGAATTTTGGGGAGAATGGACTCCAACTGCAACAAAATTTCTTTTGCACAAACTTCTAGTAATGTGCTGTTGGTGTACTAATCTTCCTCCACTCCCAACTGGTGGTGTCATGATATGGGATAATGCTTGAGGAATGGTTTCTTTAGATTCTGGGGGGTATTCTGTATGGTTGAAGTTTGCCCATTGTTGATCTAGAGTGTGGGTTTTTAGTTGTTTGATGATGCCATTTAGAAAAAATTCGTTTTCACCAAAGTATAAGTATGTTGGCATGGTAGTACGGCAATTGTATTATCGTATATGAGCGTAAGCTCTAAATCCACTATAATTTTGTCTGCATGGATGGGGAAGCAGTCATTCAATGAAATAACACTTTCGTTAACTGCTGCATACCTACTGGCTTTTTGGCAATCACACAGCCAAAAAATTCGCTCTAGTTTTATTTTTTTACTTTTGTAAATTTCGTATCCAAACATTGCCATGCTTTACTTAATTAGTTATAATTAAGACAATAAATTATCACTAATCAAAAATATGAGAATAAAATCCGTCAAACACCTAAGAAGATGGATTGTCGAGAAACAATCATCTTTCTCTGTCATTACCCAAACCGGTTCGTCGCTTCCAGATCATATACAACCTGATTTTATGGGCTGTGAGAACAAAAATTCATCTGGTGAAAAAGTAGTTGGCTTTTTCAGTGCTTATCATGGTATGAAAGCTAACATAGCTAACTTCTTAGCAACAGGATTACAAAACGCTGAAGATGGACAGGCTATATATGAGTTTCTCCAAAATGCCGCAGATTGTGAATCCGATACATTTTACATTTTTTATAATGATAAGTTTTTTCTGGCTTTGAATAATGGCATAGAATTTAAGTTAAAAGATGTAGTTTCTATATTAAATACTAGTCAATCTAGTAAATCTGATAGTACAAATCAAGCAGTAGACTGCGACAAAATAGGTCGCTTTGGTATTGGTTTTAAATTGGTTCATAGATTAGTAGGTGAAAATGAAGGCTTAAAAGAATTAACAGAAGAATATAAAGGACCAATTTTGTTTAGTTGGACTAAACCCGAACAATTAGAATCACTTTTAAATGTTACTAACGTCCAACAAATAGAATATGATAATGATTTAGAGGGAGAATCTCCCTGGCTATTTAAAATTTTAATAACTAACTTTCCTACTCAACCAGTCGAAGAAGTTAAAGATTTAAGCTATAGAAATAATGTTGTATTCACAGAAAGAGAACTGGGTGAATTACTGCAATTTCTTAGAGAAAATCAATCTAACTTAGAATTATCAAAGCTTCACAGAGGTTCATTATTTTTCCTAAATCTGGGTGCAGGTAAGAGCCAAGCTTTAGACAAGCATTATGAGCATGACCTTAAAAAAGGCGTGGAATGCTCTCTCAATATGCTGAAATCCCTAAATAATGTAATATTAAAAGACAAGCATATCGAAAAACTTGCATTACAAACTATAGAGTTTAAAATACCTAAAGATTCTGATGATTTTATAGCAATAAATCCTACTGATAAAAAATGTGATATAAAGATTCTATTTGGACATTTACCTTACAAGAGAAGTGGAGAACTTAGAGATTATCCCAACTTCTATAAATATTTCCCAATGGGTGCAGAGGATCATAAGTTAAGTTTTATTCTCCATTGTGATGCTTTTAAGATAGAAACAAATCGGCGAGAACTAGAAGAACTACCAACTAACAAAGCTATTTTTAAGTGGTTTATCACTCAATTTCTCAAGAAGTTAGATGAATATATTGAGAATCAACCTGATTATTATCGAGAGCTATATGCTAATATTTTGTTATCTTCTCAACCTTCAAAAAACTGGATAACTGAATCACTATATCAGCCTTTAATACATTATATATCTGGTAAAATACCTACCCATAGAGGAAATTTCTATAGTCGGGAAAAAGTTTATATTAAAAATACAGAACTCAATATCAGTCCTATTGATTTTGGTATTCAAGACAAAGAATGGTTTTACTGGAATAAAAATTCAGATAAGGAATTAGTTAATAAAGTATCTTTAAAATTCTGGAAACTTGAGAGTTTAATCATTGAAGGTAATATTGAGTTTATTAATAAATGGATAAATAATGCCTCTGAAAACTCTTATAAACTGTTGCTCAAGGAGTTAAGTGAAATTAATGATAGTATTTGGACAACTGATTTTATATCAATAGTTTGTAAACTGAAACTTTTTAAATTTACAGATAAAAAATACTATTCAATTAATGATATAAAAACTAAATCTAACTATCTGCTTATTTGTTCTCAGGATACTTTGGCTATGAAAAATATCCTAACAAATAAATTAGGGTTTTTCTTATCAAAAATAAATTTAGCAGATTATCAAAATTTACTAGGTAAACTCGAAGGCAAGTTAGAAGAGCATTTACGAGGTAGGTTATTCACTAGAGTTGCTGAAAGTATAATATCTCATAAGTGTAATTTAACACCAAAAGAAAAAGAAAATATTTTTAAATTCTTAAGAGGACTCAAACAGCCAGAGAAATTGAAAAAACTGATTCTGTTTCAAGACAGTTCTCAGACTTTGAAACCCTTGGAAGAAATGCTATCTCGAAATATTGTTTTACCCAATTGGCTACAAACTTATCAAGTTGATGATAAAGAATATTTTTCGCAACTGGATAATTATTTACTAGAAGAAAAGGAGATTTACGAGAAAATTATATATCGTGATTGGGACAATATTATTAAACAGGTTGAAGTTACTTTTAGTGGTAATGACATTGGGCAGTTTTATCAAGATATCACACGCTACTTTGCAGATAGTGAAAACAAGAGTCCGTTAACAGAATATCCATATATATTTACTGATGGTGGTTTTAAAAAAATAAATCAAGTTTTTTACAGTGAACAATTGGGTGAAGTTCAGTCTTATAATGACCTTAAGGTAGCAATATCATGTCTCACTAATCTTCAGTTACCAGAGAAAAATATTTTTAAATACCTATCTCAAGAACCTTTCAAAACTAACCAAGACAAGTTAAAAGATTGGATTGATGTACAGATGGTTGAATTAGAACAATCTGCGGTAAATAATTTAATTGAATTTACTGCCAAAAATGGTGAATCATTCTTCAATTTTCTTTATATCAGTCCTACTCAAGAACTAGGAATACATTCAGTTATAGATAAAAATAATAGTGATATTTACCAATATTATACAGAAAAAGCAAAACTGAAAGAATATATAGAGCATCACCTTTCTGATAAACTTAAAATATTGCCAACAGAATTTCATAATGAAAGAGGAAATAATCAAGGCTTATTTAAAGATTCAACTTTATACGAAGTTTTGTTTAAAAACTATTTCTCTGATGAATTAATAGAAGAATTGATAGGTGTTGTCAAAGAATCTGGGAATAAAGATGTAGGAAAAGAGTTTTTGCGGTGTATACCCTCACTAACACTGGTTCATGAAGAAGTTTATCAAAAAAGCTCCTATGAATATCAAGTATTAGAATTGGCTTGTCAATGTTTTATGGATGATAAATCACTACAAGCAGAATTTAAAAATAAAGTTAGAGTTATTGATAAAGAGGAAGGAGTTTACCCAGTTAGAGAGGCTGTAAAAGATGAGGTGATATTTAAAATTGATGATGAGAAATATGAACTATCATTATCTAAAATTTTACCACGCTATCAAGATACCAGTGGAATAGTTGATAAAATGCTCAAACAGTTTAAAAGTTTGAATAATCAACTAAAAACTCTATTTGGTATTGGTAAAACAACAATAACTCATGAGGAAGTATATGAAGAGTTGAAACAAGAGTTTCCCCATTTACAAAATGCTCAACAACTAGCTTTTGTAGTTTTATATGCCAAATCCAAAAATGATATTCAATTATTAGAAGACTTTACGGTAAATACAGCTAATGAATAACACATCCTCTACCAAATTAAGTGAATTAAATTTCTACGTCAATGCTGATAAAAGCTTTTTTATCAGTGATGATAGCTTGTTAGATAATAATTATAAAGATATCGAAAAGCTACTAAGATTAGACGCAAAAAATCCTGTATTTAAGATTGGTGATAAGCCTACGATAATTTTAGAGCCATACTTTGATGATAATGATCAATTTTATTGCTTTCCTTTAAAGCAGAATCTTCAAGATGAGGGCGAAACTCAACAAAACTTTTTGAAGATAATGTACGATAAATGGCTATTAAAAAAGCCGAAATCCATATCTATATCGGAAACTCATTGGCTAAACGATGATGATACTACTATAGTTAAATACAACACGGAAAATATTCGACTTGTTATAGGTTTTTCACCCAAATACTCTGTTTATCCGAACACCTATGCTTTGCCAGAAGAACAATTACCTGAATGGGTTCAGGAATGGATATTTGATGATTCTGATGATTCTTTGAAAATTGAGTTTTTAGCTGCATTAGAAGTTCACACAGAAACATCTAATATCGTAAAGTTAAGGAATTATTTATTTAGTAAATCTGAACATATATTTAATAATTTTGCGGCTATTAGTGATTATCCGCGTCTGCTAAGCAATACTCTTAACTGGTTATGTGCTGTTAGTGTTCAATTTAGAGAAAGTGATAAAGATGCTTTGGCAATTATTAGACGTATCTATGACTCAGTTTCAATTTCAATGGAATCAAATTTGCCTTTAATTACAGTTGAATTTCCTGATGACATCACTGATAATTTAATTATATACAAATTCCAATTTTCTGAAATAAATACTTATTATTTGGATGAGAAAAAATATCAAGAATTATCTAATTTAAAAATTGAAATAGTATATATTTGGGCAATTATTAAATCTCAAGGTGGTTTACTTATAGATAAAAGATGTTATCCAGAAAATTTCAATATAGAATCTGTTAATTCAATTATTCTGAATCAAAAATTAGATACTGATTTCCTATCTAAGCACTCAATACCTTTTCAAGAAGATTATTATAGACTTTGGTTGACCAAAATTAATAATAAATTTTCAATTCGTGTATGTGAAAAAGAGATAAGGTATAAAATCTCTTTTGGTAATCAAGTTATTAAGTATGTTATTTTTCAAGGTAAAAATATAGATATAAGCAATAATATTATCTATGTTAATTCTCAATTTATAGACTCCATTGAAGACCTACTGGAACAATTTATTAATAAATCTAATTTTACCTTTGATGACCTTATCTGCTTCAAAGAGGCGAAGACATCAAGTAAGGTAAAAATTCAACGTGAACTTGCTGCTGAACAAAATAAAGTTAATCCTCATGAAAGTCCTTATGTAGAAACAAAATGCAAGCAAAACGATTTTAAAGATAGCCGTTCAAATCAAGAATTAATTGAATTCCAAACAGAGTTAACAACAAAATTAAACCAGCAATACTCCCATTGGAAAGGGTATATTTATCATTTTACTCATATAGAAAATGCTGTCAAAATCTTAAACTCCATGTCAATTTTACCAAGAGGTAAAGCAAGTTTTAAAGATTCAGCCGGACAAGATTTAATTGGTCGAACTAATGATTACATTAAAAGAAACTTTGCCCGCTTTTATTTTAGACCCCTTACGCCTACACAATTCCATAATGAATTATTAGGTAGCCGAGAAAATATATTTGCCATTTGCCCAGTTCCTATATTTTTCAGGTTCAAAATAGAAGATGTATTAAAGACACATGGTGCTAGATGTGCTGTTAGCAATGGTAATTTAGCTACTGACTGGGCGCATTATGGTAATAGTATAGAATTTTTAGATTATTTTGATTTTGATAATATATATAATGATTTTGGAGAAGCTAATTACAAAACTGCATCTCAACAAGAATTTATAGTCAAGAATGGGCTTGATTTCTCTAAGGGAATAGATTTCCAAATTATATGTAGAAATACTCAAGATAGAGAATCTTTAATTAACATGATAGGCGCGGATTCAGAGTATGTAAGTAAAATAGTTATAGATAATTCATTTTATAACTGTGTCAATCCATTTGTACAAGTAGAAAAAACAGATACCGTTATCAATTTAAGTATTAAACAGTTAAAAAATAAAGTGATAACAGGGAAAATTCGTTTATTTTCATCTCAAGGATATCTATACTTAAAATCTATTTCCTCTACTACTCAAGATTTTATAGATATAAACCTAGATAAAAAATTAATTGTAGAGGTAAAAACTAATATTCGCTTAGAATTTGACCAGATTGAACCTTTTTATGTATATTTTGTGGAAGATGGAAAAGATTGGTTAATTTATCAATATGGTTCTTGAAATAATTAAGTTAACATTTTCAAATCTTAGGTTTCAAATCTTAGTTTTCAATTCTAGCAAATACTATTAACTTTACTGGAGTGATGTTTGCTGGTCTTACCTTCATTCAAATAGCGACATAGTTATTTTGTAGACAATAGTTTAAAATCTAGAGAATAGGTTTGTTTGTACCTGAAACCTCCAAGAGTATAATTTAAAAGCACTAGATGTCTACACCGATTTATCACATCACCCATATTGATAACTTAACCTCCATAATCACCAGTGGGGGATTGATAGCAAACAGTAGACTTAAGATACAGCAAACCAATTATCTTGACATCGCACACGGACACATTCAAGATAGACGTGATACCACAAAAGTCCCCTGTAGTGCTGGGGGATATTTACATGATTATGTCCCCTTTTATTTTGCTCCGCGTTCACCCATGCTCTATGCCATTCATAAACAAAACGTAGATAGTTATAGCGGTGGACAACAACCAATTATCCATCTAGTTTCAGAAGCTTATACCATCAATTCTTTAAAACTAAAATTTGCTTTTACTGATGGACACGCTATCATGGCATATAGCGAATTTTATGATGATATGTCTGATTTACAATCAGTCATAGATTGGGAATTAATGAAATCAAAATATTGGGCGAATACTCCAGATGACCCCAACCGCAAGTGGAGAAGACAAGCAGAATTTTTAGTTTATGAAAATTGTCCTTGGAGTTTAATACAAGAAATAGGTGTAATCAATAAAACTATTGCTGAACAAGTACAACTAATACTTACCGCCTTTAATATCCAAATTCCAGTAAATATTTATCAAAATTGGTATTATTAAAATCATCAATCAATTAGCTAAATAATATTTCAAATCATTATTAATATTATTCAAAAATTCCATTAAGTAGTAAAATAATATTTAAAATCAGTTTCTAGTTTATCCAGTGATAGATAACACTAATTGATAATAATTGATTATCAATCAGCAACTACCACAGAGAATATAACAGTATAAACAGCGATTAAAATTATTTAATCCCTTAAAAACAATGATTGAAATTAAGCAAGGCAACTTATTAACAGAACCATCACAAGCCCTAGTAAACACAGTGAATTGTGTCGGTGTCATGGGCAAAGGCATTGCTTTGCAATTTAAACAAGCCTATCCAGAAAATTTCCGCCAATACGAAAAAGCCTGTCGTGCTGGACAGGTGCAACCGGGGCAGATGTTTACCGTCGCTACAGGTAACTTATTTAATCCCCTGTACATTATTAACTTCCCCACCAAACGCCACTGGAAGGGCAAATCTAAATTAGAAGATATCAAAACTGGACTGGTAGCATTAGTCGCCCAAGTACAGCAATTAAACATTACTTCCATTGCTATACCTCCATTGGGGTGCGGTAACGGTGGCTTAGACTGGAGTGAGGTAAAACCCTTAATAGAATCAGCTTTTGCTGCACTTCCAGATGTCCAAGTCATTATTTTTGAACCCAGTGGCGCACCTGCTGTGGAAACAATGCCCGTAGCCAGCAAAAAGCCAAATATGACTCGCGCCCGTGCCTTGTTTATTCGCTTACTGGAATTGTACGGTATTCCTGGTTATGAATTAACCAAACTAGAAATTCAAAAACTCGCCTATTTTTTACAAGTAGCAGGTGAACCCCTACGCCTTGAGTATGTAAAACACAAATATGGACCTTATGCCCATAATCTAAATCATGTTTTAAAACACATAGAAGGGCATTACATTCGCGGTTATGGGGATGGAACAGCCAAGGCAGAAAGCGCGGAAATTTACGTTTTACCCGCAGGTAGAGAAGCTGCACAGTCCTTTTTAGCCAATGACCCATCAGCACAGGAACGGTTAGAACGAGTTAGCAACCTCATAAATGGCTTTGAAACCCCTTATGGCATGGAATTATTGGCTACAGTTCATTGGGTAGGGACTCAAGAAACCAACCCAGTCCAAGATAGTGAACAGGCCATAGAGTTAGTTTATTCCTGGAGCGATGGGCTGCGCCCCATCGTAGATGAACGCAAACGCACCATCTTTAAACCACAACATATACGTAAAGCTTGGCAGCGATTAGGACAGCAGAATTGGTTGGCTGCAAAATAAAAATATAAGGCGATCGCCCTCATCACCAGTATAATTCCCCACTCATTGCGTATTTAGAGATGTCTACTTTATCTGTATTTATTCTGTTCATGCTTTCATCTTTTTTGTCTGAATCAGGATTTAAGGATTTACAGGATTTAATTACGATTATGTGCATCTTCATACAGAATTGGTATAAGCTGAGAAAGATGTAATTTGCATAATTAAAACAGGCAGGATGCCTGTTCCACAAGAGTTTTAGTTGTGAGCAATATACAATCTAAATGTCCAACAGCTTATTCATCCTGTTCATCCTTTAATCCTCGGTATCCTGATTCTGACATTATTTCTTTAAGGTTTCTTGGGTTTTTGGGGTTTTTGAGATTTTGTTTTATTGTGGGCAATTAAAGATGGATACTGATCTTGCATTTCTAGAAGTTCAGGAATAGTGACAAATTCATAACCTTGTTTGCGAAACTTACTAATGATTTCTGGTAATGCTTTAACAGTCTGAGATCGATCTCCGCCTCCATCGTGCATTAATACAATACCACCTGGTTTAGCTTCTCTAAATATATTATTCATTAACTGAGGCACGGCCGGACGTGAATAGTCTTTGGAATCAGATGACCACATAATAACAGCATATTTATTACTTTTAGCATAAGCTACCACCCCATTGGTCATGTTGCCACCAGGTGGACGAAATAGACTAGTTTTCACCCCTGTAGTTTGATAAATTATGTCCCCGGTATTTGCAACTTCCGCAGCGGCTACCTGTGCATTCATGTGATGATACCAGTGATGCCAAGTATGGTTAGCGATAGTATGACCATCTGTAACTATTCGTTTTGTCAAGTCAGGATAATTCTTAACATTTTGTCCGACGACGAAAAATGTGCCTTTGATGCGATTTTTCTGGAGAATATCTAATACTTTTGCTGTACTATTAGGCCAAGGACCATCATCAAAGGTTAGGGCGATAACTTTTTTTCCTGGGGGGAGTTTAGCTTCACTGACAACAATTCCTTGAAAGTTAGTCGGTACATCAGTGGAAACACCTTTTGCTTGTGCTTGTTGTTGCCAGCTAGTCAACATTTCTGTTTTTAAATCCTCTAACCGCTCTTGAGTTACCATCAGAACAGCAGTATCATTATCCTTGGTGCTAACGCTGCGATTTTCAGCGTCAGAGGTGTTACCTTTAAACATGATCATCAAAGCAATGCTTAAAGCACCAGTTAAGCCAAGTATTGATATTAATATTCCCTGCGTCTCAAAAAATGACTTATTATTTTCCACAGCATAACTCCTTGAAGGGGTGAGCAATAAATGATCAGGATCATGACTCTGATGGTAGGTTATAACACATTTCTCTATATACTGAGATTCACTAGCCTGAGATACACAACTAACGTAGTTAACCAAGGTCAAACAGTGTCAATTGCTTATAATTCGCTCTCTGATTGACCTGACTTGTAAAATTACTTTCAGGTTCTAGAGTCTGGGGCTGATCCTTGCCCGTTATCGCTGCGGTTTCCATCAAGGAATCCCGAAACTTCTGACTTCTTTTTAACAAGATTTTCTTCACATCGGAATGTTTCATGTATCGAGTGATTTCAACATCACTCATTCTTGCTAGAATATTGTCAGCAGCATTAGTATCTGAGTGCATTACGACCCCATCATGTCCGGTAAACTTGTCACCATTTCTACTACCCGTTAAAGTAGCAAATCTGGAGTCAAGTTGTGACGTATATGCACTATTAACACTAACAACCGTGCAACCTACACGGGTTGAAACTTGTTTGAGAGCATCCGCAACTACCCCCTTGCACCATGAAGAAACATTTCTCTTGATGCGTTTTTTCAAGGGCTTTTTGCTTTTTATTGCTTCCGTCAGATCTTCAAAAGCTACCTTGATTGCATCAGTCATCAAGTGATATGTAGCTGTAAAAACTATTGTTTGAATCCTACCTTTAAATGATGTTTCTCGGTTGTTCCACTTGATTTTACCGAGGTTATTCCGTTTGATTCTATCAGCTTTGGCACTATTCCCTTTGGCAATAGACTTGTCAAAAACTGATTTGATTTTGTTGCGTTTAACTTGTTTCGCTGTTCTGTAATCAGTTTCTTCTGTTTGGATTTTACCGAAATTATTACCCAAAAATCTAGCACCATCGTTAGATGATGTAGCATAAACTTCTGTATAACCTCTGTCACAGCCAATTATTTTACCTTCGGTCTTTTTTTCGGCTTTTTGAATATCGGTTGTGTAATGTATTTCCCATCTACTATTACGTTTGATTAGCCTTAACTGACATTTTACTTCTGTCGGTAAAGTCGTTGGCAATTTCAGATTTTTACCCTTTGTGAGTCCGCCAAAACGCAGCCACACCACGCCTTTATTATCTAATTTAGTATCAAAAGCCCTAAGAATAATTTGGTTACAAACTTTCGTATGACCTCGATACCAAAACTTTCTCACCAAGGTGCAAAGTTTGGGGTGTTTCAACCATTCACGGCTTTCTAATGTAAGTTGTAAAACCCCTTTTTTAGACTGGAAGGATTGGAATGATTGACCCAAGGATTTCATCACTTTTTCAACACAAGCAGCCTGAACCAAATGGATATTATCAATTACATCATAAAGGGTTGAATCCCATAACTTAGCAGGTAATTGGTACTTGTCTTTAGATGTGCGTAGCTGTTTGTCTATTTCAAATTTAGAAATACCCCAAGCCTTTAACGAGCCGAACTCATTCCACAAGTCAGAGCGTAGTTGTCCTAAACGCAAAGCAATTAAATCAAGTTCGTTAGATTTCCAAGTATTTAGTTTTTTAGTCCCTAAAATGGCGATTCTCGTAACGGTTAACTGATTTTTAACTTTGAGTTTCATAGTCTAGACTGCACTACCTTCTATTAAATCACATGGGCTACTATTTGGCTCGTAAATATTTTGTTCTTAGGCTATTTTTTCCTGGTCGGAGAAAGTAAAGTTTAGACTAGTAGCTGGGTTTTTGTGCTAACACGGGCATAAAGAGCGAGTTCTTTATCTGTTGAGACTGTTTTGATAAATGCTGATTCTGGATATTTCCGATATCCAGCAGGAGAACGAATACATTCTATTTTCCCTAAGTCAGCCCCCTCAAGCGGTTGTCTTGGGGTGATAGTCGAATTGTTTATAAACTTGTTCTGGGGTTAGGTATTTCATCTTGCGGTTAAATACGATTAACCCTAGTATACTACGTTATTTTGAGATTAAATGACTAGACCTAACCTCCAACTCCCTTCACTAGGATAGGAGGAAAGGGGGAGTTAAAACCTCTTCCTTGACAGGGGAGAGGTTTGAAGATTTGTTAGAGTGGGTGAGGACATAGTTTATTTTTTCCAGATTACTAATATCACTCCCGTGACAATTAAACCTAGTCCAAAAACACGGTTGAGAGGAATGGCTTCCTTTAAAACAAAGTAACCTAATAATACAGAAAATATATAACCAATTGATACAGCGGGAGCAGCAACGCTAAGATTGATTCTCGTCAGCAGGAGAATATAAGCTATAGCACCAATACCATAACAGGTTAGTCCTAATAAAAGTTCTGGTGTAGTCACAATACTGAGAATATGACTAATAGCGTTACCTGCATCAACTTTACCTAATTTTGTCGCTCCTATCTTCAAAAAAAACTGTCCACCAACACTAATGATAACTGAAATTAGCAGTAAACTAAATTCTTGGATTGACACAGATATTACCTGAGATATTATATAGAACACAAATACGAATCCATAGGGATTCACTACGCCAATGGTAAACGCTGCTACAGAAACAAGGTTTATCTCGTTGAGATTGAATAAAATGATACTATAGTCATGTTATATTTGAGTTGTCTTTTAAACCTCCAGTTTCCTTTAATGTATAAAGAGGACGACCTTTGACTTCTTCGTATATCCGGCCAATATATTCACCTAAAATACCAATACAAATTAATTGAACTGAACCAAGGAAAAACATGGAAATTGTAATTAATGTGTAACCAATTGTGGGGGAGAATGGTTCGGATAAACGCCAATACAAAACTAATAATATCATAAATAAGGCAATAAAAGCTGATAATATGCCTATATAGGTAGCCAGCCGCAAGGGAACAGTGGAAAAGGAGATAATACCATCAATTGCTAAAGCCCAAGATTTACCAAATGTATATTTTACTGTACCAGCAAAGCGGGGATCTCGTGCAAAAGGTACAGAAGTTTGTCGAAAACCTACCCAAGCACGTAAACCGCGAATGTAGCGATTACGTTCGGGCATAGAATTAAGGATATTTACGACCTGTCTATCCATTAAACAAAAGTCTCCTGTATCTTCAGGAATATCAACTTTAGCCAAACGTCGAAGAATGCGATAAAAAAGATATGCAGTCAAGCGTTTTAGCCAGGTTTCTTGTTGACGAGATGTCCTCTGGGCATAAACTACTTGATATCCTTGATGCCATTTGTCAATCATGGTTAAGATTAATTCTGGTGGATCTTGGAGATCGGCATCCATAACAATGATACATTTACCTTGGACAAAGTTCAAACCTGCGGTAACGGCAATTTGATGTCCAAAATTCCGGGCTAGACTGAGGTAATGGACTCGGTTGTCACAATGATGTAATTCGCGCATCATACTTAAAGAGCGATCGCGGCTACCATCATCTATTAAAATTAATTCAGCGTCACCGTCTAACTGTGCCATGACATGATGTAATCGACGATACATCTCTGTGATGTTTTCTGATTCGTTATAAATGGGAATCACGAGGGAGTAGATAGGTTGGTTGATCATGATAAAATTTTTTGAGAAACTTGAAAATGTTTAAAATTCATCTTTAAAATTTAATTACCTGAAAATCAAAACCTAATGAATAATTACCGTTATCTGAAAATCAATAAAGACTATATCATACTATTAACAATTTGGTTGATAGGATTACTGATAGATAGAACATGGTTTTTCTTAGATGAATCTATTCCATCCTATGATCAAAGCGCCCATTTAACCGCAGCATTGCATCATTATCGAATTTTTCAAAACCTGAATATTTTATCAGGTAATTGGTGGTTATCTCTGTGGGAATTAACCCCCAGTTATCGCGCTCCTTTTGTGTATATTTGTACTGTACCATTTTTGGTATTATTTGGTAAAGGCTATGATCAAGCCAGTTTAGTCAACTTATTATACACAGCTATACTAATTTTATCAGTATATCACTTAGGGAATTATTTATTTAAAAACCGAAAAATTGGCATCACAGCCAGCATATTTTGCTTATTATTTCCCATTATGGGAATTATGCGAACTGATTATTTATTAGATTATGGTTTAACGTCTATTGTCATAGCTACTTTCACCATTTTAACAATTTGGAAAGATAGTCATACTGGTTTTGTATCATGGATATTAACTTTAATCTTGGGGGTAGGAATAGGGTTAATTATGTTAGCTAAACCCACGGGTTTTATTTTTATTCTTATTCCTAGTATCTACACATTAATTATTTTTATCAGCCAACGTAAATTTATTAAACTAATTCAAACAGCCTTATCTTTAATTTTAGCTTGGTTAATTTGTGGTTCTTGGTATAGTTTAAATTGGTTAACTATTATTACTTCTGCATTAAATGCTAATAATGTGGGAAAAGGAGAGGGTGATCCTGCTGCGACAACCATTGCTGGTTGGTTATATTATCCGCAAACTATCCCAGAAACTGTTGGTTTTCCGATATTATTTATGAGTATTGGTATTTTCTTAATTTATCTTTTTAAACATAGATTTAGTCAAAATGCAGTTAAAGATAATTTAGCTAAATCTGCTTTAAATTGGTTATTTATTTTTCTAATTGGTAGCTATGTAATTTGTTCTCTAGGGACAAACAAAGACATTAGATTTATTCTTCCTTCTTTTCCGGTAATTAGTTTAATTTTAGCTTACTTTTTTAATTTAATTGAAAATATCTGGTTTAATAAATTAAGATTAGCAACTATACTATTAAGTGGCATAATTTTAATAAATAATTTGTTTCCTTTACCTCTAATTCAAGCTTATGGAGGAAAACATTTACCAAATAATGAAAGTAAAAAATATCCTCTTGCTGAATTAATCGAGAAAATTCATCAAACTACCCCATATTTAAAAACAACTTTAGGAGTAGTTCCTGTTTCTACACCCCAAGTTAATGAGTTTACCTTAGATTATTTCGGTACATTGGCTGATTTTCGCGTCTATGGGAGAAAATTAACCATGAAATTATCGCAAGTAGACCAAGATTTAGAGTATTTATCTTGGTATGTCACCAAAGATAATGAACCAGACGAACCGGGAGAAAAGGGAGAAACTAAACGCAAATTAAAATCTTTGATAGAAACTTCTCCTGATTTAAAATTACAAAGTGATTGGGTATTACCCCATGGTGATAAATTAAGATTATATCATCGGAAAAATCCTCAGATAGTTGTTGAAAAATTAATTGAAAAATTAAATAATAATCAGCATGATCAGAAATCAGTTACTTTAGAAAAAGTTATAACTGCTAATCAATTTTTAATAGGTAAAAATAACTCCGTTACTTATCAAATAACTGGTTCATGGGATGAATTACAAAATGGTTTGTTACTATTAAAATGGCAAAATGGTCAATCAGCTTGGTATCATGATCATGCAATTGGTCTAGGTAATTTATATTGTGGTATAAAATGTCATCCCCAGGGAAATTTTCGAGTCATTGAGAATCTAGCTACATTTATTCCCCAGGAATTACCACTAGGAAAATATCAACTATCAGCATTCTATTTAGATAGAATTACTGGTAAAATCACACCTTTAAATAGTTCTGACATAACTGTAAATGTTACAGACACAGGAAAAGTAGAAAAAACACCACCGTTAGATTTAGTTTCTCGAATGTCACAATTAGCAGTAGAATTACAAAATGGCAAGTTAGATAATATCTTTGTACAGATAGATAATTTTAATCAATATGACCCGACGCAAGACTATTTAAAACAAATTGAATTTGCTGCTAATTATTACTTAAAAAATCAACCAAATAACTTAAATTGGCGTTATACTCTAGTGCTATCACAACTTTTACAGCGCAAAGCACCGGAATTAATTCAGAATTTAACAGAATTAACTAAATATGATGCAAAAAATCCTTATACTTGGCTTTATTTAGGAGTTGTTTATTTATATGACTTTCAACCCAGACAAGCCGAAAAGCAGTTAATAATGGTAGAAAAAATCAAACCAGATATCCCAGAATTAAAGACTTTAAAAACAGTGACAAATATTATGAAATTTCTCCCCTTAATTCACTTCTAAAATATGAACAATAAACAATGGTTATTAGGGTTATTGGTAGCGTCTTTGGTTTTATGGGTAATGTTTCTGGGAAATTTACCTTTACGAGATTGGGATGAAGGTACTTATGCTATAGTTGCTAGAGAAATTTATCGTACTGGTAACTGGGTTTATCCTACCATTCAAGGAGATCCTTTTTTATTAAAACCACCTTTAATGCAGTGGTTAATTGCTATTTGCTATCATGCAGGAGGAATACAAGAATTTACTACTAGATTTCCGGGAGCATTTTTAACCGCGCTAGGAGTTCCTTTACTTTACTTAATTGGAAGGTTAATTTTTGCAGAAACTTTACCAGCTTTATTTTCGGCTTTGGTTTATTTAACATTATTGCCTGTAGTCCGTCATGGTAGACTAGCAATGTTAGATGGAATGACTATTTCCTTTTTCTTATTATTATTATTTTGTGTTCTCAAAGCGCGTCATGATAGAAAATATGCTGTTGGTATCGGATTTTGTTTGGGTTTAATTACTCTGACAAAGGGAATGTTAGTAGTAGTTTTAGCAGGAATAGCAGGTTTATTTATCATTGCTAATAAACAATTAGCTATATTTAAAAATCCATTTCTATGGATAGGAATGTTTTTAGGAAATTTCCCTGCTATTGCTTGGTATTTTGCCCAATGGCAACATTATGGTAATATTTTCTTAGAAGTGCATTTTCAGTCTCAAGCTTTTGATAGACTGGGAAAAGCTGTAGAAGGTAATACCGGTCCGATTTGGTATTATTTACTGGAAGTGATAAAATATGGTTTTCCCTGGTTGTTATTTTGGCCAGGAGGCTTATATTTAAGTTGGAAAAATCGTCATACTGCTTGGGGTTGTTTAACTCTCATTGGTACAATTGTTTATTTTGCCATAGTTTCTTTAATGAGTACCAAATTACCCTGGTATATTATGCCCATATACCCATTTTTAGCTTTAGCAATTGGGGCTAATTTAAGTTATATTTGGCAGGAAGAGAAGTTTAAAACCAGATTTTTGACAGGATTTTTTGCATTTTTAGTTATTATTGGTTTAGTAGGTTGTGTTTATTTTAGTTTAGTTGATAAACAGCCATTGTTAATTGTTATGAGTATGATTTTAGCAGTGACTATGGGAATCACATCATGGTTCATTAATCAGCATAACCGTCAATTTATCCCGGTTTTATTTGCGGGAATGTATTTAGTTTTAGCAATGTTAATGAGTTCCCAGTCATGGATATGGGAGTTAAATGAAAAATTCCCCGTTTTACCAGTTGCAGCATTAATTAGGGATAATATTCCACCAGGAACAGAAATTTATACTTCTTTTCCTGATGGTCGTCCTAGTTTAGACTTTTATAGTGATTGTCAAGTTATTCCTAAATCTCTTGCAGATTTACAAGATAAGTTTGTTCATAAATCTTATTTGTTGGTGGATAATGACACCTTGCAGAAAATGAATTTAAAGGAGAGTAAAATTATCGGGGAATCAGAAGGTTTTAAATTGATTTCACCGCTAATTAATTAGAGGATGTACAATACAGAAATTCCAGACCCCCGATTTTAATTCACCACTACCAGAAGATATTTTACGTTAATTTTTTGTGAATAAATAAATATCATCTTGTTGATATGTCAATTTAAATCTTGGCTTGTTGTTTAATTGATTTACTAAACTTGTTGCAAATTCTTGATTACTTGCCCAACCTGGATGACGGACATTTAACAATATATAATCAAAAATATTCAAATCTTGATTTGGAAAATCTGCATTTGTAAATTTAATTAAATCCCGGTTACTTAAATGTGGGGTAATTTGCGCCGTTGTGTAAACGCTACCCTGATTTTTGACCAGAGAAATTGCTTCTCTTGTAGCTGGCAAATTATCTATAGACTCTAAATATTTACCTGTAAAATGGGTAAATTTTGCCAAGCAGAGAAATGTAATTAATGACCAGATAATGATTCCCCGTTTATTTTGTAGTAATCCCTTACCTACAGTCAGACTAGCAATAACAGCCAATATCAAAAATGGTAAAACTGGTAGTGAATATTGGTGTATTAAGTCTTTTTGTGATTGATCATTAGAAAGTATATTCATCACTAAACAAGGAATTGCACCTACTAAATAAATTATACTTTTATATGAAAATCCCCAAAATACAGGGATTAGAAGCAGAAATAAATAGAAAAAATTATCAGAAGTAAAAATATGTTTTAGTATCATGACTGGATTAGAAAACAAAGTTTGAAAAGCTTCATTGAAGGAGCTTCCTAAATAATTATACCGACCGAGATGACGTTCTACAGAAGCCATTTCAGCACCAAAAAAAGGAATAATTAATTTAGTAGTAATTACAAACCAAACAACACCAGAAATAATAGCAATTACACCATACAAACGCCGCTTTTCACATAACAGTAAGCATACTCCCATTGCTAAGATTGTCAGAGAGAATACTTCTTTACAAGCCAGTACAAGAATAACACTAATACAAAACTTCCACATCTTTCTCTCTCTAGCTGCAAAAATCATCGTCAAAAGTGCGGGGACGGCAATACTATCTGGGTGAAAATCAAATAAGTTAGCATTATACAACACTGGATACAATAAATAAGCAGTTGCTACTGCTATAGCTTGACTTTCTTTCAATCCTGCTTGAATGGCTAGATACCATGTAGGTAAAGCACCCAAAGATAAAGCAGCAGACTGTACTGCAAATAGCCAATAGACACTAGGGTAAATTTTGTATGGTAAAGCTAAAGGGTACAAAATAAAAGCAGCATGATCACCAAGAATATGAAATTTAAGGAAAGAAGAAATAGGCACTTTTCCCTGACTAATTAAATAAATTGCTTGGTCAAAAATCCCTAAATCAAAAGCGGTTGATTGAAATAAAGCGTGTCTTAAACTGCTAGAAGCAAATAAAATGAAAGCACTTATAGCAATCATCCAACTAATAGTACCAAGTCAGTTTTTATTTTTCCCAAGATTTAATTCCATGTATTTTACCATTTTGAAGTTTTTACTTAAAAGCGATTCCTGCGGAGCGCTTCGCTATCGCCTTTGGCGCTGCGCTTCACACAATCGCACTTCTCCACTATCATATAACTAAGAGCGATCGCTTTGGTAAGCTTTGCTAAACGACACCTTTCTCATTAGTGATCACAAATGTTACAATGCAGCTATGTTGTAAATCAGGGTTACAAACCTGACTTCTCAGAGAATTTAGGGATCTGGGGTTAAACTGTTAATATAGTCTGATACTAACAATACCCTGTCCAAATTGAAAAAAGTCTTGATTTGTAGGTTGGGTTGAGGTATGAAACCCAACATGAGCGTCGGGTTGCGCTGTCGCTTAACCCAACCTGCGAAAAATGGACAAGCCGTTGATTAAGCAAAGCTAGAAATACCGAAATCTGGTGGTATATCTTGTATTCTCCCCGGTCCAATGGCCTGTAATCCTTCTTTGAGGATAATATCACCAGTATACAAGGCTTTACCCACTATCACACCTGTTACACCTTGGGGTTCTAAGGCTGATAAACTTAATAAGTCAGTAACAGAACTTACACCACCAGAAGCAATTACGGGTATGGAAATGGCGGCAGCAAGTTCTCGTAATGCGTCTAAATTTGGTCCTTGTAATGTTCCGTCTCTGTTTATATCAGTATAAATTATCGCTGCTGCTCCTAACTCCTGCATTTGTACTGCTAGTTGGGTAGCTAATACTGATGAGGTTTCTAGCCAACCACGAGTAGCAACTAAGCCGTTACGGGCATCTATACCAATAATAATCTTTTCAGGAAATTCTTGACAGAGTTCTTGGACTAGTTGGGGTTGTTCAACTGCGACAGTTCCCAGAATTGCCCAATCTACTCCCAGATTGAATAATTCTACCACACTTGAGCGATCGCGTAATCCCCCCCCAACTTCAATGGGTATGGACAGATTATTTCTAATGGCTGCAATGGCGGCCAAGTTAACTATTTTACCAGCTTTTGCCCCATCTAAATCAACTAAGTGTAATCTGGTCGCGCCTTGGTCTGCCCACATTTTCGCCACTTCTACGGGATTTTCGCTAAATACTTGGGATTGTGCGTAGTCTCCTTTATATAGTCGCACACAGCGACCTTCTAGTAAATCAATTGCGGGTATTACTTCCATAATTTGTCCGTTCTCCGTTGTCCGTTAACTGTCACCTGTTCCCTGTCCCCGTGGCGTAGCACCTGTTCCCTGTTCCCTGTTGCCTAATTCTTGTACTGCTTGACGGAAGCCTAAGACTAGTAAGATGTTAGCTAGGGTTAAAAAGGCTTCTGCACCGCCATGTAACCAGTCTATATTGGCTAATTGTTCTCCATACTGCACTTTGGCGTAAATGCCGGCGGGAATGGTGACGGCGACAAATACCAATGTGCCGTAAAATCCATATAGGGCTAACCGTGGCATTTGTGGACTGCGGCTGATAAACCACAGGAAACCCAAGTAGGGAAACAGAGAAAGGGCAAAGAGGGTTTCTTTTGATATCATTGTTCTGATTTGATGGTTTGTGTCTTAATGGGGCTTGTAGCTTTGGTAGAACGCCAAATTATATAAGCTGCCGCCCAAAGGGTAAAGTTACCAACTAATGTCATGGTAGCTTGTAAGGTGACTAACCATTCTAGGGTTTGGGAATTGTCGAAGTAATGCCAAGTACAAGCACACATTGCGCTAATTAAAGCTGGTAACATAGCAAAGGACAATCCCCACCAACTCCGATTTTCTGTTAGTTCACCATATATCCAAATTAGCCATATTGCGGTTATCCACTCAAGGACGCTGGAAATATGAATTATCCAGGTGGGAATTGAAAGTACGTGCATAATTATCAGTGGTCAGTGGTCAGTTGTTAGTTGTCAGTGGTAGATAACTAGGTTAAAAAAAATTGGTAGTCCAAAATCTAAAATCTAAAATCTAAAATCTAAAATTCAAAATGGCAAAAATGCGGGTTTTATTGTCTGGTTATTATGGTAAGGGTAATGGTGGTGATGAAGCTTTGTTAGCCACACTTCTGCAAATGTTACCACTTGATGTTACTCCTGTGGTGCTTTCTGGAAATCCTGAAGAAACTCATCGTCATTACGGTGTGGAATGTTACAACCGTATGGGGGTTTTATCAGTCTTCAAGGCTTTGCGCTCTTGTGATGCTTTTATTTGGGGTGGTGGTAGTTTAATGCAAGATGCTACTAGCGTAATTAGCCCTTTTTATTATGGCGGATTGATGGCTTTAGCTCAAGTTATGGGTTTGAAAACTGTGGCTTGGGGACAGGGTATAGGTCCTTTGTTGCGTTCCCAAACTCGATTTTTAGCCCAGCGGAATTTTGCGGGTTGTACTCAAGTCAGTGTGCGCGACGTTGCTAGTTCTCGGTTATTATCAGATTGGAGTATAGCCCATATCCTTGCCCCTGACCCGGTTTGGGCGTTAAAATCAAAGCCAGTACCGGAATTAGCAGATTTACCAAAACCGAGAATTGCGGTTACTTTAAGAAATCATCCTCAATTAACAGAAAATCGGTTAACAAATTTAATTCAAGCCTTAGTTAATTTGCAAAAAGAAACTCAAGCCTTTATTTTACTATTGCCATTTCAAAAAAGTGAAGATATAGGAATTGCGGAAAAAATTCATACTCAATTACAAGATGTGAGTAGAGTTATTTGTTCCGAAGATCCACAAATTTTAAAAGGTGTATTTCGCGGTGTGGAAATGTCCATAGGAATGCGTTTACATAGTTTAATTATGGCAGCTAGTGAAGGTTCTCGTTGTTTTGCATTGAGTTATGATCCTAAAGTCAATCATTTAATGGAAGATTTAAAAATACCTGGTTGGGATTTACATAATTTACCAAATGATGTAGAGTTAATTAGTAAAACTTGGATTGATTATTATCATCATGGTGCGGCTTTGTCACCTAATAAAATTCAATCTTTAGTAAATGGAGCTTTTTTGCATCGGGATTTGTTAAGTAAAGTGTTAAAATGAAATTTCCGAATAGGTGAGTCATTTCCTAGTTATGAGGTTATATAGATGTATTATGCTGATATGGCAGTACACGGAAAAGATAGACATTTACAGCTTTTAGTGGAAGTTAAAAATAAACGTAGTGCATCTAAAATTTGGGCTGCTAAAATGCGACGCAATATGTATGCTCATGGGTTACTTCCAGAAGCACCTTTTTTTCTATTAGCACTTCCAGATAAATTTTATTTGTGGAAAAATATAGGTTTATCTACTGATTTGATAGAGCCAGATTATGAAATTAACCCTGAATCTTTTCTTAAGCCTTATTACCCTAAAGCTTATGCTCCCAACTATGAAATTAGTAGTGAAGGTTTTGAGCTAATAGTTTCTGCTTGGCTTCATCAAATATTAACATTACCATCTGTTGATTTACTCCCGGAAAATATGGATTGGTTAGTAAATTCAGGTCTATTTGATGCTATTCACCACGGACACCTAAACTGATCTTGACTTTACACCCCAGGATGCTATTGTTTACGCTTCGGTTGTTGAACATTTGAATAAGTCAGGTGAACAGCAATGTTGCTTTATTAATAGAAATTCTAAGGACTTCGATAATCCAGATATTCAAGAAGCTTTAGATAAATATAATTGCCGAATATTATTTAAATTTGATGCTGGATTTGGCTATATTAAAAATCAAATCGGGATTGTCTAACTAACTTAAATTGTGATGACAAAACCTGCAACTTGCTTTATAATTTAGTTAAGGTTGATATCATCCTCAAGGAGATTGATTATGACAGCTATCACAGTCAACTTAAACCCCATTATCCAACTTACCGAAAACCAATTTTATCAACTCTGTCGAGAAAATCCTGAAGTCAAATTTGAACGCAATACCAAAGGAGAAATATTGATCATGTCACCAACCGGAGGAGAAACAGGAAAACGTAATGTGGAAGTTGCAGCAGATTTTGTGTTTTGGAATCGTCAAACTAAATTAGGAGTTTGTTTCGATTCTTCCACTTGTTTTAAACTTCCCAATGGTGCAAATCGTTCTCCTGATGTTGCTTGGATAAAAAAAGATAGATGGGATAAACTTACAACAGAAGAACAGGAAAAGTTTCCACCAATTGCTCCAGATTTTGTTTTAGAATTAATGTCACCCAGTGATAGTTTGCCAGAAACACGGGCAAAAATGCAGGAATATATGAATAGTGGAGTTAAATTAGGTTGGTTAATTAATCGGAAAATGGGTCAAGTTGAAATTTATCGTCTTGGTAAACCAGTAGAAATATTAGACTTTCCTCAAGAATTATCAGGTGAAGATGTTTTACCAGGATTTATTTTAAATATGGAAATTATTTGGGGATAGAAAGGTTTTCCCTAAAACGGCTAAGGTGCGTAAACCTTCAGGTATTTCATGAAGCCTTGTCAAATCATCAGCATATTTATTTAGTTGTTCCGGTGGGATACCTGTACGGACAATTACAATTTCACTGCTCATATTATTATTGAATCTTTATAAAAGATGAAAGTGTTCAAAAGCTTCTCTAATTAATGGCAATCTATCTGGAGGACAAGGATAAACTCTTGGTTTTCCTTGAGAACTGCGTTGAGATGCTTTAATTGCAAGTCCTAACTGTTCTTTAGCATGAGCAATCCAACAGGTTTTAACTGTTACCTGATGTTTAGTTTTGATGTAATGCTGGAGTTGCTTGTAAGTAGTCATACTTGAGAATTGATATTACCTAAGATGAAGATATTAAGGAAGATATTAAGATTTTAACGCACCTTGGAGAATTGGCAGAGGGATAGTAGTTATAATTGTAGGAGGGGCTATTTCATCGAAATCAGTCGGGTAGGCTTACTACAGCTTTAAGTATGAGTATAAACACACAATTTCAAGCTAGGGTAAACAACGGCAAAATTGAAATTCCCGTTGAGTATCAAGAACAAATATGCAGCGCCGAAATAGTGCAAATCGTGATTTTGCAACCTGCACAAACACAGAAACACTTTCCACCAACGGGTATTATCGCCCAGTTAACAGCAAATCCCATGCAAATATCAGGGTTCAAGCCACTCACCAGAGAGGAAGCAAATGAGCGCTGGTGAAATGATGCGATGTTTTATTGATTCCAATATTTGGCTATAAGTAGGTAAACATGACGCAAGAATTAATGGAATTAAGACAAAGTATCTTAGAAGGGCGTTATGATGATGCCTTAGAAATTCTTGATGATTTGGAGGATATGAGCAAACAGGGAACTTTGCGAAAAATAGAAGCTTTTTTAGTCAGGTTGGTTATTCATCTGATTAAAAATCAAATTGAACAGCGTTTAACTAATTCCTGGATTGCTTCAATTTCTGATTCTGTGATTCAAATTGCCAAATTGAATATTAAAGATCATCAAAAATCCTATTATATTAAATCTGATCAATGGGGTAAATATTTAGGAGAATCTGTAGAAATGGCAATTCGTCCCGCTAGTGCGGAGATTTTTGGTGGGACTTTAAAACCGAGTCAAGTTTCTCAAAGATTACAAGAAAAAGAATTAATTGATTTTGCGGAAAATCTTTTGTTGTTAACTTATGAACATCAACCTAAAGAGTTAGCGAAGATGATTGATAATTATTTAGCACAATTACCAGGAGGTGAAGATTGGTTTGAGTAATTTTGGTAAAACTAAGTTGTTTGAAGATAGTGAAGTAATGAATAACCAACTTGGCGTAGATATATGCTTGTGTTGTCTTCATGATGATAAGATATTGAATGAACCACGAAGGAGCGAAGACAGCGAAGAAAGAAGAGTTTTAGAGAGTTTTTGCGTTAGTTCTGGTAAATTGTGTTTGTTGGATATTTTTTGTTATAATCTAGGTAAGCTGGTTTTGACAATTACCCAGGGTTTTGTATTTTACTATCTTGTGAAAGAATTTAACCTATAATTTATTCGGATTAATTTTAAAAAGTGAACGGGATAAACTCATGTTTATTAGTATTGATCAAATCAAAGAGTCTCTTAAATATTTGGAAAAGGTAGATTCTTTTTGGGGAATTACTTTTTTGAAGTTTAAGCAATTACGATTACCAGTAGGTACTACTATTGAAATATCTCTACATTCAGAAATTGAAGATTTTTTAGAAAATCACTATAAACCCTGTAAGGAATCAGCATATTTTTATAGATGTTTCGGGTTGCCAAAAACTAAAAATAGCTGGATGACACATCATAAATGGATAACACTTAAACGATATATAGATTATTTTATTATAGAAAATATTGATACACAAATATTTGGTCAAGCATTACTAAGTCATCAAGTTAATGATGATAACTGGGGTTGGAAAGATAACTATATTGAAATTTTGAAATCTTGTTTATATAACAATCAAGTAATTCCTGCTTTTCATTTAGCCGTCTGGATATATCGTGAAAAAGAATGGACATCTGAAACAACACCAGAAGATATTCCAGAAGATATTATTGAACATTTCAAAAATGATTTTTTGTTAAATGATGAAGAAATCAATCAATTGTTTGATATTTCTATTCCTGAAGGAATTAATCGAAATCAGCTTTTTCAAGATAAAGTAGTGTCTTGGGAAGAATTAAAAACTGTTATTGGTAAACCTCCAGATATTCTACCCGAAGAAGGTACTTTAACTTATTTAGAAATACAAGGTGTAGGGGCTGCAAAAAAACTTTGTTTTGAACCAGCAGAACGACTGAGTTTAATTACAGGTGATAATGGATTTGGTAAAACTTTTTTACTAGAATGTGCTTGGTGGGCTTTAACTGGACAGTGGGCAAATTTACCAGCATATCCAACGCAAACTGCAAGTGATGATGAACCTGTAATTACATTTCAAATTTCTGGAGATTCTGAATCTGATACAGAGAGTATTTCTTATAATTGGCAACTTCAAAGATGGAATGAAATTAAAAATCGCTCAACTATTCCAGGTCTTTTAATTTATGCGAGAGTAGATGGTTCTTTTGCCGTATGGGACACAGCAAAACAATATTTATCATCTTCTTCACGGATTAGAAATATTGATAGAAAACCACTTCCTTTTGTGTTTACAAAAGATGAGTTATGGAATGGTCAAAAAGATGAAAATGGTAATACTTTTATTAATGGATTATTGCAAGATTGGATTCAATGGCAAAGTAGACCAGATAAATATCCATTTGACACCTTAGTAAAAGTATTAGCACGTTTATCTCCTCCAGAACAGGGTGATTTAGGAATTTTGAAACCGGGAGAACCTGTTAGACTTCCTTATGATGCTAGAGAAATTCCCACCATAGAACATCCTTATGGAACTGTTCCCATTATTCATGCTTCCGCAGGGGTACAGCGGATAATTACAATGGCTTATTTGATAGTTTGGGCTTATGAAGAACATAAAATACAATCAAAACTTATCCGCAGAGAACCACAGAAGAGAATGGTTATTTTAGTAGATGAATTAGAAGCACATCTTCACCCCCAATGGCAAAGGGCTATTTTACCTGCTTTATTAGATGTGAGAGATGATTTAGCGTCTGATTTACAAGTGCAAATTATGGTTGCTACTCATTCTCCTTTAGTTATGGCATCTGTAGAACCTAGATTTGATCAAAGAGTTGATAAGTTATTTAGTCTAGAACTGGTCAAAAGCGATTTATTAATCAATGAAGTCCAAATTGAGGAACTTCCTTTTATTCGTCAAGGTGTGGTAGATTATTGGTTAATGTCTGATGTTTTTAAATTGCGTCATTCGCGTTCTTTGGAAGCAGAAAAGGCTATAGAAGCAGCGAAAGTTTTACAATTGTCAGATAATCCAAATTCGGAAGATGTGGCAAGAGTATCACATGATTTGGCCAGGTATTTATCAGAAGATGATAGATTTTGGCCAAGGTGGGTTTATTTTGCAGAACAGCATGGAGTAGATTTATGATTCCTGTTAAACCCCAGCCTGAACCTGATGATTTTGACGAAAAAGTTAGACAACCAGGTTTGGTTTTCTTGAGTAAAGTTCCTAATCCTAAAACAGAAGATTGGAAAAAACACGATTATTGGGTGAAATCATTGCCTGATTTATACACATCTTATAATAAAATTTGTGCCTATTCTGCTCAATGGATTCCCCGTCCAGAAGGTAGTCCAAGTGTTGACCATTTTCTTCCTAAATCTCCTAAACCTGAATTAGCTTATGAATGGCATAATTTTCGTCTTGCTTGTTTAAGTTTAAACCAAAGAAAGGGAACACAATTAGATGTTATTGACCCTTTTGAATTACCTGTAAATAGTTTTATTCTAGATTTTCCTTCTCTTATTATCAAGCCTAATCCTGAACTTTTATATCCGCTCAAAGGAAGAGTAATATCAACAATTAATCGCTTACAATTAAATGATTATGACAAGTGTATTGACGGAAGATTAGAATGGCTAAAAACTTACTATGAAGATAATTCTAGTTTCGACTCTTTAAAAAGGAAAGCTCCATTTATTGCTTATGAATTAGAACGTCAAGGATTAGTAGAAGTAGACAAGATAGCATACATTATGGGGGTGAGATAGTTTTATATATTTAAAAACATTGTTAGTTTTTTATATATGTAATAAATCTTAATTGATTAATGTATTATTTGTGATTTGTGAATGGAAATAAATTACAGTAGAAAAAATATTTCAGAACTTATGAGTACAAATTCTCAATTTAGATGTCAGAATATAAATTGTGAACTTTTTTAAACTCAAATCATGAAAGCAATTTGGAATGGTGCTATTCTAGCCGAAAGCGATAATACCGTAGTTGTGGAAGGAAATCATTATTTCCCTGCTGACTCTATCAAGAAAGAATATTTTCAAGACAGCAGCACTCACAGCACTTGTTCTTGGAAAGGGGTTGCTAATTATTATAGTATTCAAGTTGATGGTCAAGTTAACAAAGACGCTGCTTGGTACTATCCTAGCACCAAAGAGAAAGCTAAAAATATCGAAGGTTATATTGCTTTCTGGAAAGGTGTAAAAGTGGAAGTTTAGTACACAAAAATATCCCGGACTTCTCCAAGAAGTCCAATATCTGAATTTTGAAACCAGTCTTTCTAATCCTTTGCAATGACAATATCATTAGATTTAATCACAGCATAGGCTTCCGTCCCTTCAGATAATTCTAACTCCTCTGCGGAAACTCTAGTAATCATTGAGGTTAATTGGACTCAGTGAACAATTTCTCAGGTTATTTCAGTATTTATAGTTCCTGTCGTGACTGGTTTCACAACCCAAAGCTAGAAATACCAAAATCTGGTAGAAATATTAGACTTTCCTCAAGAATTATCAGGTGAAGATATTTTACCAGGATTTATTTTAAATATGGAAATCATTTGGAGATAGATATTAATATTATGTTATTTATCAACTGCCAAAAATCTCAATAACAAATTTTGTTTTTCCAAATCTATATTTCTTTGAGGCTGATTATTCTTGACTACTTTCCAAAAACAGTTTCGGATTTTAGTAATATGTTTGGTCATTTTATCAACTCCCTTTAAAGTATGAATACTTTTAGGTAAACGTCCACAAAAAACAGATGGAACAACATCTAATAACCACCAGTCAAAGAGTTCCCGTCTACCTTGCGAACCTGGAAAAATAGCATAACCCTGGAAGCAATCATCTAAAATGTTTAATATTGCTTCTCTGGTTTTCACGGATTCCAGCACTTGCAGCATATTCTCAAAAACATCAACAGCTTCATCAAGAGCCTGATATTGTCCTAAATAATTCTGATAATTCTGAAATGAAATGTTTAAATTTGACTGATAATTATCTTGAGGATATATCAAACTTTGAAAAAGATACTGAAATGTATTACCAGTTATTGTCTCACGAGGTAAATAACTTTTAATCGTTGGTTGTACAGCGATTCCCATAACTATGGCCATAAAGAAATAGCAATAACTTATATCTAAACTATTTTTTTCTTTTTCTATTCCATCAAATACTGTGATTAAAGAATCTTCTAAACTTATTCCCTGAATGTTTTTCTCTTCATATAATTCTGCATAGGAATATCCCTGAATTTTCTCTATGACTAAACGTAAAGAATCAGGAATTTCAGCAGATAAAATGAGAGGATAATTTTCAAGTTTACATGATATGAATGTCATAGTTAATTGCTACTCGGAGGATAAGGATATGTCCAGGAGATAGTTATTTTTATCTCAGGAAATTTTTGACGAAACTGATTTATAACACCTTGACAACTTTCACAAGGTTTTCTTTCTGTGTAAAGATACAATTGCCCTCTAACGCTTTTATTATCGTTATTGTAGATAAATTCTAAAGTTTCTGCAATAGCTGATAAAACCTTATATTCCGCATCAGTATCCATAATACGTTTTGAGTGAGAATCTACAGCAGGTTCAAATTGTCCACCCTTTGACTTAGGTTGTGGTAGAGGTGCTGGACTTTTGGCTTTAGATGTTGCACCCATTCCAAAAGCTTTACCATCTTCTAATCTTACCTCGACAATAGCAATATTACCTTTCGGAAATGGTCTGTTACGATTAGGATATATCTCTGGAAAATATATATCTCGAATATTAGCCGCATCTGAGATTAAATTTGGTTCTTCCATATTGGATTTATAATAATAATCAAATAATTAATTTAGCTACAATAAAATTGCTGTATTAGCTAAATAAATGCTAAATATTCATTTTTTTCTGGTTCTTGGTTCTATAACATGAGGGTTTACTCCAAAATATTTCGCTGCTGCTGACATATCAAATGTTAATAAGTTAATATCCCCTAAGTCTTTAATACCTTGAGGTTGAGAAGATTTGATATCTAAAACTTGAATAATTTCCTCTGCGACTGCTTGCGCTAAAAGCGGGGGAACAGAATTACCAATTTGTCGAAAACCATGCCATTTTGTGGGATGAAATCTAAACCAATCAGGATAGGAATGTAAACGCGCAGCTTCCCTCACAGTAATACATCTGGGAATAAAAGGATGTATGGGACGAGGAGAAGTAAATGCACCTTTATTACTAGGTGTTCCCGCTCTTAAGGTATTACATAAACCATGAGGATCAAGTTTATGAAAACGACTGATTGATTCGATTTTACCATGGGGTGTAGAGGCAAATCTTTCCATAGATTCGGGTGAGTGTTTACTTCTTAAACTTGATGTGAGTAAATTATGATCATACTGACGTTGATAGGAATAGTTATTTTTGACAATTTCCAGATTACGCAGTTTTTTAGCATAATTACTAGGATTACTAAATTCAGTAATTATCCAATCTTGTTGATATAATTCTGGATAGTTTTCTATGACTGGTAAATCTTGTAATGCGTCCCAAACTGTCGGAGATTTTTGATTAGGGAATGTAATTTTTTCTGGATATTTTGGAACTTCTATATTTTGACGTGAACCGAGTAAAAATAACCTTTCCCGATTTTGTGGGACTCCATAATTAGCTGCATTTAAAACTTGATAATTTGCATTAACTTGATAACCACTTTCGGAAAATTGACTAATGATTTCTGCAATAAATTCTTTATGTTTCCCGACTGTCATTCCTTTGACATTTTCTAATACAAAAAACTTAGGTTGTAATTCTCTAACCAACCTAATAAAATGGAAAACTAAAGAGTTTCTGGGATCATCAAAAGAACGTTTTCCGATTAATGAGAAACCTTGACAGGGTGGACCACCAAATACTACATCAATTTCTTGATTAGCAATTTGAGAACTATTCCTAATTTCTTCCCCTGTTGTTTCTTCCACGCTTTTACATAATACAGTCCAAAAGGGAAAATTAAATTGATGAATTGCACAATGAATTGGGTCTATTTCCACAGAAGCAAGGACATCAAACCCAGCTTGTTCAAAACCTAATGTCATCCCTCCTGCACCTGCAAATAAATCAACTGCAATTGGTCGTTTTTTGGCCATTTTAACTATTATCTACTTTTTCATTGCTAATATTTCTTTGGCTGTGCGATCGCACACTCCCAATTCTCCCAAAGAATAGCGCATTTCTTGATAATCTGTCAAGGTTTTTTGTCTTTTTTGACAATTCAATAATAATTCCATAGCAGCTTGAGTAATATTCTCTGTTGTGGCTTTTTCCTGTAAAAATTCTGGGACAATTTCGCGCATGACAACTAAATTTACTGGAGAAGCAAAGGGAATTGAACCTTTAAGAATATGACGTGCAATCCAAGCTGTGAGAGGGTGTAGACGATATACTACAACTTGGGGAACATTTAATAATGCTAATTCTAAATTCACAGTTCCCGATTTAGCAATTGCAAAATCAGCCGCTGCGAAAACCTCTCTTTGTTGACCTAATACTACCGTAGCTTTCAAACCATAATCTTTAATTGCCGCTGTAATTGTATTTCTAAATTTTTCCAAAGATAGAGGAATCCAAAAATGGACATAAGGTAATTTAGATTGAATATTTTGGGCGGTTTTAAAAACAATTGGTAATAGATATTTTAATTCTTGATGACGAGAAGCTGGTAACAAAGCAATGGCAATTTCTGCGTCTTTAATTCCTAATTTCTCCCTGGCAATTTCTCGACTGGGTGTGTTTGCCATTCTATCAATTAAAGGATGTCCTACCCAACAGACATTTGCCCCATTTTGTTGATAATATCGCGCTTCTTCTGGAAAAATTGCTAATAGTTTATCTGTAAAACCAACAATGCGGTTAGTATTCTGAAAACCCATTGACCATACCCACTCTTGGGGAGCGATATAATAAGCAACAGGAACATCAGGTAAATTTTCCTTCATGTAAGTCCCAATTCCCAAATTAGGACCCATATAATCAATTAGTACAACCAAATCAGGGGGATATTTTTTTAGGTAGGCGATCGCACTCCGTTGTACTCTTAATGTAGGAATAACATAAGGCAAAGATTCAATCAAACCCATTGAACCAATACCGCTAGTATTACCCAAAATTTTCGCCCCAGCTTGCGCCATTTTCTCCCCACCCAAAGCCACAATTTCTAAGGTCAACCCAACAGCCTCAGCTTGACGTTGAAGTGCTGCAATTAATAACGAACCCTGCAAATCTCCAGAAACTTCACCAGTGCTAATAAATATTCGCATTTTAGATTTTAGATTTTTTACTTCCTTTTCTGTTTTCTTAATTCTTCTTTTCTGCCTTCGTGTCCTTTGCGTCTTTGTGGTTTTTTAAAACTTTATTATTCCCACCAAAATAGAGTCACTAGTAAATTTTGAGGACGGGAAAACCCCGCCCTAGATTTGATTTCCTATTCATTATTCATCACTGAGGTTTTTTTTGCCTTTTCCGGGAATTAAACCTCGTCTTCCTGGCATTTTGGAAAGTAGCAAGAAACGCCGAAGATGTTTTAACTCTTCCGTATCTCCTAAATTTTCTAACTCTTGTAAAGCATCTTTAAACAGTAAATCAGAATGATAAAGAAGACGGAAAGCCTTTTTAATTAATTGAAAATCGCTAATAGCAATCCCTGAACGTTTTAATCCTACCAAATTGAGCGATCGCACTCTTGCGGGATTTCCCTCGACTAACATATAAGGAGGTACATCTCTATCAATGCGTGCCATACCGCCTATCATTGACATTCCCCCAATATGGACAAATTGATGCACACCTAAAACACCGCTTAGTCTAGCTCGTGATTCAATATGTACATGACCCGCTAATGCTACAGAGTTAGCAATAATAACAGAATCTTGAAGCACACAATTATGACCTACATGAACATAAGCCATTAATAAATTGCCATTACCGATCACTGTCGCTTCCCCACGTCCAGTAGCACGGTTAATTGTTACGTACTCACGGATAGAATTATTGTTACCAATTCTTACCCAAGTCGGTTCTCCCAGGTATTTGAGGTCTTGAGGCTGCATACCGATAACAGCGCCAGGAAAAATCTGATTTCCCGTACCAATTTCACAAAGTCCCTCTAAGACAACATGAGGGCCAATCACGGTATCTGCACCAACTCTAACATTCTCTCCTATCACAGCATAAGCACCGACTTGCACTGTTGGGTGGAGTTTTGCGTTAGCATGGATGACAGCAGTTGGATGAATAAGTGTTTTCAAAGGTGAATCTCCCAAAATAAGTGCTTTTTTGTATTAAGTATTTCAGTTAAGAAATCTGTCGGGTAAAGTAAGTTATGTGTGAGGGCGAAAATTGAGAATTAGTCAAAAGTTGTGTTTAATTTATTCAAGTTTGCTGCATGGTGCAAGGTATCTCAACATTAGCCATTGAGATTTGATATTAATGACCAATGACTAACTAATCAAAGAAAACATCAATTCCCCTTCAGCGGCTAATTGTCCATTAACTTCCGCTTTTCCTTGCATTTTTCCAAAACGACGCTGCTTTACCCACAACAGTTCCAATGTCATTACTAATTGATCTCCGGGAACAACTTGACGACGAAAACGAACTTTGTCAATACCGGCAAATACGAATAGTCCTCCTTGTGAATCTGGCATTTGTGTCATTACCACACCCCCCACCTGTGCCATTGCCTCAATAATTAGCACACCGGGCATCAGCGATCGACCTGGAAAATGCCCTTGAAATTGGGGTTCATTAAAGCTAACATTTTTAATACCCACGGCTTTTTTTCCAGGAACATAGTCAATAATCCGATCTACCAGTAAAAATGGATAACGATGGGGTAATAGTTCCTGAATTTCCTCAATACTAAAGGTAGTTTTAATGGTCTGTGGATTGCTTGCTGACGGAGAATTAGATTCAGTAATAGTGGACATTAGTGGTACTTTATGTGAGTTATTAGACACCAAAACAAGTAACTTGGGGAATTTTAGATCAGTTCTAAAATCTTTTTTGCTAGTTTAATGTGTAAATTATGACTAGCCTTGTAAGCCAAAAAATGAGCTATGGGGAAATTTCCCAGCAAACTCAAATCTCCTACTAGATCCAAGATTTTATGACGAACTGGTTCATTTGCAAATCGTAATGGTGGATTTAACCAACCTTGGGAAGCACAAACTAGAGCATTATCTAAACTACCACCTTTAATTAATCCCGATTTTTGTAAATGTTCAATTTGATGCTGTAACCCAAAAGTTCGCGCAGGTGCAATTTCTGAAACAAAGTCAGCAGAAGACTTTTCTAAATCTGTACTCATTAAAAAACTGTGCCATTGATTACCAATCGCCGGCAAATTAAAATCTATACCATAGCTAAAACGAGTTTCTGGTGCGGGTAAAGCGCAAACAAAGGCATCACCCTCATAAATCCAGATAGGTTCAGTAATAATTAAAGGTGCAGTTATTTTCACTACTTTTTGAGAAACTAAACCGACTTCCGCAATTTTCTGACACCAAATTTCAGCCGAACCGTCTAAAAGGGGTATTTCCGGTCCATCAATTTCAATTTTGACATTATCAACCCCCATAGCCGCCAAAGCCGCCAATAAATGCTCTACAGTGCGAACACAGACTTGATTCTTACCCAATTCAGTAGAAAGCACAGTCTGACTCACAGCCGCAATTTGAGCGGGAATAATTGGTGAACGAGGTAAATCTACCCGGACAAAAAAGCGACCACTTCCCGCTGGTGCTGGTAATATTCGGACTTGAGTTTTGACACCACTATGCAACCCCACACCAGTCTGAGTAATTTCCCCAGCTAAGGTATGTTGCTGCATAGTCTCACAATCTGTGATATTGTAATTAGTATTGCCCATATCCTATCTTAAGTAGAAACCCTGATTAATATTGTCCTTATTATTTACCAAATTAAAATCTTTCCCCAATCCCAAAATTAATCCGACTTTCATTATTATCAGTGATCCCGTAATCTATCCGAATAGGTCCTAGTGGTGATTGTATCCGCAAACCTAAACCATAGCCATAACCGTCGCCACTTTTATTTAATAATTGTGCGGCTTTGGTACTAGTTCCCAGGTCACTACCATAATCAAAAAATAGTGCGCCACTGACAACGGAGAAAACGGGGAAACGATACTCAACCGCAGCTTGAACATAACTGCTACCAGATCCTAATCTACCTTCACCATAACCCCGTACCGAGTTACTACCACCCAGAGTAAAGGCTTCATAGGGAGGTAAATCTCCTAAAATCGTCCCACCTTGGACGTTAAATGCGAAAGTTTCCGGTTTTTTACCAAAACCAATCAATTTAATCGGTAAATACTGACTATAGTTACCCCGTAACCTAGTCATAAAGATACTACCTGAACCTACAGGTACAGATTGATCAAGTCCAAAGCTGAGAAAAGAACCTTTTGTAGGTTGTATGGAATTATTGCGGAGATCCCTTTGCGCTCCCAGCTTGAGTAGCAATAAATCATCTTCCCCTGAAGGCGAAACGGTCAAAGGAATTTGATTGGTGATATTACCGCTACCATCAAATAGCGCCCCTTCCGTTCTCAAATTACCGTCAGCATCACGACCAGAAACCCTTTGATACTGTAGTCCAGCGGAAGCCACCCACGTTGCATCTTTGTAAGGATTATCCGATAGAGGACGGGTAAATGTAATACCACCACCTAACCGAGTAATCCGAGGGCTAACCTGTGCATTTGTATTCGTAATATTATTAGGGTCAAAGGTTTCTATGTTTTTATCTTTACCTTCAAAAATCAAAGAAATAGAACGGCGACGGAAAATATTAGTTGTATAAGAAGTGCGATAAGGATCACCAGCAATCCAAGGATCAGTAAATCGCAGATCAAATAGTAGTTCCCGTTCTCCTAACTGTAGCTCTGTCCCCAATTTTTGGTTTCTTCCCCCCAGGTTTTGCTGCTGATAGCTGATAGTTCCAAACAAACCACTAGCGGAACTAATTCCCGCCCCTGCGGCAATAGAACCACTGCTGCGCTCTGCTACATTTATTACCACATTAACTTTACTGGCATCAGTACCGGGGTCAAGGGAAATATTAACATCTTCAAACAGCCCTAAACCAAAAACCCTTTGTAAGTCTCTTTGGACAATGTTACGGTTAAATACCTGCCCAGGTTTTAACTCTACTTCCCTGGTAATTATATAGTCTTTTGTCCGCCCCCGAATTGCTTCTCCCTTCTCGTTTACCTCTTGTCCTTCCTTATCGCGGAATTTAACTTTAACGTTTTCCACTACCCCTTCTGCTATCTGTAGGGTGACAACTCCATTTTCTGAGATTTTCGGTACTCCAATTAAGTTAGCCAATACATAACCTTGGTCTTGATAACGTTTGGTTAATTGTTTGATTCCCTCTTGTAATTCCCGCAAGTTGAGAATTTTGCCATATTGACTACTAAATATTTCCTTGACAGTTTCCGCAGGAAGTACGGAAGCTACACCCGTTCCAGGATTAGCCTCTAATTCTACTTGACTGAGAATAGGATTGGGGGTGACAATAAAACTCACCCGCACACCCAGAGGAGTATCTTCTGGAACTGCTTGCACATTGGAGAAAAGCCCAATTCCCACAATCCCATTAATATCTTCTTGCAGTTGAGAACGGGTTGCTGTCTGTCCCGCTTGCGTACGAATGACTTTGTAAATTTCCGCTTCTAATTCCGGCGTGATTTTTCCCGTCTCTGTTTTCACAACTACTTCTGACACCAACACCCGCGCTTCCGTTGTTTCTGGATTAGGAGATGATGTAGGTGGTGTTGTGGGGAGATTCTGGTTTTCTTGATTAGATTCAGTTCCAGCGGGTTGGGTCGGCTTTGGTTGTGGAACTTGTCCTGTGATCGGAAGTTTTGTGCCGTTTGGCACAATCACAGCGGCATTACTTACTGTTGCTGAATTGGTTGTTAAAACTTTAACAATAGGGTAATCTTGGAGAGATTCTTTTTCTATAATCCCTGGAGCAACCACGGGGAGATTGTCATTATGGGCCACCATGGGGGGATTGCCCCTACCTTCGTTTTTGTCAATTTTATCAGGATTCTGCTTGTCTAACTGGTTTTTATCTACTGTCAAAACTTCTGTTGTCTGAACAGCTTGAGCATTTACTCTCACAGAAGAACCAGCCATGGGGAATGTAATGGCTACCATTGCCACTAATCCCCGTGTTAAACTTGTTTTAATCATTTTTATCTCTACTACCACACACCATTAATCATTAATCGTTCACCATCAACCAGAAAAATTATTTACCATACTCAAGTAGTTTATACTACTTTTAATACTCTCTGCAAAACCTCCTGGTAAGCATCCTCTACATTTCCTAAATCACGACGAAAACGGTCTTTATCCATAATTCGGTTCTCAGGATCGGTTTGGGTTATGTCCCATAAACGACAGGTATCAGGACTAATTTCGTCAGCTAACAGTAATTGCTGTTGTGAGTCCACACCAAATTCAAGTTTAAAGTCTACCAGGGTAATCTGGCATTTTTCCCAAAACTCCTGGAGAAATTTGTTGATTTCCAATGCTAGATGGGTAATTTGATCAACTTGTTCCGGTGTCGCTAATTCTAAAAGCAATAAGCGATCGCGCGTTAGTAAAGGATCACCCAAATAATCATTTTTGTAATAGAACTCCACTAAGGGCTTTGATAAAACTGTACCTGGTATTAACCCAGTTTGCTTACACAAACCACCAGCCGCAATGTTCCTCACCACCACCTCCACGGGGATGATTTTTACAGCTTTTACTCGCATTAGATTCGGGGCTGGGCTATCAATAAAATGAGTTTTAATACCCTGTTTAGCCAATTGTTGAAATACTTGGCTAGAAATGCTACAGTTGATCATCCCCTTGTTCTCAATGCTGCCGCGTTTTTGAGCATTAAAAGCCGTAGCATCGTCTTTAAAATCAGCCAAGAAAATTTCTGGATCTTCTGTAGCGTAGAGAATTTTAGCTTTGCCTTCGTAGAGTTTAGAATTAACAGACATGATAAGATATTAAAAACTGTTTTTGGTAGTGGACGGCTTTGATGAAATCAGCTTCACCATTTTATCTTTAGTTATTAGTCATTGGTGAACAGGACTTTTCGGAATATTTCACCTAACTAAAAAATATGTATAAATCATTAATTCGATTTATTTATATTTATGTAGCTAAATATACTTAATTTTTCCGGCAGGTGGCAGTAACCATGTATCCAATCTGAATGTGTCTGATCTTCTCCCAAAATTTGATTTGCAAAATAAATAAAATATTTTAGAATATACTAATCTATCTTCAGGAATATAGTCATAACTTACAGAAGTTTATATATAATCTGTTGTTAATAAATAAGGGGATCATCAAACATGATCAATTACTCTAAATCTCCACCTATAGCTCATAAAACAACCCAATTAGTGCTAAATCTCGCTTAAGTTCCTGACTTATAAATACATATCCAGGTATTGGATGTAGCAAAAACCGGCAGGGCAAGCATTCTGTTACATTGTATTTTCGTATCGGCTCAATAAGTAGATCTGATGTAGAAAGGGCTATGTAGAAAGGGCTGGTAACGGTATATGTTTTATAGAGCATTTGAGTAAATGGAGAAAAAAATAGTGAGTATCAGTAAAGACGATTTTCTCTATCCCCGTAGTCGCTACTATGGTCATGTAAAACCAGAAAACTTGGTATTCAACGCTAATTTACAGGAGTTTGCTCAAAAAGTTGGCTATATCTGTAACCTAGAAACAGGTGGGAAAATTCCCACTGAGGAAGCATATAAACAAATAAAGTTACTTTGGAAGCAGTTGAAGCAATCAAAAAAACAACTGAAAATAGGCGAACAACCTTCCCAAAATAACAGTTTTGAAGAGGGTAGTTAACTAGTTAATTATCATGTTTTAGCCAAAGATACCGCAGGGTGGAAAAGTCCCTGTGGTTTATTTCACAGGTCACGGAAACCGGTAATTAAGAATTGAATTTTTCATGGTTGAAGACTATTTTTTGATAATAATCTTCAAGTTGTTGTGTAGCAGATGACCATCCCCATTTCTCCGCTTCGGCACGGGCATTTTTACGGATAATATTTATTTCCTGTTTTTCTTTTAACAGATCTATAGTAGCATTAATCGCTTCTTGAATATCAGCTTGGGGATCAAAAAGATATCCATTTACACCATCTGTGACAATATCAGGTATACCTCCAGAACGGGCAGCTACAACTGGACAACCGGAGGCCATGGCTTCTAGCAACACTAACCCCAGTGTTTCTGTACGGGAAGGGAAAATAAAAGCATCAGCACTGGCAAAAGCAGAGCCTAATTCTTTACCCATCAGATAGCCAACAAAATAAGTATTTGTGCCAGCAAAGTGTTTTTCTAAAGCTTGGCGGTGGGGACCATCTCCCACTAATGCTAATCTAGCATCAGGAATAGCTGCTAAAATCGGTTTAATGCGTTCAATTTCCTTTTCTGCTGAAAGACGACCAACATACAATAATAGGGGGCTATCTGGATGATTTTGGGAAAGATGCGATCGCATTTTGTGACTAGCTAAATCGGGAGAAAATAACTCAGTATCTACCCCCCGTTGCCACAAATCTACCCTTTCAATTCCATGTTCGGTAAGTTCCGTCATCATGGCCGTGGAAGTACACAAGTTTAATGCTGCTTGATTATGGCCGACTTTTAGTAACTCCCATAGTAATCCTTCTAACATTCCTAAACCGTAATGTTGCAGATATTGTGGCAAGTGAGTATGATAAGAAGCCACCAAGGGAATTTTCAGAATTTTACTATAAAAAATCCCTGATAATCCTAGAACTGCCGGATTCACAACGTGAATAACATCTGGCTTAAATTCTTCTAGAGCCTGACCAATAGCAGGGCGAGGGAGTGCCATTTTTAACTCTGGATAGAGCGGTAAAGGAAAGCCACTAACCCCGTAAACTTTCGCACCTTTATGTTCAGTTATGCCACCGTCGGGGGCAAATACTAAAACTTGATTACCACTGCGTTGTAAATGGTCAACGGTATGACGGAGGCGTGTCACAATGCCGTCAACTTTTGGCAAAAAGGTTTCTGTAAATAGGGCAATTCGCATAAAAAACCAGAAAGCAGGAGTCAGGATTTCAGGAGTCAGGATTTCAGGAGTCAGGATTTCAGGAGTCAGGATTTCAGGAGTCAGGATTTCAGGAGTCAGGAGTTCAGGAGAAAGAACCATAGAAACTTCTCTCTATAGTCACCTGTCACCTGTCACCTGTCACCTGTCACCTATTTTCGATGCCAAGAAACCTTGGGAAGAATTTGTTTGTGATCAACTCGATTCTGATACTTGACGGCAAAGTTTAATAGAGAATCAAGTAGAGAATCCGAGAGGAGGTGAGGTTGTAAACCCAAATCCAAGAGTTTGGTATTTTTCGCATTGAAATAGTGTTCTTCCTTTTCCACTCTAGGATTATCTATGTGGTTAATATCCACATTTAACCCCATAGCGTTACCGGCTTTTTTCACCATCATTGCCAAATCACCGACACTAAATAGTTCAGTAAATTGGTTAAACACACGAAATTCTCCCGGTTCAGCAGGATTGGCAATAGCTAATTCAATACATCGTACCGTATCCCGAATATCCAAGAAGCCGCGAGTTTGTCCACCTTTACCGTAGACGGTGAGGGGATGTCCTACGGTAGCTTGAATACAGAAGCGGTTCAGTGCTGTACCAAATACACCATCATAATCCAGGCGGTTAATTAACAGTTCATCCATCCCCGTTTCATCGGTTAAGACACCGTAAACTATACCTTGATTTAAGTCTGTAGCCCTTAACCCCCAAATCCGACAAGCAAAATGGATATTATGGCTATCATGGACTTTACTCAAGTGATACATTGAACCGGGCTGCTTAGGATAGGGCAGAGTATCCTTGCGGCCGTTGTGTTCAATCGTGATGTATCCTTCTTCAATGTCAATGTTAGGAGTTCCATACTCACCCATGGTTCCCAATTTCACCAAATGGCAATCTGGGAAATCTTCCCGCATGATGTACAGCAAATTCAACGTGCCAACCACATTATTGACCTGGGTGAGAACAGCGTGTTCACGGTCAATCATGGAAAATGGTGCTGAACGCTGTTCACCAAAATGCACTATCGCAGTTGGCTGAAATTGGTGTAAGGCTTTGTGCAGAAACTCGTAATTAGTAATATCGCCGATAAACAGATCAATAGACTTACTAGTCAAATCTTGCCATCGCTGGAGACGCTGTTGAATTGGTGCGATTGGGGTTAGGGTTTCTACACCCAGTTCATTATCCCAGTGTCGTCGCACCAAACTATCTAAAATGCCAACTTCATAACCTCGATTAGAAAGGTAAAGCGCGGTTGCCCAACCGCAATACCCATCACCACCAATAACCAGGACTTTCATCTTTACCAGTTTTTACTCGCTGATAGCTAAATCTATCAGGTTTATGTCCCCTCTTCATCATTAAATTCTTACTAAGACAGTAATCAGTTAAAAATCAAAAATAAAAAGTAAAAAATAATTCTTACTGCTTACTTAACTACGGACAACTGACTACTGACTAATTTTATACTTTTGAGCAATATAGTAAAACAAGCGATAATAATTTTGAAAGTCTTGACTGTCGCTTTGTCCTTGCCTTGCCAGTAATATTCCAATTCTGCTTGAGTAATGGTCAACTTAATTATAGTCACCTTTTCCTTAACTTCTACCGTCAGGACGCTAAAAACCCCTTGATTTGTCCGAAAATTATATCCTTGTTCTTGATGTTCTTGAGTTTTGGGTGAGAATTTTAATACGGGCTTACTGGCATAAGAGCGAATTTCTACGTTTTCCTTATTTGGTAAAACTAATACAACTCCATCACTGTTGTCTGGGTTTCTTAATTCTTGCCAAGTATGGGGGTAGGGAAACTCAAAACCATAACGATCATTTTTATATGTCTTCCAAGTCACATCTTTAACTTGAAAATCCTTAGCATTACACCCCCAAACAATCAGGCATGAGCCAAGACTTAAAGTAGTAGCATATAGTATCTTTTGGACATAAGTTACACCCATAACAAAATAACTTGTCGAAAAGGACAACAGAAAAGAGACAGGGTAAATAATTTTGCCTATAAACCTAAATTACCATGTTAATATCAGGACTTATGCAAAATATCTCTCAAAACCTCTTTCCTTCGTGATCTTCGCCCCTATCCCTGACGGGACGCTCCGCGAACGTGGTTCATTAGTTCGTAACTTGTGGGTAAGTTCTAAATGTGCCTAAACGTAAAAATGTAAATTATTGCTTATTAGCATAACGATAATGTAGAGATGTTTCATGAAACGTCTCTACATTGTGTTTCACCTCAAGGATACCAGAAGCTACACTAAAGCAGTGGTAAAGTTACTGATTCCTAAAGTACCAGTTAAACCTGTCACCTCAATGATGGCATCAGTAGTGGCACTAAATCCTGCGGTAGCGTCGTTAATAGCGACAAAAGTACGAGTACCAAAGGTAAATTGAGCAGCAGAGTTAGCTGTAAACACAGCAGTAGTTAACCTAGCTGCAATTCCGGTTGCATCAAGTGTTGCCACAGGTGTGGTAACATTATTGAACCCGCTGCGGGCAGTGGTAACGAGGAATAAATCATTGCCAGTAGTAGCATTGAAGTCGGTAATGACATCAAAGATACCCAAGGCAGAATTAGCTAAAGTGCGGTAGTCAAAACGGTCTGCTCCCAGCCCTCCAGTTAAGGTATCTTTTCCAAATCCTCCAGTGAGGATGTCATTACCAGCACCACCGTTGAGGATGTTATTAGCACCGTTACCAGTAATGACGTTATTACCCCCGTTACCAGTACCGTTAATTGCTGCTGTTCCTGTTAAAGTCAGGTTTTCAACGTTAGCAAGAGCCGCAATGGTGTAAGTAACACTAGATTGAATGGTGTCTGTACCTCCATTAGCAAGTTCCGTAATGATGTCAGTGGTGCTATCTACAACGTAAATATCGTCACCAGCACCACCGATTAAGGTATCTGTACCAGCACCACCGTTGAGGATGTTATTAGCACCGTTACCAGTAATGACGTTATTACCCGCGTTACCAGTACCGTTAATTGCTGCTGCTCCTGTCAGTGTTAGGTTTTCAACGTTAGCAAGAGCGGCAATAGTGTAAGTAACACTAGATTGAATGGTATCTGTACCTCCATTAGCAAGTTCCGTAATGGTGTCAGTGGCGCTATCTACAACGTAAATATCATTGCCTAAACCACCAATTAAAATATCTGTACCAGCACCACCGTTGAGGATGTTATTAGCACCGTTACCAGTGATGACGTTATTACCTGCGTTTCCTGTACCGTTAATTGCTGCTGCTCCTGTCAGGGTTAGGTTTTCCACATTCGCTGGTAAAGTCGTGGTGACAGAGGCTGTGAGAGTATCGGTTATCGTCGTAGTAACTGTTGTCACCGCACCAAGACTAGCATTAGTAGGAGAAGACAAAGTTAAAGTAAAGGTTTCATCTGCCTCATTAAGGGAATCATTGAGAATGGGAATATTGATGACTTGACTAGTAGCACCAGGGGCAAAGGTTAGAGTGCCATTGGTGGCGGTGTAGTCTAATCCTGCCGTTGCAGTACCGTTAGCAGTAGCATAGTTAACGCTGACGGTTTGGTTGCTTGCTTGGGAAAGAGTGACGGTGTAGGAGGCGTTTTGAGGAGTGGTTAAACCTTCAACAACAGTCTGATTGCTGGGACTAAGATTAATCGTGGGTAACTGAAAGTAGTTGCCAAAATTAATGCCAGTCAATGTTTGCCCCGCTGTCAAGTTGACTGCATAGGGAGTGGTGGGAGAGGTTTGTCTCCAGCCTGTTTGATTCACTTCCCGGATGGCATATTCTCCTGGTCCTAAGTTGCTGAAGGTATATTGACCATCAGCGTTAGTGACTGTGGAAAGTTCCCAAGGATCTAATTGTCCATTGGTAACGCTATCAATGTAAATTGTCCAACCGGCTAAGGCTCGTTCACCCGTGTCCCAGATACCATTAGCATTAGCATCGTTCCATTTACTGCCTTGGATGCTTCCAAGTTGGATTACTCCCTTGTCATCTTGAAGTACGAAGTCACCAAACTGTTTAGCCGACTTGATAAAGCTTGGATCTCCAGTACGAAGATAATCTATTACTGCACCAACTTGAAATTGTCCTGCCGCAACTCCTGCCGCATTAACCAAAGCAAAAGCAGCAGCTACGGCTTGGGGATCAAAGGGGTCTACAGGTTTGGGATCAATAATAATGTCTGAAGCAAAACTAGAAGCAGCAGCGGTTCGTGTTGTGGTTGTAGGAAAGAGAGATTCTGCCTGAGTAACACGCCAACTATCAGCAAATGTAGTATGGACGATAGGGTTATTTTCCCACTGTCCAGGATTCAATTGTAAGTTAGTACCATCACGCAAGGCAAAGTCATTGCTAGTAATACCGTCGCCATTACCTAAAAGTCCTTGCAACAAACCAAAACGATAATCAGCAGGATTAACATCAATATTAATATAATATCGACTAGTGTTAATCGTATCCTCATAGACAAAAGCTGTTACTAGATCATCGTCATTGGTATTAATAATACCATCTAGACCAGCATAAGTAAAGGTATATTGAGAGCCTTGACGTTTTATCTGACCGATACCCAAATCAAGGGTTTCACCACTCAATAAATTGTAACTTTGTCCATCAATAGATAGTCTTTGATCCTGTGCTAAATCTATATCATAGTTAATAATGTAACCACCAAGATTTATAGCAAAAGCAGTATTGACTGAAGCACCAATCCAATAAGGTGAAGCTTCTTGGCGAGTTTGCACTTGAAAATCATCTATCAGGGATTTGACAAGAATAAACTCCCCAACGGCTTGAAATTCATAGGGTTTTCCATCAAAAGTTGACAGATGTACATCACCCCAACCGTGACCCTTACCGACAACACCCGCAACACTGAAAAAGATGGAAAAATCTTGACCTGTAATAGGGGATACAGAACCTAGCGTCCCACCAACCGTAACCTTGTAAGCACTGTCCCACGGATCTAAACTAGCTGCTGGAATATAAATTTGTTCGATGTAATCAACCGCGTTAATAGTACCGCCAGCAACATTATCTGTTCCATTAAACCCCATACCAGAAGGTAAAAAACTAGCAGTATTGAGCGGTAAAAAACTAGGAGTGTAAATTAAACCACTATTATTCCCCGCTAACGTCAAATTTAAGTTAGCATCCGTGCTAAGACCGCCGCCAGGAACTCCTGTCCAAACTAAAGTTGCTTTAATATAGCTACCTGGAGAACGGGATAAATAACCTAAATTTACAGTTGATCCCTTGAATGTATCCTCAGCAAGTAGTTCTCTTGTTAGGGTGTTTGTCGCATTTCCTAGGTTGTTTGCGAATGAATTAGCAAGGACTAAATTAGCTTGATCTGTGGGTTCCCATAAATTTGTAAAAAATGGACTTGAACCTGGCCCATTTACAGAGGTATGGATAAGTAGTCCTTTCTCCGTGGAATCTAGCGGATCAATCAATGTTGTATTGGGTGCGGCTGGACCATCTAGCGCACCTGTAGGTATGGGAGCATAAGGGATATTAGGAATAATGGCAGGAGTACTGCCAGAAGGTAACAAAATGTTTTTAAACCGCGCCCTGAATGCAACAGGCCCACCAATCGCCGAAGGCATTGTTTGGACATTTTCATACCAAAAATTATCCTTAACATCTTGATTGAATAAGTAAGTCGACGCCAATACTAAGTCGGCTGGTGCAAGCGCTTGCTCTATCTGAATACTCTGTCCACCTACAGTAATTGTTGCCCAGTCATTCTCACCTTTCAAAGTCTGTAATGTCACAGCACTGAGAATATTACCACGCACCAACCTAGAAAAAATGTCTCCCTCATCACCAGCGCTATCCGTCTGATTGATATGAGCATCAATAAAATGCCCGTATTCTTCTAACAAAACCGCAATAATGTCTGTCTCCGTAGCTGTATCAAGAAAATTAGAAGCGAGATAAATCTTATTCGTGCTAGTCCCATAAGCACCACTAGCGTTACCAAGAATGCTACTATCAAGAATTTCAATTTGCGGAAATGAACTAAAATCACCTACAAGCCATTGAGAACGGAGATTTACGGCTACTGTATGGTCATATTGTGTGCCAAATGCTATTTCAAACAAATTCCAGAAGTCATTTAAACCAGCAAAGTTTTTCAGTTGGTTATAGGTCTTGTTGAGAGTGGCCTGAAGAAGATTAGTCATAACATCCTTTCCATCAACTACTTGTTTGCATTTACATTTAATCGATCAAGACTTATGAGACTGGCACTAGCGATCGCCCGGATACATGAAAGTAATCGCTATGTAGTAGCGTAAATGGTTTTTGCGGAAATAAATTTTTGCGGAAATAATTTTTAACATTGGATTTAAATATCGGACTATTATGTATTTAATATTACTTTATTTTTCTATGTAAATCCTAGTCAATAACTATATTATTAAGAAATGTAACAAAATAGCCATTAAAACGGCTTACCATCTTGACAACCAAGAAAAGAACAGATAGAGTGATATACATACCCGGGTAAGACCACTAGAAAGTGATATGCAAACTAAGCAAAAGGTTACGCTATATTTGTCGCCAGAATTGCACAGAAGACTGAAAATTCGTTCTGCTGTTGACTCAGAACCGATGTCAGATATGGCAGAACGAGCGCTTAATTTCTACCTGACGAACTCAGAAGTAGTAGAAGAATTAGAAGCGTCTTCTTATGGGCGAACCCATCGGCTTTATTCCTGTCCTACTTGTGAAACTTCACTGGTGTTACGGAATGGAGAACTAGTGGATTTGGGTAATCCAGCGGGAATAATAGGTGAAGAATGTTTACCTATTGACAACAGAGAAAAAGATCAAACCCATCCTAAGAGTGAGGAAGAATTAGTCCCTTGCTAGATAGGAATTGTTAATGATTAATTCATAGTATGGCTTCAGGCCAGGCTACCGTTATTAGTGCTGTCTCTATAAGGTCTCAAGTAGGTCGATAGTATGAAAGAAGAGCTCAATATTTTAATTCAAGCTCAATACCCTTTAATCTACCTTGTGACCTCCGAGGAAGAACGGGCAGAGCAGGCAATTTTTAAAGTCTCTCAAGAGTTAAAGCCCCAAAGGCGAGTATATGTGTGGACAGTAACTCACGGTATCGTGGAGTACGGTCAACCTCGCAGTACAACCCAACACAATACTGTTTCTCCCGAAGCAGCGATTGATTGGATAATTCGTCAAAAAGAAGCCAGTATATTTATTCTTAAAGATTTACATCCCTTTATTGATGCGCCAGCAACGACTAGATCGCTCCGGGACGCGATCGCTAGTTTCAAAGGAACGCACAAGAACATTATTTTAATGTCCCCTGTGCAACAAGTTCCCATTGAATTAGAAAAAGAAGTTGTTGTTTTAGATTTTCAATTGCCTGACATGGCTGAGTTGAATAAAGTTTTAACTGCCCATCAAGAGCAAAATCGGGAACGACGGCTGACAACCGAGGCGCGAGAAAGGCTTCTTCGAGCGGCTTTAGGTCTAACTAAAGATGAAGCTGAAAAAGTATACCGTAAAGCACAGGTAACAACGGGGCAATTGACGGAAAATGAAGTTAATATAGTTCTGTCTGAAAAAAAACAACTCATCCGCCGTAACGGTATCTTGGAGTACCTCGAAGAAGATGAAACCATTGATGCCGTGGGTGGTTTGGAAGAGTTGAAAACCTGGCTAACCCAGCGCTCGAACGCCTTTACCGAAAGAGCGAGAGAATATGGTTTGCCTCAACCTAAAGGAATGTTAATTCTCGGTGTTCCCGGTTGTGGTAAGTCACTAATTGCTAAAACTACCTCCCGTTTATGGGGTTTACCAATTCTGAGATTAGATATGGGGCGGGTCTACGACGGCTCAATGGTGGGTCGCAGTGAAGCCAACCTGCGGAACGCCCTGAAAACGGCAGAATCAATTTCCCCCACGATTCTGTTTATTGACGAATTGGATAAATCCTTTGCGGGTAGCGGTGGTTCTGGCGATTCTGATGGGGGGACATCAAACAGAATTTTCGGCTCTTTCCTCACCTGGATGCAAGAAAAAAAATCTCCAGTTTTCGTAATGGCCACTGCTAACCGCGTAGAACGCCTACCTGGGGAGTTTTTGAGGAAAGGTCGTTTTGATGAAATTTTCTTTGTGGATCTGCCCACACCTGAAGAACGTCAGGATATCTTCGGTATTCACCTGACCAAACGCCGGGAAGATATTGCTAGATTTGATTTAGGACAACTAGCAAAAATGTCCGATGGCTTTTCGGGGGCAGAAATTGAACAGGCGGTCGTGGCGGCTATGTATGAAGCCTTCGCCCAAGATCGGGAGTTCACCCAATTAGATATTATTGCTGCATTGAAGTCTACTTTGCCGCTGTCACGAACGATGCAAGAACAGGTCACAGCCTTAAGGGACTGGGCCAGACAGCGTGCTAGACCCGCAGCCTCCTCTGTTGCTGAATATCAGCGCATGGAGTTTTAAAAGCTTTCCTCTGCTATATCAGGGGGAAAGGTTAGTCACAAGACTAACAGTTAGAAAAAAGCCGTTCCCAAATCATGCGGCTTCGCTGAAAAAAAAGAACCGTTGTCGTTTTTCTCATCAATCTTCTTATTGGAGGAAACCCAAATGTCTCACTTTAGCACTCTGCGTACCAAGATCACCGATGCCGAAATTCTCAAATCTTCTTTGCGCGACTTGGGTATCAGTGTAAAAACTGAAGCTGATGTTCGTGGTTATAATGGTCAACGTCTCCGCTCCGACATCGTTGCTGTATTGGAAGGCGAGTACGATTTAGGTTGGTCTCGTAACAGTGACGGTTCTTTTGACCTCATTGCTGACCTTTGGGGTGTTGCTAAGAAGCACAACCAGACTGAGTTAATCAACTCTATTAACCAAAAATACGCTGTTAATAAGACTTTGGCTGAAGTAAAACAGCGCGGTCTGCAAAACGCTAACGTTAAGTTGGTATTGCAGTAACAATTTCTCTAGCGCGTTCCCAAAGTGAAACGGGTTAACCTTCTAATCAGCGGTTAGCCCGCTTTTTTTGTGGGTAAATTTTCCATCAGAGTAGACACAACAAAAAAGTTGTGTTATAATCAGATTATCAAATACTTTCAAACACTTTCAAACACTTTCAAACCCACTCAAAGGAGAAGTTCATGTTTACTGTAGTTAACGGAAAAAGGATAACTGAAAATGATCCCAAAGTTCGAGCAAAATGGAAATTTACCTGCTGGTATTCATCCTTCCACCTGGGAAGAAATCAAAGATGTTCTAGCTTTTAATGAAGACCGTCAACAACTTTTAGAAGGTATGAAAAGAGTTAGTGAAATATTAAAACAAGCAGGGTGTAATAGAATTTATATTGGTGGTAGTTTTGTTAGTAGAAAAACATATCCAAAAGACTTTGATATTTGTTGGGATGATGAAAAAGTAGATTTTGAGCTTCTAAGTAATTTAGATATAAACTTATTAGATGCTGGTAGGAATAAAAGACTGTTACAAAAGAGGATTTATGGGGGTGAAATTTTTCCTGCATCAGCTTATGCTAATGATTATGATACTTTTTTAGAATATTTTCAAAAAGATAAGAACCTAAATAATAGAGGAATAGTTGCCATAGATTTATAGAACATCAAACAAAGAATATTACTCTAATTTGGGTAATATTCTGACTAGAATGAAGAGTAAATAAGGAGGTTAACAATGATTTTGAATGAACGTCAATATATGATTACTAAAGCTCAGATAAAAAAATTTCAATCAGCAATAGAAAATCTGGAAAAAAAAGTACCCCCACAAGATAATAAAAATGAACAGTTACGGCATCAATCATATCTAGCTTCACTTAATGGTGAAATAGAAGAACTATCAGAACAAGTCGAAGAATATGAAAAATTGAAAGCACAGCAAATAGAAAAGTTAGAATGTAATTCTTTAGAAGAATTACCAGAAGCATTGATTAAAGCTCGAATTTTTCGCGGTTTAACTCAGGGACAATTAGCCAAACGTTTAAATGTGAAGGAACAACAGGTGCAACGTGATGAGGCTAATCAATATGCTAATTCTAGTTTCACAAAAATTTTGAAAGTTCAACGTGCTTTGGATATTGAGATTAGAGAGGAAGTAATTTTTAAATAACTTTCTCAAGTAATGAGACTCTATTTATCAACAAAAATAATAAACTACTTTCAATTAATTTTTACTTAAATTATTTAATCATGGTTGTTAATAATTTCCACAGCATTACAGAAGTTTTACCAGCAATTATTGGATTTTCAATTGCTGGAATACTGATATTAAAATCTATATTTTCTGTTAAAATTCCTCAATATAATGAAAATCCTCCAGGAATTTTAATCTCAAGTTTTATTTTTATAGCATCTGGCTTTCTTTTTGAGATTATTTATATTTGTTGGCCTTCAATTCAATGTTGGGCTAAAAATAACTCTAACATTGCCTTTTTATTTACAATTGTAGGAGGTTTCTGTACTAATGGATTTTTAAAAAAATTAGCAGATGATAAAGAAAAGAGAGAAATATCTGTTTTATTTAGAAACTCTATTGATTCACAAGTAAAATCATTACAGTTTATTAATCTTTATTTATTATTTACTTCAATTAAAGAAAATATCAATTATATAAAAATCTACAAAAATGATCTGCTCACTTCTAAAGCCTATGAGACAGCATTGAATAAGATAGGCATTTATGATGAAAAAGATATTGATATAATCTCCAAATATTCAAATGAATTACAACAATGTTCTAATTATATTGAACGTTTCTTAATTGAATTAGATGAACATATTACAGTTAAGAAAACTCATGTTAATGAAACTGAGTATAAACCTCAATATCAAAGAACTTTAATAATTGTTAAAATTGCCATCTTAACAACTTCTATTTTTGGTATATTCACAAGCTACTATTTATCAAAACGTTATTTAACTAATAATTTAGGAAAGTTACAGAATGAGTTTTTTAATGATTATGAAGAGATATTAGATAAGTTTAAAGAGGAATTAAGTTTTAGTGAATTCTATATAATGAATAGAGTTATTTCTAGTGATTTATTTGATAAACTAAAATATATAAGAAATAATTTTATTGAAAGTAGCAATAATTATAATGTATCCTCCCGAAAGCCTATCTATCTCTATAGACTTATTATAAAAGAACCAGTTTCTATAAAAGAACCAGTTTTAAATTTGGATAAAGATATTTACCCTGATGAAACCATTCTAAAATGGGTTATCAATAGTACAGAAGATATTGTTACATTTGGTGAATCACCAGAGGATGCAAAAAATAACTGTAATAGTATAATTGAACATTTAAAAAATAAGCATAACTTGGAAACAGAAATTCAATATTCTGATATAATTACTGAAATTATTTCTCCTTGGAATTAACTAAGCGAATTGTATATTTCTACAAAAGCAGTGCGACAGGGAACTAAATAAATTAAAAATGATTCTTTTGCAGAATTTGCTAATAACTAACTGATTTAACGCAAACAACGAATTACTTATACTGTAGACTGTAGTGCGTCTACAGTGATTAGTGTCTAAAAGATACATCAAAATTCAGCTTCAGATCGGGTATCGTAAACAAGCTGGAGACATTTCTCAAAGTCATCACCTTGCCAAGTTCCAGCAAATTGTAGCAAATCTTTGGCTTTAGATCCGCGTAATATTGGTTCTCCATCTTTTACAGGAATACTGCTTGATTTAATAGCAGAAGCATTTATTTTGGTTTTGAGATATTCGAGATAGTCGAGGGTTTGTTCCAGAATAGGTTCTGGTGCGTTTTCAATTGACGCAATGAGTTTTTCTTTAATGGTGGTCATGGGGTGCTAGGGAGATAACAAGTTCATAGTATTAATATTTTAGTAGTTAATAGGACTTACGTAAGATGTGGCTGAACACCTTATTCTTGGGTAGGGGTAATTCATGAATTACCCCAAATTCGGTTCTTTTTGCGTAAGTCCTGGTTAATTACAAATTAAAATAAATAATTGTCTGATAGCGAAGCGTGGCGTAGCCATATCAGGATGTCCAGGATTTGAGGATTTACAGGATTTAATAAAAGTTGTGACTTGAGTAGGTATGAAAAATATGTTATTAAAATCATCCTGATTAATGTAAATATATTTAACAAATACTGGTTTAGATGGGTTAGGTTTAGTATAATGCTTACTCAGGTGATTTATAATGATGCTGTGTAAAAAAGATGCTGGTTTATGAAAATTGATACAGAAGCGATCGCTCATCGGCTTAACCAAGCCTTAACCTTTGACGGCATTATTGCCAAAGTCTCTGTTAAAAATGATTGTCTCAAAATAGCCCTGGAGTCAGTGGCAGTTACAAAAAAAGATCAACTGTTACCAGTTATCATGAGAGAAATAGCCAATTTCAAATTAACATCCATTAAAACTGTAAAAATTTACGGAAAACAAATCAAAACTTTTGATCCAAATTGGTATCATAATTTTGATTTATATCCACAAAATAACTATGATTATTCTCAATCAAACAAATCTAAAAATAACAGAAATACATCTAATGATCAAGTAGAAATCCCAAAAGGTAAAGTATCTCAAACTGAATTTGAAGAGGCATTAAGAAAATGCTCAGAAACAGCTAACTCCGCCTATAATCGTAGTTCAATCTATGCACATAAAATAGAATCAGCTATCAAAAAACTTAATAGCTATATTATAGCAATCAATTATGAGATTTTAAGTAAAAAAGGTGCTGATAAATTCCAATTTGCTACTACATTAAAACAAATACAGTCAGATATTAAAACATTATCTGAAGATAGTTTAGAAGATTTGGTTATTTCTTTAGATAAGAAAAGAAAACATCTCAAAAATTTTACAGTTGCTTTATTTGGCAGAACTAAAGCTGGTAAAAGTACCTTACGAGAAACACTAACTCGCGGTAATGGTAGCACAATTGGTAAAGGTTCACAACGTACAACCAGAGATGTAAAAGAATATTCTTGGGAAGGTTTACGGTTACTGGATACACCTGGAATTGAGGCTTATCAAGGTGATGATGATACAAATAAAGCTAATGATATTATTGATCAATCTGATATTGTTTTGTTTTTAACTAGTGATGATTCTGTGCAACCTGGTGAATTTCAAGCAATGGCACAATTGCAGAAAATTAATAAATACTTTGCTGTAATTCTCAATGTTAAACATGATATTTCTAATAATTTAGAAGATTTAAAGATGTTCATTGATATTCCAAAAATGGTATTTGATGAAGATAGGTTATCACAACATAAAAATCATATTCAAAGTCACATTCAGGAATATTTGAATTTAGATAATGTAGATATAGTTCCTATTCATGCTCAATCTGGGTTTTTGAGTACCAAATCAGAATATCAAGAGTATAGTAGTCAACTTTGGGAGTTGAGTAAAATAGAGGAATTATATTCTTTAATTGCCTATCAAATTTATACTCATGGTAAGAATTTACGCTTATCAACTTTCGCTGATAGCTTGAAAAATTTTATAAATTCAATTAATCAAAAATTAGCTGCTGCCAAATCTCAGTTATCTGTTCAGTTAAACTTTATGGAACACAAACAAAGAGAAATCGAAAAGATATTTGCAGAAATCGAAAAAGAAGGTGATAGAAAAATTAAAGATAAATGTGACTCTTTATATGATCTGATAGAAAATCAAATAGGTAATTTTGTTGATAATTATTCAGATATGGATATCAATAGAAGACAGAGAGAATGGAAGAAAATAGTTAATGAAAAAAATATTGAAGAAACTATGAAATCTTGTATAGAGGCAATATTTTCAGATTTAGGAGAAAAACTCAAGGAATTTGAACAGGAATATGAATATGATCTGAAAAATATTCAAATTGATATGGCAATGAATTTGAGTAACATTAACAAAGACGATACAGGAAAGTGGATAAAATGGGGTAGTGTAGCTGTTGGTGCTGTTGGTGCAGCAGCTTTTGTAGCAGCAAATTGGTGGAATCCTGGAGGGTGGGTTGTGGGAGCAGGGTTAGTAACTACTCTTGCTAGTATGGGTGGTAGTTTTGCTGGTGACTGGAAAAAAGCAGATGATGATAAAAATTATAAAAAGGATATTGCAAAAGAAAAAGATTCACTGAAAAAACAGGTAAAACAAAAAAGAGATATCACAATAAAAGCCTATGAAGATTCATTTTTTAAGAATGTAATTGAATATGAGAATAAAGTGGTTTCTCAAATAAAAATATATATTCAGGGATTATCGGAAATAATTCAAAAATTAGATGATAGTTGCCATGAAATTGCAAAAATAAACAAACAAATGCAAGAAGATTTCGATAAATTAAAATAATTACATCAGGAGAATAAAACAATGTCAAATTTTCAATTTAATGCTAAATCCCAGAAAGTTAACCAACTTTGCCAAGAAACAATAGATATTTTAGAAATTCGGACAGAAGATGAAGTTAAAAAATTAGTTGATGATTTTCAAGACTCCTGGGAAAAATATCAACAACAGAAAAAACTATCTATTGCTTTTATTGGACAGTACAACGCTGGTAAATCTACTTTAATTAAAGCCTTAACTAGAGATGAAAGCGTGAGAATTAGTGCAGAAATATGTACTGATAAAGTTACAGAGTATGCTTGGCAAGATGTATTACTATTAGATACGCCAGGAATTTATGCAGGTAATAAACAACATGATGGTATTACTTCAGAAAGAATTTCTAAATGTGATTTATTAGTGTTTGTCGTTCCCAATGAATTATTTAACCCCCAAGGTGCAGCATTTTTCCAAAAAGTAGCTAACCAAATGCAGAGAGTTGGCCAAATGGTGCTAGTAGTTAATAAAATGAGTCGTGAATCAGGAAGTCCCCAAGATTTATTATCAACAATTACACAAGTTATAGAACCATTTTATCCTCAACAATTTTACACCTGTTTTATTGATGCTGATTCCTACCTCAAATCTCAAGACCCTAAATATATCAAATATCAGCAATCTTTACAAACTAAATCTAATTTTCATGATTTTCTTGATTCTCTGCAAAAGCTAATTCAAAAAAATGAACTTTCCGCTAAATTAGTGACTCCTTTACATCGTGCTGTTGATACTCTAGAGAAATCACTAAACTTTTTAAGTACAGGTGATAAAACAACCCGTAATTTATTAGAGAGATTACGACGCGAAAAAATCATCGTACAAGCATCTCAAACTAGAGCTAGAAATGCTTATCGTTCTGAATTGGCTAAACTTAAACATGAAGTGATCATGCTAAGTGAAAAAATAGCTAGTATGATTGATGGACACCATGCGAAGGAAGAAATTGAAGTAGAAATAGAAAAAGTCACACAAGAAATTACCACTTTGTCAGAGAAGATTATAGGAAAAATTCAAGCTGTTTTAGAAGAAGAATTAACAAACCTTCAAAAGAAATTAGAAGACTTACAAAACTCTCAATTAGGTAAAACTATTGATAGGGAAATAGTTATTGATTTAGTAGATGGTAAGAGGATTAGCGATCCTAATATTCCTGATGAATTTGGACAATCAATCTTAGAAAAAAAAGGTGGTGAAATCCTGCAAGAAATTGGAAATTTATCATCCAAAGTATCCAGAAAATTAGTTTATAAGACAGGAAAATTTCTGGGGTTTAAATTTAAACCATTTGGTGCTATAAAGGCAGCTAAATTTATCCGAGTTTTAGGACCAGTTATTGCTATTGGTGGTGTAGCATTGGATGCAGCTATGACAGCTAAAGAAGAAAAAGAATATGAAGAATATAAACGTGAGCTACGTAATGCTAGAAACCAGGTAAGAGAAGATTTTAGAAAGGTAGCTGAAGAAATGGTAGAAGAGTATGAATTAAACATTGAGGAAGCTATAAATTTCTATGATAAGGCATTAAATGATATTGAAACCGAGCAGCAAGAGTTGAGGAATTTTGACCAATCTAAACATGAGATATTAACTCAAATTGAGAATAAACGCCAGGAGATAAAGCAGGAGATTAAACAATTAATCAAGTAGTATATCCCCGACTTCTTAAATAATTCATCTATAACATGATAGAACTAATCAAAGAAGTTGGGTATATTTAAACATCCTGTAAATCCTTAAATCCTGGATATTCTGATTCTGACAAATGATTTTTAGAATAGAGTTTTCACAAACCAGAAGTTATGCTATGATCTTATAGGATCATAAATCAATCTTTATAAAAATGAAAAATATTGATTGTAATTAGGATATCAAAATCATGAACTCTCTGGAATTAAGACAAAAAATCGAACAAAATTTATTAACTATCTCACCAGAAAATTTGAAATTTATTGATGAATTTGTGGAATTTATTAAATATAAACAAGAAACAAGTTTATCAGAAAACACTAACTATAGGCCAGCTTCAGGACGTTCAATTTTACGTCATGCTGGTACATGGGTAGGGGATGACTTGGAACAATGTCTGAAGTTAGTCTCACAAAACTAGAGGTAAAGTGAAAATTAATAATCGTATTAATCCTTTTGAGGGATGTATCTTTTTATATGTAATTTAGATATAAACTTATTAGATGCTGGTAGAAATAAAAGGTTGTCACAAAAGAAAATTTATGGAGGTGAAATTTTTCCTACATCAGCTTATGCTAACGATTATGATACTTTTTTAGAATATTTTCAAAAAGATAAGAACCTAAATAATAGAGGAATAATTGCCATAGATTTGTAGAACATTAAACAAGGAATATTACTCTAATTTGGGTAATATTATGACTAGAATGAAGAGTAAACAAGGAGATTAACCATGATTTTACAGCGATTTCCGGTCATATAAGGTACATCCTAGCCCCCTCATCGCACCCCCCTGAATCCCCCCGCAGCGGGGGGAAGAAAAGGATAAACTTTTGATATTGGAGGGGGTTGGGGGTGGGGTTGTTGTTGTTGTTCCAGGTTTGATGACAATTTGCTGTAAATGAAGGTTAATATATGATTACTAAAGCTCGGATTAAAAAATGTGGGATTTAACTCAATTGTGCCACAAGTTGATTTTCTAATAAGGTGTTATTTGTCAATAAGTCCTCAACGGTAATTCTTAAAAACCGTTGTTCATCAACTTGAAAATAGATTTTAATGCGATCGCTTCCCGGAAACCCAGGAGGTGTGAGTTTAGCGATTTTACTGGCTTCTGCTGTATCATTAAGGGGCTTGACAATGGTTGCGGTACTATCAAGCTCACGAGTAATTAAACGGTAGCCGTGCTGTCCAAAGGCATCACCATCAAAATATACCTCTGTTGCGCTGCTTTCTGCTCCTAATTCCCCAATTATTAATTCAATACTTGGTTGATTTTCCACAGAAGCACCCAAAACTAATTCTACCGGTTGACTCATGGGGTAAACTTGTCCGGTTTTAATGATAGGATGCCAATTATGTCGCTGATTGCGACGATCCCAATAACGCACACCATAGCTATGATAGAGATAGTCCTTGATTTGTATTCCTTGAGTGATTTGTAACGCACCCTGAGCGATAGCTTCAAAAGGCAGTTGACGACGGATTTTTTCTGGTTGAAAATACTGTTCTACCCACCCCTGTACTGCTGGTAATTGGACAGTTCCACCGACCAATAATACTGTATTAATATCATCAATTTCTATACCGTAGCGCCGCCCTTTTTGTAATAGCGTCATCATGACACTATCCAGTTTGTCGAAAAATCCCTTTTCCTGCAAAATATTCTCAAAGGTATCACGATCAAGATCCATTTCATAACTTGTAAAGGTCTGATCATCAAAATAAACTTCACCAGCTTGATCTTGAGTAGATAACTGAATTTTCACCCGTTCCGCTAACCGTGCTGTCAGGGAACTAACTGGTAATCCTTGGGTTTTAGCAAAATAATCTACTATCCAGTTATCAATATCAGTTCCGCCCAGATTTTGCCCTGCTTTCGCCAATACACGCGCTGTTTTGGTCTTTTGTTTAGAATCTTCACCAAGACTTCTATCACCCCATTTGAGCAGAAATCCCAGGGGTTTTGTTTTGGCTTGTGTTCCTTGATCTAAACTGACTAAAGATAAATCTAAAGTTCCACCACCAAAGTCAATAACTAACAAAGTTCCTGGATCTGTTAAACCATATCCTAAAGCCGCAGCGGTGGGTTCATCTAACATCCGTATCTGTTGGACGGGTAGTGATTGACAAACTTTAGCTAACCAGTAACGATAGACTTCAAAACTGTCTACAGGTGCGGTTAAAACCAAAGAATCTATACCCCCTTCGATGATTGCCAATTCTGCAATTACTTCAGTTAAAAACCATTTTCCCACTTGTTCAAAAGTAATATTTTTACCATCAAGTTCTGGTAAAAATCCCTGGATATCTGCACCAATTCCCCGTTTAAAGTTACGGAAAAATCTGGTATCGGTTTTCAGATCCAAACCGCGATCACATACCTGTTGACCAGCTATAATTTTACCAAGTTTGGCATTTTCTACATACACTAAACTGGGAATCAGTGGGGGATTAAGATATTGTTGCGTTGATAACCCAGGTAAATTAAGGGTTTCTGCCTGTTTGGTAACGGGATTCCAACGAGTGATTACTGTGTTACTTGTACCAAAATCAATAGCGATCGCCATATTTTACGCCATATTTTATCAAATATTTTATCAATTAGTCATGGAAAATTATTTTCGCATTTGATTTACCGAAGCTGCTTAGATTATAAATCCAGACTTAAGGTAGTACCGCGGGGCGGAAGTCAAAAGTCAGAAGCAATAGCAATGGTCGGTAAATATCGAGTCAAAGGCTTTTAGTCCAGTTGTGCTGGGGGTTTAATCCCCATTGTTTAACGCGAAATTGATATGCGGAACCCGGGACTTGAACCCGGAAGCCTTGCGGCACTAGAACCTGAATCTAGCGCGTCTGCCAATTCCGCCAGTTCCGCTGACATTGAATTGTATTTACATCATAGTTTATTATTGTTGCTTAACTATTTGCATTTGTCAAGAAAAAATTTGCGAAAATGGGGAACGGGTAACAATACCTTCGTCAACACCCTAAAACCCTACTGATAGAGTAAGGATTTTATTGGGTTTGGGACTTATTTTTGGAAAATTGGCATAGGTATTGGGTAGTTCTGAAATTTTTCTCCCATGTAGCCAATACCGATTTTTCCAATCAACCCGGCATAGTCCATGATAGAATCTAACGACTTTAAAGCAGTTGATAATAAGTGTGAAAAATCTTCCAGCTTCCGGCTAGAGGATTGTTAATGTAAAATCAAAACAAACATCAATACTTTATAATTACGTATTTTTTGGGAGGGAGGCTTATTAATTCTTCTAGCAGCTTACCAGATGCCAAGTCAACAGATGCAGACTCCTCAGTCTTGCAAATCTGTGGTGGCCGTCCTTTGTCTGGTCATGTAAAAATTAGCGGGGCTAAAAATTCGGCACTGGTAATCATGGCAGGAACTTTACTATGTTCCGGTGATTGTCGCATTCGTAACGTTCCTTTATTAGCGGACGTAGATAGCATGGGACAAGTCTTATCAGCTTTAGGACTACGTTTAAGTAGGGAAGGTGATATTTTAGATATTGATGCTCGTGAAATTACCACATCTAAAGCCCCTTATGAACTTGTTACCCAACTACGAGCCAGCTTCTTTGCTATTGGTCCAATTTTAGCCCGGTTAGGAGTAGTACAGATGCCTTTACCAGGAGGTTGTGCCATTGGTGCTAGACCGGTAGATTTGCACGTTCGGGGACTGCAAGCCATGGGTGCTGAGGTGCAAATTGAACATGGTATTTGTCATGCTCACGTTCCCGGAAATAATGGCAGATTAAGAGGCGCGAAAATATACTTAGACACTCCTAGTGTCGGAGCGACAGAAACATTAATGATGGCTGCTACCTTAGCAGACGGGGAAACTATCTTAGAAAATTCCGCCAGAGAGCCAGAAGTAGTAGATTTAGCCAACTTCTGTAACTCAATGGGTGCAAAAATTCAAGGTGCGGGAACAAGTACAATTACTATAGTTGGTGTACCTAAATTACACCCTACAGATTATACCATTATTCCTGACCGGATTGAGGCTGGAACATTTTTAATTGCTGGAGCAATTACACGCTCTGAATTGCTTCTATCCCCAGTTGCACCTGAGCATTTAATTCCCGTCATTGCCAAATTACAGGAAATAGGTGTATCAATTGTTGAAGAATGTGAGGATTGTTTACGGATTTTACCCGCTAAAACCCTGAAAGCTATCAATATTGATACCTTGCCTCATCCCGGTTTTCCCACGGATATGCAAGCGCCTTTTATGGCTTTATTAACTTTGGCGGCAGGGGATAGTATTATTAATGAATCAGTGTTTGAAAATCGCTTGCGTCATGCTTCTGAGTTGAACCGTTTGGGGGCAGATATTCGTGTCAAAGGTAACACTGCTTTTGTTCGCGGCGTGCCAATGTTATCGGGCGCACCAGTGATAGGTACGGATTTAAGAGCTTCCGCAGCCTTAGTTTTAGCAGGGTTAGCAGCATCAGGAACAACCACAGTTCAAGGACTGCAACATTTAGATCGGGGGTATGACCGACTTGATATGAAGTTGCAGCAATTAGGAGCAAAAATTATGCGTGTCAATAAAGCATATAAAGATGCAGATTTACCCAATTAAGATACTAATTCTCCAGCCTCAACTGTAGGTGAGAGAATTTTGTATTTACTAACTTAATGGCAATTGTTTTTACCTGTTAATTAAACAGCAGATTAATAACTTTGGCCATTGAGGTTTCTCAAAAGTCAATTATTTGCTACAATTATTGATTAAATAAACTGAAATAAACTTGAAAAAATTCGATATGATTGGGGTAGCAATTGTTGGTACAGGATTTGGTCAAAAAGTACACATTCCCGCATTTCAAGCACATCATAATACTAAAATTGTCGCTGTTTATCATCGAGATATTCATCAAGCTAAAACTATTGCGGAAAATCACAATATCCCCTATGTTAGTGATAATTTAGGAGAAATTCTGGCTTTACCTGATGTTGAAGCTGTGAGTATTTCTACACCACCATTTTTACACTATGAAATGGCCAAACAAGTCTTACAAGCTGGTAAACATCTTTTATTAGAAAAACCTGTAACTTTAAATGTCAATGAAGCCAAAGAATTATATCAGTTAGCAAAAAGTCAAGGTGTCATTGCTACTGTAGATTTTGAATTTCGGTTTGTTCCCCAATGGCAATTTTTCGCTCAACTCCTAGCTAGAAATTATGTAGGGAATATTCGGTTAATTAAAATTGACTGGTTGGGTTCTTCTCGTGCTGATGTTTCTCGTCCTTGGAATTGGTATTCTTCTCAAGAAAAAGGTGGTGGTGTATTAGGTGCTTTAGGTTCTCATGCTTTTGATTATATTAACTGGTTATTCGGTGCAGTTGGGAAATTGAACGCTCATTTAATGACTGCTATTCCTGAAAGAATTAACCCTGCCACCGGTGAATTACAATTAGTTGATAGTGATGATACTTGTTTATTATCTCTAGAATTAGTAAATGCTATACCTGTCCAAGTTTCTATTAGCGCGGTTGTTCATGCACCTAAAACCCATTGGATAGAAGTATATGGAGATAAGGGAACATTGGTTTTAGGTAGCAAAAATCAAAAAGACTATATTCATGGTTTTCAGGTTTGGAGTTCTCAACCGGGTGAACCTTTAAAAGAAATAGCAATTCCCCAGGAATTTCTCTTTCCTCAAAATTATCATGATGGGCGGATTTGCGCTTTTCTGCGTGTTGTTGATGAATGGGTAAAAGGAATTAGTAACCATGAACAAACTACACCTTCTTTGCGAGAAGGGGTTTATTCGCAATTATTAATGGATTTATCCCATGAATCTCATCAAACAGGAAGTTGGATAAATGTACCAAATTTGAGAGAGTTTTTAGATTAATCAAGTCATGATTCCTGGTAATTATTGAGGAATATTATCAGAGGAGGTTTCCAAAGTCTAAATTAATACCCATTGAAAATCTCGTTCCCAGTCTCAGACTGGGAATACTCATTATCTAGTCACAGAAACTGGTACAGGAATTTCTATGTGAGGATATAATGGAAAGCGATCGCACAATGTCGCAACTCGTCTCAAACAATCCGCAGTTACTATTTCTGAATCTGGAGAAAGTAACCGATCTGCAATAATATTACCAATTTCGGTAAATTCTGCCACACCTAAACCCCTGGTAGTCATAGCGGGAGAACCTAATCTTAAACCACTGGTAACAAAAGGCGATTTAGTATCAAAGGGAACTGTATTCTTGTTGGCGGTGATATTAACGGTGCTGACTAGCTGATCTCCTTTTTTCCCAGTCATGTCAATACAACGTAAATCTACTAACATTAAATGATTATCTGTGCCATCAGATACTAATTTAAAGCCTCTGTTTTGCAGTTGGGTAGCTAAAGCGCGGGCGTTTTCAACAACTTGGGCAGAATATTGTGTAAACTCAGGTTTAAGAGCTTCACCAAATGCCACGGCTTTACCAGCAATGACGTGTTCTAAAGGTCCCCCTTGAGTTCCTGGGAAAACTGATTTATCCAGCTTTTCTCCCAATTCTGGATCACGAGTCAAAATCAAGCCGCCACGGGGGCCACGTAAGGTTTTATGGGTTGTGGTGGTGACGACATCACAATAAGGTAGGGGGTTAGGATGATGACCTGTAGCGACTAAACCCGCAATATGAGCAATATCAGCGAGTAAATAAGCGCCAACTTCATCAGCAATACTGCGGAATTTTTCAAAGTCAATAATCCGGGGATAGGCTGAATAACCACAAATTAACAGTTTAGGCCGTTCTTTAATAGCTAAATCCCGAATTTGATCATAGTCTAATTGTTCGGTTTCTTTGCTGACACCATAATGACGAACTTGAAACCATTTACCAGAAACATTCACCGGTGAACCGTGGGTAAGATGTCCCCCATGAGACAAGTCCATACCCATAATTGTGTCTCCTGGTTTTAACAATGTCAGGAAAACGGCAAAATTAGCTTGCGCCCCAGAATGAGGTTGGACATTGGCATGGGCAGCGCCAAATAACAGTTTAGCTCGGTCAATGGCTATTTGTTCAATTTTGTCAACAAATTCACAACCGCCGTAATAACGTTTACCTGGTAGTCCTTCTGCGTATTTATTGGTCAATACTGAACCTTGGGCGGCTAATACGGCAGGGGAGGTAAAGTTTTCACTGGCAATTAATTCTAAGTGATCACGTTGTCGCTGTAGTTCTTGATTAATTAGTTCGTTAATGGTAGGGTCTGAATTTTTTAAGAAGTCTGAGTTAGTTTTGGTCACTTTGATTATCCTTAGGGAATTTGGTAAAAATCGAGATCACGGTTAAACCTAAGCTATTAAGCCTCTAAATTTTATAATCCTCATCTGGCTAGATGTTGTGGTGCGGGCATCTTGCCCGCTAGAATCATACAAATTCCTTGCCCGCTAGAATCATACAAATTAAATGCAAGCAAAGTTACCGGGCAACCTGTCTATGATCAGAATTTAGGCTGAAGTTCTTTAGAGAGATAGAAATGTGATCATATAGGAATTTTTGATTTTAGTAAATGTGGTGATCTAAATTTATGTATTTTTTGGTACTCAATTTAACAAAAATTTTAGACATCTAAGATACAATCAAATCCAGTACATTTAGCAGCCTTCTAAGGTTGCCAGAATTTTTTATCAATCATTTCCTAAATCATTCATATAAATTTCTCCTAATTATAACAAAAAGGGATTTAGATGTTAGTTATTTTCACCGATAATCAAATCCTTAGCCCAGAAACAGTTTGTCAGTCTTGTTTATTGGCAAATGGTAAGGGACAACCTCGCTGGAGTGGGGGAAAACTGCGCTGTGGTCAAGCAATTAATAATTTTACCCAACAACAGCCAGAGCAATATGAGTGTATGATGGGTTTTCGGGTTGCCAATATAGAATAATTGGATTCGTTATCAAGATCAAGCATCTGCGTTATCCTAAGCTCAATAGCTGTTGAAATTTAGCCACAGGAGAATATAAAATGTCTTGGCGCGGGTCTACAACTTTCCCTGATCGAATTTTCGCTTGTTTACCTTATTTATTGCCTTTAATTGAGGTGTTTGCCTTCGGTCAGTTCTTTCTCAATGATTTTCCACTGCTGAAACTGATATTTTTACCGCTTTTACCTCTGTTAAGAATTTACTCTGGTATTCCCTATGCAGGAATGATTATTTTCTTTGCTTTGTGGCTTTTAGTGGTGAGAAACGAGAAAATTAGTCATTTTATTCGTTTTAACACCATGCAAGCCATCATTTTAGATATTGTGATCTTTTTATGTAGCATTTTGACTGATATTGTCAAATTCGTTCCTGGTAGTGGATTTGCTATGCAAACACTCTATACAACCATTTTTATGGGAATAGTAGCAGCGGTTGTTTATTGCGTCGCTCAGTCGTTAATGGGGAAATATGCGGAAATTCCGGCAATTTCCGATGCTGTTTATATGCAGGTACGCTAAAGATTAACTGCGGATAACTGTGTTTTCTAGGCGACCAATACCTTCTATTTCTATACAGATGCGATCGCCTATTTGCAAAGCTCCTACACCCATAGGTGTACCAGTTAATACTATATCCCCAGGTAATAAAGTCATCACTTGACTGATATAAGACACCAAAAAATCTGGGGAAAATACCATTTGATCAATACAAGCAGATTGGACGGGCTGGGGATGATCATTCAAAAAAGTCTGTAATTTAGCTCCTGGGTTTAATTCTCGGACAATCCAAGGACCAAGAGGACAAAAAGTATCAAAACCTTTAGCTCTTGTCCATTGGTGGTCTTTTTGTTGTAAATCCCTGGCTGTGACATCATTGGCAATGGTGTAACCCCAAATTTTACTTTGGGCTTGATCTGGGCTACAATTAGTTGTGCGATCGCCAATCACAACGGCCAACTCTCCTTCATAGTCCACCCTTTGAGATTGGTGGGGATATTTAATTTCTCTATCTGACGCAATTACAGATGTAGGCGGTTTCAGAAATATAAGCGGTTCAACCGGTACTGACGCTCCCATTTCCGCTGCATGATCAACATAATTCCTCCCCACGGCGACAATTTTGGAAGGCGCACAGGGGGCTAGAATTGTATAACAGTTGGGTTCTAGGGTTAAATCCGTAGGTTGACCATGCAACCAGGGTGGAGCGTCTAGCACTTCCACATTCTGGGATAACTGGAGCAACCCATAATAAATTTTACCTTCTTGACTTTGAACTCGCACATATCGCTGCGCCATAACCTGAATGAATATCCTTAAATCTGCTTTATTAAACCAGGATTTGACTAATGATTGTCATTGAAAACTGGTTACATTATAAGATAAATACGCAAAACCTCCTAAATTTACTCCAAAAATAAAGTTGAGCAGGAAAGGAATATTGGGGAAAATTGTGCTAACATAGAATAGCTAAAAAATTGTCAAAATTCCTTGTTGTTTGAGAAGTTGATTAATCAAAGTATCGCTAACAGCAGTATTTGTATGAATTAACACCTCTTCAGCCATTTTGTCCAAAAGGTGAATTAACGAATATGACCACAGTTTACGAAACGATGTACATTCTGCGTCCTGATTTGGGAGATGAGCAAATAGTACAACAAATTGCCAAATATGAAAACTTGATTCGGGAAAACGGCGCTGAGAATATTGAAATTCAAAACCGTGGTAAGCGTCGTCTGGCTTATGAAATTAAAAAGCATCGTGACGGCGTTTATGTGCAAATGAATTATACTGGACCTGGAACTGCGATCGCTATTATGGAACGCGCCATGAGATTAAGCGAAGAAGTAATTCGCTATATGACAGTTAAGCAAGAAGTTCCTAAGCAGAAAGTAGAAGCAGAAGCAGCAGCCTAATAACAACATTTTTAGGTGACAAGTATCAGCCGTTCACCTACCTCATCGGTAGGTAATGGTATAAAAATACAGATATAGTCAATAGTTTCAGTAAACTGGAAATTCAGGATATTTTTAAACAACGGGAATGTTAATATCACAGTTATATACAAGGGGTATAAGTGACTGTGAACCAATCTGATATACCAAACATTCCAGAACTCTCTACCGAAATGTCCCGGTTGCGAGAAGAGTTACAACTGCGAGATCAATTAGTAGAGCAATTATCTCAAGAGCTATTCCGGCTGGCCAAGAGTAAGACTAACTTTACACCGCCACAAACTGATCCAGGGATAGATTTGAGTCAATTGCAGGTGTTAAGAGATAAACTTCAATCTGTGGAAGAGCAGGTGAGATGCTACGAAGAGGAAATTAGGACTCGTGATACCGAAATTTACCAACTACGACAGTCAGTGCAAAACCTAACTGATCGAAATAGAATGCTAGAGCAGGTAGTAGAGGAATTACCCCAAATTTACCGCCGTAAGTTTGAAGAACGCATAAAACCAGTGCGAGATCAGGTAGTAATATTACAAAAGGAAAATCGCCAATTACAAGCCGAATTACAAAGTGTAAGTTATCGTTTAGCACTCAAAAACCGCCACACAAATCATGGTGGTCTTGATTTACCTACTTTTCCTCGTTCAGAAGTTGCAACAGATCATATATCTGCTCCTCAAAACACCTAAAATTTGTGACTGTGTTTTCCTCGTCAAAACCTCTATGCCGCAGTGTCTAGACTTTTAGATACTGCGGCTTATAAGTATTTATGGAGAAAATACTGTAAATTAGCTTGCTAATAACGACTGTTGATCTTGAGCGGAAGTAAAAATATCTTCATAATTTGGGAAAATTTCAAATACTGAATCAAGTTGGGTCAGTTCCAAAATCAACTTCACAGGGGCTTTGACATTGCAAAGAACTAACCGACAACCACTTTTACGCGCTGTAGTCAGACCCTTGACAAGGGGAACTAATCCAGAACTATCCATAAAATCTACATCTGCTAAATCTATAACCCAAAGTTGATGGCCTTGAGGTTTAATTTGGTCCATTTGTTCACTCAAGTTCGTACCACTGTCTAGGTCTATACTACCCTGGGGTTTAAACAAAATCACTTGGCGTTCTTGTGTAAGAGTCATAAATTTAACCGAGTATTTGAAACACTAAGAAAGAAAAAACTGACATTAATACTGTTTATAATTCAACCGCAAAATGACTATTTTCGCAAATTTACCTGCATTAACAGCAACGCGGCTAGAAAAAATTTTCAGTATTTATATCGTATAATTTGTTGATATGTTTTTCTAGTATAGGCATAATTCTTTGCCAATTTCAGTAACAAACTTATCATTATTGAAATAATTTGACTTAAATAGTTTGACACTCTCACCAAAAATAAGCAAAGATATGGTACAGGTAAAAATTTGTAAACTCGGTGGTAGCGGATGTCTTTTGAGCTAATTTCACTAGAAAACATCCAAGAAATTGCTCATAATTATGGTTATTTAGCGATTTTTTTGGGAATATTGCTAGAAAATTTAGGTATTCCTCTTCCTGGGGAAACCGTAACCATTGTTGGTGGTTTTTTGGCTGGTAGCAATGAATTAAATTATTGGCTGGTTCTTGGTAATGCAGTCGGAGGGGCTGTAATTGGTGGTAATTGCGGCTATTGGATAGGTAGAGTGGGTGGTTGGCCTTTTCTGCTGCAAGCTGGGAAGATTTTCCGCATTTCAGAGGTACGACTGTTGAGTATTAAGGATCAATTTACCGAAAACGCCGCTAAAGCTGTATTTTTTGGCCGCTTTTTTGCCTTATTGCGAATTTTTGCTTCACCACTTGCAGGTATAGCGGAAATGCCCTTTGGTAAATTCCTGATTTATAATGTAGCTGGGGCGACTGCGTGGGGTAGTGTCATGGTGACTTTAGCTTTTTTTGCGGGAAGAATTATTTCCCTGGAACAATTGGTGGCCTGGGTAAGTAAATTTGCAATTTTGGCGTTACTTATTTTAGTTGCTGTCATTGTTATCCCAATTTGGTTGGAGTCCCGCGAAGTGAAGCAGCAAACGGAAGAGTAAAGGATTAATGGTCAGGTTAAGCAGGTATTTTATCTGCTTGACTATACTAAATTAGTGATGAAAAACAAGATACCTAAATTTTGCGGGTATTGTAGGGTGCGTTACGCTGTCGCTAACACACCCTACGTATCTACTATCAACTTACGTTATTAGGTATTTTCTATGATTTGAATTTCCTCTGGTGTTAATTCATAAAGTTGATAAACTAGTTGATCTATTTCTGTTTCTAATGTGGTTGTATCTGCTTTTGGATCTGATTTTTTAGCAGTGAGAATTTGATTAACTATTTTAATCAGAGGAAATTGATCTTTTCTAGAAAGTGGATAAAAGGGTAACATTCCTAAATGAAATGCTTTGACCTCTGCTAAAGCTTCTCCCCTTTCTGGATTGATACTAGTGTAAACAAAATCAACTAATTTTGAGTTTAAGATACTTAGCAGATATTTAAGATCGAAAATATCAAACTTTTCATCTTTTTTGAGAATAATATGAACGTTATTCCGTATGATAAATCCAGAGGAAATCAAAGTTCCAATTATTTGATCACTAGTCTGTCTGAAAATTAGTTTTTCTTTGGCTTGAAATATTGATTCTTCTCTGGGTGCTGCGAGCCATTGACCATAACTTATCCAGAAATTTTCATTCCATAAAATCACATATTTATGAAAATAACGTCCACCTATTAATGGCTGAAATTTATCATTTAATTTAGTTTCAGCAGTATAAGGTTTTTCATCTAATATTTTTTTCGTCTGTGGTGGATAACCTTTACCAACTTCGTAAGGTTTAACACCATTTTTTATTTCAAAGTAATCTTTTACTAAGAAGGAGCATGATTGAATTTTATCTAATAACAATATTTGCTTCTCATGAAGTGAGAAATTAAAAAATCGCCGTTCTAATAAAGTATTTTTTGATAGAATATTGACACGCTCGACTATATTTCTATTTCTCAGTTTTATGTTTACATTATATTCTGCTAATTTATTTTTTTGAATCAAGATAATATCACAGTCTACCGTCGCTTCATCAAAGATTTTTGTATTAAATTCATCTATACCCAAAAAATAAAACTCACTAATTAAAGTCTGTCTAAACTGCTGTGCTACATCAATTAATTTCCAAGTATTAGGTATTATATAACATAGGTATCCATGAGCTTTTAAAATATCCTTTAAACCTAATAAGCAGAATGTAAAATAGCTGTCTTTTAGGGAATTATTTATACCTAGATAATTATATTTATTAATCAATAAGACTAATTCTGATTTGGAAGGAAATAACCCATAAGGAGGATTTCCAATAACCACATCAAAACCAATAAAAACACCATCATTATTTAACACTTCAGGAAATTCAAAGCGCCATTCTAAAGCATTTTCATACATTCTACCATTTTCTATATCCTCAATCTCAAGTTTTAATTTATCAATTTCATTATTCAACTTAGCAATTTTTTTCTCCCGTTTTGTTTTCTCAGCTTTAGTTTCTGGAATCAAAAAAGTTTGACCCTCCAAATTCTCAACCTCACCCTCTAATTTTCTTAATTTAGTCTTATTTGGATCACTTCCTTGTAATGTTATTTTAAAATTACCCTTAATATCAGCAATCATTTTTTTCATTTCCCGTTTTTGCTCCTTATTTTCAGCATTGCGATAGGTTTTAACAGCATTTCTATAACTTTCTATACTGTATTTACTTTTATTTAAAGCTTGTCGCAAATCACTATCTAAAGCAAAACGACTAATTAAAGAATTACCACATTTAATATTAATATCAATATTAGGTAAAGTCTCCAACTCTCTCATATTCCCCTCTCCTTGTAGGAGAGGGGTTAGGGGTGAGGTCTTATAATAAGCATTTTTCAAAAGTTCAACCCATAACCGCAACTGACATATTTTCACAGAATTAGAGTTAATATCCACCCCAAATAAACAACCTTCAATAATCCTTTGTTTCTCATCAAACAAAGTTTCCTGAACCCGTTGACTTTCCTGACTTTTAGGATTATACTCAAATAATAAACCATCTTCATCTGTAATTATTAACTCATCATTCACAACTTCAATCTGATATTCCTTTAATCTTTTACCTTCCCTATCCAATAAAATTTTTAATTCGCTTTTAATTGCGATAATTTCATTCAAAGCCGAAACTAAAAAATGTCCTGAACCTACCGCAGGATCACATATTTTTAAACTATTAATAATCCTATTAGCATCTTTTTTATCCTCTATCTTATCATATAAATCATCAATATTTTCACAATTCCAACCTTTAATTTCATTAAACTTTTGTACAACCGCTCTTCTAATTGTTTCCCGACACATATACATAGTCATAAAACCAGGAGTAAAGAAAGAACCGTCTTGATAACCATTAATTTTCTCGAAAATTAAACCCAGTACAGACGCATTAATTAATCTTTTATTCTCCTCTTGAATTTCTTCCCCAGTTTCACTACTAAAATCATAAGCGTCCAGAAATTCAAATAAATATTCTAAAGCGTTAATTTCACCAAATCGTTTTTTCCCGTTATTATCTTTTAAGACAGTAGCAGAGAAAATTTGTAATTTCTCATTTCTCAAATTACTAATAAAAATCGTTGCTTGTTCCATTTCCGTAGGTTCAAATAAAGAACTATTTAAATAAGGAACATGAGCAAATTTGTTTTTAAAACCCTCGTTTCTGTCTTCTGGTTTTCGTGCTAATACACTAAAAAATAGACTATTAAGATCATCATAATTTTGCACCTGATTTAAATTCAAAAATCCCCAAGCTAGATCATTTTGATGATATTTAATTAATTGTGCTTCTAATAGTTTGAGAAAGAGGATTCTATTTACCCAAGTAATTGCTAATTCTAAACCAACATTAAAAAGTTGTAATTGGTCAGTTTCTCCAAATTGTTCTGGTTCTTTGACTTGAGAAATTTTATCTAAACTATCAAGTTGGACAATAGCATTTTCAATAAGTGAACCTGTATTTCTATCATTTGATTTTTTGCGTTGAATGAGTTTTTTACCACCTTCTTTAACTTCTGTTAAACCGATAATATGTAATAACTCATGATAAAATCCTTTATCAAGAGTATTACTATCATTTGCGAAAGGTAACTTTAATAAATGTTCTGGAGAAAGTAATTTAAACAGTAGAATTAATTTATGATCATCAGGATTTTCTCCAGGTTGTAAATATTCTTGATATTCTCGAATATCAAAATGGGTAAAAGTGATTTTATCTGCAATTTTGGTAATAGCAGTTTGAGCAATTTCTTGATAAAAAAAATCAGTTTTTTTACTTATTAATCTTCCGTCGGTAAAATCTTTAAATTGTTGAACTAGGGTTTTATTTTCCTGAAATAATTTATCAAAATATTGAGCATCAAAAATAAACCATTCGTAGATATTAGTTGCTATTAAATATTTCAGTTCTAGATTTTTTTCAGTTAAACGTTCTCTGAGAAAATATAAAACTAATTCCTGAAATGCTTTAGTGTTTAAATTATCAATTTTGAGCATTTCGCTTTTATTTGTTGGCTTTTTAACTTCTAAAATTACACCAACACTGGTTTTAGGGTCTTGACCATTATGAATAACCAGGTCATTTCGTCCTTTAGTATTAATAAAGTGATTAGAACTGTAATATGTGTTCTTTAAAAAATCAGCAATGAGGTTTTTATGAAATTCCTCTGATTCAGATTCGTTAATTTTTGCAATTAGATTTTTTAAATGTTTTTTGAAAGTTTCAATATCATTTCTAAAGGGATTGATTTTCAGAAATGCTTTATTTAATGATTCTCTGGGTTGTAGTTTCTGTGAGTTCATTTGTTTTAAATTTTTAATCTAGTTTGTAGGCTGGGTTGACCCAAGGAAACCCAACAAAATATATAATATATAATAATATATACTTATTCACCAGTACAAATAAAAAACCCCCAAGGGGGGGACTGTAGGTTATTCGAGTGGAGTGAACAACTAAGTAATAAATACCTAGAGTAAATAGAGTAACCCGAATAAAACAATCCAAATTACATCTACAAAGTGCCAGTAAATTTCCGCCGCTTCAATGCCAAAGTGATTTTTATTACTGTAATGTCCCGGAGTAAGCGATCGCCACAAAACTGCTACAATTGCCAAAACACCGATAGTAACGTGCAAACCGTGAAAACCGGTTAAAACATAAAAGGCACTAGCGAATAAATTAGTAGTCAGACCGAACTCTAAATGAGTATATTCATAAACCTGACCTGCCAAAAAAACAGCCCCCATAAGCGCGGTAATTGCCAACCACAGCCGCATTCCCTTAGTATCATTCTTTTTGATAGCAGTATCAGCATTGTGCATAACAAAACTACTAGCTATCAAAATAGAAGTATTCACAGTGGGTAACAGTAATTCCAAATCTGGAGTTCCTGCTGGTGGCCAGACAGGAATAGTAGAACGGTAAGTCAGGTATGCACCAAACAAACCCATAAAAATCATACCCTCGGCCACCAGAAACATAAACAGACCAAACAAACGATGATCTGGGTGTGCTTCGTGACCAGAAACTGATTGATGATGATTTAACTCAGTATTAGTCGCCTCAATAATTTGACCTTGCATAAATTATTAAATTGGTAATGGGTAATTGGTAATGGGTAATTGGTAATGGGTTAAAAGTTTTTAGCGTTGCTGAACTGAGGTAAATCAAAAGACCCTATTTCTTACCCTCCGCGCCTTTGCGCCTCTGGGAGAAAAAATTCCTTTATTCAGCAACGCCAAATTTTCTCTTTCCTTAAAGTGCTGATTCAATTTGGGGAGTTAACACGGGTTCAACTTCAACTCGTTCCTTACTCACTCCATAATCATAAGGGCCAGTAGTCAAAACAGGGAGAGTTTCAAAATTCTCGATACTAGGAGGGGAACTAGTCATCCATTCTAAAGTTAATGCTTGCCAGGGATTATTACCAGCTTTTTCCCCATAGAACCAACACCAAACAGCATTAATGATAAATGGCAAGGTAGAGACGGCCAATATATAAGATCCCCAGGTGCAGATTTCATTCAAAGCGGTGAATTTAGGATCATATTCAGCAATACGACGGTTCATACCCATTAATCCTAGTTTGTGCATGGGTAAGAAAGTCATGTTGAGACCAATTATGGTTAAAGCGAAATGCACTTGACCCCAAAATTCATTCATTTTCCGTCCCGTCATTTTCGGGAACCAGTGGTAAATGGCCGCGAAAATGCCTAACACACTACCACCGAATAAGACATAGTGGAGATGTGCCACTACAAAGTAAGTATCGTGAACGTGAATATCAAAAGGAACTGCGGCCAACATCACACCGCTAATACCACCAATCACAAAAGTTGCTAAAAAGCCAATGGCAAATAACATGGCGCTAGTAAAGCGGATTTTACCACCCCAAATAGTTGCCAACCAACCGAAAATTTTAATCCCAGTGGGTACAGCGATGATCATGGTAGTGATCATAAAAAACATCCGTAGCCAACCAGGGACACCGCTGGTAAACATATGGTGCGCCCAGACGATTAAACCTAAGAAACTGATAGCTAGGGATGAGAAAGCGATCGCTTTATAGCCAAAAATCGGTTTTCGGGCGTGAATTGGCAGAATTTCCGAAATTGCCCCAAAGAAAGGCAAAATCATGATGTAAACTGCTGGGTGGGAATAGAACCAGAACATATGTTGATAAACAACAGGATCACCTCCACCACTGGGGTTAAAAAACGTTGTTCCGGCCAACAAATCAAAACCCAGTAAAATCAAAGCCGCCGCTAATACGGGCGTAGATATTAATACCAGTGCAGAAGTTGCCACCATTGCCCAACAAAATAAGGGCATTTGATAGATACCCATACTAGGAACTCGCATTTTCACAAGAGTGACGAGAAAATTAATCGCCCCCAAAATGGAAGAAGTTCCCAAAAGCAATACACTCATAATCCAAATACCCTCACCCACCTGGCCTGTCACCAAACTCAGGGGGGGGTAAGAAGTCCAACCGGCATCAGGGGCATCACCTACGGCTAAACTAGCAATTAGTAGGATACCTGCGGGGGGAACCATCCAAAAAGCCACAGCATTGAGGCGAGGAAATGCCATATCTCTGGCCCCAATCATCAGGGGAATTAAATAGTTAGCAAATCCTGCTCCTGTTGGCACAATCCACAAGAAAATCATGATTGTGGCATGGAGTGTAAACAGGCTGTTATAGATTTCTGGTGTGACAAAATCTACTTCTGGAGTGCGTAATTCTGTCCGCACTAAATCAGCCATTACGCCGCCAATGCAGTAAAAAATAAACGAAGTGACTAAGTATTGAATCCCAATCACCTTATGATCTGTACTAAAACCAAAAAAATCTCGCCAATGCCTTTCTTTATGTTCTTCAGTATGATTGTGGTTGTGATCTGTTTCTTGTAATTGTGCTTGTGTCATATTTTAAAGAAGTTAAATGGGCGATGAAAACCACGTCTACACAGTCCCAACCTAGATGATGCGTGGTTTAAATTACTTAATTTTTCATTAGTCCACGCAAGTGGACTTTGTTTGTGTAGCCATGAATTATATTCGCTGTATTCTGTAATTCCCTACTTAATTTGATGCAAAATTTCTGAATTAATGCCCATATCCTGAATATAAGGAGAAAGGAATTTATCAGCGTTCATAGCCATCGTTTGATTGGGTATATCCTTACTTGCAATTAATTGTTCTTGCATCCATTGATCAAAAGCCTCCTGTGTCTCTACTACCACTGGGCTTTTCATGACCCCGTGATAAGGTCCACACAATTCAGCACAAATTAAATTATATTCACCCGTTTTTGAGGGAGTAAAACGCAAATTTGTTTGTCTACCAGGAATAGCATCCTGTTTAAGCCGAAATTCGGGAATCCAAAACGCGTGGATGACATCATTAGCTGTCAAGTTAATTTCTACGGTTTTACCAATGGGTAAATGAAGTTCACCAGTTGTCACTTCCGTGGCTGGATAGGTGAATAACCAAGCATATTGAAGTCCAGTCACATTGACAACTAATTCCGCTGGTTTAGTAACGGTATCGGAATTATTATCTAATTGTGCTACTTGTACAGATGCTTCCTTTAAGGTAGCGGCCATAGCCGTTCCCGGCATATTCATGGATTCTTCCATCATGGGTGCTGCATGGGCTGAATGGGGATCAAAACCGCCCATGTTATTGTATACATCAAAACTGTATACAGAAATACCGATAACGATAATTGCGGGGATCGCAGTCCAGAGGATTTCCAGAGGCACATTACCTTCAATTGCTGGACCATCTTCATTGTCACCAGCACGACGACGATATCTAACAACGGCGTAAATTAAAACACCTTCAACAATCAAAAATATGCCTGTAGAAACAGTCATCATGGCATTGAATAGACCATCTACCAAGGGGGCTTCATCGGAGGCCGCTGTAGGCAACAGACCGTGATTTTGACCGTACCAGAGACTTGTGAGGGTGAGGACAATGCCAATGAGTAATGTCCAGATTGTACTTGGAATTTTCATGGCGAATTTCTTATCAATTAACTAATTTATCTTAAAGTTACTTCAACCTTGAGTTACGCACCGCGCCCTAATGAACCACAAAGACGCGAAGATCACGAAGGGGGGAGACGTTGAGAGATATTTTGCGTAAGTTCTGTTCACTGAAAAAAGTGACTCCACTTACTAAGGTAATGCAGGGTATGAGATATAGTATGCGCTGGTCTGAAATCTTTATTAATTTTTTGGATTAGGATCACAATTTTGAGTACAAGGGAGATAAGTTATCCGTCCCCAGATTAAATGGCAATTTAGCCGAAAAATTCGCAGAAATTCCCATTTATCAATGTTTCTACCCAGTGGAATCCTAACTTTTTTCCCCCTCCTTCCCTGTTCCTATCTACAAAACAGCACAAAATCTTACAGCTAAAACTAGCTAAAGTGATCCAAAGTATAAGGGAAAGCCGATTTCTACATTCTGACCTATAGGTTAGGGTGAAGGGAGATTGGCACTAAATCAAAATACAAAATTTCCCACTCTTCAAAGCACAAGCAGTCTCAAGGTATTGTTAATGAACGAATTTGTCTTAGAACCACAAAATCAAGCGGCAAAAGTTAGACAACAGCCCCAGGACATGATTCGTCGCTTGGTGTGGAAAATCTGCATAGCCACCTTAATTTTGATGGCTATAGGCAGCGCCACCCGCGTCATGAATGCTGGCCTTGCTTGTCCTGACTGGCCTTTATGCTATGGGGAGTTAGTTCCAGCCCAGCAAATGAATCTCCAGGTGTTTTTGGAGTGGTTTCATCGTCTAGATGCGGCTTTAATTGGCTTTAGTGCGATCGCCCTTTGTAGTTTATCTTGGTGGCATCGTTCTTCTTTACCCAAGTGGCTACCTTGGGCTTCTACATTCGCCTTATTTTTAATTGTCTTCCAAGGGATTTTGGGAGGACTGACTGTAACTGAATTGTTGCGGTTTGATATCGTTACTGCCCATTTGGGAACAGCACTGCTATTTTTCACCACTTTGTTAATTATCGGTACAAGTCTGGCCTCTTATCAAGGAACGGGAACAGTAGGTAAGTTACCCATGCTGGGTTTAACTGCTGCTATTTGTGTCTATTTACAAAGTCTACTCGGCGCTTTAGTGGGTTCTCGCTGGGCTTTACACCAGTGTTTGGCAGGTGAACAACTTTGTGATGTCATGTACAGCCATATTTTTGGCTTAGTACCCCCAACTATAGCTACTTTGGCGGTGGTATTGATTTCTTGGCGCACACCAGCACTACATCCTGTTTTGCGGAAACTGGCCAATATGGCGGGTGGTTTGTTGATTTTACAACTTTTATTGGGTGTGGCTACCTTCCGCTTACATTTACAAGTTGAACCTCTCACTGTTTCTCATCAAGCTATTGGTGCAACTTTACTCGGTACTTTGGTGGTATTTACAGTTTTATCACTGCGGGATTCATTCACTCCCACTCATAGCCCAAATCCATAAAGCCACATCTTCATATTGCTACCACAAAGCGCTTTGCTGACCAGTTCTTGAAAAATAAGGAAAAGGCCCAACATGATTGAGACTAATGTCTCTCGTCGTCAGCACGACACATTTCTCCAAGTCGTTCACAGTTACTACCAGTTAACTAAACCCCGAATTATCCCCCTGCTATTAATCACTACTGCTGGAAGTATGTGGATAGCCGCCCAGGGAGAGGTAGATCCTTGGTTGTTAATTATTACCATGATTGGTGGGACTTTGGCCGCAGCCAGCGCCCAAACCATTAACTGTATCTATGACCGAGATATAGATTATGATATGGAGCGCACACGCCACCGTCCCCTGCCTTCTGGTAAGATACAACCCCGTGATGCTTTCATTTTTGCTATCGTTCTGGCTGTACTGTCTTTTACTCTCCTCACCGTATTCGCTAATCTCCTAGCCGCATTTTTAGCCTTCTCTGGCATCATCTTTTATGTTTTAGTCTATACTCATTGGCTCAAACGTCATAGCACTCAAAATATCGTCATTGGTGGTGCAGCTGGGGCAATTCCCGCTTTGGTTGGTTGGGCTGCGGTGACAGATACTTTAAGTTGGGCAGCTTGGTTAATTTTTGCCATTGTCTTTTTGTGGACACCTCCCCATTTCTGGGCTTTGGCTTTAATGATTCGTGATGATTACGCTAAGGTAGGGATACCAATGTTACCTGTGGTGGCAGGGGATCAAGCCACGGTAAGACAAATTTGGTTTTATACGGTAATTACTGTTACTGCTACTATATTGCTGTTTTATCCCTTACACGCCAGTGGTATTGTCTATGCTGTTATTGCCTTGACTTTAGGCGGTGTATTTGTCCATAAGTCTTGGCGTTTATTGCAAAATCCCGCAGATAAAACCATAGCACGGGAGTTATTTTTATACTCCATTTCCTACATGATGCTGTTGTGTTTAGGGATGGTGGTAGACAGTTTACCTGTGACTCATCATCTGCTAACTATAGTGCTGCATTACTTACACTTGTAGAAACTTTTGATCTAAACTTGTTTACAAGTGTGCTATGGTCAAAATTGAGAACATGACCAAAATAGGGGTAATTAATGAATTACCCCTAAAAAATTAATTATATATTTGAAAATTTGAAAAAATATGAATCAACCTATTTTGCAATTTATAGAAAGTCGAAATTATAAAAACTTATCCTTATCTCAGCCAGTAGAATTAGAAAAACTCAATATCTTTATAGGTTCTAATGGTTCAGGTAAAAGCAACTTTATCAGTTGTTTGAAATTTTTGAAAGACTGTTTAACTACAATCCCTGATGAAAGTCGTGGAGTAAGTAGTTTTGAAGATGCAGTTAGTAAAATGGGGACTGATAGAATTTTAGATAATACTGTAGAAAGTCCTGCTGTTATCAATTTTGCATATTGTTTTTCACAACTATTATCAAATGAACAACTTCCCGAAAAATTTAGCACAATGCTGACTTTAAACCTATTTGTTGATAGGAAGAAAAATAAAGTAAGTCTTACTAAAGAGTTTTTATTTAGTGGACAAGATTTAAATAAATTGAATTCACCACCTTTTTACTATTATAAATTTCATGATAGAGAAGTTGGTAAAGGGGCTGTATCAGTTTATAATCTTCCTGGACAAAATTCAGGAACACACTTTGAAGGTTTAGATAATATACCCACTAATGCTTTAGGGTTGACCATACTGCCCAGATTACTAGAAAATAGCCAATATTCACCGGAAAATACACCTGCTTACAGAACGAGAAGAGATTTAGTTGAATTTATTTCCCAATGGCAATTTTATAATGCCAATAATATGGAATTAAATCAAATTAGAACCTCAGAACCAAAAATTGGCGGTAGTGATATTCATTTATCTATATCCGGTGATAACTTACCTTTAGTATTAGATAATTTGATTGAGCAAGATATAGATTTTGAAGATAGTATCAACCAAGCGATGAAGTCTATTTTACCCAAAACTCGTCGTATACGTCCTATCCGTTCAGGTCGCTTATCATTAACTGTAGAATGGTATTTTGAAGATACTAAAGAACCATTTTATTTAAGTGAAATGTCAGATGGAACTGTAAGAATGTTATGTTGGGCAACTATATTACATTCACCTTTACTACCTTCATTATTAGTCATTGATGAACCAGAATTAGGTTTGCACGTTTCATGGATGTCAATTTTAGCAGAATGGATAAAACAAGCATCAAGAAAAACCCAAATAATTATTACCACACATAGTCCTGATTTATTAGATCATTTTACAGATTGTTTAGAGAATGTTTATTGTTTTTACGCGGAAGATAAAACCCATTTTTCTATGAAAACACTTTCTCAAGAAATGCTTGATGAAAAACTGAAAGAAGGTTGGGAACTAGGTGATTTGTACCGAGTTGGTGATCCTATTATTGGAGGATGGCCGTGGTAGTATGGGTTTTTGCTGGTGGTGGTGAAGCTGAAGTTAGAGGACTAATTCCTTTTTTAGAAAAAAATTTTCCCAGTTGCAAGTTTGAACGCAAAACACCAGTGCTTCAAAAACCAGGACCCAAACCGGGGAAAGCAAGTGGTTATGGTAAAACAGGTAAAAGTTTAATTGCTCAAATTAGTAAAGAACTACCTATTACTCTAAAAAATGAACCAAATAAATGTGACTTAATTTTAGTGTTTGACGATTTAGATTGTCGAGATCCAATTGCAGAAAGAGAAAAGTTTTTAGCAGTTATATCGAAAATATCTGAATGTGCTGATATAGAAAAATTTGTTGGTTTTGCTGCACCTGAATTAGAATCTTGGATTATTGCAGATTGGGATAATACCATAGCTAAACATCCAGATTTTCGTAGTAGACATGAACGGATGCGTTGGTGGTTAAGTACACAAAGGAATATTCCTTTTGATAATCCTGAATCATTTAGTGAATATGACCTAACCAGAGATTGCTGTCAAGAAAAGCTATCAGAAGCATTAGTTGAATCAAGCATCCTGAAAGAATTTGATAGTAGTTATTCACGATTCTCTAAAGGGTCACATACTCCCTTACTTTTATTAAAAATAAGACCTGATGAAGTGCAAAGAAAATGCCCTTGGTTTCGGGAAATGTACAATTATCTTACGAAATTACAAAAAACCTAGATTTGTAGGGGTTTAGCAGTGCTAAACCCCTACCCCCAGAATCAAATGATTCAGCAGTGCTGAGTATATGAAGCGATCGCCAAATATAAATAAAATATAAATAATTGTGGAGCGCCCACATTCCCCAGGAATTTTGGTAATTATCCATAACTCAATAATAACAAGGCTTTCAGCCAATGATACACAATTATACATATTAGTAACCTGCTGAAGAAAATATTTTAATTATATTTACTTATACTAAATGTAGGTAAAAAATTTTTTACCCCTAATTTGTTATCAGAATATCTTAATATAAAAATGTTGATTAATATAAATATCTTATCATTCATTTCAATCTCTTGACATTAATACATATTCTATGATACTAAATTTTATTTGGGAAGGCTAACCAATATCCCTACATCAATAGTCTATTGTTTGGATTTAGTACCCAAAATGCTACTAATATCACTCTCCTCAGTACACTAACCACCTAGAGATTAACTAATAGTTACTCATTAACCCATTAACTTGTGTCATGGTAATTGGATATCTAATATTGTTGATATAGATATCCAAAATTTTAGCCTGTGCTAAAATCAGCATACCGGCACGACGCAGGTGATGGGAAAAATGCCATGTTTGAACGCTTCACAGAAAAAGCCATTAAGGTAATCATGCTGGCCCAAGAAGAGGCCCGCCGTTTAGGTCACAACTTTGTCGGAACTGAGCAGATCCTCTTGGGTCTGATTGGCGAAGGTACAGGGGTGGCCGCTAAGGTGCTGAAATCAATGGGAGTTAATCTCAAAGATGCTCGCATTGAAGTTGAAAAAATCATAGGACGGGGTTCAGGCTTTGTCGCCGTAGAAATTCCGTTTACGCCACGGGCAAAACGGGTTTTAGAACTATCCTTGGAAGAAGCACGCCAATTGGGGCATAACTACATTGGTACCGAGCATCTGCTGTTGGGCCTGATCCGCGAAGGTGAAGGTGTGGCAGCTAGGGTGCTAGAAAACCTGGGTGTAGATTTGACCAAGGTGAGAACCCAAGTGATTCGGATGTTGGGAGAAACGGCGGAAGTTACGCCGGGTGGCCCCTCTGGTCGCACTAAAACCCCAACTCTCGATGAGTTTGGTTCAAACCTGACCCAAATGGCCATAGATAACAAGCTCGATCCTGTGGTGGGACGCGCCAAGGAAATTGAGCGGGTAATCCAAATTTTGGGTCGCCGGACGAAAAATAATCCCGTGTTGATAGGGGAACCAGGTGTTGGTAAAACCGCTATCGCCGAAGGTTTAGCTTCACGTATCGCCAGCAAGGATATCCCCGATATCCTGGAAGATAAGCGTGTAGTCACTCTTGATATTGGTCTGCTGGTAGCAGGAACTAAATATCGCGGTGAATTTGAAGAACGTCTGAAAAAAATTATGGATGAAATCCGCTCGGCGGGTAATGTCATCCTAGTTATTGACGAAGTTCACACCCTCATCGGTGCGGGCGCGGCGGAAGGGGCGATTGATGCGGCGAATATCCTCAAGCCAGCTTTGGCGCGAGGTGAATTACAATGTATCGGCGCGACTACTTTGGATGAGTACCGCAAGCACATTGAACGGGATGCAGCGTTGGAAAGACGCTTCCAGCCTGTGATGGTGGGTGAGCCAAGCGTTGATGAGACAATAGAAATTTTATATGGTTTGCGCGATCGCTATGAAGCACACCACAAGCTGAAAATATCCGATGAAGCATTGGTGGCGGCAGCTAAGTTGTCTGATCGTTATATTAGCGATCGCTATTTGCCAGATAAAGCCATTGATTTGGTGGATGAAGCCGGCTCACGGGTGCGCTTAATTAACTCCCAACTGCCCCCAGCAGCTAAGGAATTAGACAAGGAACTACGGCAAATCTTAAAAGAAAAAGATGATGCAGTCCGTTCTCAGGACTTTGATCGGGCGGGGGAATTGCGCGATCGGGAAATGGAAATCAAGGCCGAAATCCGCACTATTGCCCAAACTAAGAGTAACGGCTCTAGTGGTGACGGTATTGAACCCGTAGTTACAGAAGAAGACATTGCTCACATTGTCGCTTCCTGGACTGGTGTACCAGTTAACAAACTCACTGAATCTGAGTCCGAGAAGTTGCTACACATGGAAGATACCTTACATCAGCGGCTCATCGGTCAAGATGACGCTGTGAAGGCTGTTTCCCGCGCCATTCGTCGCGCTCGTGTCGGTTTAAAAAATCCGAATCGGCCGATCGCTAGTTTTGTCTTCTCAGGTCCAACTGGGGTAGGTAAAACTGAATTGGCGAAGTCCTTAGCTTCTTATTTCTTCGGTTCAGAAGAAGCGATGATTCGCTTAGATATGTCCGAATACATGGAGCGTCACACCGTCAGTAAGTTGATCGGTTCACCTCCTGGTTATGTCGGTTACAACGAAGGTGGTCAGTTAACAGAAGCTGTCCGTCGTCGTCCTTACACCGTGGTGTTATTCGACGAAATCGAAAAAGCCCACCCCGATGTCTTCAATATGCTTTTGCAAATTTTGGAAGATGGGCGTTTAACTGACGCGAAAGGTCGCACGGTGGACTTTAAGAACACTTTGCTGATTTTAACTTCCAATATTGGTTCTAAGGTCATTGAAAAAGGCGGTAGCGGTATTGGTTTCGATTTTGCTGAAGATGCTAACGAATCTCAGTATAATCGCATTCGTTCTTTAGTGAATGAGGAACTGAAGAATTACTTCCGTCCTGAGTTCTTGAACCGGTTAGATGAAATTATCGTCTTCCGTCAGTTGAATAAGGCTGAAGTCACGGAAATCGCCGATATCATGCTCAAGGAAGTGTTTGGTCGCTTGACGGAAAAAGGCATTGTCTTAGAAGTTACAGACCGCTTCAAGGATCGCTTGATCACTGAGGGTTATAGTCCTAGCTACGGTGCAAGGCCATTACGTCGGGCAATTATGCGCTTGTTAGAAGATAGTTTGGCGGAAGAAATTCTGTCTGGACGTATCAAAGACGGCGATACTGCTCTTGTTGATGTTGATGAAAATGGCATTGTGCAAGTTAGTTCTCAACAAACACGGGAGTTGTTACCCCAAGGTGTTGAGTCTTAGTTAGGTTTTTTAATTGTTAATTGAACGGTGGAGGATTTCGGTTCTCTACCGTTTTTTTTGTTTCGCGCAAAGGCGCTAAGGAGCAAAGGCGCAAAGAGGAGAAGGAGTGATATATTCGTTATAATGAGTTTGATTGAGGAGTACGGGTCATTCCTACATCTGAGCAAAAAACGCAGTTATTTATTCTGTGTTGTTGGTTAACTAAACTATATTTACCCATAAACTTGGTTCGAGTTGATAAACGTACAGGTAATGTATTTATCCTCGCGGGTGAAGAGAATATGATAGAAATATATCCTAATGGTAAATGGAGGTATGTGGTATGAGTCAGCCTAACTTCCAAGGTATGAGTACAAAGGAATTACGTGCTTATGTTTTATCTCATCGAGATGACCAAGAGGCATTCTACATTTATGTAGATAAATTGAATGCTGAGGCAAATTGGGTGGAAATGCCACCATCAGAATCGGTTGATGATTTGATGAATTACCCTGAATTTTTGCAGCGTTTTAGTAATGGTAAAAGATTAATTGAAAGTGAAGAATAACTATTATGATTTTTACTGATGTGGTAGAAGCAATAAAAGGGTTTTCAATTGAAGAAAAGTTACAAATTCAATTGTTATTGCAGCAATATTTAAGAGAAGAAGGCCGCGAGGAAATTTATCAAAATTTGCAAAGTGTGAAGCAAGAAGAAGAAAATGCTGAACTCACGTTTTCTGAAAATATTGATGAGTTAAAACAAAAGTTTCTCAGCCGTCGTGAATTTATAAAGTTACCTATAGAAGAACGAAAAAAGATTTTAGCGTTACAATCTGATTTAATGTTAGAGCATTACCAGCAAGATAAAGAATGGCAAGAATTACAGACAGGAGACTTAATTGATTACTAATTCTTCTATTCCTAAACGGGGTGATATCTGGCTGACTAATTTTGATCCAACTGTGGGAGCAGAAATTAAAAAAGTAAGACCCGCTATAATTGTCAGTTCTGATGGTGTTGGTAAGTTACCAATTAAATTAATTGCACCAATTACAGATTGGAAGGAATATTATGCTGAAAATATTTGGCACGTTAAGATTGAGGCAAATATCAAGAATAGTTTGTCGAAAGATTCTGCTGTAGATATTTTACAATTGCGTGGCGTAGATGTACAAAGATTAATTCGTAAAATTGGAGAATGTTCGAGTGAAATAATGGAAGAAATCGCTGCGGCTATTGCGGTGGTGGTTGAGTATAATGAATAGTATGTATGATGCTGGAATGATAAAGATTGTGGTAAAAATAAAAAAAATTCGCTTTTGATTAAAAAAACGAAAAAATATTTATATGATTTTATTCAAGTTATACAATTATATTGGTCTAATAAAAACTTGAACTATCATACCATCTGTAGTTTTGCTTAAATCGTTTTCAATACCACGAGGATTTTTAATTCTTCTTTCTGGATCATAAACAAAACAAATGAGAGTTTTACAGTCAGTATGTGATTTATAACGAGTAATGTCTATAATTAATTCTTCTCCAACTTTTTTATCAGCAAGATTTTCGCGTGTCTTCTTAAGTTCAATAACAATTTGCTCCTCTTTTAAAAGAAAGTCTGTTCGTGAAGCTTTACCAGCATAACTTGGAGTCCATTCTTCATCTCTGATATCGTCAAAATATAAAGTTAGTAAAGCATGAAATAAATCCTGAACATCATACTCATCATTAATTTCTATGGTATTTCTGCTACTGTGTCTAGTTTTTAGTTGTCTGGCAACTAAATCAAATCTATTGCAAAGAAGTTCAATCTTATTTAAATCAGGAATAATAGGTTGATTGATGTTGTTTTCCTCCCAATAATCTACTATTTCCTGTATCATGGATTCCAAAATCATGCGTCCTTTTTCCAAGCCTCCCTTGAATGTTTCTTCATAAGTTTTTTGAGGAGTGGAGGCAGTAGCTACAAATGGACTATAAGAAATATTTTTAAATTCCTTTATATGTCGAGTATCATTTCCAAATATCCATTCAATTGAAATTTCTGTATCTCGTTTCCATTTAGTGAAGTCTTGGCTAAATCTAGGTTGTGATTTTAAATTATCAATTAATTGAATTTGACGTTTAAGTTTTTCGATGGCCTCTTCTTTTTTCATTTTTTTCACCCTGATTTACAACATAGCTGCATTGTAACATTTATGATCACTAACGCGAAAGATGTCGTTTAGTAAAGCTTACCGAAGCGATCGCTCTTAGTTAAACTATACTGGAGATGTGCAATTGTGCGGAACTCAGTTTCAAAGGCGATCGCAAAGCACCCCGCAGGAATCGCTCTTAGTTAGACTATGGTGGAAAAGTGCGATTGTGCGGAACTCAGTACCACAGGCGATAGCGAAGCGCTCCGCAGGAATCACTTTTAAGTAAAAAGGTAATAAATGGTAAAATACATAACCCATTTACCATTGTTGTTAAGAGAAATATTTGAATGATTAATTTAGATACTGGAACTGCTATAGCTCTTATAGCCGAAAATTCCCCTCATCGCTATGAATTGCGACAATACGTAAACGGAAAAGAAATGGTAATGACTCAAACTGCTTTTACTGAGTTCACTAACATAGTGAAAACTATTGCTAGACTATCAGAACAAAACAGAGCTAATCGCCTTTTGCAAAGAGTAACTATCATCCCCGATAACCCATCACCTAAAGCTTTAAACCTACAACCAACACGAAAATTAGGAATAAACGATATTATTATATTAGGTACAGGTGATCAACTAAATATTGTCACCACCACAGCAGATGCAAAAGCAGTCAGAGCCGCTTCTGCTCAAGGTGTGGATTTCCATGTATATATTCATCCACCTTTTCCTTTAACTGGTAATTAATCATGCAAATCACTATTTCACCACATCTACAAAGTACATATAAATTAATTCAATGTGCTTTTCCCAAGGGGATAGAACCACAAAATTATTTACCGCTTTTAGCATTACTCAGTGAAGAAATGTCAGATAGAAATTTAGCTGAAGTTGTAGCTTACTATAGCGGTAAAGATTATAGTGTTGTTCTCAATGATGTATATCGAGTGCAATCAATTGATGTACCCACATCTGAAGCGATCGCTAATTTAAAGAAAAGATTGCTGATATGTGGTTATGAACAGTGGCTTGAGGAAGGATAAACTGTACTACTAAATCAAGTACAATAAATATATAATCACGAAAAAGGATGAAATAAAATGCAAGCCATTCTCCTCAGCAGCGAAGAAGTCGCAAAACGTGCCAAAGAATTATATGATAATGGCATTCGTCAGCAAGTAGAAACAGCAGAAAACATCGGTAAAATGATCATTATTGATATAGAAACAGGTGAATATGCTATTGATAAAATAGGCATAGAATCAGCGCATTATTTACGGAATAAAAACAGATTTGCTCGACTTTTTGGGATTCGCATTGGTTATAAAGTTGCTGCCTCCTTTAGTGGAGAAACGGAGCGTGATTATCGGTGATAATCTGTGAGAATTTGAGAAATTGCATCTTGAGCAACTTTTACACCTGCTGCTTTACGAATAATATAATAAATATTAGTAATTGTAGTAGCAGCAATAAACCCTATAATCTCCCCTGCATCAATTTTTGCAAATAGCTTGACTGCATCTTCTACAAAAGGTTCTCTTTCTAGTAAAAAATCTCAAACTACATTCGTATCAATAAAAACTCGCTTCATTGGTATTTTTCAGTTAGATAAGTAACATAATCTCTATTAATATTCTCATTATTTGAGATATTTACACTCTTAGCAATACCACGCAGTCGAGATAAATTACCCTGCTTTGATGGTGATATAGTTTCTTGTTGTATTGATTCTAATACAGTTTGTACCAATTGCCAGCGATCGCTCATTGGTAACTGTAATACTTGTTTTTGCAATTCTTGTAATGTCATAAGAAGATATCAAAAATTATTCATTTTAATTATATATTAATTTAACTGATGGTGGAGATGTGGGATCACATAGCATCTCGAAGATATCCCCTTTTGCAAAGAGTAACTATATGAATGGATTTGGGAAAATTGCTTGTGATAGCACTAGGAATAAAAATTCCGTGTAATATTCTGTTAAATCGTGTAAATCGTGATTTATCTAACATATTCGGCATGAATCCATGTTCTTTATTATGAGTGCAAGCCTTACTGTGGTTGTTGTTGAAGAACATCGCTGCACACAGAGCCGTTGTGATAATTTCTGCATCGCTCACCACTCTACGACTATCTTCGTTATGCCCAATCGCTTTCAACAAGTCATCTGTGATAGCATATATGGCAATTATTGAGTTTAACATACACCCGACCCAAAAAAGCTAACTAATGCTAACAAAAGCCGGCTTTTTCTTCCTGCTTCATCCTAGAAGTGTCGGCACTATCTAGTCCACAGGCTAACACGGTTAATCTAACCGCTTCTTGTTTTACATTAATTGCAGCGTTTACATCTCTATC
>NZ_JACJSB010000007.1 GCF_014697585.1 Dolichospermum sp. FACHB-1091 | reverse complement strand
GAGATTTGAATGGTGCGCGAGGAATTTATCTTCGTGCATTGGTTGATACGCCTTGGTTGAGAGACAATCTCAACTTATGTATTTGTTAGCATTAGTTAGCGAAAAAGTATCGGTTTAAGTTTCCTCTACCTACGTATCTACCTACTTACATTTAATCACGACCATTGATAGCAATAAGCAAACGTAAGATAAAAACAAATAAGTTAATGTAGGTGAGGTACATTGACAAAGCTGCTGGTAAATACTCATTATTGCGGTAAGTGCGAGGTAAGATGTAGAAATCAACTACTGATGCTCCCGCGAAGAGAAATACACCTAAACCAGAGATACCGATTTCTAACCAACTGGGTGTGTAAACACCAAATAAGGCAAAGACAAATTGGAGAAGACAAACAACCAATAAGGCAATAATGCCTAGACTGATAGTTTTTGTTAAGGCCATACCGTCTGCTTCCGAAAGGTTAGAACCGATTTTTCGAGCAGCAATGAAGGTAATGCCACAACTAAGAGCAGCAATACCAATACCTTGAATACCTACGCCTTGAGTTTTCAAAGCTACAAAGACTAAGCCACTGAGAGTATAACCAGATAATAGACTATAAATACCCAAGAGGGGTAACGCTAGGGCTTTGTTACCTTTTGATGCCACATTTTGGGCAACGAAGAACAAAATTAATTCGAGAATTACCGCTCCCAAGAAAGTGGGAAAAAAGAGTCCGGGATTAGTGCGGATAATGCCTAAACCACCATAAGTTCCCAGGGCAGTTAGTACCAATCCACCACCGACGTAGGGGAGAGCGTTAGCGATGACATTTGGTCCAACGATTCCATGAGTTCCAGCTTCACGGAAAGCTTCACGAAAATTACTCGTATTACTCATATCTAAAAATTGAAACTGCTGATTTCTATGTTTACAAATTTTATAAATTTTTGGGTAGGGGTTGACCAAATTCGATAATGGGAATTTCTGTAGGTTTGTTTGGGGAATTACTTTTGTTTACTGAAGGTTTGGGAAACATGGCGGAGGGAAGAGGTGAACTGGGTATTGACGACGGGTTTTGAGAATTTAGAGGTGGTACAGTGATAAAGGGTTGTTCAAGGTTAGTTGTCAAGGTTGTGGATGGTGGTAGGGTGGTCATGAGGGTAGGGGCAAATCCCCCGTGGTTGCCCTCCCGCCGTGGTTGCCCAGTCAAACCCTCTGTGGTTCCCCCGTAGAGACTTTTGGCGGGAGAAAAGGTAATATGAGGATTTAAGACCCAGCGCGTGGGTTTTTGCGGGGAAAGGGGCAAAAGTTGTATTTGATTGGATTGTAACTGAGTTCCTGGTGCTAAATCGAGAACTATGCGGGTGACGTTTGCGTTCATTTGAGAAATGCGAATTTTCTGAATTGCACCTGAGTGTTCTCCTTGAGTAGCAACCTTACCGAGTTTAGTATTAGGTAAATCGAGAACTAAACGTGGTGGTTCGGCAAGATAAAAATATTGAGGTTTTACGGTAGCTGAGAGGTTAATTTTTAATTGCTGTGTTTTGGGGTTAAATTGCCAATTATCCAATTGTGCGATCGCTTGGGCAAAACTGATACCAGGATTGAGGATAACTAGGGCAAATAAGCTCACCCCAATCGCTGGCAGAATTTGATTATTGCTAATTTTCATGACTTGGTTATTTGGGGTTGGGATGTTTAGCACAGTGTACCGACTATCAAAAGTTAGGAATTGGGAATTGTTTCTTGGGTATTAATTGCTGGTAACAGGGAGGTCAGATGTGAGGTAATTTGACTGTAACGACGGGTAATGAGTAAAGAAGAACGACATTGAATGGCGAGTTGATCTGTGTATCTTCCTAGTGTTTGACGTTCAATTCCCCAGAGACGACTAGTACCAACAATAGTTAAATCAACATTTTCCGAGGCAGCAATTACGGTTCGCATTGGGTCTGGGGTGGTGACGGTGTTGATTTGAATGCGATCGCGGACACTCTTAGGTAATTGCCCGATCATGGCGTTAAGTTCATAACTTAGTTCCTCTGGGGTGTGATGTCCTTTAAATACCTGTAAAACTTGTAAAATGCAAGTATCATGGTTAATGAGCATTCTCAAAGCGATGATCAGGGCTAAATCGTCATGAATGTTAGCCGAGTAGGGAACTAATAAACTTTCATTAGTTTCTCCACCTTTATCTACAAATACGGCCACGTCTACTGGTGTAGTGCTAAGAATTTGTCCAACTCTTCCCCCTAAACGATTGTTACTAAAAGCGGGACGATGCCAGCCAACGAGAACTAAATCTGACATGACAATTTTGGCGGCTATTTGTGCTGTTTCTCTGGCGACATTGCTAGATATCCGAACTATGGGATGGATATAGGAGCGTGTTTCTGGTGGTTCTAGGGTAGCGATTAATTCTTCTAGTTTTTGACGACGTTCGGCGACGAGTCTATCAGCTTCGTTGGGGCTACTCTCAAAGCTATAGTCTTCTTCGAGTTCAATGAAACTGAGGGGATAAACTACGGCGGGTTGTCGATTGTTGATGGCGATCGCTGCTGCTAATTGTAACAAACCTTTTTGGGTGTCGGGATTAGCTACTGGGACTAAAATCCGATATTGTGATGAATAGGGTTCACTAATTTCTGGTGGGGTTTCTGGTGGAATTTCTGCTTCTGGTTCAACAATATCTAATCTAATCAGGCGTTTAGGATATGTCCATTCTAGTAATGGTGAGGTCATGAATGTTGTCACCAAGGCCATAATTACTAACATGGTGAAAAGCAACGGTGTAATTACTTTTAATTCTAACCCGATATTCAAGACGATTAACTCGGTTAAACCACGAGTATTCATTAACCAACCCAGGGCGGAAGATTCTCGTTTGTCAATGCCGCTGAACCTAGCTGCTACATAAGCACCAATATATTTACCGCCAATTGCTACTAATAAAATCAGGGCTGACAACAGCCATAATTTAGGACTGTTGAGTAAACCAATTTGGGTTTTTAAACCACTGTAGGCGAAAAATATTGGTAACAGAAAGATGAGGACAAAATCTTCAGTTTTGATGGCTAATTCTCTGACTAATTCCTCATCTTTGGGCATAACTGCGCCTAATAGGAATGCGCCAAAAATCAGATGAATACCGATAAATTCCGTAATTAAAGCGGAGGAAACAACTCCCATATAAATTACAGCCAGAACCAATTGACTCAAGCGTCCAGCCCGACGATGATGTTTACTCAAACGTTTGAGAAACCAACGTCCAACTGTGAACATGAAGCCAATATAAACAATACTTTCAATAATAGTGAGAATGGCCTGTTGATCAATGCTACCATGACGAGCAACGGCGATCGCTACCGCCAAAATACACCAAGCTGTAACATCATCCACTGCGGCGCAAGTTAAAGCCAATGTGCCTAAACGAGTTCCCTGTAAGTTATTTTCGGTAATAATTCGCGCCAAAACAGGAAAGGCCGTAATTGACATTGCTGCCCCTAAAAATAAAGCAAAAGGGGCAAAATTGACGTTACTACTGGAAACTAAAGGATACAGTACGAAAGATAATACAAATGCCGACGCAAAAGGAACAATAATACTGAAATTGGAAATAAGAATGGCAGTTTTTAAGTTACCACTCAGATATTTGGGATTTAATTCTAACCCAATTAAAAACATGAAAAATATTAGCCCTATTTGCGATAAAACGTGCAAATAAGGCATTGTTTCTAATGGAAATAGATGATGTGCTAGATCAGGGGCAATTAAACCAAATAATGATGGACCAAGTATAATCCCGGCGAATATTTCACCAATTACTAATGGTTGTTTAATTGCTTTAAATCCCAGTCCTACAAGTCTTGAGAGTCCAATAACAATTAGCACTTGAACTAGAACGAGAACAACTGTGTGCATAGTTTCTCCACTAACGATTACCAGATTGGACGCAGAGAATTTTTTATAACTGTGAATATTGTCAATATGATTAGATACAACATCTGGAGACCATTTTTATTGGTTTGAGATGTTAGTCATGGTTACTTTACCATCTTAATGGTTAATGCTAAAAATAACTAACTATCAATTTGGCGATTAAACCAGAAATAATTTGACAATCAGCAATAATAAAACAAATCCAAGAAAATCTAAGATTTATAATTCTTGATTAAGAAATTATTTAATCCAAAAGTTCATCATATACAATTTACGCAAAAAACCAGAAAACCGGGGGTAATTAATGAATTACCCATAAGCAATAATCAGATTTATGGCTAGGCCACAACGGCTATCGATAATATTTTCGATATTGATCATGTTATAAATACTGTCAGTTACGTGAGTAGTCACCAGAATCAAGTCAAAATATGGACTTTGATAGTGATTTCCCAGTAAATGTACCACATATCTGGGAGGATCACCTAGAATTTCGGCGATAAAGCCAGGGAATATAGTTCAAAAATGACGAAAACTGGCATTAGTCGCGGATTCTGAAGGAGAAAATTTATTTTTATAGTCAAAAAACTTATAAATATGGCGTTAATTTTTGTTAAGATTGAATACGGCTTTAGTTTTGCCCCTTTTCCTACCCAAGAGACACTTCATGCTACGACTAGAACATATCAGTAAAATTTATCCTACAGGCGAAGTTCTTAAAGATATCAACTGGGAAGTCAAACCAGGAGATCGTATTGGTTTAGTTGGTGTTAATGGTGCGGGAAAATCTACCCAATTAAAAATCATCTCTGGGGAGATTGAACCGACCGCTGGGGAAATTATTCGTCCGGCTAGTTTACATATAGCTTATCTTAACCAAGAGTTTGAGGTTGATCCCACTCGCACAGTCAGGGAGGAGTTTTGGACTGTATTTAAAGAAGCTAACGAGGTGCAGTTGGCTTTGTCTCACATACCTCGTGAGATGGAAACTGCTGATCCAGAAGAGTTAGATGAATTAATTCACAAATTAGACAGGTTGCAGCGGCAATTTGAAGCTTTAGACGGATATAACTTAGACTCCCGTATTGGTAAAATATTACCAGAAATGGGATTTCAATTGGAAGATAGCGATCGCCTAGTGAGTGCTTTTTCTGGCGGTTGGCAAATGCGAATGAGTTTAGGTAAAATTCTCCTCCAAAAACCCGATTTGTTACTATTGGATGAGCCGACAAACCACTTAGATTTAGAAACTATCGAATGGTTAGAAAATTACCTCAGAGGTTTAATTACCCCGATGGTGATAGTTTCCCATGACCGGGAATTTCTGGATCGTCTTTGTAACCAAATTGTGGAAACTGAACGGGGCGTTTCTAGTTCTTACCTGGGTAATTACTCATCATACTTACAACAAAAAGCTGAAAATCAATCGGCACAGTTGAACGCTTATGAACGTCAACAAAAAGAACTAGAAAAACAACAAGCATTTGTAGATAAATTCCGCGCTAGTGCTACCCGCAGTACCCAGGCGAAAAGTAGAGAAAAGCAACTAGATAAAATTGAACGCATAGAAGCACCTGTAGGGGGAGTCAGAACCCTACATTTCCGTTTTCCTGATGCTGTTCGTAGCGGTAGAGAAGTAGTAGAAATTAAGGACTTAACCCATATTTATGGGGATAAAATTCTATTTTTATCGGCAAATCTGTTAGTAGAACGAGGAGATAGAATAGCGTTTCTAGGTCCTAATGGTGCGGGTAAATCCACACTTTTGAAAATGATTATGGGTGTGGAAAAACCCACAGAAGGGATTGTTAAATTAGGAGATCACAACGTTATTCCTGGTTACTTTGAACAAAACCAAGCAGAAGCCTTGGATCTAAACAAAACTGTCATGGAAACAATTCATGATGAAGTTCCCGAATGGACAAATGAAGAAGTTCGCACACTGTTAGGAAGATTCTTATTTACTGGTGATACTGTATTTAAGAAAGTTGGGGCATTAAGTGGAGGTGAAAAAGCTAGGTTAGCATTAGCAAAAATGCTATTACGTCCAGCGAATTTAATCATTTTAGATGAGCCTACCAATCACTTAGATATTCCAGCGAAGGAAATGATGGAAGAGGCTTTGCAAAATTATGATGGTACGGCCCTTGTAGTTTCCCATGACCGTTATTTTATTTCCCAAGTAGCTAACAAAATTGTGGAAATTTGTGATGGTGAATTTCGAGTTTATTTAGGGGATTATCACTATTATCTGGATAAGAAAGCCGAAGAAAAAGAATTAGCAAAATTGGCAGCATTAGAAGCCGCAAAAGCCGCAAAAAAAGCCGCAAAAGCTGGAGCAAAACGGAAGTAAGTAACCAATGTAGAGGTAATTCATGAATTACCCATACAGTAAATCCTAGTGGTCACCAGATTGAAAAGTGATAAATGCAGGTGAAAGTTCAGATCCCTGATTTCTCAAAGAAATCAGGGATCTGTTTGTGCTAGAATTTCCAATCATTATGAATTATATTTGATTTTGAAATATACTTAGGGTGGACATTGTCCACCCTAGAGCCTACTGTGGTAAAATGTAAAATCTATAAGGGTTTTACTCCTGACTCCTGCTTTATGAATCAAAATGTTGTTAATGCTTTACACCAACAGGGTTTAGATCATTATCATAGCGGTAATTATCAACAAGCAATTGCTAGTTTTAATGCGGCTTTAGAATTATCTGCTAATTTTTCCATAGCCTATATTAATCGCGGTAATATATTTCATATTTTAGGTAATTACGAAAAAGCTATTGCTGATTATAACCAAGCGATAAATATCAATCCTAATTTTGCTCAAGCTTACCATAATCGTGGTAATAGTTATTATGCTTTACAAAAATACCAAAATGCTATTAATGATTATAATCGTTCTCTAGAAATTAATCCCAATTTCCCTACAGCTTACTACAATCGCGGTTTAATTTATGTTCTTCTCCAAAATTATCACCAAGCAATTAAAGATTTTAATCAAGCATTAACAATATTTCCTGACGATATTCAAGCTTACTATCAACGGGGTTTAGTCTATAGCAATTTAGGAAATTATGAAAATGCAATTAATGATTATAATCAAGCCTTACAAATTAATCCTCTTTTAGATATAGTATATGCTTTTCGGGCTAATGCACATCACCAATTAGGAAATTATGAAAATGCAATTAACGATTATAATCAAGCCTTACAAATTAATCCTTTTTTAGCTACAGCTTACTATGGACGGGGAAAAGTGCGAGAAGCTATTCAGGATTTAATTGGTGCAGTCGCAGATTATACTCAATTAATATCAATAACCCCAGAATTTGCTCCAGCATATTGTAAACGAGGTGACGCTTATAACCTACTAGGTAATATACAAATAGCAATCAAAGACTATAACCAAGCATTAACAATAGATTCTAACTGTTTAGCAGCTTATTACCACAGAGGAAATATTCTTTATAAAGTTAAAGACTTTGCTGGCGCAATAAGTGATATTACTGAGGCTATACGATTAGATCCTCAATCCGCTGTATTTTATAGCGATCGCGCTAATGCCCATTATGCCCTCAAGGACTATAAAAAAGCAATATCTGATTATACCCAAGCAATCAGCATTAATCCTAATTTAGCTGAAGACTGGTTCAATCGTGGTCGTAGTTACTTTATTTTAGGAGAATTAAAAGCAGCATTAACAGATTTAAACCAAGCAATACATTTACAACCACGTTGTCCCCTAGCCTATTTAGTGAGAGCGGATATAAATAGACAACTGGGGAATCAGTTAAACGCAATTACCGATTTCCGCAAATCCGCCGATCTTTATTCACAGTCAGGAAATATACAATATTATCACGAGATTATCAAACTAATTTCCAAAATTTCCGAAGTGGATTAACAAAAGCGTCACCCACTACACCATGACTAACAAACACCAAGTGACTATATCGTAGATTTAACTTCTGGATACCGTTTTTTAAGATCCTGAATCGTAAATAAAGCCTGAAATTGCAACCCAGCAGACTCATATAACTCCCGACCCCCTTGTAGCCTATCTATCAGAGAAATTACCCTATCTACAGTATAACCTGCGGACTTTAATCGCTCCACAGCTTGAAGCGCGGATTGTCCAGTTGTTACCACATCTTCTAAAACTACGACTTTTGCACCCTGGGGTAAACTCGGACCTTCAATGTAAGCCATTGTACCATGTCCCTTGGCTTCCTTGCGAATAATTAAAGCTGGTATTGGTCTATTTTCATAAACAGAAACCACACTCACTGCTGATACAATAGGATCACCCCCTAAAGTTAAACCAGCTACAGCTTGAGCATCTTCAGGTAAGATATTTAACAACAACCTCGCCATAGCTAAAGCACCTTGGGGATGGAGTGTGACTTGTTTACCATTAATATAATAAGGACTAGATTGTCCAGAGGAAAGAATAAAATCACCTTCTTGATAAGCAAGCCGACAAAATAAATCCAGTAGCCCTTGACGAAGAATAGTTAAATCAGTAGTAACCGCCCAAATATCTGAGTTATTAGGTGTGTGAGTAGAATAAGACATTACAAACCATTAAAAGTTGTGTGAAACCAAAGTTAAAACTCAACAGAGTTCTCGAATTAAGCATAAATTAATATTTACCCAAAAATTGAGAAGTAAATGTAGATTGACATATCTCCTAGTGCTTTAGTCCAAGCATTCCTTAACGCCTCCTTGGGTTGTTCCAGTCAGGGGGACTTTGATTTAGTAGAAGTGACTGGTATAACTAAGGATTCCATAAATCGGAGCGGCGGGATTCGAACCCACGACCTCCACTACCCCAAAGTGGCGCGCTACCAAGCTGCGCTACGCCCCGTGACCATGAACGTGAGATTCTAGACTTTTGGAGTGGGGATCATGCCAAATTTGTGAATCTAAAACCAATCAAGTCACTCTGACGAGTATATCACAAGGTTAGGGAAAATAGCAAGGGTTTGTTCAAAAAACTTTTAGCATTCCTATTGCTTGCAACAAACCAGACACGGCAGAAGCTTCCCATTTACCCTCTGTACCTCGTCCTGTATTCAGGATAAAGCGTAAACTATAGGATTGGGGATAACCTTCTACCTCCATCCATAATAAATCACTTTCCGCTTCACAGGCAATTTTTTCTTCCTCCATTAATTCTGTAGCTAGATGCTTCATAGTATCTGCAAGCTGATTCAAAAGGCGAAAAAATTCATTTAATTCCGATTCTGTTAATTCAATCGCCCAATCTTCCGTACCAACTAATCCTTTGAATGTTAGTGCATCTGGGTTCCAACCTAAGCGCCAACCCGTACCACTTTTGATAACTCGTTCCATAACTACATAAACTACATATTTGAAAACTACTACTATTGTGGATCATGTTGCAATCTGTTAATTAACCCAAATCCCAAATTTCAAATCCAAAATGCTATAATTTTGTAGCGATCGCGTTAAAATCTTGGCCAAGCTATTTAATTTAATTGACGTTCCTATTCGCACACTTTGCGGTTAAGATAGTATATTCGTTCTATTAAAACTCCCGTCCCAGCAATTTTGAAAAATCCTATACTTTAGAGGTAAGAATGGCAGCTAATACCGAGACTTCTGGCAAGCAAAAAGCGTTAAATATCGTACTTGGACAAATTGAGCGTAGCTTCGGTAAGGGGGCAATTATGCGCCTGGGTGATGCTACCCGCATGAAGGTAGAAACAATATCTACCGGTGCGCTTACCCTAGATTTAGCCTTGGGAGGGGGTTTACCCAAAGGACGGATAATTGAGATTTACGGACCAGAAAGTTCTGGTAAAACTACCGTTGCTCTCCATGCTTTGGCAGAAGTCCAGAGAAATGGGGGTATTGCGGCATTTGTAGACGCGGAACACGCCCTAGATCCAACTTACGCCGCCGCATTGGGTGTAGATATTGAAAACTTGCTGGTTTCCCAACCAGACACCGGCGAATCAGCCTTAGAAATAGTTGATCAACTTGTGCGTTCTGCGGCGGTTGATATTGTCATTATTGACTCCGTAGCCGCCCTAGTCCCCCGCGCTGAAATTGAAGGGGATATGGGTGATATTCACGTAGGTTTACAAGCTCGCTTAATGAGCCAAGCCTTACGTAAAATAACGGGTAATATTGGTAAATCTGGATGCACAGTTATTTTCATTAACCAGTTGCGGCAAAAAATCGGTGTCACCTATGGTAGTCCAGAAACCACAACGGGTGGTAACGCGCTGAAATTTTACGCTTCTGTACGCTTGGATATTCGCAGAATTCAAACCTTGAAAAAAGGTACAGATGAATTTGGCAACCGTGTAAAAGTGAAAGTAGCTAAAAATAAAGTTGCACCACCTTTCAGAATTGCCGAATTTGATATTATCTTTGGTAAAGGAATTTCTACTCTAGGTTGTTTAGTAGACATAGCCGAAGAAACTGGAGTTCTTTTGCGTAAAGGTGCTTGGTATAGCTACAATGGTGAAAACATTTCCCAAGGTAGAGATAACGCCATTAAATACTTAGAAGAAAAACCAGACTTTGTAGCTAAAGTTAAAGAACAAGTTCTGGAAAAACTAGATAAAGGTGCAGTAGTTTCTGCCAATTCTGTCACCCAACCCCATGACATTGAAGAGGAAGAAGAAATTGATTTAGAAGAATAGACAAAAAATAGAGATGTTACTGCTAACATCTCTACAGTAAAAATCTTCTCAAACTCTTGTTCTGAATGCCTGTAACGACTCTAGGTCAAAAAAATTATTTACTTGATCAAAGCCCAATTTTTAATCACACTCACTAATTCACTAGGATCATGAATTAAAAAATCTGGGTTTTGTTTACCTAGTGCTTCAGAAGAATTAAACCCCCAACTGACCGCAATTACCTTGATATTCGCCTTTTTAGCAGATTCCACATCTCTAGTTTCATCTCCTACATAAATCACCGCCTCTGGTTTAAACTGTTTTTGACGCAAGACATTATTAATAATTGTGGTTTTGCCAAAAATAGTTACTCCTGAATAAATAAAGTCAAACAAATTATCCAATTTATGGCACTTGAGAAATTCATGCACATTTTCTTGAGAGTTAGAAGTAATAATTCCCAGGTGATAACCTTGATCATGAAGTTCTACTAATGCGGCTTTAATTCCATTAATAAGATGCAATTCGTGGATTTTATGCTTTAATTCTCCTTTTACTTTTTTGACAAGAAAAGGGATTTTGAATAGTGAAACACCAGAATATTTAATAATCTCTCTGGCTGGTAAGTTTCTCAGTAGTGCTAATTCTTGGGAATTAATCGGAATATATCCAAATTCCCCAGCTAAACGATTGGCAATAGTTACAAGAGCATCTACTGTATCAGCAATCGTCCCATCAAAATCAAAAATTATTACTTTCTGGGTCATTATTATGCTTGGATACGTCAAGATTAGCGCGAGCATTACGTCGTAACATTTCTGGTTTAATGCGTCGCAAAGCTGATGCTGGGAATCTTTTATCCCACTCCTCATCTGATATTTGTGCCAATTCTACCAGCTTGGGGTACAAATTTTCAGGATAGGGATGAAAATCAGTTACATCAGTCACTTGAGCAAACCGCTGATTCCAAGGACAAACATCTTGACAAATATCACAACCTGCTACCCATCCTTGTAAATGAGGTTTAATGTCTGGTGGTAGCTCTTGATCCCGATTCTCTATGGTATGATAGGCAATGCAGCGATTAGCATCTACTACAAAGGGTTCACTAATTGCACCTGTAGGACAAGCTTGTAAACAACGAGTACAAGTTCCGCAATGTTGCGTACTCGGCTGATCCTTTTCCAACTCTAGATTAGTTAATACTTCTCCTAAAAACACCCAAGAACCATATTTCCTGGTAATCACATTACCATTTTTAGCAATCCAACCAATCCCAGCTTTTTCAGCCCAAAGTTTATCTTGGATTGGTCCTGTATCTGCATAATAACGCGCTTTTATATCCGTACCCAGGGATTCTAGCCAACTGGCCAATTCCTTCAGCTTTTTGTCCATGACTCTATGATAATCCCGACCCCAGCCATAGCGAGAAATTTTGCCATATTCATCCCCCTGGGGACGTGCATGGGGAGTATAATAATTCAATGCTACAGATACAAGCGATCTTACTTCCGGCATAACTAAACTAATGTTCTCACGCCGGGGATTTTTCATCCATTCCATATCAGCGTGATAACCCATTTTTAGCCAATCTCTCAATTTTTGTATTTCTGTCGCTTCTAAATCAGCCACAGCAGCAATTCCCACCTCATGAAATCCCAACTCTTTGGCCTTTGCTTTGACCACTATGCTGTTAATTGATGTACATTCATTCATTTTTCTTATGGGAAATTTAGCAAAGACAAAGGGGATGATCAGTATATCATCAGGCCAGGCTATGATCCCCTAGTTTACTATTCCTGATTACACATATATGTAAATTTTATTTGCAATTTGTTAAGAAATAATGCAATATGGGATGGAAGAGGTCAAGCAACCCAGAGTGATGAACCTCCTGACGTAATTCATAGACCTTGGAGAAATTATGACATTCACTTCTGATTCAGCTTCAACCAGATTTTCTGGAACTTTTAACTATAAAACTACCGACGCTATCCCCGCGACTATTGCTGTATTCAAAGCCCTCAGCATAGATGATCAATTAGCAGTGCTTTGGTATGCCTATACAGAAATGGGTCGTTCTATTACACCAGCAGCCACAGGCGCGGCACGTTTACAATTGGCAGAAGGTCTTTTAAATCAAATTAAACAAATGTCTCACCCAGAGCAGTTAGAAGTCATGCGCGACTTGGCTGCTCAAAGAAATACCCCCATTTCCCGCGCCTATGGTATTCTTAGCGTCAACACCAAGTTGGCTTTCTGGTACGAATTATCAGAATTAATGGTGAAAGGCTTTGTTATTCCCGTACCAGCCGGTTATCAACTGTCCCGTGACGGTTCACAAGTTTTAGAAACTTTAAAAGAATTAGATTTTGGTCAACAAATTACTGTTTTGCGAAAAGTAGTCTCAGATATGGGTGTAGACCCCCTAGCTGATTAAATTTTGGATTTTGGATTTTAGATTTTGGATTTTAAATTCCCCACAAAAATGATACTGCATACATTCAAGATCCTTGTAGAGACGTTCCATGGAACGTCTCTACCTCCAAAAATCATACGCCAATTCAGCTTAGATTTTGGATTTTAGATTTTGGATTTTGGATTTTGGATTTTAAATTCCCTACAAGGGATTTAAAAATTTCGGCGTTGCTGATTTTAGGGATGAAAATGATACTGCATACATTCAAGATCCTTGTAGAGACGTTCCATGGAACTTCTCTACTTCCAAAAATCATAGGCCAATTCAGCAACGCCAAAATTTCTATATCCTCATAACCTCAATATTTGTCCATTTTAGAAGTTACGCAACTGTCACAATAATATCCATAAATAGTCAGTTGCGTAATATCACTTTTTTGTTAGGCTAAACCCATTTTTTTTAATCTTGTATTTCTTCCTTCGCGTCCTTCGCGCCTTTGTGGTTTATTTCTAATCTAAATTAATACAGGTAAATACATGACCGTTGCTAAATTCTCACCACCAGGAGAAATTGAGATTTCAGGAGTCACAGAAACAACAATTTTAAATTACTTTACTACTTTAAATGCTGGGGAATTTACACAAACCGCTGCTTTATTTGCGGAGGATGGTCTTATTTACCCACCATTTGAATCTGCTATTATCGGACAAGATGCGATCGCTACTTATCTTGACAAAGAAGCACAAGATATTAAAGCCTACCCGCAACAAGGAATAAGTGAAAATTTACCAGATGATCATACTCAAATTCAGGTGACAGGTAAAGCGGAAACTTCTTGGTGTGGTGTCAATGTCCTGTGGTTATTCATTCTCAACCAAAATAAACAAATCATCGAAGCTAAAATCAAGCTTTTAGCCTCACCCCAAGATTTGCTATGCTTACGGCCACCCGATAAAGAATATACAATTGATCTCCCTTAGCCTTTAGCAGCAGCAGCTTGAGCTAAAGAACGGAATAGCAATTTTCTACCTAGTTCGATATCAGACTGTGAACACTGCCAATCTGGATGTGCTGTCATTAACAAGCTATCTAAGGTTTCCTGATCAAAAAGATGCCATACAGCAGCATCATTAATTTTTGATTCTAGACCATAGCAGTTAGGAGAAATACAGTGAATTATAGAAACGCTGGAAATTCTCACCAAACTCATCATTTCACCGGGTTGGAGAGAGCGAAACTGACGGATAACTTGTTTAAATTCAGTTATAGAAGATACTAAGAGTCCGGGGATAGACACTGTTGCTTTTTTATCTCCATTCACCGCAATCCAGTAATGACGACTAGGATCAATTCCTTCTAACCAAGGTGATTCATCATCTAGACGATAGCGGGGTGATAGGCAAAATAAAGCTTCCATAGTTGAAATTCTATCAAATTAGGGATTTTTATGTTTAGTAACCAAATAATCGGGATCATCTGCAAGCAGCCCTATATTCACAGTATTTAATAAGTTAAACTGATATGTCAAATAAATTTAGCAAAAGTTATTAATTAAGTTAATATTTCTTAATCATTATTTTAATCATCAACATTTATCTGCCAGCTACGCGCACTAATAGAAATAAACCTGTCCCTAATCCAAATAAATTAGGTAGCCATGCACCGATTAGAGGAGAAAGAATACCAGCCTGTGCTAAAGCTCCAGAGACGGATAATAGTAGGTAATAACTGAAAATGACAATCACACTAATACCAAAACTTGTTCCTCTTCCAGTGCGTTGAGGTATGCTACCCATAACTGAGCCAACTAAGCCAAAAATTACACAGATAAAGGGAAAGGCGATTTTCTGTTGAATTCGCACTTCTAGCTTGCGAATTTTTTGATCATTACCGCCCAAACGTTCGATTTCCAGTTGTTCTAAGGCTTGTGAAATATTCATTTCCCCATAATCCCGACTATTTTTCGCTAAAGTTAAAGGTGTGCTGGGTAGTTGTAATTGCTGATGTTCAAATCGTAAAATATTGCGATAGGAGCGATCGGTCGCTACCAAATAAATAGTACCATTATAAAAATCCCAAACTTGTTTTTTACTGTTCCATTTAGCTGATTCAGAAACGACAATTTGATCAACTCCACCGCGAGAACGGTCTATAATTGTTAAACCCTTCATTTGTTTACCATCAAACTGATCAGCATAAAATAAACGGGAAAGTATTTTATTTTTGCTCCCGTCCGGTTGCTTAATTTCCCCATATTCAGGATAGTAAATATTTTGTTGTTTAAAAGAAGGTTGATCTGATTTCAGGGCTTTTTCTAGAGTAACAGTGGCTCGATAATTTGCGGCTGGAGCAATTTGCTCATTAAATATATAAGTCATGATCGTAACTGCAAAACTTAACACTACAGCCGTTAAAACCATGCGATAAACACTAACACCACAGCCACGTAATGCAATTAATTCACTTTCGCTAGAAAGACGACTATAAGTCATTAAAGTAGCTAACAAAGTGGACATGGGAAAAGAGTAAACCATAACATAAGGTAGCTTTAATAAGAAAACTTCTAAAGCGATGTTAAGTGGTAAACCAGATTCTACAACTTTTCGTAATAATTCAAATAAGCTATCAATTGCTAAAACTACAGAAGTAAATGCACCAACACCAAATAAAAATGGTGGAAGTAATTGGAGCGCCAAATAGCGATCCATGATAGAAAAGGAAAACAGTGAGATGAAATGAGAGAATGGTTTAAATTGTTTATGTATCATGATTATGTTTCGCGCAAAGATATAAAGGAGCAAAGGCGCAAAGTTTAAGATTTTGATAGCTGGGGTGGTGTAGGCATATTTTGCAATTTTATATTTTAATTTATATTATTTCCTACCCTACCAAAGTACAGATTTATCTGCGTTTATTTGCGTTTATCTGCGTTCAATTCATGATTCCTGCATTAGAGGGAGACTAGAAATACTATAGAAATGCTTAAAAATTAATTTAAACAATTTAAACAGAGAAATTATCACCTAAATAGTATTGTCGCACCAAAGGATTATTATAGAGTTCATCAGCGTGACCAAAGGCGAGAATTTGTCCTTCGCGCATGATATAAGCACGGTTTGTAATGGACAGGGTTTCACGGACATTATGATCTGTAATTAATACACCCATACCTCGATCGCGTAATTGGCGGACAATTTCCTGAATTTCAGAGACAGCAATGGGGTCAACTCCTGCAAAAGGTTCATCTAAAAAGAGGAATTTTGGTCCATCTTTACCTGCGGCTAAAGCCCTAGCTAATTCTGTGCGTCGTCGTTCACCTCCAGAAAGTTGAATACCTTTACTACCAGCCACTTTTTCTAAGCGAAACTCCCGCAATAAAATATGTAGTCTTTTTCCCCATTCTCTTCTAGGAACTTGAGTTTGTTCAAATACCAGGAGAATATTTTCTTGTACTGAAAGATGACGAAATACACTTGGTTCTTGGGCTAAATAGCCAATACCTAATCTAGCCCTTTTGTGCATGGGATAATTAGTAATATCCAAATTATCTAGCCATACTTTACCATGATTAGGTTTTTCTAAACCTGTAGCAATATAAAATGTTGTTGTTTTTCCAGCACCATTGGGACCGAGTAAACCGACAACTTCTCCTTGACCGACGGAAAGGCTAACGTGATTAACGATTAATCGTTTACTGTAGGATTTCTGGATATTCTCTAAAATAATTTTCACTCTTGGGCTGTTCTCTGTTGGTAAATACTAATTAGAACGTTTCAGGGCTGGAGTTTTTGGGGCTGGTTTAGCAGTTTCTCCACTTGGGTTAGAATCCTCTATCATGTAGATAGATTCTACTTGACGATTAGACTGAGGTAGGGCAATAAATTTACCTTCGTCAATTAAATAGGTGACTTTTTCCGCGCGAATACTATTAGTACCCCGTTGTAAAATGTAAACATTGCCACTGAAATCAATCCGTCTTTCCTTGTTGAAGTATTGTGCTTGAGCGGAAGTGGCTTGAATTTGACGAGCCGGATACAGCATTTGCACATTACCACGGGCAGTAATTACTTGGGTTTTCGCGTCATATTCTTGGACATCAGAGCGGATAGTCAAAGGACGATTGCCCCCAGGTTTGGCTATAGCAGGTTGGATTTGGGTAGACAATGCCACCGTACCCACAAAGGAAATTGGCAGCAATAAAGCCAATCCTAAGCTGCTTATCTGTGATTTTAGCAATTGATAAGAAGGTATCATAAAAGTCAGGCAATAGGGAATAGATAGGGAATAGGGAATAGAGAAATAAAAATCAAATATGGGTATGAGTTCTATAGCAAAAATGGACGGTGGTTTTAAATTTTAGTTTCCCTTTGAAAATGTTTGATCAAAACTGGCAAGAATTTCTTAGTTAATTGTTACTAAGTTATTGATTTTTACATACAGTGAATTTCATCTAAATGAGGTACAATTTTAGCGGGCAAGATGCCCGCACCACAAGATTTTTATCATTAATATCTGTACCTCATAACATCGGAAATTGCTGTATCTATGTACTTACAAAAAATTATTAAATCATACTTATACAAGTCATGGTTTAGACATTAATTGACCGCAAATGGTATATTGCTTAGGTGCGTCAAATGCCAAAATTTTGTTAATTAGTTAATTATTACCGAATTATTGAAGACGCACCCTACAGGAGATGATTAAAGGATTAAGTCATACAAATCATACAAATCATAGTTTAGACGCTAATCATGACTCAGGGAAATGCTGGGTAAAAGCCAAATTTGATTTTCTACCAATTCAGTATTTGCCAATGTTTCTAAACTTTCCTGTTGTAGTATTGTTAATAAATCTACACTTTGGGTCAATAATTTTTCCACATTAATACCGCCGTAGGTAGGTAGATAACGTCTAAGGCGATTACTACCTTCTCCTAAAAGGATCATCGCCCCTCGTCGGTTACAATTACCTAGATGATAGAGTCCTACAGCGATTTGGAGAATACCTTGATAAAAAGTTTTATCTGGTTCGAGACTATCGATCCAGATTGCTTCTAGAATGTCATGACAAGCATAGAACTCTCCCGCATTGAACTGTTCTATACCATGCCAAAACTCATCAGGCATGGTTTCATTCATCCCATACTATCCCGAACTTCTTTAATAGTTTCCATGGATATTTCTTGTTTATCACCGACAAAATCATTATCAGGGGTGAGGAACAGCATACAGTGACATTCTTTACGTTCGCGCATAGGTACGCAGGGACAGTTCCAAAAAGCGGCGTTAACTTCGGCCTCTTTATCCTCATAATGGCGACAGGGACATAAAGGCGCTCCCAGGTCGTCTTTGTGCTTGGCCAGCCCTTCAATAACAACTGCGGTAACGGAAAGTTCAGAACAGAAGAATGTTCCCGTCCGTTTGGCGTATTGTTCGGAAAAATTCCGCATTGCTTCTAGGCTTTTATCACTAGATTTTAAATTTACTTGTGGTGTAGTCATTGCTGATAAATTTTAATGTTTCTTTGCATTGTACATCACGGTCAGTGAGAGAAATCACTTTCAAACAAACTCAGAGCTTTTTGTAATTGAGGTTGTAGTTCTTGTTCGTTTTGAATAATAATACCAGGATATTCTCGATTAATGACGGTTTCTGCGAGTGAATCTGGATTTTGCCAGAGTACCCAACGACTACCAAAGGGTAAAAAGGGTAAAGAGGATGTGGTAAAGGAGTTTTGTGTCAGCCAAATTAAGGGACTATGATCTGGTGGTATGCTGTTTTTTTCCAGGGGGTTGGTGGCCGCTAAGGTTTCTAGAACTGGGATATCTCCTTTAATTAAACCTGTAGCTGCTGTCCAGAGTTGCACTTGCAGTTTTTGTTTCTGGGCATAGAAATACAAAGAAGCAGCAGTAATTACCGCTTGTTCAAATAACTCCTGTTCCCATTGGAAGGAACTATCTATGGCAATAATAATTTCCTGTCCAGCAGTAATAACTTCCAATTCCCGCACTCGTAATTCTCCATAACGGGCGCTAGTCCGCCAATGAATTAATCGGGTCGGATCACCAAGGCGATAAGGACGTAGCGATCGCACTAATCCCGTTGTAGCAGTTTGTAATGGTCTACCACGAGGATCTCCCCGGTGGCTATCGTCTTGTCCGATTTCATCAATTAAAGGGCAATTGTTGAGGGATAAGACGGTAGGATAAACTATTGCCATAGCTTCACATTGTCGCTGACGACGACACCAAAATAAACCCCAAGGCGCACCTGTTGCTAATTCTACTCTGTGCCAGCGGTAAACCCCCCGCTGTTGGGTAGGAAGATAATATATCCAGCGGTAACTATCCTGTGGTTGAATAACTTCAATACTTTGCTGGACTGGCTGACCTAAAACATAAGGGATTATGTCCCTGACTTGTAATAAACTTACTGGTTGTTGTCTATGATTATGAACTTCGATCTCAATTTTTAGATCATCACCAGCGGTTACTGGTGCAATAGAACGACGTTTAACAATTATACCCACAAGCGATCGCACAGACATAAAAGCTGATATTGCCAAAAGCGCGAAACTGACTCCACTGATAACATATAGCCAGCCAGCCATGGTATTAATACCCGCACCTAAATAACATATAGAGATTCCCACTAACACCCAACCGCTATAAGCAGGCGCACAAGCGTGGGTTTCCAGCCAATAGCTGATTTTTTTGGTAATTTTCATCTTTCTTTTTTAACTTAATTTGTAGAAAAGGCAATAGTAATAGGCGATAAATTTGTTTAATAATGATTAAGGATTGTTATATGAGGACGACGTGCAACTGGCATAATACATAAGATTCTAGAAGCCCTGGTGACTGGAAGTCGCGGCTATACAAACAAAGTCCGCCTCAGCGAAATAGATAAAAATTCAGACTTTACAACCCACTCAGGTAAATTTTACCTGTGTATATATGGTTAACCGTCCACCTAACTAAACCCCTACAACCAACAACTGATAACATGGTTTATCCCGTTACTTGGCATAATAATTCAGTATCACTGATTGATCAAACTCGCCTACCCAATGAATATACAGTGGTGGAAATTCACCGCAGTCAAGATATGGCCGAAGCTATTACCACTATGATTGTTAGAGGTGCGCCAGCAATTGGAGTGGCTGCTGCTTATGGAATGTATTTAGGGGCTAGAGAAATTGAAACCAGCGATCGCCAGGAGTTTTTAGCTAAACTAGAGAAAGTGGCCAATTTATTGCGTTCTACCCGTCCCACTGCGGTAAATTTATTTTGGGCAATTGGTAGAATGATGCAAACGGCTTATGAAACTTTGGGAACAGTTGCAGAAATTCAAGAAACTCTTTTAGAAACAGCTAAAAATATCAATGCCGAAGACTTACAAACTTGTCAAGCTATAGGCGATCATGGTTTAGGCGCGTTACCACAAACCCCAGAAAAACTAATTATCCTCACCCATTGTAACGCAGGTGCTTTAGCCACGGCTGGATATGGTACAGCTTTAGGTGTAGTCCGTTCCGCTTGGAAACAAGGACGTTTAGCTAGAGTATTTGCAGATGAAACCCGTCCCCGCTTGCAAGGGGCAAAACTCACCGCTTGGGAATGTGTACAAGAAGGGATTCCAGTCACAGTAATTACCGATAATATGGCCGCCCACTGCATGAAACAAGGTTTAATAGATGCTGTAGTTGTAGGCGCTGATAGAATAGCTGCTAATGGTGACACTGCTAATAAAATCGGAACTTACAGTTTAGCTATTGTCGCCAAATCCCATCATATCCCTTTCTTTGTCGCTGCACCTTTATCCACCGTAGATTTTCAAATAGCTAATGGTACTCAAATTCCCATTGAAGAACGTCACCCAGGGGAAATATATCAAATAGGTGAAACTATTCTCACCCCTCCAGGAGTAGAATTTTATAACCCGGCTTTTGATGTCACACCTGCGGATTTAATTACAGCGATTATTACAGAAAATGGTGCTTTTTCTCCAGGTGATTTATTAAATGCTGGAAAAAAAACACTGTTTAACCCACATTCCGCACCCAGATGTCATGATCGGTAATTTTGGATCTTGAACACCTAGAATGATAATTTTGATACAAAAATTTGGAAATTTTGGATGGTGATAGCGAAGTGCTGCTATAAGCAGTTCGCCAATCTCAAATCTCTAAAAGACCAATTTTCATTATGTGACAGTTTAGGGTGCGGAAGGTAGTCTTTAAGGATTTACTGGGAATCCAGTCGGATAAACTTTTAGTACTGGATGGGCTAAGGGTGCGGTTTTGCCTATGGCTCACCTTTAAGTATGCCTTCACCTTTACCCTTACGGGAAAATTTGTAAAGTTTTATTTACAAAGTTCTGTTAAGATTCTTTTCATAAACATTAAAATATATAACCAACCCCATGACATTATTAATAGTCGGTGCAACTGGCACATTGGGAAGACAAGTAGCCCGTCGCGCAATTGATGAAGGATACAAAGTCCGCTGTTTAGTTCGCAGTCCTAAAAAAGCAGCGTTTCTTAAAGAATGGGGCGCTGAACTGGTACGCGGTAACTTGTGTAATTCTCAAAGTCTTGCAGAAGCGTTGACCGGTGTAACCGCAGTTATTGATGCCGCCACATCTCGTCCTACAGATTCTCTAACTATTAAAGAGGTAGACTGGGATGGGAAAGTAGCATTAATTCAAGCTGCTAAAGCCGCTGGTGTGGAAAGGTTTATCTTTTTTTCGATTTTAGATGCTGATCAATACCCCAATGTTCCGCTGATGGAAATTAAGCGCTGTACAGAAGTGTTTTTAGCAGAATCTGGCTTAAACTATACAATTTTACGTTTGGCTGGTTTTATGCAAGGGTTAATTGGTCAATATGGTATACCTATTTTAGAAAAACAACCAGTATGGGTAACAGGTAAGTCTTCACCAATCGCCTACATGGATACTCAGGATATTGCTAAATTTGCTATTCGTGCTTTGAGTGTGCCAGAAACAGAAAAGCAGTCTTTCCCTGTGGTGGGAACTCGCGCTTGGAGTGCTGAGGAAATTATTAATCTTTGTGAAAACTTATCTGATAGAGACGCAAAAGTTACACGAATGCCTCTAGCTTTACTACGGACTGTCCAAAATTTCCTCCGCTTTTTTCAGTGGGGATGGAATGTTGCGGATAGATTAGCTTTTACAGAGGTTTTAGCTAGCGGAAAAGCTTTAAATGCAGAAGCGATGGACGAAGTATATACTGTCTTTGGGTTGGACAAAGAACAAACTACCACCCTGGAAGTTTACCTACAAGAATACTTCAGCCGGATTATGAAGAAGCTAAAAGAGTTAGATTACGAGAAAGCTAAAATCAAAAAGCTTAAAAGTAAAAAGACTCCCTTTAAACAATCTTCCAAAGCCAATAGTCAATAAATGGGATTGTGGATTTTGGATCTCTTTCTGACGGGGTGATTCGTAATTTCTATCCCTAACGAAAAGACTTTTTCAACAAATGTGAGGCTAATGGTTATATTGGTCAAAAATGTGTAACCATTAGATACAGAAAAGTCATCCCTTAAACTTGGATATTTGAGTGTGCCGAAAGCAGGCATTATCTATAACGACGTGAAACCGATAGCGAGTAGTGTCGCTATTCAACTAAAAGACAAGCTTACTGCTGCTGGTTGGGATGTTTACATCACTGCGAGTATCGGTGGTATATTGGGCTATTCCCAACCGGATAGCCCTGTCTTTCACACACCTATCGAAGGTCTTACGCCCCCTGGCTTTGACTCAGATATGAAATTTGCAGTGGTGTTGGGGGGAGATGGTACGGTGTTAGCAGCATCACGCCTAGTCGCCCCCTCTGGTATCCCCATGCTGACGGTTAATACGGGTCACATGGGATTTTTGACGGAAACTTATCTCAACCAATTGCCCCAAGCCATAGAACAGGTAATGGCGGGTGCATATCAGGTTGAAGATAGGGTCATGCTCACCGTTAAGGTTCTCCGGGGAGATACAGTGATATGGGAAGCCCTATGCTTAAATGAAATGGTGTTACATCGAGAACCTTTAACCTGTATGTGCCATTTTGAAATTGCAGTAGGGCGACATTCACCAGTGGATATTGCAGCAGATGGTATTATTGTTTCTACCCCCACTGGTTCTACAGCCTATTCATTAAGCGCGGGTGGTCCGGTAATTACTGCTGGTGTCCCCGTTTTACAGTTAGTACCTATTTGTCCCCATTCCCTAGCCTCTAGGGCTTTGGTATTTCCCGATAGTGAACCGGTTAATATCTATCCGGTGAACATTCCCCGGCTGGTGATGGTGGTAGATGGCAATGGAGGATGTTATATTTTGGCAGAAGATCGGGTTTATTTAGAGCGATCGCTTTATAGTGCGCGATTCATTCGTCTACAGCCACCAGAATTTTTCCGTGTTCTTAGAGAAAAACTAGGTTGGGGTTTACCACATATTGCTAAACCTTCTTCAGTAGAATTACCTTAATGTCGCTGGATAGTTAGTGTATTTTTGGTGATTTATCACCAACTACTACCCAGCAGCACTTTTAACTAGTGTCGAATCATGAAAACTGAACAGGGTAGGTAAATTATGGTTCAAATCTTATTTAAAACCAAACCATTAACTTTGGAAGAGGTTCATAACTAGTTATTAATTTGCCAATTATTTCTAACTTATGCTATACCTTACACAGGGCATATATACCAACCAAAAGCTGATATCTTTAACGATTTCGGCTATGGTGAGTTAAAATGGTGCGTTATGCTGTCGCTAACGCACCCTACAGGTGGGATATTTTTTCAATTGGAAGTCCCAAAATAAAATTATTGTCACCTGAGATGAGGAAAAAGCAAAATTAATTGATCAACAGATATGGAAGACGCTGAGAGGATATTTTAAAAGTATTCAGCGAATATGAATATAATATTACGCTGCTTCTCAAACGTCCTTTTTTCGAGTATCACGCCAAACTTCGGTCATCCTTCCCCAGTTAGTGCTAAATTCATCCAAACCGATAATATTTCCCGGTCTTTCCTCGTCCCAAGAAGCAGAAAGAACACCATAAGTAATTCCCAACACGCCTAAACCAAATAATCCCATATTCACCAATAAAACGGCGATAGGGGGAAGTTGGATATCAGCCAGGGTAACTAGCAGATAACTAATTACCAAACTAGCAATACCTAAAAATGTGGGAATACCGCAAAAAGCAGCCACTCGGCGAATCATCCGCTGGCTGACTACTTCAGGAATCGCCATTTCTTGTTTAGAATAACGACGTTGCTGTTGCGGTTTGTTCTCGGTTTCTGGAGTTTTGAGGATGGGTTGCTTTATAGCCTTATCGGGTTTTGGACGCTTTTTGTTTGGTTCAAAAGGTAAAGGACTACGTTCCGATTCTTCAGCAGCCATAAGAATTAGTTCCTAACCGCGAATACCGAGACGAGTAATTAAGGCTTGATATTTTTCCCGGCTACCTGCTTGGATGTAGGCTAAAAGACGCTTTCTTTGACCAATCATCTTCAATAATCCTCTGCGGGAGGAATGGTCTTTCTTGTTAACTTGCAAATGTTTACTGAGTTGGTTAATCCGGTCAGTGAGCATTGCTACTTGAACATCAGCCGAACCAGTGTCGGTTTCATGAACTTGGTAGCCAGAAATGATTTCTTGTTTGCGCTGTTGCGTCAGAGCCATGATAGATTAGGTCTTTATTGTTTGTAAATTTGTGTAGCAGTTTCCCATAATATCACACCCATCCATTCCTGTGGCAAATTCCTGATCAGGAGTCAGGAATGTACCAATCAACCATTACCGCTTACTCTGGTGATTTAAGGGCTTGATCTAAAATTTGTCTAGCTTGTTCTGCTTTTCCTCTGGCTTCCTGATAACGGAGATTAGCTTGAGCAAAATTTTTCAAAACCTTAAAACCTTCCTTAATATGAGTAATTTCTTCCTCGGTGACGGATTTATCGGAAAATAGCACATCAATGGCTTGACGAATTTCTAAGGCTTCGGTGCGTGATTCTTGGACTTTTAATTTCAGTGAGGCTAAATTACTCAGAACTTGAACCGCTTGGGTAATTTCATCTTCACGATTAGAAGTATCTGTCGTTGGTTCTTTTACTTCAATTAACTGTTGTGGACCAAATCCTGCTTCTAATTCCGTTGGTAATTCTCCCGCTTCCATAAGTTCCATTAGCTGATCCATTGCTTTGTCACGGGCTTTAGCGGAATCTTTACCAGGAACAATCAGGATAATTTCTGGACTTTGAGCGAGACTGTACTGAACCATGTATGTATTATAAATTTGGCTAATTGGTGATAGTTACGGAATAATGAATTAACCGCAGATGAAAGATGATGAGCGCGGATAAACGCAGAAAACCAATATAAGGTATTATTGCAATTAAGAACCGCAAAGACAAGAAATATTAGTTCAATTATACTGAAATAAAGGTAAACCCAAATATAATAATATAGCAAGTTTATGACTCCCAATCCCGCCATTATGCGTTCTGTGGAACAACTGGGCTACCGAGTTACAGTTGGTGATGTGGCCACCCAGATAGGATTAAATATAGCTGAAGTCAATCAAAGTTTATTAGCCCTTGCTGCTGACGCTGGGGGACATTTACAGGTTGCAGAATCAGGTGATGTTGTTTACCAATTTCCCCGCAACTTTCGAGATATTTTACGCAATAAATACTTGCAAATACGGTTACAAGAATGGTGGAAAAAAATCTGGTCTGTGCTATTTTACCTAATTCGGATTTCCTTTGGCATTTTTTTAGTTGCTTCTATCGTTCTGATTCTTGTGACTATCACTATAATCATGAATGCTAATTCAGATCGGGATGATGATAATCGTAGTAGTTCTAGAAGTAATAATTTCTTCTTTTTCCCTGATTTATTCTGGTATTTTAGCCCAAATTATGGTGATAATTACCAAGAACGACGGAGAGAAAAGGGCGAAAATAGTGAAATGAATTTTTTTGAAGCGGTGTTTTCATTTCTCTTTGGTGATGGTGATCCTAACGCTAATTTGGAAGAACGCCGCTGGGAAGACATTGGGGCGGTGATTAGTAATAATCAAGGTGCGGTAGTAGCAGAACAAATTGCTCCTTATTTAGATGATATTGGCGAAAAATATCAACAAGAATATGAGGATTATATGTTGCCTGTGCTGGTAAGATTTAATGGATTTCCCCAGGTAAGTTCAGATGGTCAAATGGTATATTATTTCCCAGAATTACAGGTAAAAGCCAGTAAAAAACAGCGGCGTTCAATATCTGAATACCTCCATGAATTTTCTTGGAAGTTTAGTGCAGCTAGTTCTGGACAAATTCTCCTCAGTGCGGGTTTAGGAGGAGTGAATTTTATTGGGGCTTTGATTTTGGGAAATTTATTGAGAGATGGCACAATTGCGGCTCAAATTGGCGGATTAGTGGCTTTTACTCAAGGTATTTATGGACTTTTATTGGTCTATGGTACAGGGTTTTTAGCTATTCCTTTAATCCGGTATTTTTGGATTAAACGACGCAATGATCAGGTTTCTACTCGCAATTTTCAACGTCAAGAACGAGCTAGATTATTAGCCGATGCGGATACTTCTTTACAGAAAAAGATAGCTTTTGCTCGTGAGTTTGCAACGGAAAAAGTCATTAGTAAAGAAGATTCTGTTTATTCTACAGAAACAGATTTACTAGAACAGGAATTTAAGAATAAGCAAATAGGTGACAACTGACAACTGACAACTGACAACTGACAACTGACAACTGACAACTGACAACTGACAACTGACAACTGACAACTGACAACTGACAACTGACAACTGACAACTGACAACTGACAACTGACAACTGACAACTGACAACTGACAACTGCTATTTTGCTTGAATGGGTGTCAAGGCTACACCTCGATAGTAATATCCTAAAATTTGTAGATGGTTTGCACCACGTTTTGCTAATTCATAAGCTCCCCATTGACTCATTCCTAAACCATGACCAAAACCTAATCCTTGGAGAATAAAACTACCATTTGCGTCTTTATTCACAATGAACCGCGTACTTTTAATTTTTAGTGCGGTTCTCACTTCTTCACCTTGGAGAATTTTAGTGCCTTTATCACCGATGATTTTCAGAGTTTTGACACTTCTAAAAGGTGAAACATTTTCGATAATCATCTCTTTGACATTACCAATACCGGAAATTCTGGTACTAATTTCTCCAGGAGTGAAGGTCTTTGTCCAGTTACATTCTTTGATTTTTTGATCAAAATCGGGAACAGCACGCAAATAAGGTTTTTTGGTACTCCAGACATCTTCGACGTTTTCAGTGTGTCCACCGGAACAAGCATGAAAAACAGAGAGAATAATTTGATTATTGTAAGTTAATATCTTACCTGCTGTCTGGTCTGCTGCGTTGTAGGTTCTGGGAGATTCACTGCTTACACCTTTATAAATTTGCCAACGATCTGGACTAGCTCCTAAATCGTAAACGGGATTTCTCCGTTGTCTTTCGCGCTCATAAAGGGCATAGGTACGGGCTGCAATGGCTTGGGCTTTGAGGGCTTCCTCCGGCCAGCTAGAATTCATTTCTCCACCAATGACGCTGTAGAGATATTCTTCTAAATCTACCCAGTTCACAGCAGTTAAGCCGTTACCTGTGGGTACTACTAGGGTTCTACCACGAAACCAGCGATCGCCAATATAAACAAATCCCTTATTTGCCGGTTCAATCCAAAATAACCCTGATTGCCATCTGTCTAAGGCAATGCCCCCGGCAACCGCTTGAGCAGCAAAGGGTCTCATTCCTGGTAATTCTCCTAGTGTCTTACCCCTACTATCTTTCACAATAGCGGTTGTGGAAGCACCGACTTTTACCTGTTTAACTTCTCTGGCAATTGCCACACGCAGAATTACAGACGCTTGGGCAGGAGCAAGTAAGACAAACCAGAGCAGTATACCTATCCACCAATGTCTACCTTTAAGTTGAGAAAAAAATGTGCCTAATAACAGTTGAGATTTCATTCTAATTTTTTCATCATAAGCGTTTACTATTCTAGTACAACAATTCTCGAAGACAGGAGGTTGGCACTAGCAAGATTGAACTATCGAGACTTAGGTAAAAAAGAGACCAAAATAGTTCATAATACAGGGGTTAAAAACTGCTGTAAAACACAGCGAATTTTGTTTGAGTGAGGTACACCTGTAGCGGGCAAGATACCTGCACGAAAAAACCGTCCGCGCTTCGGAAAAATTACATGAATCGGATTTCTGATCATGTCTTTTCAAAAATTTGATTCACGAAAAATTAAACAGATGATTGCCTTCAAAGTTAGATTATTTTTAATTAAAGTTGTGACAATTTAGTATTCAGAATATTTCTATACTGCACCTTGACGAATAATTTCAAAACCATATACATAAATATCCGCAAATTTATAGCGTTTATCTCTTTCGCGCCATTCAATAATACCAATTTCAGTTAAAAAAGAAGTAAACTCTTCAAAATATGCTATATCCTGTGCTGATTCTTGCCATATACTATTTCATGAATAATAATGTTAATGGCATCATTGACTATTTCACTTAGTATAGAGTTGGTAGATAATTCTAATAAAGCTTGATTATATTCAGAATATAAAAAACCTTTACATACCAATTCCGCAAAATACTGAAAATGCAGTATTATATATTGCTCACTATATTCTATATTCTTGATTTCTACTAAAAAATCTTCTTTTGGTATATCTTTAAAAATATCGTTTTGAAGATTATCATTATAATAACAGACATTATAAAAATCGCCTTTAAGACATTGTCTAGTCTAAATGCAAAAATTAACTAAGAAATTAACCAATTTTCTAACTGCAAATCTTTAACTCTAGTTAAATCAGAATCGTGAGAAACTAAAACTAAATTATGAATAATAGCAGTAGCAGCTATCAAAATATCTGCGTCCTGAATAATTTTACCTCTGTTTGTTAAATCAGCATGAATTTCGGATGCTTTTTCAAATATTCTCAGATCATCTAAAAACAAAATAGGATAATCTTGACAAAATTGTTGAAACCAACCCAACTTCTTAGTCGCATTACTTCTTAAAAGTCCTCTTTGAATTTCATAATAAGTTATGCCACTAATACCGATAAATTCACCTTGACGACGTATTTCTGTAATTTTCAATGCCACTTCAATATTCTGTTTTAGTGAGGCTGAAACAATATTCGTATCTAGTAAATAACCCATTTAACCCCCACGTTTTACAGATTCATCAAAAATTTGCATTTGCTCTGGAGTCAAATCATTTAACATTCCTGAAACTAAATGTAAAGATAAAATACTTTTAATCCGTTTCGTTAATTCCCCCTGAGAGATATTATTAACATCAGGGACAGCAATAGGATCAAAATTACGATTAATCACTTCAATCATTTTCTCTCTATCTAAGTTTTCTTGATAAAGAGGATTATTGTCAATTAAAGTTCTGACAATTTCGGGTAATTTTTGATAATTAGATTGATGATTAATAATTTGAGTCATAGTTAAACCTCTTCAAAATAATATCGTTGTTGGACAACCTGAGTCCTATTATAGCAGCTACAATATCCCTGAAAAAGTAGGAATTAACAAAAAATAGTTATCGGATAGCTAAGAGAATGGAAAATCACTGAAATGACATGATAATATTCATTCTGTCCCAATATAGTAATATTAGTTAATGGTAAAACTCTACTATCGCGGCATGACAGACGAAGATGGCAAGCCCAAAATCGGTCGAAGTGCCAGACTATTAGGAGTTAGACTGGGTGATATTGATATAAATATCAAGCGAATGCCCGTAGATAGTCTAGATGAGCAAGGCTATTTATTACCAGAGTCAGAGCGTGAGTTTCAAGGTGAGCTTGTTGATGTTGCCATTGTAAATACAGGGGGAATGTCCGTTTCTCTGTCCATTGAAGGTTTACCAGCACCTCGCAAACCTGCTAAATTTGGTGGATATGGAAAAGATCCCCTGTGGCAAATTGATGACAGTAACATCACTGGAGATTTACAAGCTGTTCAGGATAGCCCAACCCACGTTAGCATTTCGCCAAGAGTTACAATGTCACTAGAAAGGTACGAATTAGCCTTGGCAAACACCCAAGATGATTGGGAAAGAATTGATTAGAACTAAACAGGAGGTAGGTATGGCATGGATATTTAGTTTATCAGCAGAGTGTGGCTCTGATGAAAGCAGTGCTAAGGAATTTGCTCAATATTTTGGGGAAATAAGAGGATATCAATGGGTACTCATAAATCGTAGTACTTATGTGTTTCGCACGTGTCGCACAGACATTTTTCAAGATATAGAAAACAATTGGTGGTGTCGGGTTTACCCTGAACGGGTTTACTCAGATAATGTTAGCGAAGTGGGAATATATAGCCCTGAAAGTGCTTATTTAATGACAGAGTTAGGTTTGTTATTCTATGAAGCTCTAAAGTTTGATTCTAGCTTTCGTTATGCTTTAGTTGGTGTAGAAGTTGATGAATTTAGAACCTATAGTGAACTAATAGAAGATTTACCTAATTTATCTATTCCAGGATTAGTTTTATCTACAGCACTTGCAGAAGAAGTAGAAACATTACCAGGTTTCCAACCATTTAGTTCTGGTTATGTTTGGCAACCTTACAAAGGGGAAGTTTATAATCCATTAATGACATCTCCAGAATTACAGCGGTTTCCGATTTGATGAAGTACAAAGCTGAATCATGAAACTCTTGTGGTGCGGGCATCTTGCCCGCTAGATATGTACCTCATAACACCGGTAAGTGCTGTAAAAAATAAGCTTGATGAACTTTTAGCTGTAAGTTGAACTTAAACAAAATCTTCTCTCTGCGTCCTCTGTGCCTCTGTGGTTCGATGTCCAAAAAAAAACAGCCGCCCCCTTACGGAAGCGGCCATTATTCAAACTAGGAAAACTACGAAAAGATTTTAGTAATCGTAATCTCCACCACCCATACCAGCGCCAGCAGCAGGAGCGCCATCTTTAGGTTCTGGCTTGTCAACAACAATACATTCGGTTGTTAACACCATACCAGCGATAGAAGCGGCATTTTGCAGAGCAGAACGAGTTACTTTAGCGGGGTCAACAATACCAGCGGCCAACATATCTACAAATTCGTTAGTAGAAGCATTGAAACCAATATTGAAGTCCTTCTCTTTGACTCTTTCTGCAATTACAGCGCCGTTTTGACCAGCGTTTTCTGCAATTCTCTTGAGAGGTGCAGGTAAAGCACGAGCGACAATTAAAGCGCCTGTCAACTCTTCATCTTTGAGGTGGCTATTAGCCCAAACTTCCAATTGAGGAGCGAGGTGAGCCAAGGTTGTACCACCACCGGGAACAATACCTTCTTCTACAGCAGCCTTGGTAGCGTTGATAGCGTCTTCCAAGCGCAGCTTCTTGTCCTTCATTTCGGTTTCGGTAGCAGCACCAACTTTAACTACAGCTACACCACCGGACAATTTAGCCAAACGCTCTTGGAGTTTTTCTTTGTCGTAGGAAGATTCAGTTTCTTCCATTTGACGACGGATTTGTTCGCAACGAGCTTTGACACCAGCTTCATTACCTTCAGCTACAATGGTGGTGCTGTCTTTGGTGATGGTGATGCGGCGGGCTTTACCTAAGCTTTCTAGCTTAGTGGTATCTAGTTTCAAACCAGCGTCTTCGGTGACAAGTTGACCACCAGTTAAGACAGCGATATCTTCTAGCATAGCCTTACGGCGATCGCCAAAACCAGGAGCTTTCACAGCAGCAACGTTAAGAACACCGCGTAAACGGTTAACTACCAAAGTTGCTAAAGCTTCTTTTTCGATGTCTTCAGCGATAATTACCAAAGGACGGCCGGAACGAGCTACTTGTTCGAGGACGGGAACTAAATCTTGGACTAAAGCAATTTTCTTGTCGGTTAACAAGATGAAAGGCTCATCAAAAACGGTTTCCATGCGCTCTGCATCGGTAGCGAAGTAAGGGGAAATATAACCCTTATCAAAGCGCATCCCTTCGGTGATTTCCAATTCGGTGGTCATAGACTTCCCTTCTTCTAGGGAAATTACGCCTTCTTTACCCACCTTGTCCATAGCTTGAGCAATCATGCTACCGACTTCTTCATCGTTACCAGCGGAAATTGCTGCAACTTGAGCGATCGCTTTAGAATCTTCTACAGGGCGGGCGTGTTCAGCAATTTTTTCGACTAAAAACCCAGATGCTTTATCAATACCGCGCTTTAATAAAATCGCATTAGCACCAGCCGCAACGTTGCGTAAACCTTCTTTAACGATAGCGTGAGCCAAAACGGTAGCGGTGGTTGTACCATCACCCGCAGCGTCGTTGGTTTTAGAAGCAGCTTGACGAATCAGAGCCACGCCAGTGTTTTCGATGTGGTCTTCTAATTCAATTTCCTTAGCGATGGTGACACCATCATTAACAATTTGTGGTGCGCCGAATTTCTTTTCTAGAACCACGTTACGACCCTTAGGTCCAAGGGTAACAGCTACAGCTTCAGCCAGAATATCAATACCACGCTCTAGAGCGCGACGGGCGTTTTCGTTGTAAATAATGCGCTTTGCCATAATAAGTCTAAATCCCGATAGTAAATTGAATTTGTCTTCAAATTGGTGAATGGTAAAGAGATAATAGGGAAAACTCTTGACCTATCACCTATCCCTAACTAGCTAACGACTGCTAGAATGTCTTTTTCAGACAGGAGTACATATTCTTCAGTACCCAGTTTGATATCAGTGCCGGCGTACTTGGAGTACAACACCTTATCGCCAATGTTGATGTCCATTGGTTGACGGCTACCGTCGTCATTACGCTTGCCTGGTCCTACAGCGGCGATTTCGCCTACTTGGGGTTTTTCCTGGGCATTATCGGGCAAATACAAACCGCCTGCGGTTTTTTCTTGGGGGGCGCTCACTTTGATGAAAACGCGATCGCCCAGGGGTTTAACGGTGGAAACGCTTAGAGATACAGCTGCCATACAAAATTTCTTGCTTTCTTAGCACTCTCGACTCATGAGTGCTAATTTAGCGAAAGATCGGACATAATAGCAATACCGGCTCATGTACGGGTTTCCGAACTCAGGACAGGGTGGCTGTACTTAAGTGCAAATATCTAATTATTTTAGTTGTCAGGGTTTGTTGCGTAAGTAATGAATATTTTGATATGGACAAATTTATTTGCAAACTTGGGAAATTGTTATAGAACTGTAATCAGGGATCTACTCAATGAGTAACAGCACAGTGATCCACAAACAGCCATCTAATCCCCAAAACTACTAGGGACTAGAGACCAGGGAGCAGGGAACAGGGAGCAGGGAACAGGGAATAATTGCCAATTACCCATGACCCATTCACACAAAAACTCTAGACTTTGTGTAACCACAAACAGATAAATGCTCAATTCTGTTACAAATCCGCTAGTCTAGAACTTGGGGATGTTGTTAACCAGGATTGGGGGAACGATAACCCCATCAGTTATCAGACAGCCTCAATCAAGCATCTTCACAACTCAAGCCAAAAACTTGCGTGTTTGTTGTTCTAGAACGATAATGGTATATTACCTAGATGCGGTCTGGTATGGCCAGTTAAGCCCAAAAGTCATGAGATCAGGTCATCCAAGACCAGTGAATTGGCAATTAGTATGGTGAAAAAATCTGCATTTTTAACCCATACTTTAAAAACCCCCCCGGTTAATGTTGAACCTCTCAATAGAGGCTTCACCACCGAAGGATATAGTAAAGCAGCAGTAGACCAATGAAAGCGCGGGTGAGTTTTGAGCTAGGGTCGTCTTGAAAAAATACCGACTTGTGATTCACAAGGACGATAATTTAATCAGGGTTTTTTAGCCTGTACCTTTCAAATGGACATATAATAGCGCATTATGAAGACTACTGCTATACGTATCCTTACTAGACTTTTTCCGTCCACCTACTAGGATGTTGAAAGTGACTACCACTTTTAAGACTTAGAGGCGATCAAGGTAAGTTCAGTGGGAAAAAGACAACACAATCAAGTCATCCACCATACAGGATAACTATATCAACACCCTAATGGATCGAAGCGCGACAAGTGCCAATGTTATGAAAGAAACCAGCATGAAAGACCAAAAACGACTTCTATTGATTGATGATGACCCCAACCTCATCTTGCTGGTGAAGGATTACTTAGAGTTCCGAGGCTATGAAATCGGAACGGCTGAAAATGGAAGAGAAGCCCTGGATATTCTAGAACATGATGTTCCAGATATGATCATCTGTGACGTGATGATGCCGGAAATGGACGGGTACACTTTTGTCGAACAAGTCCGACAAAACGAACGCACTAGTTGGATTCCTGTTCTTTTCCTTTCAGCTAAGGGTCAAAGTCCAGAGAGAGTTAAGAGTTTAAACAAAGGTGCGGACGTATATATGGTCAAGCCCTTTGAACCGGAAGAACTCGTAGCGCAGGTAGAATCCTCGCTGAAACAAACTATTCGTTGGAAAGAACACCCAACAAAGGGAAGCGACAACGCTTCTCGCATCCAAGTTCCTTTCGACGTTCAGTTAACCCCAACGGAACTGAAAGTTGTACAGTTTGTAGCTAGGGGTTTAGCTAACCGCGAAATCGCTGAAGAATTAAATGTCAGTCAGCGTACTGTTGAAAGCCATGTTTCCAATATGTTGGGTAAAACCAATCTCCACAACCGCACTGAGTTAGCGCGTTGGGCGATTGAAAATCAAATGGCCTAAACGATTTTAGATTTTGGATTTTAGATTTTGGATGATTTATCTAAAGTCTAAAGTCCAGAATTTATAGTTGTGTTTTCTTCCAATTCTAAATATTCTTCTGGAGTGATGTAAAATTGGCAAGAGTCCAACATATTCAAAACCTGACAAACAAGAGAAGATGTAGGGTTAAAACCTGCTATTTATACTAAACTCGCCATTTGCAAAAGATTAGCAGAATTGTGATTTAGTCTTTGGATAAATTCCTTAGTTAGTTTTACCATTACATCGTGGATATCACCATATTTTTGTTTATATGTTAGCTGCATACTAAAATCTAAACTTTCCGCAATTTTCGCTCTTTCTGGGATTTTATTAGAGAAAGTTGGTGGGAAAAAAGGATTGACAATAATAAAATTCAAATTCTGTGTTTGAGAAACAGTACCATTATAACGAGAAATTAAAGTTCCTATGGGGTTGAGGTCATGTTGATAATCTTGATTAAACTTCTCAATCTGTTTTAGTAATAGTTCTAAACCGTGAATTGACATTCGACTAGGAACACAGGGTATAATACAGTAATCACTGGCATAAAAGGCACTTTTGATAATATTATTAATACTGGGTGGACAATCTATTAAAATATAGTCATATTCTGTTAATAATGGATTGATAAGTTGACGTAAAATTGCTATAGAAGTTTCTGGAAAATCTTCCTGAAGTTCAAATAATTTGGAACTACTAGGAATTAGATGTAGACAATTAAAAGAGTTTTTATTTCTGACATTAGAAACTTCTTCTTTAACGATAAATTTCTGATAATTACCATCGCTTAAAAAATGGTCAGCATTTTTAAATAAAAAGGGTAATGTCAATCCTAGATAATTATATTGCCATTCCCAGACCTGTTCAGACATTAAGGCAGTAGTTAAGTTACATTGAGGGTCTAGATCAATAGCAAGAACCCGTTGACCATACATGGTATCCCCTGCTAAATACTCTGACAAGGCCATAACGATGGTAGTTTTACCAACTCCACCCTTGAGATTACAAACACTAATTACTTTAGCTGTCATATTTTTTGGTAGATGCTGTATTTATGGAAATTCTATTATATTTTGACCTGAAATAGTGTGAAGGCAACAGGTTAATTTTTCATATTGTGGTTATGGACTGTGGAAGCAACATCTTACTTAGGAAGTAATTACGCAAAATTAATTACTTGCCCTGGAATATTCTACATATAAATACGTAATTATGTGGTTTTTTAAAAAAAATTTAGTTAAAATACTACCTTGATTTATTTAAAAGTAGTAATTACAAAAGTATTTCTTAATAAAAAATCGAAAATGCTCTAAAATCAAAATTAGATAAAATCTATTTCATCTGGCAATGATTATTAACAGTCCAATAGATAAAAGTTGGCATGGAAAACTTAATTTAGTCTATGCTAATTGCGAAAATTCCACTCAATTAATTTACAATCACCATCAAGCACCTTTTAAGGTACAACGCCCCTTTTACCCAGAAGGACAAGAAATTTGCCATACAGTGATTTTACACACGGCTGGGGGCATTGTAGGGGGCGATCGCCTGACATCTGATATTCACCTCCAACCCCAGACAAACGCCTTAATTACCACCGCAGCCGCAAGTAAAATATATCGTAGTCAGGGCTTACCAGCAAGACAAATTGTCAATATCCAAGTTAATGATCATAGTCATTTAGAATATTTACCCCAAGAAAATATTTTATTTAATGGGGCAATTTATCGCCAAGATTTGCGGGTAGAATTAGGTAAAAATGCCAATTATTTAGGCTGGGAAATTATGCGATTTGGACGCAGTGCTAGAGGTGAGAAATTTTTAGAGGGAGAGATGCGATCGCACACAGAAATATGGCAAAATGATATACCATTATGGATTGATAGACAAATTATCCCTGGTAATGAAGAAGTATTTTACAGTCCCCACGGATTAGCAGGAAACCCAGTTGTGGGGACTTTAATTTGGGTAGGAAATTCCGTTTCTGGAGAAATGATTGACAAAGCCCGTTCTTTAATCATGGAAAATAATTTTTCTGGAGTAACTCGCTTACAACAAGGATTTTTATGTCGCTATCGTGGTAATTCTATATCAGAAGTGAGAAATTGGTTTACAAATATTTGGCAAAATTTACGAATAAATTATCAAAATCGTGGTAATTGTATTCCTAGAGTATGGCAAATTTAAACCAACCACTTCAGGTACAGAGGAAACAAAAATGCAGCTTACACCCCAGGAAAAAGATAAATTATTAATTTTTACCGCTGCTTTAGTCGCGGAGAGAAGGAAAAATAGAGGTTTAAAATTGAATTATCCTGAAGCAGTGGCTTTTATTTCTGCTGCTATTTTAGAAGGTGCAAGAGATGGTCAAACTGTGGCCAATTTGATGAGTTATGGCACGACTTTATTAACACGAGATGATGTTATGGAAGGTGTCCCAGAAATGATTCATGATGTTCAGGTAGAAGCCACTTTCCCTGACGGAACTAAGTTAGTAACTGTACATAATCCCATTCGTTAGAAAAGATTAAAATAGGAGAAAGTACAAATCTAGGAAACAATAATATGAGATTAACATCAATCAATATTAAAGGTTATCGGCCTTTCAAAAATTTTCAAGCACAGTTACAACCACTAGAAATTATTGTTGGTGCTAATGGTGCTGGGAAATCAAGTTTATTTGAATTTCTCAAATTTTTACGAGATAGTCTTTATTATGATATCCCTGCAGAAATTATTTCTGGTTCTATTGGTCAGCAGATTTTTCATATTCCAGGACTAGCTAAATTTGAATGGGATATAGAAATTGATACTGGTCGTCCAATTGGTATTAGATATTTAGGGGAACTTATGGGTCCGGTTGGTCGAACTCAAGTTTCCTATGAAAGAGTAGAATCATCTAAACCATTTAATGATAAATACAAAAATCCATACATATATATGGATATTCGAGGTAATAAAGGAGTAGTTCAAAACCAGGATACAAAAAAATTTACCCAGCAAAAAATAGCATTAAAAAGGTCTAATCAGCTTGCTTTAAGCACAATGAAAAATCCATCATTAGAAGCTTTATATGACTTACGTGAGTATATTCGTGAATGGAGATTTTATAGTTCCTTTAACATAGCAAATCAGAAAATTCGTCAATCAGTTCCCATTGAACAAGAACCAATTTTACATGAAGATGCAGGTAATTTGAGTTCAGTTCTTTTTTCTTTAATGACTGAACATCGTCCAGCATTTGATGAATTACAACAACATTTACGTTCTGTAATTCCTGGTTTTAAAGGATTGACAGTAAAAGCACGTGGTGGACCAGGAGAAGTGATCGCTTTTTGGCAAGAATCAGGAATTGATCAAGAATTAAGTTTAGCTGATTTATCCGATGGAATTTTGCGTTTAATTTGCTGGATTTGTTTATGTGTACACCCAAATCCACCATCTTTAATTTGTATTGATGAACCAGATCAAGGTGTTCATCCTCGCACATTACCTGTTTTGGCTGCTTTATTTGAAAAAGCCTCTGAACGCACTCAAATTTTATTAGCAACTCACTCATCTTATTTTCTGACACAGTTTGATATTTCGCAAATTGCTGTACTCAGAAAAGAAAATGGAGAAGCAAAATTTATTAAACCTGGGGAGTCTCAAGTTTTAATTGATATGCTTAATGATTTTGGTGCAGATGAAATAGAACAATTACACCGTAGTGATGAATTAGAGAGACTTCCATCTAAAAAAATAGTAGAGGAAATATTCAAAAAATATGGTAAAAGCTATAAAGAATCTGTAGATGCACCAAAAATATTAGCAAATGCAAGATATCAAGATATAGCCGAACTATGTCCTCAAGCTTTGAAACCATTTGTCCAATTCTTAGAAAATTTGTAACTTAGGAGAAATCAGATTATGATCCCCGGAGAAATTATTACCCCTACTGGTGAAATAGAATTAAATGCAAATCGTCCAACTACTAAATTAATAGTAGCAAATACAGGAGATAGACCAATTCAAATCGGTTCACATTTTCATTTTTACGAAGTTAATAGTTTTCTACATTTTGATAGAGAAAAAGCGCGAGGAATGAGATTAGATATTCCCGCAGGTACAGCAGTCAGATTTGAACCGGGAGACGAAAAAGAAATCACATTAATTCCCCTAGTCGGTAGCCGCCAAATCTACGGCTTTAATAACAAAATTAACGGAAATCTGTAAATTCTCTCTGCACCGGAAACGTGATCAAAAAAGGATAAAAATATGTCATATAAAATGAACCGCCAAGCCTACGCCGAAACCTACGGACCAACAGTAGGAGACAGAATTAGATTAGCAGACACAGAATTATTTATCGAAGTAGAAAAAGATTTCACAAATTATGGAGATGAAGTCAAATTTGGCGGCGGAAAAGTGATTAGAGATGGTATGGGACAATCCCCAATTTCTAATAGTGATGGTGCGGTAGATTTAGTGATTACTAATGCTTTAATTCTCGATTGGTGGGGTATTGTCAAGGCAGATATTGGGATTAAAAATGGTAAAATTTACAAAATTGGTAAAGCCGGAAATCCCTATATTCAAGATAATATAGATATCATTATTGGACCGGGAACGGAGGCTTTAGCCGGTGAAGGAATGATTCTGACTGCGGGAGGAATTGATACCCATATCCATTTTATCTGTCCCCAACAAATTGATGTAGCCATTGCATCAGGTATTACTACCATGATCGGTGGAGGCACAGGACCAGCTACGGGAACAAATGCCACAACTTGTACTCCAGGACCCTGGAATATTTACAGAATGTTGCAAGCGGCGGACGCTTTTCCTGTTAATTTGGGATTTTTAGGAAAAGGTAATACTAGTCAACCCCAAGGACTGATAGAACAAATCGAAGCCGGGGTGATGGGGTTAAAACTCCATGAGGACTGGGGAACGAATCCTGCAACTATTGATACTTGTTTAACTGCGGCTGATGAATATGATATACAAGTAGCAATCCATACCGATACTTTAAACGAAGCTGGCTTTGTCGAAGATACAATTGCGGCTTTTAAACATCGTGCTATTCACACCTACCACACGGAGGGGGCTGGAGGAGGACACGCACCGGATATTATTAAGGTTTGCGGACAAAGTAACGTTTTACCCTCTTCTACCAACCCTACCCGTCCTTACACCGTTAATACCCTAGATGAACACTTAGATATGTTAATGGTGTGTCATCATCTTGATCCCGCTATTCCTGAAGATGTATCTTTTGCTGAGTCCCGTATCCGTAGAGAAACTATTGCTGCTGAGGATATTCTGCACGATTTAGGCGCGTTTAGTATGATTGCTTCCGATTCCCAAGCGATGGGGCGCGTTGGTGAGGTAATAATTAGAACTTGGCAAACAGCCCATAAAATGAAACTGCAACGCGGAAGCCTTGGTAATGATGGCAATGCAGACAATTTTCGAGCAAAAAGATATGTAGCTAAATACACTATAAATCCAGCAATCACCCATGGAATTTCTGAATATGTGGGGTCTGTAGAAGCGGGAAAATTAGCGGATTTATGTTTGTGGAAACCTGCTTTTTTTGGTGTCAAACCGGAAATTGTCATTAAAGGCGGTATGATTGCTTGGTCACAAATGGGTGATGCTAATGCTAGTATTCCTACACCCCAACCTGTTTATATGCGTCCCATGTTTGGCAGTTTTGCTGGTGCGAGAAATGGGACATCATTAACTTTTGTGTCTCAAGTAGCTTTAGAAAGAGAAATTCCCCAACAATTAGGATTGAAAAAGTTAGCAATTGCTGTTTCGGGAACTCGTCAATTAACTAAAAAGGATATGAAATTAAATGATGCTTTACCTCTTATGGAAGTAGATTCTGAAACATATCAAGTTCGCGCAGACGGTGAATTATTAACCTGTGAACCGGCGACAGTTTTACCCATGGCACAAAGATACTTTCTGTTTTAATTTATGACTGAACAATCTACCGATTACGATAGTCCTTGGAAAGAAATAATTGAACTATATTTCCCCAGTTTTTTAGAGTTCTTTTTTCCCTTAGCTTATGCAGAAATAGACTGGAATCGTCCCTATCAATTTTTAGATAAAGAACTACATCAACTAGAACCAGATGCAGAAATTGGTAAACGATTGGTTGATAAAGTTGCTAAAGTTTGGTTATTGAATGGGGAAGAAGCTTGGGTATTAGTTCATCTGGAAGTACAGGGACAATACGACAGCAAATTTACTGAACGGATGTATACATATAATTACCGCTTGTTTGACCGTCATAAAAAGCGCGTAATTAGTTTGGCCGTTTTAGCCGATGAAGACCCAAATTGGCGACCATCTAGTTATAATTATCAATTAGGAGGGTGTAGAGTTAGTCTAGAGTTTCCTATTGCTAAATTATTAGATTATGAACCATCTTGGTCAAGTCTAGAAACAAGTAAAAACCCTTTTGCTATCGTTGTGATGGCACATTTAAAGAGTAAAGCGACTAAACGCAGTCCTGAAGATAGACTACAATGGAAACTAAGTTTAGTCAGAATCCTCTTAGAAAGTGGTTTGAGTCGGCAAGATATTAGACAATTATTCCGGTTTATTGATTGGATAATGGTCTTACCTGAAGAATTGGCAATTAGTTTTAAAACAGAAATCAAAAGTTACGAAGAGGCTAGAAAAATGCGCTATGTAACCAGTATTGAAAGATTAGCTAAACAAGAAGGAATTGAGGAAGGTCTGCAAGAAGGTCGTCAGTTAGGAGTCATTCAAAGTAGTCAAGATAGCGTGATTGAAGTCTTAGAAACAAGATTTGGTCAAGTACCAATAACTATTATTAATGCAGTGAATAAGATCAATGATTCATCTGTTTTGAAAACACTGCATAAAAGAGCGATTTCTATTCCTTCACTGGCTGAGTTTGAGCAATTATTACCATAGAGTTTAAATGTTGTTATTAATGCAGTAAAAAACATCTGCATTAATAATAATTTTTCTAGAATTTCCGAATTTTATCACCTAGTTATCAACAAAAAATGCTTACTACCGAATTATCAAAACCCCTGGATATTATCAGCAAACAAAGGCAGTTTTTCCAAACAGGTAAAACTAAAGATGTAGCTTTTCGGATTTCTCAATTAAAAATCCTCAAACAATTAGTAATTGAGAATAAAGAGGGAATTATCCAAGCATTAAAAGCGGATTTACATAAACCAGAATTTGAAAGTTACGCGACAGAAATCGGTGTTAATAAAGAAATTGATTATGCCCTCAAACATATCAATAACTGGACAAAACCCCGAAAAGCAGCCGTTCCTCTGGACTTATTCCCCTATTCCGCTAAGATATGTCCAGAACCATTGGGAGTAGTATTAATTATTGGTCCTTGGAATTATCCCTTTCAATTAATCATATCACCTTTAGTTGGTGCGATCGCTGCGGGAAATTGTACGATCATTAAACCTTCAGAACTCGCACCCCATACTTCTGATTTAATCAGCAAACTGATTCAAAAATACTTTCCTCCTGAATATATTACCGTCATTCAAGGAGCAGTAGAAACCAGTCAACAGTTACTAGCCCAAAAATTTGATCACATCTTTTTTACTGGTGGTACAGCCATTGGTAAAATTGTCATGGAGGCTGCTGCAAAACATCTGACTCCAGTTACTTTGGAATTAGGGGGAAAAAGTCCTTGTATTGTTGATCATGACATTAATTTAGAACATACCGCTAAACGCATTACTTGGGGAAAATTTATTAACGCTGGACAAACTTGTATTGCACCTGATTATCTGTTAGTAGATAAAAGAATCAAACCAGATTTAGTCAATGCTTTACAAAAATGTCTCAAGGAATTTTATGGGGAAAATCCCGCTACCAGTCCTGATTATGCCAGAATTATTCATCAAAAACATTTTGAGAGATTAGTTAATTTACTTCAATCTGGTAAAATTATTATTGGTGGAGAAACTAAACCAGAAGAACTTTATATTGCTCCCACCTTATTAGAAAATGTTTCTTTAGAAGATCAGGTAATGCAAGAAGAGATTTTTGGTCCAATTTTGCCTATCATTGAATATACAGATATTAACGAAGCCATTACCCTAATTAACTCCAGACCAAAACCCCTAGCTTTATATTTATTTTCCGAAAATAAAGACTTGCAAAAACGCATTTTACAGGAAACATCATCAGGTGGGGTATGTATTCAGGATACAATAATGCAGGTTGCTGTTTCGTCTCTACCGTTTGGGGGTGTGGGTGATAGTGGGATGGGTAGCTATCACGGTAAAGCGGGTTTCAATACTTTTTCCCATTACAAAAGCGTTTTACAAAACTTCCTGCCTTGGGATATAAATTGGCGATACGCACCCTATAAAGGTAAATTATCGCTGTTGAAACAAATTATTGGCATTTAAGGGCAAATAAACCGCATTTACCCTAAAAACCATAGATTTCGGGAATTAGGGTGAATTTTTAGGAAAATCCTAGGGCAATTCTGTATTTAACTTGAGGATTTTTTATCAATCTTCATCTATACTCAAAATGGCTGAATTATTTGATTTTACAGATAGGGTTTTAGCTGTGCTAAACCCCTACAAATCTAGATTTTTCCTAATCTGGTAAAAATGCAAATCTCAGCCGTTACGAGTATAAATTTATCGCAAGTCCCTATGAGAGATTACGGAATTATGCTTTAAGATTCTTCAGTTTCTTCTTCCTCGTCCGTTGGATAGACGAATTTAGAACGGCCACTCAAAATGGATTTACCGAGGGAGATGGCTTTTTGGGCTTCAACAGCAGCCTTGTGTCTCCAGGTAGCGCGGCGTTTATCTCGTTTAGATTTTGATGTTTTCTTCTTAGGAACAGCCATGACAGCGGATATTGTAATTCTTGACAACCTTCCTATTCTAAGCGATAAAATTCACATCAGGCACTATAGAAATAAGGGAACAGGGAACAGGTTTTAGGCAACTTTACTTTTCGTTACTTATGTCGGTTTTTTTGCGTTCACCTACTTAGGTGTATTTTTATGAGTATTTTTATAGTGTAAAAAATAACTTATGTCAAAAATGAGTTAAAATTACCTAAATAATAAAACATAAGTTAGCTTTGTATGGTGCTAACAGCAATCTCAGTCCAACAATAGCCGATAAAGATGGGATGGTAAATTACTGGGCGATCGCCATTGGCATTAATCAATATCAATTATTTCAACCTCTTGGTTGCGCTGAATCGGATGCTGAGGCAATTAAAGACTTTTTAGTGACACAGGCAGGTTTTCCCCCTGAAAACTGCTTATTAATGACAAACACTTCCCCCCCCATAGGAGATAAATCCTCATACCCCACCAAGGAAAATATTCTGTCGTTACTACAAGAATTGGCGGCTACATTTTGGCAGTCAGAAGACTATTTATGGTTATTTTTTAGTGGCTATGGTGTTAACTACAAAGAACAAGACTATTTAATGCCCGTTGGCGGTGATCCCGAACAAGTTGCTGAAACGGGTATAGAAGTGCGATCGCTCATGCAAAGTCTAGAATTTACCGGCATCAAGGTCTTACTGATCTTCGATATTAACCGGGCTTTTGGGACACAAGCAGATGCACCTGTAGGCCAAGAAATTATCGAACTGGCCGCCCAATTACAAATGGGGGCGATTATTTCCTGTCAACCAGAAGAATTTTCCCATGAAAGTACAGAATTAGGTCACGGTTTCTTCACAGCAGCATTATTAGAAGCTTTGGGATCGGGGAAAGGATACGACTTCAGCGATTTAGCCAGTTATCTGAGTTATCTTACACCCAAACTCTGTCAATACCACTGGCGGCCTGTCCAAAATCCTATCACCGTTATTCCTACTCAAAAACCAGCTATTTTGCCCATCTTGGCATTAGATCGAAACTCCGAAGCCATAATTTTCCCAGAAGCCAGTTTTGCTGTCACCAGAACAGCACCCCCTCTGGAAAATAGTGACTCTAGTACCACCATAGATCAAGCTGGGTGGACAGAAAATGCCTCGGTAGCAACTACCTTAAACAAAATACCAACCGAATCAGTTTCCGAGTCAATTGTTGAAAACAATCACCCCCTAGCAACAGACTCAGCATCCCATTGGGAGGGTAGATTTATCCCTCCCCCTATTACCATAGCCAAAGACCAAGCCTCAAGCCGGTCAGAGATGCCTTTATGGCAACAATTTATCATCTGGGGTGGTGGCAATATGGTGATAGTAGCTTTAATCGCTACATTTTTGCTCCGCCACCATGAGAGTTTCCGGTTTAAAAATTTATCAAAAACAGTATTTAACAATACCTCCAGCAAAACTCAATTTCCCCAGATATCACCCACTACCCAAAACCCCATTGCAGCCCAAATTAGCTTGAATACGGACTCTAAAAAACGGAATCAAGCTATTTTAGAGTTAGAAAAAATGTCTCTTGTTCCCACTCAACCAGGAGATTTGATTATGGCGATCGCCCAAGCCAAAAAAGTTAAATCAAATACACAATTATACGAAGAAGCACAGGAAAATATTCAAGTTTGGTGTCAGATGATTTTAGAGTTGGCACAAGCACAGGCCCAACAAAGAAAATATGAGAACGCTATAGCAACGGCGCAGTTAATTACTAAAAAAGAGCCGCTTTATTCCCAAGCCCAAACTGTCATTAAAAAATGGCAAACCGAAGCCAAGCAGTATGTGAGCAATAAAGCTCTCTTAGATGCAGCCACAGCATTAATTATTCCTGAACAAGCATCTACCTATAATCGTGCCATTGAAGTTGCTAAAAAAATACAACGGGGACAACCCGGTTTTGATATCGCTCAAACATCAATTAACCAGTGGAGTGAAAAAATCTTAGATCTAGCCAAAATCAGGGCTAATCAAGGAGATTTTCACAGCGCTATCGCCACCGCTGCTTTAGTTCCTATAGGTGCAATCCCTTATGAAGATGCTCAGGATGCTATACAAAAATGGCAACTTCAAAAGAATTAGTTCAGTGGTCAGTGGTCAGTGGTCAGTTGTCAGTTGTCAGTGGTCAGTTGTCAGTTGTAAAACGTGAATCACCTATTACCTATTAGCAATACTTTGAAATATCCTCACCACAAGTATCAGCTAGATAGCACATCGCTCTAAATCGCAACCCTACCACTTCTTCATACAAAGGATTGAGTTTACACATTGGCGGAATATGAAACAGGGTTCTACCAAATAGCTTAACATCGCGCTCAAATGGACACTGAGCCGGAATTAATTGACATAAACGGTGAGCTAATTGGCGATCGCTTACTTGGATGCTATCTACCCAATTTCGCAAAGGACGTAAAAATCCCCAAACAGGCTTAGATGCAACATCATGTAAAGGAATCAGATGAGTTTCATCCGCGTCTGTTTGATTCAAAGAAATCCAACTTGATAAAAAAATATTTTTGTTGGTATTTTTAGATACCTTCATGGTAATTATTCTCTTCTTATTAGGGTATTCACCTTACTGATGAATATAGAATATGGCAAGCAACTGAGTCGAAAAACAGCATTATGACGGGAATTTTGTCAAAAATCCCATATACTGCTTCCTTTATTTAAATCTACCTGTTAACACATCACCCAAATTGCAATTTCCCAACGAGTATCCCACTTATTCAATCTTATGGACAAATCGACACAGTTAAGATCTTAGTTAACACATCTGCCTTTGGGTGTGACTTATCTTAATTGTAACACAACTTAATATCTAGGAATCCGGTTTGATTCTTAAAAAGATAGGTAGGGTGTGTTAGCGATAGCGTAACGCACCAAATTCTTGATCATGGTGCGTTACGAATTTCATCCCATAGCCATAGACAACCTATTTACAGCAAATTGTCATCAAACCTGGAACAAGAACCCCACCCCCAACCCCCTCCAATAACAAAAGTTTATCCTTTTCTTCCCCCCGCTGCGGGGAGATTGAGGGGGGTGCGAGGAAGGGGCTAGGATGTACCTTATATGATTGGAAATCGCTGTAATTTTGTATGGCGTAAGTAGGTTGGCGTTAAAAATTGTCGTTATGGCGAGGGAAGAGGGAACGGAGAACAGGGAACAGAAAAGAGGTTTCGAGCAACTTTACTTTTCGTTACATATTTCGGTTTTTTTCCGTTTTTTTTCCTTCACCTACTTAGCCATGCAAGCTATCAGAAATCAAATGGGAATCCTATAGTAATTATTATCAATAATGACGATGCAGGAAAATACTCTTAAATAGGTAAATTCAGGCATAGACACCAATATTATGCTAAATTTTTCCGCAAAGCAGTGATATTGTTCTTGATGTTTACCTGTAGTCCTCTAGGCTTATTGATAGTTCTGAGCTTCCCTGTGGTATCCTCTTTGCTTTCTTTCTCGACGACACCATAGCCCTAATTCTTACACCCCTTAACCTAAGTCTAACTCTATCTTTAGACCTAAATCCCAGCGATAGGGGAATCTTGAATCTACTGAATTTGTAGATGATCAAGTTTGGTTAGAAGTTTGGCTCAAGGTCGTGAGATATAAACGAGAAAGGTAAAGGTAAGGCTATTTTGGCTAACCTGACTTTCTTATTCCCTTAATTAATTTGGGTTAATTGTGTGACAATCTCTTGTATAAGTAAGCAAAGCGGGTGGCGGGAATCGAACCCGCATTATTAGCTTGGAAGGCTAAAGTTTTACCACTAAACTACACCCGCAAATTTCTAACTTTATCAATATAACATGGATTTTATAAAACCGCAAGCATTTATTGGGAATTTATTGGATCAATTTTGAGTTTGAGGCCAATGCAGCAGAATTGAGGAGTCAGGAGTAAAACTACTTTAGTGTCTGTCTTTGAACTTAGACTATGTACCTCATTGATTTACAATCTGCTGTATTTAAAATAAATTGCTTAAATCTGGTTTTTATCCATCTTGATTATTATCAGCAAGAAAACTCTCTGGTGCGAATATCTGATTAATTGCTTGCTTATAACCCTTGGTATCATTTTAATTTAAAAGTTAGATATAATTAAAATGGCATTTCAGTATAACTGGCAACAGTTTAGAGTATAAATCAAATTAATCCCTAACTAGCTTTGAAATCCTGGTTTTTTCACCCTCCCCACCCCCAATTAAGCTCAAAAACTGGTAATCTATCTGTTGGACTACTTCAAATTCGTGTAGCTACACCTGATGATGTGATGAGTATCGCCCAAATTGTCGCTGAAAGTTTTCACTCCCAAAAGGGTTTATGGGGTTGGGCTTTCCCTTTATTTCGTTTGGGCGTTTACGAAGATTTAAGGTATCGTCTCCAGTTTCCCACACATCATCATGTTTGTTTGGTTGCTGTTGATACTACCACTAAAGATCCTGAAATCATGGGAACTATAGAAATGGGTGTGAGAACCAGTAATTCTTGGTATGGTATCAGCAAATGTTTTCCTTACTTATCTAATTTAGCAGTTCACCCCAATTACCGGAGATTGGGTGTGGCTTCTAGCTTGCTAATTCACTGTGAGCAAATTTCCCAAGAATGGGGATTTCAAGACCTATATCTCCATGTCTTGGAAAATAATCATCAAGCTCGTCAGCTTTATTGTAAGTTAGCATATCGGGTGTATAAAGTCGAGTCTCTTTGGAACGCGCTTTTACTTAATCGCTCGCGGGAGATCTTGCTACATAAACATCTACATCTACGATAAAGCTGCTTGTATCCGTTCTATTGTGCGATTGTTCTCTGCGGGTGTACCAATGGTGATTCTTAACCCGTTGGGTAGAAGTCTAATTAATGTACCTTGACTTCTAAGCTTTTGGTTGAGATTCGTTAAAACGTGATTTTCTGCGTCCTGATAGCCAGGTTTAACACGCAAGTAAATAAAGTTAGTTCTGCTGGGTGTAATTTCTAAGATTGAGTGTGCTGATAAAGCTGTAATTAGTTTGGTTCTTTCATTCAGGGTTTGGGGAATTAACTGTAATAAAAGTTGCCGATTTTCCAAAGCCATGAGAGCGGAAGCAATGGAAAAACTAGGAAGATTGTAAGGAAGACGGACTTTTTCTAAAATAGCGATCGCTTGTGGATGTGCGATACAATACCCTACACGCATGGCTGCAAGACGGAAAGCTTTAGAAAAAGTACGTAATATTATCCAGTGAGGATGTTGTAATAATTCTGCTGCTAGAGTAGTTTGGCTAAATTCAAAGTAAGCTTCGTCAATGACTACTAAAATTTCTTCTGGTAAACTTTTTAACCATGTTATTTCCGCTGCTGTTAAGCAATTAGCTGTAGGGGAATTGGGGTGGACGACAAAAACGACGCGAATGGGGGGATTTTGGGTTTGTATAATTGCAGATTTTGCAGCTTCTAAATCAGTTTCAAAATTGTGTTGATTTCTCCCAATTGTCACCACAGAAATTCCCAAAGTTTGGGCTAAAATTGCATACATTGAGAAAGTGGGATTAGCGACTAAGATAGAACCTTCTCCTCTTAAACAAGTCGCAATTAATAGGGATCTAATTAATTCATCAGAACCGTTACCAACGGAGATATTAGCAGCAGTGAAAGTTGAATTTGACAGATTTGCTGATTCATTAACATATTCAGATATAGCATTTTTCAGAGATTCATGACCACCATCTGGATAACGATTAGTTTCGATAATTTGTTGATAAATAAAAGCTAATTTTTCTTTGATTTCTGGTGGTAGATCTAAAGGACTTTCATTAGTATCTAATCTGTCAAATTGGATATTAACTGGTTCAGTGCTATCACTTCCGGGGTGAGGTTTGTAAGCATTAAGTTGGGATAAATCAGAGCGAATAAATTTGAGATTTTGCATTGGTAATAGTAAAAAGGTCTTAATTAACTTTTATTGTTCATAATAGCTGACAAAATAGAGAAATTTCTTGCCAGATTTCTTGACTAACATTCCCTAAAGCGTGATCACTATTGAACTCTTTTAATTCTACCCAAGAACGGGAATTAGAAAAAGAGCGACTAACCTCCACAGGGATTACTTTATCATATTTACCATGTAAAATCAAGGTCGGGAGGGGACGTTGTAATAAATCTTCTGAATATTGGTGAGCATCCTTAACAAAATTATAATGTAGAGGGAGTAATTCTTGATAGCCATAATGGTAAATCATCATATATTTTGTTAATTCCCATAATTTTAATCCTGTTCCTAATTTTGGTAACCAATGGGATAAAAAACCGAAAGCTGGTGCTAATAAAATTAGTCGTTTTACTTGTAAATATTCTTGTGCTATGTGAGCAGATATCAAACCTCCTAAACTAGAACCAATCAGGGTGACAGGTTGAGAATCTGGAGGAAAATTATTAGTAACTTGTTGAATTTGTCGAGTTATAGTTAAATCAGAAAATCCACCTCTATTTAAGTCAGGAATAGACATTGATATTTGGAGTTGTGATAATCTTTGTTGAATATCTTGGGCTTTTTTGGATTTAGGACCAGAAGCGAAACCGTGAAGATAGAGATAATTCATAATTAGGTAGTTTTTATGGCATTAATTACAGAATCTATCACAGTATAAACACAGGAAATAGCGATCGCATTACCAGTTAATTAAGGAAAACAAGCTAATAATATATCATGGTCAGGAATATCATTTTCATCAACTTTTGTAATATCTCCCGTAGGTATTTCTCCAAAGTTTTCTAAATAGATTTTTTGAGTATCTAAATCAATATCACTACCAAAAACACATTCCCAGGGAAGATTATAATTAGGACAAATCCTTTCAATTGCTAATCTAAACGCACCCGTACCACTAAATAAAGCTATAAATTTTATCATGATCTAGCGTGTGAATACCTCTTTTTCTCCACCTCCGCGTCCTCTGTGTTCTCTGTGGTTCGTTCATAAACATCCGTTCCCAACCCACTAAAGATTAGTATATTTATAAAATAAACTCAAATAAACCAGACTTACCCGATTAAAATAATATTCAGCGATTGTAGTCATAACTCTAGTTCTCTATTGTCAACGCTACAGAAGATTTAGGTTGAAGCTTTGGGTACTTGATTAAACGGTGCGTTAGCGATAGCGTAACGCACCCTACAAAATAGACAACAAATACTATCTCATAGTGACAAATTCCTCTGCTGCGGAGGGGTGAATACCCACGGTAGCATCAAAATCAGCCTTAGTTGCACCCATTTTAACAGCTATAGCTACACCTTGAATAATCTCTGCTGCATTGTCTCCCACCATGTGAGCGCCTAAAATCTTATCAGTTTGATTATCTACAATTAATTTCATCATGGTTTTTTCTTGCTTACCCGCTAAAGTGTAATACATTGGGCGGAAACTGGTACGATAGATTTTAATATCATCACCATACTTTTCCCTAGCTTGAGATTCTGTTAAACCCACTGTAGCGGCTTCTGGAGTGGTAAATACCGCTGTGGCCACGGTTTCATGACTAAATTCCCGACGGTTATCACCAAATTCACTATCAGCAAAAGCGCGTCCTTCACCAATAGCAACCGGAGTTAAATTTAGTCTGTCCGTAACATCACCAACAGCGAAGATATGAGGTTGACAAGTTTGACTATACTCATTTACGGCTATAGCATTGGAAATACTGTATCCAGGTCCTGCTTCTGAACTGGGAACACAGTCAAGTTGAGCATTTTCTAAACCTAGTCCTTCAATATTGGGACTACGACCGGTTGCTACTAAAAATACATCAGCAATAATTGGTTCTTGATTTTCTCCAGATAAGGTTAATTTTAACCCCTCTGTCACTTTTTCTATGGCTGTGACTTCGGTATTTTGAATAATGCGAATACCATGATTTGTCATTCCTTCTTGGATACTGGTGCGAATATCTTGGTCAAAACCATTTAAAATCTGTTCTTTACGAATAATTTGCGTCACTTCTGAACCTAAACCGCGCATAATACAAGCAAATTCACTCCCAATGTAACCAGCGCCAATAATAGCGATATGTTTTGGTTGAGTTTTCAAGTGAAAAATCTCATTAGAGGTAATAGCGTGTTCTATACCTGGTATTTCTGGTTTTATAGGACGACCACCGACAGCAATTAAAATTTTATCTGCTGTATATTTGTTACCGTTAACTTCAACTGTATGAGGATCTATAAAGGTAGCACGACCAGAAATTAATTTTACACCAGCTTTTTCTAAAAAACTGATGTGTAGTTTTGAAAGTCTGTTAACTTCATTATCTATAGATGTAATAAAATGTTCCCAATCAAATTTTACATCTCCTACTGTCCAACCATAACCTGCTGCTTCTTGAAATTGAGCAGGAAAATGAGAACCATACACCATAAGTTTTTTAGGTACACAACCGCGAATTACACAAGTACCACCAACTAAATCATATTCAGCAATTGCTACTTTTGCACCATAACTAGCTGCGCGTTTAGAAGCAGCTAAACCACCTGAACCAGCACCAATGACAAACAGATCATAATTAAAGCTCATAATTCTCTACCTCTTTTAGCCAAACAATTAACAATGTATTATAACTTATTAACAGTGTATTCTAAACAATTGACAATGTATTATAACTTATTAATAATGTAATGTAAACAATTAACAATTAAATGTTATTAATAACTACTGATTAATGATCATGAATTACTGACTATTGACGAATATAGTGTTTTTTAATTTAATGAAGTACAAATTTAGCAAATTATATTTATCAGTAGTTTATCCATTGTTGCTACTGTACCTCACCAGCCCGAAAAAGGCTATAATTACATAAACATCGCTGTAAGTCCTGTTAGCTGCTTTTAATCCCAGTTTGATAGGAGAGTGTTATTCAGCACAGTAATTATTATGGGCTTCTTTTAAGGTATCCTTGACTTGTTTTACTAACCAATCAGGATTTAAAATCCTAGCACTAGCACCGTACTGTAGCATTCTTTGACGGAACCAAAATATACAGTCTTCCTGAGTTGAAATATCAACATGTTCTGTAGTTTCTAGTGAGGAAATAACTATTTCATGGGGTCTGCGGGGTCTATAACTCGCTAAATCTCCTTTAAGACGGTAGATAATCTCTAGAGTAGGAAATTTACTATAAGTCCAGGGTATCTGGGAAATTCCACCAACTCTACTAATCCTGTCCACTCTCAAAGTGATATTCTGTTCAGCATTGGGTCTGGTTTCTAAGTGATAACTCTGAAAATCGGGAACTAAAGCAAATAAATAGAGAACACCGTTATGTAATCTCAGTTCGGACTTATCTAAATCCCAGAGTGTTTCTTTACCTTTTGTGCTGCGATACCAAACCACAAAGCGGCGTTTTTGCTGAAATCTTTGCTGTAACTGATGCACAATTTGATTTATCTTATCTTCACTATAATCTGTGGGGGGGTGAAAATCTGTGGTTACAGTGGGAGATTTGGGTTGTTCCCGAAAGTTAGCAATTTGGTAAATGTGTCCTGCTTCTGAAGAAAACCCCATACTCGCTAATAACTCAGAGGCCATTGCTAATGCTTGTCTTTGTTCTGTTGATAATATTGTAGGAAATATTGAGGTAATTAATTGATAGGGACGATTAGGCGCTGATGTAATTTGAAAACCGCAGTCTTTTAGTTTCTTGATGGTGCGAGTGATTTTCTGGGATAAGTCACAATCTGCAAAACCGCGATCGCTTAATGCTACCATTAACTCTGATTTTTTTAAGGGTTTTTCTGCTAGTAGTTTTAATATCTCTAGTGGGAACTCCATTTGATTAGATTTATGAGGTTGAGATGAGATTTTAACTGGTATTTTATGTCTATAAATGAGAATATGCAAGCGATCGCCTAACTGTAGGATTAATAGGATTAATTCTGTGTTTTCAATGTTAATTTGTAACTAATACAAAAAGAATTAGGAGGGAATGATGGCACAAACTAATGTAAAAACTAATATTTATTCAACAGTTATGCTCAATATTCCTACTACAATAAAATTGAAAATTTCCCATGAGCAGTTTTTGGATTTAGCGCTTGCTAACAGAGATTTACAATTAGAAAGAAATGCTACGGGAGAGTTAATTATTATGCCTCCAACTGGAAGTTATACTGGAAAAATAAATTTTGATATTGCTGGACAATTATGGTTTTGGAATCGTCAAACTAAATTGGGAGAAGCGTTTGATTCTTCCACTGGTTTTCATCTTCCTAATGGTAGCGATCGCTCTCCTGATGCAGCTTGGATAAAACAAGAAAAATGGGATACTCTCAGTTTAGAACAAAAGGAAAGTTTTGCACCTATTTGTCCTGATTTTGTTCTAGAACTACGTTCTAAAACAGATTCCTTGGAAAAATTACAATCTAAAATGAGGGAATATATAGAAAATGGTGCTAGTTTAGGTTGGTTGATTGATCAAAAAAATCAACGAGTAGAAATTTATCGTCCAGGTAAAGATGTGGAAATTTTAGAACATCCTACGAGTTTGTCTGGGGAAGATATTTTACCTGGGTTTATTTTGGATTTAACTGAACTTTGGAAATGAGAATATGAATATAGGTAGGAATCTGAAAGCGATCGCTTAATGCTATTATTTAGTTTTAATTGCTTTAAAGGCTTTATATACGCTAATTCGAGTATCTTTAGCACCAATAACATTTATAGTAGTTTGTAGCATTTTTAAATCATTGTTACCCACCATATCCACCCGGAAATGAATTTCCGGGCTAATAGCTAAAGTGTACTAAAGCACACTGAATATAAAATATTAAAATGACCATATCTGCTGAATCTTAATTGTATTCAGTCATTTTTAGATGACTTTAGCTTTTAGATAAGGAATTAATTCCCTAGCTTTATTTCCTTAGGGGGTAATTTTTTTTGAATATTACCCAAAAATTTTGAGATATAGTCATTTTTTGATAACAACTCGGTTTCCAAAAGTATTATATTAGTCTCATCCAACAAATACCTAACTACAGTGAAAATTTCTTTACTGCCATTATACTCCAAATTGAATGGGGGTGTGGGGGCTTGTGCTTTGGGATGTCTGCAACTCTGCAAAGTCAAACAACAAGCGCCCAATTTTGGAGAAGGTAATCATTGTCCTTTATCTTCTCATCAAGCGGAAACTTATAACGCCATTATTAACAGTAATGCAGAAATTATATTTAATACCTCTGCTACAGGAGACGGTAAATCATTAGCTGCTTATTTAGCAAGTTTATTAAATAGTGATTTTCAAGTAATATCACTTTATCCTACCATTGAATTAGTTGCAGATCAAACAAGACAGATTGTTGATTATTATAAAAAATTCAATCTCTCAGAAATTGATGATGTAGAAAGTCTTTATGGTGCGAAGTTAGCAGAATTAGTAGAACGAGGGGAAAAGAGTAATAAATTTAAAGAATTACTATTTATTCTTAAACATAAATATGTAATTCTTACCAATCCTGATATTTTCCATTTAGTTACCCATTCTCGTTATCAAAATCCTGCTTATAGTCGTTCAGAATTAGCAATTACTTTAGGTAGAAATCCAGATTTATATATAGCTGATGAATTTCATATTTTTGGTTCACATCAAGAAGCTGCAATTCTCAATAGTTTATTACTAATTCGCCATAATCGTCCGCAAAAACGACCGATGCGAGTTTTATTTACTTCCGCAACTCCCAATAAAGAATTTATTAAACTCTTGAAAACCGCTGGTTTTAACGTAACATTAATAGAGGGAAAATATGAAAATCAACCTACACCTGGATATCGGCAAATTTGTCAACCTATTAGTTTAGAATTTGTACAATTAGACAGAGATATTGATTCTTGTAGCTGGTTAATTCAAGAAGCTGAAAAAATTAGTGATCTTTTAAATCAAGAAGGTAAAGGTAGAGGAGGAATTATTCTTAATTCTGTGGCTTTAGTGAGTAGAACTGTCAGAGAATTACGGAAATTAATGCCTGATGTTGAAGTTAGAGAAATTAGTGGTAGAATTGATAAACAAGAAAGAGAAAAAATACATGATGAGTTAAAAAATTCTCAGCAATCTGTATTAATTGTTGGTACTTCTGCGGTTGATGTTGGTGTAGATTTTCGCATTCATTTATTAATTTTTGAAGCGAGTGATTCTGCCACATTTATTCAGCGTTTGGGGCGTTTAGGTCGTCATCCAGGATTTAATCAATATCAGGCTTTTGTACTTTTATCTGGTCGTACCCCTTGGATTAAATCGAGATTAGAAGCAGAACTAACTGATTTAGAATATAGTCGTGATCAGTTTAGAGAAATTATTGAGATAGTGTTTAATAAACCTCAATTTTGTACGGAATATCCTAAATATTGGGGGGCTTTACAAGCACAAGGAATGTTATTTAATATGACTAATAATAAGGAGAAAAAACAAATAGTTGTAGAAAAATTAAAAGATAGAATATCTGAAAATTTACGTTTGGTTTACGGTGAACAACTGGATAAAAAACGTGGACATTGGTTTGCTTTAGGTAAGGATGAAAAAGGAGTAGGTAAAGCGGTACAACAGGAATTATTAAGGTTTAGAGGTGGTTCTGATTTACAAGCTGCGGTGTGGGATGAAGGACGTTTTTACACCTATGATTTGTTGAGGTTATTAGCTTATGCAGAAGTAGAAATAATTGACAGGGATGAGTTTTTACAAGCTGCGGTAAATGCTGGTCATCCCCACACAGAATTTCCAGAGAAATATATTCAAGTTTATCTGAAAATTCAAAAATGGTCAGATAAAAGATTTAATATTGAATTAGAAAGCGATCGCTCTAGTGATGAACTTAAACAATGTATTCTTACTTTTGTGGATAAACTCAATATTACTGGACATCCACAAACAGAAGTTGGTCGTTGTTTAAAGGGGCAAAAATTACTAGCTTTTTTAGTCCCAGTTAACCGTACTCCTAATAATAGTCATTGGGAAATTAGCCGGACTTTGTATTTAAGTCCTACCTTTGGACTGTATAGACTCAAAGACAGTGATGGACAATTTTATGCTTGTGCTTTCAATCAAGATGCTTTATTATTAGAAGCTATCAAATGGAAAATTAGACCTTGCGAAAGAAGTAAACCTTACATTTTTTGAAAACCACAAATAAAGTGATTTAAACACTATGCCTACATTATTACAAGCCTTACTGATTGAAACTTTACCAGCAGATACAGATCCGATTTTAACCTCGTTTATTAACACTATTTTACCAGTCATGGAAAGAGAATTTGGACTCATTCCTGCTATGGGTGGTTCGGAAATTCTCCACTATCAAAACTTAGTAAAACAAGGTAATAAATATGCCCATGAAAATGCTAAAAATTGGGCAAATAAATCTGATCAAAGTTTGTTAGTTCATGTTTTAAATGGGTTATTAATTGCTTGGAATTTGAGCTTACATTTATCACCACGTCAACAATTAAAAGATGAGGAAAAAAAATTATTGTGTTTGGGAATTGCATTACATGACTATAATAAATATGTAAGAGGACAAGGAGAAGAACAACCACCACCACAAGCCCATGAAATTGAGGAAATTATTAATTTATGTAGTGAGTTAGGGACAAAATTAAACTTTACAGAATTTTGGTCAGAGTGGCAAGATTATCTGTTGGAAATAGCCTTTTTAGCGCAAAATACCCAGTTTACTGTAGATAGTAGTTCCATTATTACCCTATGGGAAAATGAGCAAAGACAATTTACCATTCATGATAAGCGTTTGACTGATATTTTACGCCATTTATTAGCCTTTGGTGATATCGCAGTCCATATATCTGATCCGGCACAAATTATCACGACCACAAAAGGGGATAGATTACGAGATCATTTATTTTGGTTAAAGATTTCCAAGAAATTAGTTTATCATCGTCTGCGAGATTGTCGGGGGTTAATTACTAACCAAATCCATAATGCAGTAGTTAATTTTGCCCGTCAATTAGGATGGGAAGAAGTTCTTTGTTTTGCCCAAGGTGTTGTTTATTTAGCACCCAATGATGTAACTACACCAAAATTTACAGATGTACAAACAGCAGTTTGGGGAAACTTAATTCATGGAGATGAGGAAAATAATCAAAAAGGACTAGCTACATATTTTCAAAGTGGTGATGTGGGTTTTGTCCGGGATGGAAAAGGTTTAAAGATTGCTCCCCAAACCTTAGAATTATTCACACCCAAAGATTTAATTTGTCAACTTCCTGAAGTTGTACAGGTGAAAGTTGCTAATATTAAATCACCTGCAACACCAAAAAGATTAGAAAAGTTAGATTTAACCGAACCACAAAAACAGTTTTTAAACACTGGTGCAGATATTCGTGCTGATAGATTAGCAGAGTTTATCATTTTAGCTCAAAAAGAGTTTTTTGCTAACTCTTCAGATTATATCAATTGGATACTCAATACCTTAGAATTAACTTCAGAAATATCCCCAGAAGTGACACAAAAACAAGCGGGAGGAGTTAATTATGGTTGGTATCAAGTGGCAGCTTATTATGTTGCTAAACATCCTACTTTAGACGAAATACAAGTTAAGGAATATTTGCAAAAATTAGCGAATAAATTAGCAAATTGGGCTGAAGAAAATAAATTACTGGCTGAAAATAGTAGTCCTACATATCAGGCATTTATTGATTATTTAGCCCAATATTTGGAAATATTCACCACTGGGGATAAAAACGGCAATTTCACTCAAGAATTAACAGCTTATACCCAAGCTAAAATTACTAATCAAGTGATGTGTTCCTTAAGTAGTGGAGAAGCATTAGCAGAAGAACAATTAGATACTGTGGTTTTGTTTAAACCTCAACAATATAGTAATAAAAATGCCTTGGGAGGAGGCAGAATTAAACGAGGAATATCTAAAATTTGGTCTTTAGAAATGTTATTACGTCAGGCATTTTTAGGCGCACCTCCAGGAAAATTAGAGGAACAACAACCAGTATTTCTTTACATCTTTCCAGCTTATGTTTATTCTCCTCAAGTAGCTAAAGCTGTGAGGGTATTAGTGAAGGAATTTAAAAGAATTAATTTGTGGGATGTGCGTAAACATTGGTTAGATGCAGGAATGCGATATCAAGGATTACAAAATTTACCTTGGAGAGAAGATGATGATTTGCAACCGGGAAGATTTAAAAAGACTAAAAATTATTCAGTTACAGACTTGCCATTTATGGCCATGACTTACACCACAACCAGAGGTAAAACTATTACCGACGCGTGGGTAGAACCGATTTTTTTAGCATTATCTTTACCACTTTTATTAGGTGTAAAAGTCGTTGCTACTAGCAGTCCTGATCCTGTTTATGCAAGTGATCAGGAGTTTTTAGAATCGGCTGTTTTAGATGGTGCGGCAGGATTTTGGCAGTTATTAAATACATCATCAAATGTCAGAATACAGGAGCTATCACCTGGTTTAAATAGGTTATTAATTACCTACAGTTTACATTTAGATAATAGGAGTAAAAAACCCGATGCAAGATGGCAAGCATTAAACGGAACAGTGAGAGATTTAGTGACAGACGTTTTAAATATCTTTGCTATTGCTGATGAAGGCTTTCGTAATACTAAAAAAGAACCAGGACCAGAAGATGTTAAACGAATTTGGAATTATGCCCAAACCTGGGTAAAAGGAGACAAGCAAATGCAGGAAAAACTCAAATTAATCGAGCGAATTGTGACAGAATATCGCCAATTTTATCAAGTAAATGTTGGTGAATCTAGTCACTCAATTCTGTTACCTATTTCTAAAGCATTGGAGGTAATTTTAACTGTTCCTGACCACTTGGAAACTGAGGATATGATCTTACAAGGTGCTGGTCAATTATATGACGCTTTGGAAAGACAAGAACCTTATAAACGTCCATTGTTAATGAATAAAACTGTGGAATATTCTGAGCGAAAAAATCAGGAATTAATGGCAATTCATCAGTTTATGACTACCTGTGTTAATGATTTATTCTTGGGGCTTTATAAGGGCGATCGCGCACTACTCCAAGAAAACCGTAACCGTATTAAATCTGGTGCGGAATTTGCCTATCGTTGGTTAGCTTTACAAGCAAAAAATACTGAAAAACCTGAATCATAAGGAATTAAAAACATGAGCATTTTAAACACGATCAAATCTGAATTTCACACCACTTTTCCTCGATTAGCATCTGGTAAATATGTCCACTTTTTGATGTTGCGTCATAGTCAATCTTTTCCAGTATTTCAAACTGATGGAGTTCTCAATACTGCACGCACTCAAGCTGGTTTAGAAACTCCCGATCCTATCAGTCGGTTAGTGATGTTTAAACGCAAACAAGTTAGTCCTGAGCGATTAGTTGGGAGAGAACTTTTACGTTCATTAAATTTTATCAACTCAGAAGATAAGAAAGCTGAAAATTTTTGTAGATACGGTTCGGAACAATTTTGTGGTAAATGTCCAGATTGTATCATTTATGGATTTGCTGTTGGTGATAGTGGTTCAGAACGTTCTAAACTTTATTCTGATTCAGCTTTTTCTTTAACTCCTTATGAAGATTCCCATAAGAGTTTGACCTTTAATGCTTTAAGTGAAACAGGAACAATGATGTTAGATTATGATGATCCTAAAAGAACCGACAATAACAAAGTAAGATCATCAATTAATGAATTAGACCATATTCTCCCAGAAATCTCATTTCCCACTGTGGAAACTTTGCGAGATCCAACATTTGAAGGTTTTTTATATGTGTTAGGAAATCTCCTCAGAACCCGACGTTATGGCGCACAGGAATCACGGACAGGAACAATGTCAAATCATATTATTGGTATTGTTTTATGTGATGGTGAAATCTTTAGTAATTTGCATTTTACCCAAGCATTATATGATGGCTTAAAACCAGATTTTCATGCCCCAATTGCTGATATTATCAAAAAAGCGATAGAGGTGACTAACAATTTATTGAATAATGAACCAGTGCGGAAAAATCAGGTAATTATGGGTTCTCAATTAACGGATTTATTGACTAAAGTTTCGGCTATTTATCAAGACGAATCTCAGTTAAAAAGTACCATTTCTACCTTATACCAACAGACAAAAGCCTACGCGGAAACCTTTGGTGCAGTAGCTAAAAAGGCTAAAAGTAACAAGTAGGTTGGGTTGACAAAGGAAACCCAACATTTAGCAATTTTTCTTCTTGTTCCCTCTCCTTGGAGGAGAGGGTTAGGTAGAGGTCAAAACATTAAGGAAACCCAACATTTAGCAATTTTTCTTCTTGTTCCCTCTCCTTGGAGGAGAGAGTTAGGTAGAGGTCAAAACATTAAGGAAACCCAACATTTAGCAATTTTTCTTCTTGTTCCCTCTCCTTGTAGGAGAGGGTTAGGTAGAGGTCAAAACATTAAGGAAACCTAACATTTAGCAATTTTTCTTCCTGTTCCCTCTCCTTCTAGGAGAGGGTTAGGTAGAGGTCAAAACATTTCTAATTACCAAACTTTAAACAATATGATTGTTTACAAATGTGATTTAACTTTACACGATAATGTTTTTTTTGCCAGTCGGGAAATGGGTATTCTCTACGAAACCGAGAAATATCTACACAATTGGGCGCTAAGTTTTGCCTTTTTTGAAACTGCTTATATTCCTAGACCTTATCGCTTAAAAGGTATAAATGCCCAAAAACCCAGTTATTTAGATTCTGGTCAAGAACAAAATCTTTTACATCTAAATGAAGCTGGGATTTATGTTTTTCCGGCTTTACCGATTAGTTGGTCCTATCAAGTGAACACTTTTAAAGCAGCCCAAGTTTCCTATTATGGAAAATCTGCACAATTTGGTGGTGAAGGAGCAAAACGCAATTACCCTGTTAACTATGGTAGGGCTAAAGAATTGGCTGTAGGTAGTCACTATCAGACTTATATTATGGCTCGTTCAACTATCAAAATTCCCAAGTGGATTAGATTAGGAAAATGGTCATCTAAAATACGAGTTGAAAATAGCGAGATCACAGATATTAAAGAAAAATCAGGACAATATATTAGCAAACATCCTTTAAATCCTTTGGATTTATCCCTATCAACCAAATTATTGCTTTACAACCGAATTGTTATGCCTCCAGCAAGTTTAGTTAGCCAAGCTCAACTAACTGGAGATTATTATCAGTTACCCGATCAAACTTGTTTACCTGTAGGGGTAGCTTATGGTGCGAGTACAGTTGTATCTTCCTAAAATTATGATTCTACAAAGTTTAGTAATTCAATTAGGTGCTGCTAGTGAAAGCACTATTCCCAGTACATTAGGTAGAGCGATTCATGCTCAAGTTATGCAATGGTTAAGTTTAGGAGATCCACAAATAGCAACAGCGGTTCATGATAGTCAAGAATCACCTTTGAGCTTATCAGAATTAATTGGTTATCGTCGCAAAGAAGGTATACAACTAGGTGATGATTTTATTGTGCGGATTTCTCTTTTAGAGAGTAATTTAATTCAACCTTTGTTAAGGGGTATAGAATTTTCCCACAATAAATCTATTTATTTAGGAAAATGTCCCTTTGTCATTCGTAGTATTTATTCAGTACCAGGAACTCATCCTCTAGTAGATTGCTCCAATTACACCACATTGGCCAATACATCAGTTTCTAGTGATATCACTTTACAATTTCTCTCCCCCACCAGTTTTAAGCAGAATCAAAATATCCAACCTTTCCCATTACCCGATTTAGTATTTAATAATTTACTTCGGCGTTGGAACAGATTTGCACCAGCAGAATTGCAATTTCCTCAAGTTCAATGGCAAGCTTTAATTTCTGCTTTTGAACTGAAAACCCATGCTTTAAAAATGGAAGCTGGTGCGGAAATTGGTGCAAAAGGCTGGATAAAATATCGGTTTCCAGACCCTGAACAAGCCAGAATTGCCTCTGTTTTAGCTAAGTTTGCTGTCTTTTCTGGAGTAGGACGTAAAACAGCTATGGGTATGGGTCAAACTGCTTTAATAAACTGACGCACCAATTACCAATTACCAATTACCAATTACCAATGAATGAAGATTATTTACCATTAGCTTATTTAAACGCTTGGGAATATTGTCCGCGTAGATTCTACCTCGAATATGTATTAGGTGAAATGGAAGACAACGAGCATATTATTTTAGGTCGTCATATCCACCGCAATATTAATGAGGAAGGCACTTTTCAAGAAGGAGAAACCTTAATTCATCAACAACAATGGGTGTGGTCAGAACGCTTGAAAGTTTCCGGGATTATTGATGCTGTCGAAGAATCTAACGGTCAACTTATACCTGTGGAATACAAAAAAGGCAAAATGGCACAACACTTAAATGACCATTTTCAACTTTGTGCTGCGGCTTTATGTTTGGAAGAACGCACAGGACGCACGATTACCTATGGTGAAATATTTTATCATGCCAATCGTCATAGACAAACTGTGGCTTTTACTCCTCAATTACGACAAATGACACAACAAGCAATCGCACTAGCTCATGTTGCTAGTCAAAACAAAATACCAGCACCTATTGATCATCCTAAAAAATGTCAATCATGCAGTTTACAGCGAATTTGTTTACCGTTTGAAGTCAAAAAATTACAAGGTCAACTACAAGGTCAAGAATATTAATTATGACTACTCTTTATATCATTCAACCCGATGCTGTTTTAAGCAAAGACTATGAAGCTTTTCAGGTAGCTTTAAAACAAGAAGATGGTTCTTGGAAAAAACAAAAGATTGCTGCTCAAACTGTGACCGAAGTTATTTTGATGGGTAATCCTCAAGTCAGCGGTGATGCTTTTGTTTATGCCCTAGAATTAGGAATGCCAGTGCATTATCTTTCTAGTTTTGGTAAATACTTGGGTTCAGCTTTACCTAAGTCTTCTCGTAATGGTCAACTGAGATTAGCACAGTATGCAGTTTATCATGATCCTGTGCGGCGTTTGGAATTAGTTAAGACAATTGTTAGCGCGAAAATTCATAATCAATATCATGTTTTGTACCGACATCATGAAAAGGATAATCCTCTCAAAGAACGGAAAATTTTAGTTAAAACTCAACAAAATATAGATCAAGTTCGTGGTGTGGAAGGTTTAGCAGCTAGGGAATATTTTGCTTGTTGGCAAAGGATGGTAGGTAAACAATGGACTTTTAATGGCAGAAATCGCCGTCCACCTACTGACCCTGTTAATTCTTTACTCAGTTTTGCCTATGCTTTATTACAAGGTCAAGTTATGGCTGGTGTTCACGTGGCAGGATTAGATCCTTATATTGGTTATTTGCACGAAGTTCATCATGGTCAACCGGCAATGGTGTTAGATTTGATGGAGGAATTTCGGGCTTTAATTGCTGATAATTTGGTTTTGTCATTATTGCATAAACACGAAATTAAACCCGAAGATTTTAACGAAAGTTTGGGGGCTTATCGGTTGAAAGATAATGCGAGAAAAACCTTTTTGCAAGCTTTTGACAAAAAAATGAATGATGAATTTAAACACCCTGTTTTTGATTATCGTTGTACCTACCGACGAGCGATAGAATTACAAGCACGGTTACTAAGTCGTCATTTACAGGAAGGTATTCCCTACAAACCTTTATCACTAAGATGACAACTCTGTTTTATCTCATTATTTATGACTTACCTGACAATAAAGCTGCAAATAAACGCCGGACTCGTTTACATAAAATGCTGAGTGGTTATGGTAAATGGACTCAATACAGTGTGTTTGAGTGTTTCTTAACTGCGGTACAATTTGCTCAGTTGCAAACCAAGATAGAAAAATTGATCAAGTCTGATGAGGATTCTATTAGAATGTATGTACTGGATGCCGGGAGTGTGAAAAGAACTATCACCTATGGTTCGGAAATCCCTAGACAAGAACAGTCTATCATTATATAATTAGTACATCAGCTTAAATTTTTGGCAAACCTAGAGCGGGGTCAAAAACCCCAGGGGTCCGCCAAATCGTCAGAACCTTGATAATTAAATAATTTCAGCGTTTTGTTAGTTTCAGTTGGCAGTTGTTCCGAAGCCTGAAATCAGGTTTTTTCAGAGGTCTGCCAAAATCGTCTCTGGATTCCGCCCCCAGCTTATGTTTCAGATGGCGCGGTTTCTAACTAAGTAATCCCCGTAAGGGGACTGAAACTCCAATATTGAAAAAGTTAGCAATCTGCTTGATTACGTTTCTAACTAAGTAATCCCCGTAAGGGGACTGAAACTACCATTAAAGTGCAAAAATTGCATTTTTCATAAAGTTTCTAACTAAGTAATCCCCGTAAGGGGACTGAAACACAGGACTTTCTACATATAAACCTAAAGGTAAGGCGTTTCTAACTAAGTAATCCCCGTAAGGGGACTGAAACATTGCTTGCAGTTGATTCGGCACTTGAGCTAAAGGTTTCTAACTAAGTAATCCCCGTAAGGGGACTGAAACAAAGTTTCAAGACCGATGATTTAGCTGATAGTATTAACAGTTTCTAACTAAGTAATCCCCGTAAGGGGACTGAAACTTCCCAAGTTGGTAGAGAACACCGGACAAATGTTGGTTGTTTCTAACTAAGTAATCCCCGTAAGGGGACTGAAACATTCAATATTTTTTTGAAGGGCTGGGATACTCAAAACTGTTTCTAACTAAGTAATCCCCGTAAGGGGACTGAAACCTGATTTAAACACTTCAGCATTAGCTTTAGAGTCAGGTGGTTTCTAACTAAGTAATCCCCGTAAGGGGACTGAAACTAGACAAAACCACTAATTCATGGATAGAAAATTTCAGTAGGTTTCTAACTAAGTAATCCCCGTAAGGGGACTGAAACAAATTAGGGCAAAACGGTCAGCCTTGGGGACATTCTCTTGTTTCTAACTAAGTAATCCCCGTAAGGGGACTGAAACTTTAGCGGAAACCGGATCTCAGATGGCGGATGCGGTTTCTAACTAAGTAATCCCCGTAAGGGGACTGAAACACGGGAATAGTTACAGTATAACTGCACCCAAAAGTAGGTTTCTAACTAAGTAATCCCCGTAAGGGGACTGAAACAGGACCAGACGACAGAGCGTCATGAATCACGTTGCCGAGCTGTTTCTAACTAAGTAATCCCCGTAAGGGGACTGAAACTTCGATCATTCTAATTAATTGTTTATTCATGCTTCTATGTTTCTAACTAAGTAATCCCCGTAAGGGGACTGAAACTATCCATTTCGTTTTGATTAGTAGATGTATTCTCATGTTTCTAACTAAGTAATCCCCGTAAGGGGACTGAAACTTTCTTTATTAGTTTGATTTTCTTCTATATACGCAGTTTCTAACTAAGTAATCCCCGTAAGGGGACTGAAACTCGGCATTCATAATGCACCTACTACAGAATATGTTTTGTTTCTAACTAAGTAATCCCCGTAAGGGGACTGAAACGTTAACAAAATAGATTTAGTCAACTATTATAAAGAGTTTCTAACTAAGTAATCCCCGTAAGGGGACTGAAACATGAATAAGTAACGGGGCTTGCCATGCCCCGCTTAAGTAGTTTCTAACTAAGTAATCCCCGTAAGGGGACTGAAACGTCATGATGTGTGTGTGTGATGTGTGTTTTGAGTGCGAATGAGTTTCTAACTAAGTAATCCCCGTAAGGGGACTGAAACTCAACCCGGTTTTATTCCGGGTTTTATTATTAAAAGCAGTCGTTTCTAACTAAGTAATCCCCGTAAGGGGACTGAAACGAGATTGAGGAGAAGGCTAAACCCAGTCATCAACAAGTTTCTAACTAAGTAATCCCCGTAAGGGGACTGAAACCTGAATCAAAAATCATTGACGCTGAATACCAAATAGCATGTTTCTAACTAAGTAATCCCCGTAAGGGGACTGAAACAAGCCAGTCTAAAGAATTAGAATTAATGCAATCAGAGTTTCTAACTAAGTAATCCCCGTAAGGGGACTGAAACAAATGAATTGGTCAAAAGCTATGGTTTCAATAGCCAAAGTTTCTAACTAAGTAATCCCCGTAAGGGGACTGAAACACGCGATCGCGCCCTCAATATCCCCAATTCTCAAGTTTCTAACTAAGTAATCCCCGTAAGGGGACTGAAACCATCACTAGCACGTCTGCCTAATCTGTCAAGCTTCAACGTTTCTAACTAAGTAATCCCCGTAAGGGGACTGAAACTGGTAGTGAGTCTATTACCCGGACTAATTGATATAGGTGGTTTCTAACTAAGTAATCCCCGTAAGGGGACTGAAACTCTTCAAATTGCCAGAAGGTATCACGTACCAATGTTTCTAACTAAGTAATCCCCGTAAGGGGACTGAAACAAAAAACAGAATCGGACTTGTACTAATGATGAGATAAGGTTTCTAACTAAGTAATCCCCGTAAGGGGACTGAAACTTTACAAATTGGATGTTTAAATTTGCTTTTTACTTGATTGTTTCTAACTAAGTAATCCCCGTAAGGGGACTGAAACATTACCACCGATGTAGAGACAATAGAAGTAGGACAGTTTCTAACTAAGTAATCCCCGTAAGGGGACTGAAACATTTTCTATCAAGATATGGTTGTAAAATAACCCTTTGTTTCTAACTAAGTAATCCCCGTAAGGGGACTGAAACTTCACACTCAAGATAGTAATGGATTAGCAAGGTTTTGTTTCTAACTAAGTAATCCCCGTAAGGGGACTGAAACCATTGCAAATCACATCTTTTATGATTTTTCCATCTGGTTTCTAACTAAGTAATCCCCGTAAGGGGACTGAAACATGCAATCAGTAATTCCCAGAATAGCGGCTGTAGAAGTTTCTAACTAAGTAATCCCCGTAAGGGGACTGAAACATAAACGATCGCCTGGTTGAATGGGTTGAAATACCCTTGTTTCTAACTAAGTAATCCCCGTAAGGGGACTGAAACTAGAAACATAAACGATCGCCTGGTTGAATGGGTTGAAATACCCTTGTTTCTAACTAAGTAATCCCCGTAAGGGGACTGAAACTTTAAATTTTCGGGTAGATTTTCAATCTTTTTAAGTTTCTAACTAAGTAATCCCCGTAAGGGGACTGAAACCTGTATTGGATAATAAATTGTTAAGGTGAGCGACTTGAAGTTTCTAACTAAGTAATCCCCGTAAGGGGACTGAAACCTGAGGCTTCTATTAATTTTTTGAGTAATCGGTCTGTTTCTAACTAAGTAATCCCCGTAAGGGGACTGAAACGATTACTCTATCTTCTAAGAGATTGAAATTTCCCAGTTTCTAACTAAGTAATCCCCGTAAGGGGACTGAAACATTCCGTCTGGAGTGCCAAACACGGTGAGAATAGTGTTTCTAACTAAGTAATCCCCGTAAGGGGACTGAAACATTCCTAAAATTTGCGAGAATGAAAAACCACAAAAGTTTCTAACTAAGTAATCCCCGTAAGGGGACTGAAACGCAATTCGGGAACCATCTGGGAATCCTGATTTTTAGAGGTTTCTAACTAAGTAATCCCCGTAAGGGGACTGAAACAACCGCGCGCCGGCATTTTACTTCTATTTCCTTGAGGGTTTCTAACTAAGTAATCCCCGTAAGGGGACTGAAACGTTTCTACATCTATTTTCTGATATTTAAACTCATGTTTCTAACTAAGTAATCCCCGTAAGGGGACTGAAACGAATCTTTGTTCACCCTGTTGAAAATTGGAAAACAGTTTCTAACTAAGTAATCCCCGTAAGGGGACTGAAACTCTACACCTGATAATATAGGTTTATAATCGTTAATTGTTTCTAACTAAGTAATCCCCGTAAGGGGACTGAAACTCGTGGGATAAACATTCCTTAACATAATTAACAGCAGTTTCTAACTAAGTAATCCCCGTAAGGGGACTGAAACAATGATGATTCAAATGTATTTGTTAGTTATATTCCAAGTTTCTAACTAAGTAATCCCCGTAAGGGGACTGAAACTTTCTATTTTGTCAGTAGGCTTTTTAATTGGATTTTGTTTCTAACTAAGTAATCCCCGTAAGGGGACTGAAACTAATCGTCAAGTGGTTCAGATGGTAGAATTTTATTTTAAAGTTTCTAACTAAGTAATCCCCGTAAGGGGACTGAAACATGATCATATTCTCGAATTAGAGGGTGAAAATAGTTCTGGTTTCTAACTAAGTAATCCCCGTAAGGGGACTGAAACTTTGGTTTTATGTCCAGTTCCTTGGTTATTAAGTGTTTCTAACTAAGTAATCCCCGTAAGGGGACTGAAACGACAAAATTGACATTTCTGGAGAAAAATTGACATTTGTTTCTAACTAAGTAATCCCCGTAAGGGGACTGAAACAGGACAAAAAGCGGTTTTTTGCACCTAATTTTATTGGTTTCTAACTAAGTAATCCCCGTAAGGGGACTGAAACAATTTGGCGGTGCCGTTGGCGGCCGGGCTTGTAATGTCGGTTTCTAACTAAGTAATCCCCGTAAGGGGACTGAAACAAAAATAAGATCCGCGGGCCTTACCTTTGGGTTTATAGTTTCTAACTAAGTAATCCCCGTAAGGGGACTGAAACACAAGCAATTGAGAAATTACCGCGAAAATCATCTGTTTCTAACTAAGTAATCCCCGTAAGGGGACTGAAACTAGAGATTTCTATCAACCTAGCATGAGTGACCTGTTCAGTTTCTAACTAAGTAATCCCCGTAAGGGGACTGAAACATCGCTATAGGTTGGTTGCCAAAATTCGTAATCCACGTTTCTAACTAAGTAATCCCCGTAAGGGGACTGAAACTTTTCTCTTTTTTAACCATTGTTTTAAGCTAGGATATTGTTTCTAACTAAGTAATCCCCGTAAGGGGACTGAAACTGGCGGGCTGGGCTGGGCTGGGCTGGGCTGGGCTGGGTTTCTAACTAAGTAATCCCCGTAAGGGGACTGAAACATGACGTATACAAAGCTGATACTCTCACTGCATTTACGTTTCTAACTAAGTAATCCCCGTAAGGGGACTGAAACTCGCTATATAAGGGTGTTTCGGGCTGTGGTACTAGTTGTTTCTAACTAAGTAATCCCCGTAAGGGGACTGAAACAAATATAAGCAGAAAACCAACTGCTAGACAAACTGGTTAGTTTCTAACTAAGTAATCCCCGTAAGGGGACTGAAACACAGATGATAAAGGTAACGTGGCAATAAACATAATGTTTCTAACTAAGTAATCCCCGTAAGGGGACTGAAACAATTTGAATTTCCGATTGTTACTCTGACTTTACCAAAATGTTTCTAACTAAGTAATCCCCGTAAGGGGACTGAAACTTTACAGTACCAAGATGACTAGACAAATGATTTGTGTTTCTAACTAAGTAATCCCCGTAAGGGGACTGAAACTTTAGCTGATTACGTTTATTTGGTTCAGAATTAATAGTTTCTAACTAAGTAATCCCCGTAAGGGGACTGAAACTCATGAGATAAACACTCTTTAACATAATCAACCGCGTCGTTTCTAACTAAGTAATCCCCGTAAGGGGACTGAAACTCTATATTAACCAACTTTTGAAAGGTATATTTGGCAGGGTTTCTAACTAAGTAATCCCCGTAAGGGGACTGAAACAGGTCGTTTTAGAAAATGTCAATTTTTCTCCAGAATTGTGTTTCTAACTAAGTAATCCCCGTAAGGGGACTGAAACATGTCCATCAGTTTTAGGGGTAAAATTTACCCCTAGTTTCTAACTAAGTAATCCCCGTAAGGGGACTGAAACTTTAACTATTTATTGGTGTGTTTTTATACACTAAATGTTTCTAACTAAGTAATCCCCGTAAGGGGACTGAAACACAAACATTATACACACCCTGACAATGTTTGGTGTGTGTTTCTAACTAAGTAATCCCCGTAAGGGGACTGAAACAACTAAGGAACTTAAATAGGGATTGCGATGATCCGGGCTGTTTCTAACTAAGTAATCCCCGTAAGGGGACTGAAACAGGACAAAAAACGGTTTTTTGCACCTAATTTTATTGAGTTTCTAACTAAGTAATCCCCGTAAGGGGACTGAAACCAACTCGATTTATGGCGATCGCTAAACCTTCCTGTGTTTCTAACTAAGTAATCCCCGTAAGGGGACTGAAACACTTTTGATTGTTGAATATTTGCGATTTTTAGATAGTTTCTAACTAAGTAATCCCCGTAAGGGGACTGAAACATAAAGCTATTGATAAAATCCACGAATTGCACAATGTTTCTAACTAAGTAATCCCCGTAAGGGGACTGAAACTTGACCATTTTTTCTTTTATATGTTAGAATAGGTCGGTTTCTAACTAAGTAATCCCCGTAAGGGGACTGAAACCTAATTCATAATTAGATGTACCGTGTTTTCTCTTTTGTTTCTAACTAAGTAATCCCCGTAAGGGGACTGAAACTTCGTTAAACAACTAGGTACTAATTATTTTCAAGGTTTCTAACTAAGTAATCCCCGTAAGGGGACTGAAACGCCCCTGATTCCTTAGAATCTGGATACAACGGGGACGTTTCTAACTAAGTAATCCCCGTAAGGGGACTGAAACAATAAAATTAAACTCAGTATATTTTAGCGCGAGTTTCTAACTAAGTAATCCCCGTAAGGGGACTGAAACATTACATCGAAGAAAATGACACTATTGAGAATGAAGAAAGTTTCTAACTAAGTAATCCCCGTAAGGGGACTGAAACTGTCAAAAAATAATAGAACCGTTTACAACGGAGGAGTTTCTAACTAAGTAATCCCCGTAAGGGGACTGAAACTGGCAAGTTCACTAATGGGGATTCTATTGATGTAAAGGTTTCTAACTAAGTAATCCCCGTAAGGGGACTGAAACTAATCCACCCTCTATGTTTTCTACAAGCCTTACATCCGTTTCTAACTAAGTAATCCCCGTAAGGGGACTGAAACGCAAGCATTACTAACCTACCCTCTTTGCTTTGCGTGATGGTTTCTAACTAAGTAATCCCCGTAAGGGGACTGAAACTTTCCAATAAACTTTTTATGCAACCTGCCATTCACCTTTGTTTCTAACTAAGTAATCCCCGTAAGGGGACTGAAACTTCCTAGAACCTCTCACTGGACGGGTATGGCTTTGTTTCTAACTAAGTAATCCCCGTAAGGGGACTGAAACCACATTCTTCGTCACACTATCTGCAAATCCAAAGGTTTCTAACTAAGTAATCCCCGTAAGGGGACTGAAACGCTTCCTGCGGTTTTGAAGGAATTGGGGGTATAGGTTGTTTCTAACTAAGTAATCCCCGTAAGGGGACTGAAACACCCTCACTATGATAATGTTGATTTTGATGATTGCTGGGTGTTTCTAACTAAGTAATCCCCGTAAGGGGACTGAAACATTTAGAGGGTGAAGTCGAGTTGTTAAAACTTTGGAGTGTTTCTAACTAAGTAATCCCCGTAAGGGGACTGAAACTGACCATAGATTTGATTTCTATTGGTATAGTTGCCGATGTTTCTAACTAAGTAATCCCCGTAAGGGGACTGAAACTTAATAAAGAAAATCTGTGGGGTGTGGGGTACTTCAGTGTTTCTAACTAAGTAATCCCCGTAAGGGGACTGAAACTTTAAATTATTTAATGGACGTAACTGATAGCCGTCTTTAGTTTCTAACTAAGTAATCCCCGTAAGGGGACTGAAACGTTTCAAGCCCGATTACTCTGACTAAAAACAACTGGGTTTCTAACTAAGTAATCCCCGTAAGGGGACTGAAACATAGATGCTTCCATTAACTCACCTTCCTTGCCTTAGTTTCTAACTAAGTAATCCCCGTAAGGGGACTGAAACTCTGAAAAGCTATGGGAGGACGAATGATCACAAGCGTTGTTTCTAACTAAGTAATCCCCGTAAGGGGACTGAAACCGGTCTTCGCATTGTTGCCAGACTGTCCCATCCTGGGTGGTTTCTAACTAAGTAATCCCCGTAAGGGGACTGAAACTAGAATTATTTACCATGAAGGGCAATTTGGAAAAGTTTCTAACTAAGTAATCCCCGTAAGGGGACTGAAACTGGCCAGTTCTTTGGCTACGGGTCGCCAATCATCCTGAGTTTCTAACTAAGTAATCCCCGTAAGGGGACTGAAACATTCCATGACCGATGCTATGAAACGGAAACTACTGCCGTTTCTAACTAAGTAATCCCCGTAAGGGGACTGAAACTAGTGGTTGCCGTTTTCATGGTTCACGACCACGAATGTTTCTAACTAAGTAATCCCCGTAAGGGGACTGAAACGCTAGGATGACTTCTAAGGTCGGTTAATTGGTTTAGTTTCTAACTAAGTAATCCCCGTAAGGGGACTGAAACGTAAATACCTTATATGGCGACATGGTCAGCCCATGTTTCTAACTAAGTAATCCCCGTAAGGGGACTGAAACCAACCCAAATGGCGGCTATCATGGCTGCCATGGACAGTTTCTAACTAAGTAATCCCCGTAAGGGGACTGAAACTTAGTTTTGGCGGCTTTATCGCACTTTTTACTCCCGTTTCTAACTAAGTAATCCCCGTAAGGGGACTGAAACTTGAAACATCAAACGAAATTGGAAATTATTAACTATCAGGTTTCTAACTAAGTAATCCCCGTAAGGGGACTGAAACCATCCTCAACCATAATCATTAACTCAACTGAAACATGTTTCTAACTAAGTAATCCCCGTAAGGGGACTGAAACTTTGTAAATATGTTTTTGGGAATATTTAAAATTGATATGTTTCTAACTAAGTAATCCCCGTAAGGGGACTGAAACATTGAATTATCTAAGAGTAGCGGTAATTTAGAGGGTGAAGGTTTCTAACTAAGTAATCCCCGTAAGGGGACTGAAACCTCCCAACTCATGCACTAGTCGAGTCTTTTTGAAGTTTCTAACTAAGTAATCCCCGTAAGGGGACTGAAACTTGTCCGATAAAACACTTATTTGCTTATTTAAGGTTTCTAACTAAGTAATCCCCGTAAGGGGACTGAAACTATGTGGGGGGAAGATCCCAACGTATCCGGGCTTATCGAGGGTTTCTAACTAAGTAATCCCCGTAAGGGGACTGAAACATTAACCACTTCATGAACCAACAAACCGCGTTAACGTTTCTAACTAAGTAATCCCCGTAAGGGGACTGAAACAGCAAAACAGGTTTTGATTGATAGGAAATCAGAGAAGTTTCTAACTAAGTAATCCCCGTAAGGGGACTGAAACATAGATTTACTAATCATATCCTGAGTTGAATCACTCTTGTTTCTAACTAAGTAATCCCCGTAAGGGGACTGAAACAGTACACACCATTGCGGAAACTTTCTGCCGTTTAATGTTTCTAACTAAGTAATCCCCGTAAGGGGACTGAAACGCTTGAGGTTCACCTTTTACTATAGGGGGTCTTTCACTGTTTCTAACTAAGTAATCCCCGTAAGGGGACTGAAACTTGACTTTAGACTTTGATCAAAAATTAGAATTAAAGATTGAGGAAGTTTCTAACTAAGTAATCCCCGTAAGGGGACTGAAACAACCCACTTAATTCTGTTAAATCGGCACTGTATAATTTGTTTCTAACTAAGTAATCCCCGTAAGGGGACTGAAACTTGCGACCATCAACATAGTTCCGACAATTATTTTCTGCGTTTCTAACTAAGTAATCCCCGTAAGGGGACTGAAACTGGACTTGGGAGATCAGATCGTTAACTCCCTTGTCCGTTTCTAACTAAGTAATCCCCGTAAGGGGACTGAAACGGGTTCTGGATTTTGTCGATCAGCCGCTCAAATGTTTCTAACTAAGTAATCCCCGTAAGGGGACTGAAACATTTAAAATTGATTTTTTTTTAGATTGGTAATCTGATTTGTTTCTAATTAAAGTGGATTTTATCAAATAATGGAGGATAATTTTAGCGGGCAAGACTTGTACTGAGATTGGTCGAAGTATGCCCGCACCACAAGATTTTTATCATTAATATTTGTACTTGAGAATATCGAAAATGGATAATATTTTTGATGCTAAGTAAAGCCGCAGCATATTTTCAATTTACCGTTCTACCGTTTTTTTGTATCTATTTCAGAGATGTCTATTGACTAATAACTAATCCAATCACTCCAACTACCAGCGTAAAGTTTAGCGGTAGAAATTCCAGCTATTGCTAAAGAAAGTAGATTTACACAAGCTGTAATACCAGAACCACAATAAACTAAAATTTCTTTAGTTGTATCTATATTTTCCCAGCGTTGACATTGTTGTAGTTGAGGAAGTATAGCACCGGAAGGGTCAGTTACTTCTTGCCAAGGATAATTAACAGCACCAGGAATATGTCCAGCAATTTTATCAATTGGTTCTTTTTCTCCACGATAACGTTCTCCTTCTCTAGAATCTACTAAAATTACATTTGGACTATTTTGGCAATTTTTAACATAAGCGAAATCTACGACTTGATCTTTTTGTACTTTGGGAATAAATATTCCTTTTTTAGAAATAGGAATGACATTTGTAACTTCATAACCTGCATTTTTCCAACCTGAAAAACCACCATCTAAAACAGCTACTTGTTCATGTCCTAAATACTTTAATAACCACCATAAACGAGAAGCAAAAGCTAAACGAGAATCATCATAAGCTATTACTAAAGTTTTTTGAGAACTTATACCAATTGCTGCTAGTTTTTCTGCTAGTTCTGTGGTATTGGGTAAAGGATGTCTTCCTCCATGTTCTTTTACAGGACTAGATAAATCTTGATTCAAATCTAAATAGTGAGCATTGGGGATATGATTGGTATGATATTGCTGTTTTCCTAATTGTGAATCATTTAGAGAAAACCGACAATCAATAATCACAACATCAGGATTGTAAAGATGATTAAATAGCCATTGTGGAGAAACAGTGAATTGATTTATCATGATCATAGATAATGGTTAATAAGTAATTGACAACTGACTTTTTTCTTGATAAAATGTCAAATTTAGAAGATTTTACACCACAACAAACACAAGATGGTTCTTTTACCTTCTTTTCTAAAGAATTTAACGAAGCCTTTCACAGCCACTATGGAGCAAAACAGGAGAGTTTGCTCAAGTTTGTGATTCCCACTCAATTACCAATATTAGCAAAGACGGGATTTGTGCGATTGTTAGATATTTGTTATGGTTTAGGATATAACACAGCAGCGGCTTTACAGACAATTTGGGAAATAAATCCTCATTGTCATGTAGAAGTGATAGGCTTAGAAATAAATCCCGCAGTCCCCATAGCAGCAATTACCAATCAGTTATTTGATGGTTGGGACGAAAAATATATAAAACATATCAAAGTTTTCAGTCAAATAGCTTTTGAGCATGAAGTCAAAATAGATCATCTTCAAGCTACTTTACTCATTGGTGATGCTAGAAGCTTGATTTCACAAGTATATGAATCCGGTTTTCAAGCGGACGCAATTTTTCTTGACCCTTTTTCACCCCCCCAATGTCCGCAATTATGGACTGTGGAATTTATCAAAAAAGTATCAGAGTGTTTAGATAAAAATGGATTAGTTGCTACTTATTCCTGTGCGGGGGCTGTACGGACTGCGTTCTTAACTGCTGGGTTGGTTGTAGGTTCAACCTCACCGATAGGAAGACGCACCCCAGGAACTATAGCAGGATATCATGAACATGAGGGAAAATCAAGTAAATCATCTTTTTTGGCTCTTTCCCCAGCAGAAAAAGAATATTTACTAACTCGTGCTGCTATTCCTTACCGAGATCCTACTTTAAGGGATTCTGCGGAAGATATACTAAAAAGACGACAAGAAGAAGTACAAGCTTCTTCTCTAGAATCAACTTCACAATGGCGCAAAAGATGGTTTAAATCGGGAAATCATAAATAATGATGACAGAAAATATTAGTATAAAAAATAGTTGCAGTAATGTGATAATAGTATTAGTAGAACCAGCAGGTCCGTTGAATGTAGGTTCAGTGGCCAGAGTGATGAAAAACTTTGGCTTATCTAAATTAATATTAGTCAATCCTCAATGCGATCGCTCATGTTTTGATGCTACAAAAATGGCAGTTCATGGTCAAGATATTTTAGCATCTGCGGTGATAGTAGACACATTACCACAAGCATTGCAGGGCTGTGTTCGTGCCATTGCTACCATTGGTCGGGACTACAGTGGAGAAATACCTGTAGAAAACCCGCGCACGGCTTTACCTTGGTTATTAGAAACACTAGAAAAGCCAGTAGCTTTGATTTTCGGGAGGGAAGACAGGGGGTTAACCAATGAAGAATTAAATTATGCCCATAAATTAGTGTTCATTCCCACTAGTCCAGAATATCCATCTTTGAATTTAGCGGCTGCGGTTGCCATTTGTTGTTACGAATTGTCACAATCTAGTAGTCTATTCATAGATGATAATAAAAGCACTGTAGAAATTGCTCCCTTAGATGCTATGGAGGCATATTATCAAGAATTGGAATCATTACTGCTGGCTATAGGTTATCTTTATCCCCATACCGCAGCTAGTCGCATGGAAAAATTCCGCCATTTATATAACCGCGCTTACTTACAAACTGGGGAAGTGGGGATGTTGCGGGGGATTTTACGACAGGTAGAATGGGCAATTAATAGGACAAAATAGAGTCATGTTTTAGATAGTGAAAACCTTTATCTGTAACCAGGGTGATTATCAGCCCAGTAATTACCCAAAAAGATAAATATAGTCTAAACTATATAGAAAAACACTACTTAGTCCTAGACGGTAAACTAAGTACCACAGTGCATCAATTAACAATCTGGGTCGAAGGTGACAAGGAGTAGCCATGTCAGAATCAAGTAACAAACTGATACCTATATCAAGGGGACAGCCAGTACAGCGTCGCCGGCGTAAACGTGCATTCCCAAAGACAGGACAGAAAAAAAGCAGTCAGCAGCCAGTTTCTAGCCCAAGAGAAGCTGGGAAAGTAGCAAGTCTAGGTGATAATATCACTCCTGCTCTGATCCCGTCTGGGGGGCGAAGACCAGCATCACAGGTGATGATGTATCCAGGAGTTAAATCCGTACCTCCAGTTAATAAAAATACTCAATTTTCTCCTGGAGGGACTGTGAGGCTAAAGACTGTGTCCATGGAAAAGCCAAAAATAGCAAGAAAAAGATCGCGCAAGACTAGGTTAAAGCCCCTGTCTAGAGCCATTTTATATGCCTTGCGGTTTTTGATTGTTGGGGTAGGTATTGGTACGATTGTCGGCACCTTGTTGTCAGTCCTAGACCCTGCTAGTCGCATGAATTCAGTGGCGGTAGTATCTCAATCTACAGCGACTCAAAAAGTATCTGAGTCTGCTAGAACGGGTTTATATATGTCCCAGGAAATTACACCTTTAAAAAATACTCTGCAAAGCCTCGCTGCGGCTAATTCTGATTTAACACTAGGGGTATTTTTATTAGATTTAGATAATGGCGCTTATGTAGATATTAATGCTAGTAATGGTTTTCCGGCGGCCAGCACCATTAAAATCCCGATTTTGATCGCTTTTTTCCAGGATGTAGATGCGGGTAAAATCCGTTTAGATGAAATGTTGACCCTGGAAAAGGAGATGATTGTCGGTGGTTCGGGAAATATACAATATCAAGCTCCAGGCAGCAAGTACACGGCTCTTGATCTGGCGACAAAAATGATTACAATTAGCGATAACACCGCGACAAATATGTTAGTTGCTAAATTGGGGGGACAAGAGGCTTTAAATGGCCGTTTTCGTAGTTGGGGACTAACAACAACAATGATTCGTACTCCTCTCCCGGATTTACGAGGGACTAATACCACCAGTCCGCGAGAATTGGGGAATTTAATCTCTATGGTGAGTCAAGGTAATGCTGTGGGTATGCGATCGCGTGATTTAATGCTTAACATTATGAGTCGTACGGAAAGAGATAATCTTTTACCTGCTGGTTTAGGAAAAGGCGCAAATGCCTACCACAAAACTGGTGATATTGGTACAATGTTAGCAGATGCGGGTTTAATAGATGTACCGACCGGTAAGCGTTATATTGCTGCTATCATGGTACAACGTCCCAATAATGACCCTCGTGCTGCAAAATTAATTAGTTCTATTTCCAGTTCTGCTTACCAATACTTTAGCCAAGCTACAGTACAACCTAGTAATTCTACTAATAATCAACCTAATCAACCTATTTCTAATTATCAAGGACTTCAGCCTGTTCAGCCTGTTCAGCCTTTTATTCAAGTTCCGATGATCACTCCAACTGTACCTAATGCAATGGTTAATAATGTGCCTATGGGTACTTATCAAGCCCCGATAATCACTCCCCAATATTATCCACAACAATAAGCAAAAGGAAGAAGATACAGCGATAGCGAATTCCTGTCTAATGAAGTACACAGTAATTTATTCCCTGTCACCTATCACCTATCACCTGTTCTCTGTCACCTGTCACCTGTTCTCTGTCACCTGTCACCTGTTCTCTGTCACCTGTCACCTGTTCTCTGTCACCTGTTCCCTGTTCCCTGTTCCCTATTCCCTGTCACCTGTTCCCTTACAGTTTTTGATATCGCATTCCGGGAAGTTGGGTAACTAAACCCATAAGTTCTAACTGTAATAAAGAACTGGATACTATTGCAGCATTCATACCTGTTTTTTGAATGATAAAATCAAAAGATAAAGCATCAATAGCTAAAGTATTTATTATCTGTTGTAATTCCGGTGCTAAGTTAGGTATAGGAGGAGATTTAACTAGAGGTGTTTCTGTTTCTATATCTATTTGGGGAATTGCTCCCAACATGATTAATAATTCATTAAGTTCATGATTAATTAAACCCGCACCTTGACTAATTAATTTTAAACAACCTTGTGATGGTTGATCATCAATTTTTCCCGGTAACGCATAAACATCTCGATTAAATTCATTAGCATAGGTAGCCGTAATTAAAGCACCAGATTTTAGAGGAGCTTCCATAACTAATACCGCACGACTCAAACCAGCAATAATTCGATTTCGACGGGGAAAATGGGTGCGGTTCGGTGGTGTTTTCGCAGGATATTCACTAATTACTATCCCACATTTCAAAATCTGTTGATATAAATCTCGATTTTTATGGGGATAAATAACATCTACACCTGTTCCCATAACGGCTATTGTTCTTCCTCCTGCTTTCATTGCTGCTGAATGACTTTCGGTGTCTATTCCTTCGGCCATACCAGAAACAACGGTAAAACCATTTTTTGCTAATGCGGTACTAATTTGACGAGTCCATTTAATTCCGTATTCTGTGGGTTGACGAGTTCCCACAATTCCTACCAGGGGTTTTTGTCCTGAATTTTCCTGTAAATCAATTTCACCACGATAATACAACAGCGGGGGTGGGGTGGGAATTTCTCGTAATAGTTGGGGATATTCTGGGTCTGCGGGTGTCCAAAAATGGGGGTTTATTTGTTGGTGTTGGGTAAGTAGTTGTTCAGGGTTTAAACGGGATTTTTGTTGAACAACTTTTTCTAAGGTCTGAATTCCAAAACCTTCGACTTTTCGCAATTCTCCAGGACTGGCTTTCCAAGCTGTTTCTAAATTACTAAAGTGCTGTTGTAATCTTTGTATTAGTATTGGACCAATACCAGAAATTTGTGACCAAGCTAACCAGTATTTACGTTCTTCTATATTTGACATTTTTGCATATTTAACCTTTACTAATTAGGTTGGCGTTAAAAATTGTCGTTATGACAAGGGAACAGGGAACAGGGAACAGGGAACAGGGAACAGGTTTTGGCCAACTTTACTTTTCGTTACTTATGTCGGTTTTTTTCCGTTCACTTACTTAAGTCCTAGAAATTATCTAAAGCAGGAAAACAAACCACTCCAGGCACAGAGGACAGGGAGAAATCAGAATTTAAGGGTTTTTTATGTTTTTTTATTTGGAAGTCTCTAAATGTTGCTTTTTTAAATAATCAAATACTGATTTGTCTCCAATGTCGGGAGGAATAGGTTGAATGATTTTCCGCACTGCAAAAATTAAAAAGCAAATTGTCCAAGTTGCTAATAAAATCTGTTCGGTTTGGGTGGATAAAATTCTTGTTAAATGTCCTAATAATAATATGGGAACTATGGGAGTTAATATCTTAGTTTCTAAACGATTAAAGCAAAAACCTTCTTTAAAATAAATTCCTGTTAAAGCTGCAAAGGTGAAACCAATACCTAATATGGTTAATGGTTGATTATAAACGGTAATTGCAAAGGCTTGACTATCACTATGGGCGAAAATTAAGGCAGAAATGCTACCAATTATCCAGAAAATTTGCAAAATTTGGTGCAAAAATTTCATATAAATATGAATGGTTAATAAACTAATACCAAGTGCAAGACTAAAACAGGTGTAAATAGGTGTAATGGCTTGAATTACAGCGGGTTGGGGAGAAATTAAAACTAAACTACTACCCAGGGCAAAACACAATGCTGCTATCATTAATCCTGTACGATAAATTATCACACTTTGGCGATCGCTCTGAGTAATGGTAAACTCCCCAAATTGACCTTGATATATTTCCGGTGATGATATTGTTTGTGTAGTCATATTCCCAATAATACTTGTTATTTCGTAATTTCTCTTCTTTGCGCCTCTGCGCCTCTGCGTGAGACACAATTCTTAATGTCTCTTTCCAGCACCTAAATATAATTCTCCTACTTTTGGATCATTTAATCATTCTTTACCATTTCCAGTAATATTGCCCCTTTTTGATCCTAACACATAATCTCGGTCTGCCATTTCCAAGGCTTTCCGGGCATTTTGTTCTACTAAAACTATAGCAGGATTTGTCAGTATAGGCAAAAGCCGCAGCTTCAGCACCGGGTGTTTTTCCGACTACTAACCTACCCATTTGACTAGGTGTACATATTTAATAAACCCCACCCCCAACCCCCTCCCCGCAAGCGGGGAGGGGGCTATGATCTTTAAGTTAATTTGACACCAATGAGCTTTTGCTTTACCCCTACCAATCTAGATTTTTCGTGATTTTACAAAAGTCTATCTCCTAACCGTGTTGAGTATATTTAGTCATCTTGAGATGACTTGAGCTATTAGACTGGGAATTCATTCCCAGGCGAGATATAGGTTTTACATTAAATAGATACTTATTATATGCTGCACGCCTATCTGACATTATATAGAAATATATATAGCTAAGATTGGAAATTTTGTCAAATGAATTTAGCCGATTTGGCGTGTATTTTTCGGCAATATTTAGTTCTAAATTTGGTAATGAAGTTTGCAGAAAATGAGAATGAATTATCTAGTGACTTCTCGATATTCTATTAACAAGCGAGGGGGAAAACGGCAACCGAGCAGTAAACAACCCCAAGCGATAATTCAAATCAAGGAGAATTAAGTCATGTCTAACTTATTTACTGTAGTATCCGCTGAACAACAAGAAATCGTAGCTGGTGGTCGTCGCAACATAAAATTGGACGTAGTTAACCGTAGTTTTAGAAAGGTAACTTTTGGGTTCAAGCAAAAGACTGGTGGTGGTCATTCAAGTACAGAGATAGACTATCTCAATTTAGTTAAAGATTATGCTAATACTAGCATTTTAGCACCTGCTAACGTTCTTTCTTAGTCTAGATGAGTGATTTTCTTTGAAGCTTAAATTTTATCAGTTTTTGCTTCAAACTTGATAGGACGAGTAATCTACTCGTCCTATCAGCACAATCAATTCATAACTGAGTTATAAATCTATGGTTATAACGGATAAACAGTGAAATAAAATTTCACCAAGTATTTAGGTTTTTAACTATTGATTTTATAGTAGACATATCTTGAACAACAGGATTAATAAATTCATAAATTAGTGATAAAAAACCAGGATGATAATATGCAAAACCACATTAAAAGCAACGAAAGTAAATTGTTTACACAATTATCGGAACAAGAACAAGAAAATATATCCGGTGGACGTTCAGATTTTTTCTTAAAACTGACAGAGATATCATCGTCAGCTAAAACTCAAATATCTTTTTCAGATATCAGTATCAATATAGAGAATACATATACATTTAGAGAACTTATCATCTCCAGAAAAGGACGTAGAAGACGAAACAGAAATTTAGATATAGATAGCATATTAAAATTGTTATCTAGACTATTGTAGTCAAATAAATTAGATTATATAGATGATTACTCAAGAACTCATGGTTACAGTATTTTTGAGTGAACAGTAATAATTTCCGCTGAAAATAAACAAAAAACTAACAACAATCCAACTTTTATTTGTAACTATCTAGGGTGTTTTACTTGCTTATGAAACTCGAATTTGTTAAACAGCACAGTGAAGAAGACTGTGGTGCGGCTTGCTTGGCTGCAATTGCTAAATATTACGGTCAAACTTTTACCCTTAACCGTGTGCGGGAAGCCGTAGGAACAGGACAATTTGGTACTACTTTATTAGGTTTAAAACGAGGAGCAGAAATCCTCGGTTTTAAAGCCAGTCCAGTCAAAAGTTCCCCAGAAATATTAGATAAAATTAAAGAAGCACCCTTACCAGCAATTATTCATTGGCAAGGTAATCATTGGGTTGTTTTATATGGTAAAAAAGGTAAAAAATTTCTAATTGCAGATCCTGCAGTGGGAATGCGTTATCTTTCTAAAGAAGATATCAAAGAAGCTTGGACAGATTGGTTATTATTATTAGTAGAACCAGATCCCATCCGATTTTTTACTCAAAAGCAAGATAAAGAAGGTGGTTTTTGGCGTTTCTTCACACGAGTTTGGATTTATCGCGGCATTTTATTTCAAGCTTTACCTCTCAATTTAGTATTGGGTTTATTGTCCTTAGCTTCCCCTTTCTTATTGCAAATTCTTACTGATGATGTATTAGTTAGAGGTGACACAAAATTATTAACTACAGTAGTAATTTCTGTAGTAGTTATGAATATTATTTCTCATAGCCTCTCATTTGTCCAATCTAACTTAATTGCCCATTTTGCTCAAAGAATGCAATTAGGATTAGTTCTGGAATTTGGGCGGCAGATTTTGCGTTTACCATTAACTTATTATGAAACCCGTCGCAGTGGTGAAGTTGTTAGTCGTTTACAAGATATTGACCAAATTAACCAATTAATTGCTCAAGTTATTGTTGGTTTACCCAGTCAATTTTTTATTGCGATAATTTCCTTGGGTTTCATGTTTTTCTATAGCTGGAAACTTACCTCAGCGGCTTTAGTCATTGCTGTAGTTATGACCATATCTACTTTTATTTTCCAGCCTACATTACAACAAAAAACTAATGAGCTTTTTGTCACAGAAGCCGAAACCCAAGGGGTTTTAGTGGAAACCTTTAAAGGTGCATTAACTCTCAAAACAACCACATCAGGAAGACAATTTTGGGATGAATTACAAAATCGCTTTAATCGTCTAGCTAGGCTCACATTTCAGACCATGCAAATCGGTATTATTAATAATACCTTTTCTGGCTTTGTCTCTGGTATTGGTAGTGTAACCTTACTGTGGTTTGGTGGCTATTTAGTAATTAATCCGGCTGAAAATCTTAGTATTGGTCAATTACTAGCTTTCAATTCAATGACTGGTAACTTTATCTCTTTAATTAGTACAGTTATTAATTTTGTTGATGAATTTACCCGTGCTAAAACTGCAACCCGAAGGTTAACAGAAGTTATTGATGCTACTCCAGAAGAGGAAGATGATGGTAAAAAGCCTTTTGCTACAATTTCTGGAGATGCTGATATTATTTGTACGAATTTAACCTTTCATTATCCTGGTCGTATTGACTTATTAGATGATTTTTCTTTAACAATTCCTGGAGGTAAAAATACTGCTTTAATTGGTAAATCAGGATGTGGTAAAAGTACATTATCTAAATTAATTTCTGGTTTATATAAACTTCAATCTGGTAATATCCGAATTGGGCTTTATAATCTCCAAGACCTTTCTTTAGAATCTCTCCGTCAACAGGTTGTACTTGTTCCCCAAGATGCCCATTTTTGGAATCGTTCTATTATTGAAAATTTCCGATTAGGAGCGCCCTATGTGACATTTGAGCAGATTGTTAGAGCTTGTCAAATTTCTGGTGCTGATGAGTTTATAAGTAAGTTACCTGAAACATATCAAACTATTTTAGGAGAATTTGGTGCTAATATTTCCGGTGGACAAAGACAAAGATTAGCCATAGCTAGAGCCATTGTTACAGACCCACCAATTTTGATTTTAGATGAATCTACTGGGGGACTTGATCCAGTTAGTGAAGCCCAAGTTTTAGACCAATTATTTAAACATCGTCGAGGGAAAACAACAATTTTAATTACTCACAGACCTAAAGTAATTAATCGGGCTGACTGGATTGTTTTGATAGATCAAGGTAGGTTGAAATTAGAAGGTTCTTTAGAGGATTTACGCACTAAACCCGGAGATCATTTAGATTTTCTAATTCCTTAATTCCCCTTGTATTTATCCCCCTTGCAAAGGAGATTACCCCCCTCTTGCAAAGGGGGGAAACAGGAATCCAGTCCCCTCCCCTTGGTAAGGGGAGGGTTAGGGAGGGGTAAAAGCCGGATTTTGTGGTACTTCTGACCTGTGTGTACAGGTTGATTACCCCCCCTCTTGCAAAGGGGGAAACAGGAATCCAGTCCCCTCGAGGGTTAGGGAGGGGTAAAACCATCTGGTATTTCCGACAGAAATCCTATATATCATTATTTAGATAACTATGCTTTACACTAATAATCAAGGATTTAATTCTGTAATTGAAAATGATAATTCACTTCCTCCCATAAGTATTTGGACATCATTAACAGGTGTATTTCTAATTGGGACTGTTATTACTAGTATTTCTTTGTCTTCATGGGTGAAATATAATGTCACTGTAAAAGCGGCTGCTATTATTCGTCCCGTAGGTGAAACTCGTGTCGTCCAATCAAAGGTAGAAGGGACTATTAAAAGTATCGAAGTTAAAGAAAATCAAATTGTTAAACAAGGAGAAGTAATAGCCATTTTAGATACTGAACAATTGCTAATTAAAAAAAGTCAATTAGAAGAAAATATCAAACAAGGTAAATTACAGATATTACAAATTTATGCTCAAAACCGGAATTTAAATAATCAAATCATGGCTGAAAAAAGAGTGATACAAAGGGTTGTTACTTCTGCTAAAGAAGATTTATTAAGAAGTCAAAGGGAATATGAGGAGCGAAAAATTAATACTGAAAGTGAATTAATGACAGCCCAGGTAAATATCCAAAAAGAATTAGTAGATTTACAAAAAGCTGAAGCTGATTTAGAATTTGCCAAAGTAGATCGTGACCGCTATGAACAATTAGCACAAATTGGCGCAATTGGTAACAGAGAATTTGAACAAAAACAGCTAGTTGTTCAACAGACAAACTTAACACTACAAGCTGCAAAAAAAGCTGTTGATATTGCTAAAATAAAAGTGAAATCAAATAAAGCTGCAATTAATCCAACTACAGCAATGGTGAATATGGCACAAGAACGGATTGCTCAAGAAACTGCTAAAGGTGAAGCTAATATAGCTGCTTTAAATAAAGAAAGGGTTGGCTTAATTCAGCGATTAGTGGAAATACAAACCCAAATTAAACAATCACAAAAAGAACTTCAACAACTTGAAAATCAGCGAAAAAATAGCATTATTGTTGCTACAAGTAACGGCGTTATTTTTAAACTTAATTTAAGAAATTCTGGTCAAGTTGTCCGAACTGGTGAATCTATTGCTGAAGTTGTCCCTGATAGTCCTTCTTTAATAATTAAAGCCATGATTTCCACGGCGGAAATTAATAAAATTGCGGTGGGTCAAAAAGTTCAAATTCGTGTTGATGCTTGTCCCTATCCTGATTATGGAACTGCAAAGGGGATTGTGAAAACTATTGCTCCAGATGTAATTACACCTCAAAATAAAGATACAACTACTACAACTTCTTCTGAGATTAGCTACTTTGAAGCTACAATTCAACCCGAAAAGCTTTCATTTGGAAATAATGATCATCAGTGTTTACTTCAAGCAGGAATGAAGGCTACAGCGGAAATTATTTCTAGAGAAGAAACAGCATTAAAATTTATGCTGAGAAAAGCTAGATTAATTGCTGACTTATAATTAGCTGACATAAAAGTAGAGAGATTCGATCAAAACTCTCTACAAGTTTTATAAAAAACATAAAGCAAATTTCAAGTTTATGAGGTACTACAAATACCCCACCCTAACCCTCCCTTGACAAGGGGAGGGAACAATTTCCTCCCCAAGCATCCGGGGGACTAAGAAGGGGGGTACTAATTTAACTAAGTCATAACCATGATACCGTTTATGACATCTGAGCAAAGAATTCAGCAAGCATTACAGTGGTGGTTTTATAGAGAATTCTGGAAATTATTTCTAGAATCCGAAGAAATTCGTGATGATTTATTGCAAGAATCTTTTACAATTCGGCGCAATCTAGATTTATTATCTAGAGATAATCTGAGTTTACCAGAAACAGCAATTCAGGCATATATCCAAAAAATTGATAACTTTCATCATTCTTTAGTACAATTGAGCGATCGCTTATGTCCGATATCTATTCAAGATAGCTTACCTTTATCTATTGAGTGTTTATTAGAACGTTGGATTGATTCCCATCCTCATCTAAATTTTCAGATTAATATGCCAGTTTACTGGAGAATTGAAGAACCTGAACGTAGTTGGATAATTTTAAGGGTTTTAGAAGAATTACTCAGAATAACCTTACCAGAAACAGGAATTTTACTCCCCATTTATATTCATGTAACTCTCAAGGAAATAGGAAGTATAGCACTATTGGCTGTAAAAATTTCCTATCCTGATATGTCCACTTTGATTTTTTATTCCCATTTACCAGAATTAGAATATCTTTACGATATCTTTAAGTTATTAATATCAGGTAAATGCTCATTTTTTCATAAGCATCTTATGTCAAGATGGCACTTTTATTGGTAAGCATTTTCTATTACTTAATATCTCCTACACTATCAGGTATTATATCTAAAATTATTTTGATTAATCCTAAATTATTGTTCAATCAAAATATTTATTATCGTTATACATTAACTTCATAATCTCAGTACTTTATAATAAATTCAATTGGGTGAGGGTTGTCAACCCTCATAGGGCATAGGTTATAACTAATATAATCTGGTAAAAACTAATTAATAGTCCTATATAGCAATCAAAATTTATCCGGTGTATAACCATTGGGACAATTATTAGATATGCAACAAGTTTTATCGGGAAAATCAATTTTAAAATTCATGGTCATTGATGATCATGAATCAGTTTTAAATGGAACGGTTGAAATACTAAGAAAAAATTATCCTAGTGCTGAACTTAATATTGCTACAAATGCTAGTCATGCCTTGGAGGAAATTATTATCTGTCAACCTGACCTGGTAGTTATGGATCTTTCCATACCAAAAAAACTAGAAATGACAGCACGGGTTGATATAGGTATTGAACTTCTTAAAGTTTTGATGGAAAATTATTCACATCTGAATATTGTTGTTCAAAGCGTCCACGTGAAAACATTAGTTCGTATTCGTCCTTGTATTGATAATCATAAAGGAGGCTTTACTGTCGCTGATAAAAGTCTTTCTACTCCAGAAATGTTAACTAGAGTTGATTGGGCATTACAGGGATTAACTCACACAAAAGATATTAAAGGAATACACTCAGGGTTAGAGATAAAACCAGAATGGTTGAAAGTGCTAAATCTAGCCTTTGAAGAAGGATTACAAGATAAAGTAATTGCTAAAAATATGTGTATATCTGAACGTATGGTACGTCATTATTGGAGTAAGTTGCAAGACGCTCTAAATATTTACCCGGAAGAGGGTAAAAACATCCGTATTCAAACAGAAATTAAAGCCAGAGCGGAAGGATTAATTGATTAACTAACAAAAGTTAGTAAAATTAATCAGGTGTTTTCCATAATTAAGTTATTAATGCTGGAACATAAGCTTATGCAAACCCAAATGTTTAAAAAATTCCCAAAAGGACTTTATTTTGTTTATGGGGGAAAGTTAGCAGGAATTATCATTACTATTTTTAGTTTAGAACTGATTAGCTATTTTTTTTTAATTTGGGATTCCTCAGTCTCTCTAGTTTCAGCAATTTTTATTCTAGTTATAAATTGCATCATGCTCATAGCTTTATATCATTACAACAAAGCTGTAAAATCCATAATTCAAGTTCGTCAAAATCTAATTGAAATGAAAATACAAACTATTCATAATGGACCATTACAAAGTTTAGCTAAAGTTTTAAAAATAGTCAAAGGACAAGATATACCAGTTAATAAATTACTACCTTTAATAGAAAAAGAACTTGAAGAATTAAATCAAGAATTACGAGGAATGTATGAATTTTGGCAACAAGAAACTCTTACCCAAGATACCAGCCTTTATCTAGGAAATAATCTAGTTATAGATTTGCGAAACCCTTTACATGAAATTCTCTATCAAGTTTATAGCTACACCTTAGATCGAGATTTTCCCTGTTTTAAAAGCCTAAAAGTAAAAATTCACAATTTTGAACCTATCCATGACAGCAATTTAAGTATTGAAAATAAGCGAGGACTTTGCCGATTTTTAGAAGAAGCCTTGTGTAATGTTGGTAAACACGCCACAGAAATCACCTGCTTACAAGTTAGTTATTCTGTATCTCAAGGACGTTACACCCTCAGCATTATGGATAATGGTTTAGGAACTTATTCATTAAGAGAAGGTTGGGGAACAAAACAATTTAAAAAATTAGCACAACAAATTAAAGGTAAATTTAGAAGAGTTTCTCTTTATCCTCAAGGTACTCTTTGTGAGTTATCTTGGCCTTTACCAAATTCTTTTTGGTGGCAATAAAGAGGATGTTTTAAAATTTTTTAATCTATAAATAAACCCCTCTCCCAACGCGGGGAGAGGTTGGGAGAGGCTTTGAAACCCCCTCCTCTTAGGAGATATTATTAGCTTCATTTAATACTTTTCAAACAACCTCTAACTCGGAAAGGTTCAAAATTTCTAAATCCATACCCAGAAGATTTAATTAGCTCAAGTTTACTTCTATATTAGTCCCTATTTCTTCCTCAATTTCATAGCCATAAGTTAATCTTTCTTTGGCTCTATCAATCAAATCTAAACCTTGTTGTACAGTTTCCATTAAACTTAATTTACCCCGTAAATCAGCAGCACCAGCAAAACCTTTAGCATACCAAGTCATGTGTTTACGCGCTTGACGAACTCCCCTGTCTCCCTTGTATTCCCATAAAGCAAAAAGATGTTCTCGCGCACATTCTAAACGTTGAATGGGGTTAGGTGGTGGTAATAATTCTCCTGTTTTTAAGAAATGATCAACCTCACCAACTAAAAAGGGATAACCTAAAGTTCCACGAGAACACATTACCCCATCTGCGCCAGTTTGTTCTAAACATTTTACCGCAGCCTCCACAGAAAAAATATCCCCATTACCAATAACAGGAATTGACAGGATTTCTTTAACTTTAGCTATCCATTCCCACCGCGCGTTACCATTATAACCTTGAGCGCGAGTGCGTCCATGAACAGTAATCATTTTTGCTCCCGCGTCTTCCATGCGTTTAGCAAAATCTAAAATAGTAATTTCATGATCATTCCAACCAATACGAGTTTTCACAGTTACAGGAACATCTACCGCTTTCACAACTTCCCGCACAATTGCTTCCGCAATTTCCGGTTGACGTAATAAAGAAGAACCACCACCATTTTTAGTAATTTTATTAACTGGACATCCCATGTTAATATCAACAGTATCTGCACCTTCCGCAACCGCTTTTACTGCTGCTTCCGCTAGAAAATCGGGACGACAATCAAATAATTGAATACTGATAGGTCTTTCTTGAGGATCTACCTCCATAATTTTTGGTAATTGGTTAACATAGTGTAAACCCGTTGCATTGACCATTTCCGTATACATCATAGATTCTGGTGCATAACGACGTACTAAACGACGAAAGACCAAATCAGTCACCCCCGACAATGGAGACTGTAAAACACGGCTTTTAACCGCAAATGAGCCAATTTTGAGAGGTGTCGAAAGTCTAGCTTGAAGTTCAGGAGAAAGAGAAATCATGGTTAAAATTAAAAATAGAATCGTTAATTGGGGAATTGACAACTAAAGAGGGGTAGTTAATCAAAGCATAGATGATTAAACCAGTAAATCCTAATGGACGGAAAATAAAATGACTATAAAAAACAATCAAAATCAAGATCGTCTTCTTGTTTCTTATCTTCTGTGTGGAGCGGGTTTTTTTGGTATAGGAGGCTTACATCGCTTATATAATGGCAAAATCGGTACTGGTTTATTATGGCTATGTACTGGTGGTTTATTTTATATTGGACAAGTTGTTGATTTAGTGATCATACCGAATATGGTTGACGAATATGAGCAAAAATTGCGATTAAAAGCAGGTGTATCTCCTGCGGGTATACCCATGAATGAGCGGATATTTATATCACAAGTTCACCAACCAAATGGTAAACCCCTCACTGTCAAACTCATAGAAGCAGCAGAGGCTAATGGTGGTAGTTTAACAGTAACTCAAGGTGTTAAGGCCACAGGAGCTAGTTTTGTGGAAGTAGAAACCATACTCAAAGAAATGCTACAATCAAATCATGTGAGAATAGGCAACAACCCTATTTCTGGAGTTGTGACTTATTACTTTGATGAATTGTAATAATCAAAAATAGCATCTTTCATCAATTACCACCAGATGTCTAATGGAGAATGATTAGAAAAAAGGAATTTTGACACTCGATAAAAACCTGTTTTGGGTTTATCCTATATTCGGTTTTAGGATTGAACAAGTTAGAGTATATTGTCTAACTTTTCTCAAGATTGACAGTATAGCTCGTCTTTCACCCCGTTTTTCACTTTCTCTGAAAATCTGTTGATACCAAGGAGACTCTTGTAATATTACCATATCCCACCTCATAATTTGTTGAAGCGCTATCTAGTACAATAGTAGGGGTGTTGGGTTTCGTTCCGATTGCTCCGCAACGCTAACGCGAACAACCCAACCTACAATAAATGTTATGTTTTGCATAAAGGGAACGATAGAGACATATTTACTGATGAATTTATTTATTGCCTTATTTAAAGATAACGTCAAAAAGCTCCCAAATTTCCTAACTCAAAATTTCCATTATTAATTACCAATTATGCACCGTATAAATGCTACTGCTGGAGGCTGGAATCAGTCGGAGGGTTTATTTTTCCTAGAACAAACTATAGCACCCTTTGTATTGATTACAGCAGCAGATACTGATATTCAAACTCTAGGAACTGTAGTTTCTAAATTACCTGATGAATTTCCAGAAATTCGAGTCGCTAATTTATTACAACTACAACAACAAATCAGTATAGATACTTATAGCGAACAAGTATTAGAATCAGCGCAAGTAATTGTTCTGCGTCTTATTGGTGGAAGTTCTTATTGGAATTATGGTCTAGAAGTTATACAGGAAATTGGAGAACGTAATGGAACAACCCTAATTATAATGCCAGGAGATGACGGACTTGATCTTGATTTAATCTCCAAATCTACAATTGCTCCAGAAATTGTCCAGAAAATCTGGCAATATTTTCAAGAAGGTGGTACAGAAAATTTCCTCAATGCTTTAAAATTTATCGCTGATACGGCTTTATTAACAGAATTTAATCCTCCACCTCCACAACCTGTTCCCCGTGTGGGTTTGTATGGTAGGTTAGGAACTGAGAATAATACCCAATTACCAATTACCAATTACCCATTCCCAAAAGTTGGGATTTTGTTTTATCGCGCTCATTATTTATCAGGAAATACTAAAGTTATTGATGCTTTGTGTAATGCTTTGTTAGAGAAAAATTTACAACCTGTACCAGTTTTTGTCTCTTCATTGCGTGAACCGGGTGTAAGTGATAAATTATGTGAATGGTTTACAGATAAAAATGGGGTAAATATTAGTTTATTAATGAATACCACCAGTTTTTCCCTAGCGCAATTAGAAACAGAAATACCGCAAATTGAACTTTGGGAAAAATTAGATGTCCCGGTTTTGCAAGTAATTCTTTGTGCTAGTTCCATTGAACAATGGGAATCAGAATCACAAGGTTTAACACCCCGTGATATTGCTATAAATGTAGCATTACCAGAAGTAGACGGACGGATTATTAGTAGGGCTGTATCCTTCAAAACTTTACAAACTCGAAATCACAAATTAGAGACCGATATTGTAGTTTATGAACCCTTGAGCGATCGCATTGAATTTGTCACCCAACTGGCTGCAAATTGGGTACGATTGCGGGTAAAAATGCCCTCAGAACGGCAAGTAGCCTTAATTTTAGCAAATTACCCCAACACCAACGGAAGGCTCGCAAATGGCGTAGGATTGGACAGTCCTGCCAGTTGTGTGGAAATTCTCAAAGCTTTAAAATTAGCTGGTTATGAAGTAGGAAATATTCCTGAAACTGGAGACGAATTAATTCAAATTCTCACATCTAGCATCACCAATGATCCCGAAGGAAGAGACTGGAAACCAATAAATCAAAGTTTATCAGCAGCCGAATATCAAAAATATTTTGCTACTTTACCTGCAAATATACAACAGGAAATTATTGAACGGTGGGGAACATTAGAAACAATTCAAAATTTGGCAATTTCGGGAATTAAATTCGGGAAAATTTTTGTGGGTATTCAACCATCAAGAGGTTATGATATTGATCCGACTTTAAATTATCATGCACCAGATTTAGAACCAACACATAATTACTTAGCCTTTTATCATTGGCTGCGAGAATCTTTGGCTGCGGATGCCATAATTCATCTAGGAAAACATGGTAACTTAGAATGGCTACCGGGTAAAAGTGTCGCCTTATCTAATAATTGTTATCCAGAAATTGCCTTGGGACCAATGCCTCATTTATATCCATTTATTGTCAATGATCCTGGTGAAGGTTCACAGGCCAAAAGACGCGCCCAAGCAGTAATAATTGATCACTTAACACCGCCCATGACAAGGGCGCAATTATATGGAGGATTGCAACAAGTAGAAAACCTCATTGATGAATATTACGAAGCCGAAAGTTTAGATCCTTCCAGATTACCAATAATCAGCGATCGCATCAAGGAATTAGTCATCAAAGAAAACCTATATAAAGACTTAGGAATTACCAACCCCAAAGACATCACCAATTTTGAAACCTTAATCTTAAACTCCTTAGACGGTTACTTGTGCGAACTCAAAGAAGCCCAAATCCGCGACGGCCTACACATATTCGGCCAATGTCCCCAAGGCACCCAACTAAGAGATTTAATAGTAGCGATCGCCCGCATCCCCAACCGCTATTCTATAGGTATTACCCGCACCATAGCCAAACAATGGGGTTTAGACATAGACCCCCTCACCGACGACCTCTCAACCCCCCTATCTGCGCCTCTGCGCCTCTGTGAGAGACTTAAATCCTGTCATATCATTGGGGATGTCGTTGAACTCCTAGAAATAGAAGCCGCCCATTTAGTAGAAAAAATCATAGCCGGAAAAACCACAGAAAACTGGATTAGCGACAAACTCCTCCCCTCCCTGCAAAAAACCAGCGAAGAAATCACCAACCTATTACGGGGACTGGATGGAAAATATGTCAAAAGTGGTGCTTCCGGCGCACCGACGCGCGGCCGTCCCGAAGTTCTGCCCACAGGTAAAAACTTTTACGCTGTTGATATTCGTGCCATTCCCACGGAAACGGCCTGGGATATTGGGAGAAAAGCCGCTGAAACCCTGATTGAAACCTACACCCAAGCAAATGGAGAATATCCTAAAACTCTCGCTTTATCGGTGTGGGGTACGGCTACCATGCGGACTGGTGGTGATGATTTAGCCGAGGCTTTAGCTTTACTCGGTGTTAAACCTGTGTGGGATGGTGTAGCGCGGCGGGTGATAGATTTTGAAATATTACCTTTGGCGGTTGTGGGTCGTCCCCGTGTGGATGTTACCCTAAGAATTTCGGGTTTTTTCCGGGATGCTTTTCCTAATTTAATCACTTTATTTGATCAAGCTGTAAAAGCGGTTTCAGCTTTAAATGAACCCCCTGATCAAAATCCGCTCGCAGATATGGTTCGTCAAGAAACTGAACAATGGACTCAACAGGGTTTATCTTTAGATGTAGCACAAGAGCGATCGCAATATCGCGTTTTTGGTTCTCAACCAGGCGCTTATGGGGCGGGACTCCAAGGTTTAATGGCTTCCCAAAATTGGCAAAATGACGAGGATTTAGCCCAAGCTTACACAAATTGGAGCGCTTACGCCTATTCTTCTGGTCAGGAAACAGGGAATAAGAATGTGGAAGCTTTTGAACAACGTTTAAAGCAAATGCAAATCGTCCTCCACAATCAAGATAACCGCGAACATGATTTACTTGATTCTGATGATTATTATCAATTTCAAGGGGGTTTAACCGCCGCTGTGCGTTCTCTTCAGGGTAAAAATCCCCAAACCTATTTTGGCGATAATTCCAATACACTCCAGCCCAAAATTCGCCAACTCAGTTCAGAAATTGCCAGGGTATATCGTTCCCGCGTGGTTAATCCTAAATGGATAGCTGGAGTTATGCGTCATGGTTATAAGGGTGCATTTGAAATGGCCGCAACGGTAGATTTTCTTTTCGCTTACGATGCTACAGCCCAATGTGTGGAAGATTATATGTATCAAGGTGTAGTTGAAGCATATTTAGAAAATACTACAGTTTGTGAATTTATCCACAACAAAAACCCTTGGGCGTTACGTGATATTGCGGAAAGACTACTAGAGGCAAACCAGCGCGGTTTATGGCAGGATGTAAGTATACAAACCCTAGAAAACCTCCGCAATTTAGTCCATCAAGCAGAAGCCACCATCGAAGAAAAATAATTTACTCCTTCTAAGTAATTTATAAATTTTATTTTATGCCGTTAGTCCTGATGATGTTAAAAGCGGAAGTTTTTAATTTCCGCTTTCTCAATACACTTAGATTCCCGCACTACTTGATTCATTCTCCCAAATTGCAGATGTCTATCCCTGTCATACCAATTTCCTAGTTATCTAAATTGAGGCTGGTAATTATTAACTGTCCATTCTCTTAGTTTCTAAATAGGCATTAACGCCCTTTGGCACTTAGGACATACAGCATGAATAGTCATTTGACAATCTAATAAATGGTAACCTTCTTTTTGCGCTGTTTTTCCCCCAATTTTTAAAATAGAGTCATTTTTAAACTCGATAGTCGAGTTACAGCGCACACAAATTAGGTGATGATGGTGATGGGGATAAGGTTGATTGATTTCATAATGTTTATGTCCTTCTCCCAATTCTAACTCCCGCAAAATCCCCATTCTCGCCATTAACTTTAAAGTCCGGTAGATAGTTGATAAACTAATACCTTCACCGTCAGTCTCTAAGCGATGATAGAGATCCTCTGCACTTAAATGTTCACCTTGGGGGAGTTCTTGGAAAATATGTAGAATTGTTTCCCGCTGTGGAGTTAAACGCCAGCCACGGTCATTTAATTCTGCCTTAAGTGAACCAGTTGTGTAGACAGTCATACTAAATTTTCTCAACAAAGCTCATTAATTGAGAATATAACAAATCTTTGTCCCAATTTGCAACAATCATTGCTTATTGAGAATATTTACTAGTTGATAGGGGACTCTTAACTGGGAACAGGGAACAGGGGACAGGGGACAGGGAACAGGGGACTCTTAACTGGGAACAGGGGACTCTTAACTGGGAACAGAAATTAACTACCAATTACCAATTACCAATTACCAATTACCCATTACCCATTACCCATTACCCATTACCCATTACCAATTACCAATTACCAATTACCAATTACCTTCTAACTTAAAGACTCTAGATAGTCGCGGACAAGGTTACGGCGCTTGGGGTGGCGAAGTTTTTGCAAGGCCTTTGATTCAATTTGTCTCACTCTTTCCCGTGATAGGTCAAGGGCCCGGCCAATTTCTGATAAAGAGTAAGAATGACCATCGGACAAACCGAAGCGCATAGAAACAACATCACGCTCCCGGTCGGTTAAATCGTCCAAAAGACTATACAAATCTTTATGTAAAGATTCCCGCATTAAGGTTTCTTCAGGCGTAATGTTATCAGTTTCTAGCAATTCCCCCAATTCAGTATCTTTGTCTTTTCCTACCTTGGTTTCTAAAGATACAGAACGAGGAACTCTTAACAATACTTCCCGGACTTGGGCAGGTGTCATATCTAACTCAATTGCCAGGTCTTCTAAAGTAGGTGTGCGACCTTTTTCTTGGGCAATTTTCCGTTGCGCCTTTTTAATTTTGTTCAGTTTTTCGGTAATATGGACAGGAAGGCGAATGGTACGACTAGAAGTAGCGATCGCTCTGGTAATTCCTTGACGAATCCACCAATAAGCATAGGTACTAAAACGATAACCTTTAGTGGGGTCAAATTTCTCAACGGCTCGTTCTAAACCTAAAGTCCCTTCTTGAACTAAGTCTAACAATTCCAAACCACGATTTTGATATTTTTTCGCCACAGATACCACCAAACGCAAATTCGCTTTAATCATCTGGGCTTTAGCTTGTAGTCCTTGACTTTGAATTTGCTCTAGTTCTTCTACGGTTAACTGAGCGATTTCTGCCCAGCGTCTCTTACCATTTGCTAAAGTTGGTTTAAGATCGGATAATTTTATCCCCGCAGTGGCCGCCCACCGTTCTAAAGAAGGGCGGTGTCCTAACTCCGAAGCCAAACGCTCCTGGACCTCAATTAATCGCAAATAAGGGATAATGATCGCATCTCCCTCCTGGGCTGCTAAACTAAGCACTACTCGCAACCGTAAGTTTCGCTGTACTTTTTGAGCTTCGGAAACTTCTTCATCTTTTCCTAATAACCGGACTCGACCAATTTCTTGCAGATAGAGACGAACTAAGTCTGTACTGCTGCGGTTAACTTGAACGGGTAAATCAGATTCAACTACAGGGATATCTAAATCCGGTAAATCATCTAGGGATAACTCACTTTCATCACTACTGATTTCAAGATCCAGAGGCACGCTTAGATTTTCGCTACCGTAGGCGGTATTTTTATAAACGGATGTTGCTGGCATAATGTCTCAAGTTGCTCCAGGTAACAATAAATTAAGGGCAGTTAAAATTACGATCAAATCAACGGTTGCTATTCCGTAATTTCTCATCAAATAAAACAGTTTAGTCTTCGATGTACAATTAGTGGCAAAACTTTTTACTAGTGTAAGTAGGCATAAAGGAAGAAAACTTAATTTATCAGCTTTTGCACCTTTTTTTAACTTGATAGTTATTTTTGCCGCACTCCACTGCCTGAAAAGAATATATTTTAACGATTTTTTCGATTCTAATAGCATCAGGAACTAATAGCTATTCTAATCTTGAGTCGAACTTTCAATTAGAAGTTATCTACTAGTCAAAATCACCATTTTTAGAGATATTTACAGTTGTTTTTCTAACTGATCATAGTGTCAAAAACATACTTCTGATCATGATGTCTATAAACTACATGGTCATATTTACATCATTTAAAAAGTAATTTCCTGACAATTTGGCAAATTCTTTCAGGGACTGAAAGCGGTAATCATTTAATTTTCATTGCAGGCCTTACTCTGTAAGCATTTTACCCTTACTTACCACATTTGTTCTGTGGGAAAATCATCAAATTCTGGCTTAATATCTCGTAACATAAGTTGATCTAATGCTTGTTGAGGTGTAACTTCTCCTTCCAGTAGTTGATAAACTTGTTCGCTAATAGGAATAGCAATACTTCGTTGTTGTGCAATTTCCATTAATACCCGACAAGTGTTTACACCTTCTGCTATTCCAGGAAGACCCGCTAAAATTTCTTTGAGCGTTTTTCCATGCGCTAACTGATAACCAAGTTGATAATTCCGACTTAAAGGGCTGTTACAGGTAGCTAGTAAGTCTCCTAGACCGGATAAACCATAAAATGTTTCCGTTTTCGCGCCTAAATTCTTACCAATTCGCACTATTTCGGTTAAGCCACGGGTGACTAAAGCCGCTTTAGCATTTGTTCCTAAGTTTAGCCCATCACATACACCAGCAGCGATCGCTATCACATTTTTTAGCGTTCCTCCTAATTCTACTCCCACAGGGTCAGGATTAGTATAAACACGAAAACGACTGGAAGAAAATACCAATTGTACACTTTGGGCGGCATTGATATTTTTACTAGCTACTACGGTTGCTGCTGGTAATTCCCGGACAATTTCCTGGGATAAATTCGGACCTGATAAGACAACAACGGGATGATTAGGAAAAATTTCTTGCCAAATTTGCGAAGGTGTGTATGTTGTTTTGGGTTCTAATCCTTTAGTTGCGGTGACAAAAATTGTCTCTGGAGACACAGTAGAAGATTGTACCATAGAAGCTACATCTCTTACCCCTTGCATAGAAATAGCTGATAAGACTATGTGGGCATTTTCCAGTACACTGACTAAGGATTGTGATCCCTGACGTGACCATAAATGCACCTGATTACCATTAATTGCTGCTAATTTGGCCAGGGCTGTACCCCAAGCACCAGCACCAAGAATCACGACAGATTTTACACTTTGACTCACTTCGATTCACTCATGGAGAATAGGAAATAGGTGTTAAGAATCGACCACCAGGGGTTACCTTGGATAACGTTTCATTAATTCTCTGACTTGCTCTGCATGATAGGAGCTTCTTGTCAATGGTGAAGAAACAACTTGTAAAAATCCTAATTCTTCTCCAAAAGTTTGCCAGGCTGCAAACTGTGTTGGTGTAATAAAATCAGATACCTGCAAGTGTTTTTGAGTAGGTTGGAGATATTGCCCAATTGTCAAAATATCACAATCTACCCTTCTGAGGTCTTCCATAACTTGACGCACTTCTGCATCCGTTTCACCTAAGCCGACCATAATACCAGATTTTGTGTAAGTTTTAGGAGAAATTTGCCGGGAGCGTTGTAATAATTCCATAGTCCGCTCATAATTACCTTGGGGACGCACACGACGATATAAACGGGAAATAGTTTCTGTATTGTGGTTCAGTACCTCTGGTTTAGCTTGGAGAATTATCTCTAAAGCTTGCCAATTACCGCATAAATCAGGAATTAATACTTCTATGGTAGTATGAGGCGAAATATCATGAATAGCGTGAATACATTTAACAAATTGAGATGCACCACCATCAGGTAAATCATCTCGATTAACGGAAGTAATCACGACGTGATTAAGCTGCATTCGTCTGACTGCTTCCGCTAGTCTTATAGGTTCGGTGGGATCTAATGCTTGGGGTTTTTTTTCAAAGTCAATATCACAGTAAGGACAAGCTCTGGTGCAAGCCGGACCCATAATCAAAAATGTAGCAGTACCAGCATTGAAGCATTCACCAATGTTAGGACAAGAAGCTTCTTCGCAAACGGTATTCAGGGCTAAATCCCGCAAAATCTCCTTAACGTTACCAACACGCTCCCATTGAGGTGCTTTTACCCGCAACCAGTCCGGTTTTACAGTCACAGTCTACTTCTACCATTTTAGTTATACAAGTCTTATCCTAGCAAGCAAAGACATCTCCGGCGGCAGAAAAATTTGTTATTTTTTGCTAATTGTGGTATGATAGGTTTAAATTACCATTTCTATGGCGGGATGTGGCGCAGCTTGGTAGCGCACTTCGTTCGGGACGAAGGGGCCGCTGGTTCGAATCCAGTCATCCCGATTTACTGGGGAAGAAGTATATGTTGTTGTTATCACAGGATGATTCGCTTTCTTTGGTAGAATCTGAGAGGAAAAGAGCGATTCCTAGGTCGCGCTTCGCTAACGCATCTTTGGATGAAGGTAAAGCTGTGATTCCTGTATGGTTAGATGTTATTTATCAAGATTTGGCGGTTAAGCTAGAAAAACAATCGGTGAACTAATTAACCATCGGTATTTTAATTGTTAAGGAGAAAACAGATGAAACTTGACTGCAACTTTGAAATTAACAACAAGATAATTCTTTCAGAAACTTATCTTGAGCAAAAACAAGATGATTGTTCTATTGTAGCGACTGTATTTCCTGGTGAAATTATCTATGATTTCACTTCAGATTGTTCCCTAGAAAGTATGATAGACTCTTCAGATTTATTGTTAGATAAGACATCAGGTTTTACTCATGAGACAATTCACAATCACATCATCAAAGGAAATACTCAAGAACGCAAAGTGAAGTTAGCCTCTGCTAAATTAGCATCAAAAAATACTCCTAAAGCTCATGATATAGTTTTAGTACAAATTTATTTAACTAATATTCCATATCCTTTTTGTGTAAATAATATTCCATATCCTTTTGACTCTTTGAGTCTTACTCGTGAACAAGAAGGAAAAGAACCGGAAAGTAGCAATTAACTAGGCTCATCTTCAGACGGATAAATTTCTACCTCACAGTTAGTAGCTAAAAATTTAGCAATTGATTTAGTTTTCTTTCCTAAAATTACAGCATGAGCATCATTACCATCAACAGGATCATGTTTTACTTCTAGACCTTTTTCTATAACTAATTCCGCAGGTATAGAAACCACAGCATTTTTACCTATTTTTTTGGCTCTATCATAACTTTCTTGTATAGTTGTCAAACACAATATATCAACAGACATTTCATCATCTTTAAAAGCTGCTGAAGTTGGCCTTTTTTCATCCCAATCAAATTGACCAGGATGAAGCCATCTCAACAGCTTATCAGAAGAGTTAACTTGATGAAGTTTAGCCATTTATCAGTAAGTAATCAAAATTAAATAGCCAATCTAGTATAGGATACAACTCATCTAAATTGAACTCTCCTTCAACTTCTGAATTACCTTCAGTCTTCAAAAATTCAAAAGGATGCTCCGCTGAAATAGGAACATAAAGTTCTAATTGCTTATTTGGAAAGCGTTTACCTGACCATTCAAATAAAATCATACCATCCGAGCAAGGAGCAACAAATGGCTCTATCTTGTCAAAATCAATATTTCTATCAATAGAATAGCTGCGAAGGTGGGAGTAAAGAGTCAGGGATAAATCAATTTGCTGTTTAGAAAACTGAGGAGCATTATAACCATCCCATTTATCTTCTAAATCTGATAAATGAATAATTCTTTGATAAGCATTTCTATTTTTTTGCCAATCGAATTCTTCTTGTTTCCGCGAATCAATAAATAATGAGGCATTATTTATTGCATAACCGCCACTAAAAGATAAATATTTTACTAATGCAGCTTTTGCAGCAGGTGAAATCTGAGGAATGCCAGCCTTTTTAAAGGTAACAGAATAGATAATAGGAATCTGTCTGCCAATGCTGCGGATGGAAGCAGTATCAGGCTGCTGTGTGTGTTGTATATAGATGTTGCCCCAAGAGTTTCTGTTCATGATTGTTCCTCGAAGTCAACTAAAAAATCTTCTTCAATGAAAGAAATAAAATTATTTAAATCAGACTGATATGATTGTATAACTTTTTTGAGATGAGCGGTTTTTTCTTGAAGATTAATACCTATTAATTGTCGGTGAAAATTAGCCGCAAAAGTCATAATTGGTGTTTGCTCATTATTAGGTATATTTTGCATCAAAGCTTCTTGAATAGCAATAGTGAAATTACTGTCTTCAAATTGATAAACAAACTGAACAACTGTATGAGGAGATTTTCCTAGAAAATTTTTCCATTTACCAGCGGCTATCAATTTAGTTAAAACAATATCTTGTTCTTTATTTTTTTGTTCAACCAAAATATGAGCATTAACATTAATTCCTATTGCTTGATAATTAAGATTAGGAACTACATCCACAAATTTACTACTAATTTCTGGTATTTTATAAATTTTTTCAGTATCAATAAACTCCCCAAATGAAATTTTATCTGGTTGAGCTACAATATTCACTCCATTTTTATAAACAACTTGAGACACCGGAGGAGTACAGATTGGCGGCATTGCTAACTCCCAGTCATCAGGTACAATATGGTTGTACTTCAAAAAGTCAGGATTTAAAATAGATGGGTTAGCGTTTTCTGCCACCAACACCATTGAAAAGTCTCGAACCTCCACATTTTTACTGAGCATTAGATAACCCAACCTCACTATAAGCCAAGAACGCTAAAGCAGAGCTATACTATCCCTTCCTATCAAGCAGTTGTACCAATACTACTCAAGCAAAGGAAAAAATCTCGGCTACTGCCTCAATGCTATATCTATATCATCCTAAGAATGCACCATTTTACGGAAAAATTGCAACGAATTTTAAATATATATTAAACAAGGGCTTGATGCTCTGGCAATTCTCCATAAGTCTGAAATGGCTGTAATAATAGACTTACAAGCCTAATATCGCTAGTTTTTAATCTTAATCTAGCATATCAAAATTCCCATATCTACAGGAGAGGGCAAGGGATATCTATGATGAGCTACGCTAACGCTCTTAATATATCTTAAATTCTCTTCTGATGTTCTACCATTTCCCCAAACGGCATAAAACACCTTTGACACCAACCATCAACCCACAAAGCCGGAACTTTAAACCTAGCCCCACAATTAGGACACTCAGCAAAATGAATACTTTATATTCAGGACTTACGCAAAATATCTCTCAAACCCTCTTTTCTTCGTTCTCTTCGTTCCTATCCCTGACGGGACGCTCCGCGAACGTGGTTCATTATTCCGTGACTTGTGCGTAAGTCCTAATATTAAATCTTTATTTTCTACAACCTTTATAATTGGAAGTTTCAAATATTTAGCTGATGTTAAAATAATAATCCCTTTTTTAAAGCCCGAATAGCCGACTCGGTGAGAATCATATCCAGCAACCCAATATAACCCCTAAGACCCCTACATTAAATCACATAAGTTGCTAGTTAGGGAAAATGTCTGGTTCAGGATGTCCAGGATCAAAGGATTTACAGGATTAAAAGGGAAAATTACTCACCAATGACCCATTACCCATTACCAGCCTCAACCAGATAACTAGCAACTTGAGTTATTTACTTGCTTGTTCCGTTAGCTTAGTTAGCACATCATTAGAACGTTCTACAAAGGATTTCATTCCATCAGCATTAAAGCCTTTTTGAGACATCAGCGCCAAATCGTAAACGTGCTGACAAATCATTGTCACTAATTGACTCGTTGGCGATACACCATCACTGTGAATAATACTACCTTGATTGAGATTAACCAAGTTTTGAATTAATGGGTGGGCAGTATTTACTAGCAGAATATGTTCTTCAGGAAATTCAGCGGTTTCCTGCTGCATCATAGCGGTCATTTCCCGCATCCGACGCAGAAATTCCGGTAATAATACCATTGCTGGTGGTGTTCCTTGGGGGTCATCAGATTTCAGTGACTCAGTACGGATGTTCAATTTTGGCTTGTTCAGCGCCTTCTCAAATAGTTCTTTGATAACTTCTCCTTTGGTTTTGTTGGTCGTAGGATCAACAATTTCACCAGTTTTGTCCTCTAGAAGGGTATTATCTAAATCTGAGTCCACCCGTGTAAATTTAACATCCCGATATTCTTGTTCTAGGAAGTTAATAAAGTGGGTATCAATAAAGGAGTCCATAAATAGGACTTCTAAACCTTGATTTTTGTGCAGTTCAATATAAGTGGACTGACTGACTTCATCGGTGCTATAAAATACTTTATTTTCGTGGCGCTCCTTATTACGTTCCAAGTATTCTTTCAGAGTAACGTATGGTAAATTAACACGATTAGCTGAGGTGACATCTTGCCAAGCATCATCTTCAGCGGTTTGAACTTCAACCGTTGCTGCGGCTTCTAATTTAGCTGTGGTGCGGAAAACGATGATATCTTCTACTTGTTTTTTGAATTTATCATCATTCAGAACACCGAATTTGACGAATGTTCCCAAATCTTTCCAGGCTGTTACGTATTGTTTGCGATCATCGCGGTATAATTCTTTGAGTCTATCGCCGACTTTCTTGGCAATATAATCTCCTATTCTCTTAATGGTGCGATCGCCTTGTAAAGCACTTCTAGAAACATTTAAAGGAATATCAGTGCTATCAATTACACCCCGCATCGGCATTAAAAACTGAGGAATAATTTCCTCACAATTGTCACTAACAAACACCTGATTACAGAATAATTTAATTTGTCCCTTGGTAACATCTACATCAGGACGCATTTTCGGAAAATAGAGAATACCGTTAATTACAAAGGGATAATCTGTATTCAAATGTACCCATAGCAAGGGTTCTTCCTGAAAAGGATACAAATAGCGGTAAAATTCTAAATAGTCTTCTTTCGTAAGACTACTGGGAGAATCACGCCATGCAGCCTTTTGTTTATTTAAAGTTTCCCCATCCATTTTAATGGGAACCGGCATAAAATCACAATAGGTCTTGACAAGATTCTTGATTCGTGCTGGTTCTAAAAATTCCTCCTCTTCCCCTTCCAAGCTGAGAATAATTGTAGTTCCCCGTGTAGTGCGTGAAGACTCCTCTAAAACAAACTTGGGAGAACCATCACAAGTCCAACGTACTGCTTGTGCGCCTTCTTTGTATGAAAGGGTATCAATTTGTACTTGCTTGGCGACCATAAAAGAAGAGTAGAAACCCAAACCGAAATGACCGATAATCGGTTGGTCTGCTTTTCCCTCATACTTTTGAATAAACTCCTCAGCGCTAGAGAAAGCAACTTGGTTAATATATTTTTTTACTTCCTCCGCTGTCATTCCGATACCATTATCAGTAATGGAGAGAGTTTTGTTGTCTTTATCAATGCTAATGGAAATTTCTGGTTCACCAATTTCACCATTATATTCACCAGCACGGGACACCATATTTAACTTTTGAATAGCGTCTACCCCGTTAGATACCAGTTCCCGCAAGAAGATTTGATGATCTGAGTAAAGAGATTTCTTGATAATTGGGAAAATATTATCAGTATGAATACTGATGTTACCTTGTTCTAGCATAGTTATCCGTCGGTTTTGGTTGCTTGCTGATAATTCATGAAAATCAATTTTCCGTGATTTTATCTTTTTTGGGGTTAGGAATACCTGTTAATTATGATTCGGATTACACTACCATCAGGATGATTTTAAATAATTATATTAATTGTGGTATTTTACTACTCATCAATAAGTGGTTTCATGTAGGCGATCGCCTGTCTCCAAAGTGTAATATTCTCATTATTGTCATTCAAAATACATATACAATTGTGATCTTGCCAAAATACCCGACCCGTGATTAAATCATCAGTTATTAACTTAAATTCAACTTTCACTTTTTCTCTAATCCACTTCTGGACTTGGCGAATGCTAGGTAAAGATGTATCAAATTGATTAATTGTCATACATTACGCCTTATGTGAGTTGGGGTAGCAAAAAAGAAGGGGAAAACGCAAGATCAAGGTAACGACACCAAAGCTTGAGGTATCCCGATGAACATGACAGATAGTTCCAATTTCATATAATTCTACAAGTTGGGGAATTTGGATTTCATTCAATTGGTTAACTACCTGGTAATTCATAATTTTAATTTTATTAATCACCTAAATTATGGGATTTACTCAAAGGAGTTGATAAGCCATCAATACTCATAAGATTTTTCTTTTGTTGATATTCCTTAACTCCTTCTTCCCCTTTTTTACTAGCCCAATTAACTAAAGTATCTCTTTGTCCAAGATATTCATAGAGGGGAACACCAAACCCACAGGAAGTTTGTACTCGTTCAATATCTGCAATAATAATTTGTCGAGTTCCCGGAAGAGGAGGAAATAAAGGATAGAGAAAATTCCAGTCAGGAGAATCTGGTAAAATAGTTTGTCCCTGACCATAAAGACGGAGAATACAAGCCGGCTCTTGAAAAGCGCAAAACATCAAGGTTATCCGTCCATTTTCCTGTAAATGAGCAGATGTTTCGTTACCACTACCTGTTACATCTAAATAACCAACTCGGTGGGGGGAAAGAATGCGAAAACTGTCTAAACCCTTGGGAGAAAGGTTAACATGACCTGTAGAACTCAGAGGTGCAGTTCCCACAAAAAATATTTTTTGAGTAATAATAAACTTTTGTAATTCTTCGTTGATAAAATCAAAAACTTTAGCCATAAACTTGCTATTTGGTACTATTATAGTAAATAATAACCTTTTTTGGAAATGTCGTCAATTTTTTTTCCACCACTCATTCAAAAAATTAATAGTCAAATTGCAGATAAAGCAAATGTGAAATTATACATCTTGCGGCTTGATCTCATGCACACCCAAATTAACGGTAATAAATGGTTTAAGCTAAAATATAACCTTGTCGAAGCTAAACAGAGAAATTTATCCACAATTCTGACCTTTGGTGGTGCTTATTCTAATCATATTTATGCTACCGCAGCCGCAGGAAATATATTTGGTTTCCGCACTATTGGAGTAATTCGTGGAGAAGAAAATATCCCTTTAAATCCTACTTTACAATTTGCAGTTACACAAGGTATGGAATTAGTGTATATTGATCGTCAGACATATAAACAACGCCATACAGAGGAATTACAAAACCAATTAAAACAGCGATTTGGGAAAGTATTTATTATTCCTGAAGGTGGTTGTAATTTAAACGGTATGCGTGGTTGTATAGAGATATTAGAAACAATTAAAGAATTTAATACTGTTTGTTTAGCTTGTGGTACAGGAACAACATTAGCAGGGATAACACTATCATTAAATCAACCAAAAAAAGTGATTGGTTTTCCTGTTTTAAAAGGTGGTGATTTTCTCAATCAAGATATTAATAATTTACTAAAAAATTATCTAAATTCTGACTTACCTACACCTGTCAATTCTCCCGCACCTTGGGAACTAATTTGTAATTATCATTTTGGTGGTTACGCTCAAGTAAAAGATGAATTAAAACTATTTTGTGATAATTTTCAACAACAACATCACATACCTTTAGACTATATATATACCGGAAAAATGTTTTATGGAGTTATGGATTTAATCAAACAAGGTTTTTTCAAATCCGAATCTTTACTATTAATACATACAGGAGGTTTACAAGGTAATAGAGGATTTAGATAATTTTTATAGATAATTTTTCATCCCTGATTTTCTCAAAATGCAGGGATTGAAGATTGATAATTTTCACGAATTAAGCTTGTAAATTTGCTTGTTGTTGTAACCAAGAATCTACAGGTTGTCCGTCCTTACGTTTGAGTTCTATTTCTATGACCATGACTTCTTTTGAACCGGGAGGTGCGGGTTTTTTGTGGAATATCACCTCATAATCTAAAGGATTGTGATTATGTTCTTTTAACCAATCTTGGACTTTAGTAAGTGCAAAAAATGATTGTCCTTGGGCGAACATTTGGGTAATTTGCATTTGTAATCTATAGGGATTAATGCGACTCATTTTTATTGACTCCTTTGGTATTTAGAATTATGATTATCTCACGCAGAGGCGCAGAGAGAAAGATTGAGTTGTTTATTCTTGTATGTTGAAATCTACTTTATCATAAATATCTGATAATGTCATTTGACAGGAAATAGAGGCTAGATTTAAGTTGATATTTCCATCTGTAAATTCGGAAAATATCCATTGATTATTATCGGTTTTAAAATATTGTTCAATGTGGATTGTGTATTGATCAATTAAAATATATTCTTGTAAGGTGGGAATTGTCCGATAAGCTGCAAATTTTTCATCTCTATCATAGCCTTTAGTAGATTTTGATAAGACTTCCGCAATCATTACAGGATTTACTAAGGTGTCGGTTCTTCCTTCTTGATATTCTAAGGGAGTTTTCACGACCATAATATCAGGATAGGTATGAATTTTTCTGCTGGGAATCCAAAGACGTTGATCTGTGACAAAGACTTGATAAGGTTGACGTTTAAGCGCGAAATTTAACATGGCGTAAAAATTTCCTGCAAGTTGGTTGTGATTGGGTGTTCCGCCTGTCATGGGTATAATTAATCCGTTGATATATTCGTGACGTATTTCTGAGTTTACCTCTAATTCTAGGTATTCTTGGGGTGAATAGTAGCGTGTTTCTTGTGCGAGGGTCATAATTTTAATTTATAGGTTTTATGGGTTGTCAATGTAGGCGATCGCTTCTACTTGCTCAACTAAGTTATAATTATAGTCTAGCAGTTTGTTTGATTTGACAAAAAATTTATGGTGATATTTTTGTCTTTAAATTTTGAAATTACAAATCGTACAAATCCTTAAACCATTTAACAAATATTTGTGCTTTAGGATGTTGTGGATTTAGAATTTCCTCCTGAATGGCATTATGTAATTGTCTTCCTGGGGGTTTTTGCCAAGCTAACCAAGAATAAATATAGGCTTTATCAATATGTTCATCTATAAATTTTGCACCTTTAGTCTTTGCTTCTGTCACTACTTCCTGTGCATATTGCCAAAGAGGATCACTTTCATCTTTAATCATGTAAGCTAAAAATGTTTCTAACATCCCTCTATTTTGATTATCAGGCATCATCCAAACACCAAATTTTATGAACTTTGTGCCATTTGATATGTTAATAATTAATCCTGTTTCTGGCATTTGTTCAGGAAGATTATCTATACTTTTTTGTATTGCTTCTACCTTTAAACAAGCATTTCTAATACTTTGCCAACGATCTTTAGGATTCTCATCTGCATCTATTATTAAACCTAAATGAGTTAATTCGCTTGCTTTCAATCTTGTAGATATTTTTTTATTATTAATAAATTCATCACTTCCATAAGCTTCGATATAGACAGGTTCTTTACCTTTTGTCCAAGGAACTCCATTAGCTTCCATGAGTTCTGGAATTAATCTCTTATCCTGTTCACCTTCAACAATGAGTTTTTTATTAAAAATAAGAACTCTAGATTTATCATTATTCGTCATGACTACCGCACCTCAATATTTTCTTCAACAGCAATGACAATTTCAGATTCATCAAAGACAATACTTGTTTCTTTATCTTTTTCAATTCTATGAATCATAATACCATGATCAGTTATATTTTCTTGTTCTGCAATATCAGCTAAACTCTGCCAACAATCACTACTATGTGTAGTTGCAAAAACTTGGACATTTAGTCTTTTCGCTGTATCCCAAATCATTTTCCACATACCGGACATTGTAGTAAAATGAAGTCCAGTATCTATTTCATCTACAAATAAATAACCATCTTTAGCTGATACTATAGCTAATGCGAGTCCTAAAATTCGCCAAATACCATCTCCCATACTGCCAATTGGTACACGCTGATTACTATCTCCAAGAAGTAGAACAAAACCATTGCGTGAATATGGAGAATATCTTAATCTTTGAGGATTAACCGCAGCAATACGTTGAATTTTTGAATCTATTTTATTCAGTGCTTGTTCAATAATTTTTTCATCAGGTGTTAGTACCACTTGATTAAATAACTCTATCATTTGATCTGTTTTTAAAGATGATGATGTAATAAATAGTGTTTTTGGTCGTGGGTTTTTAGAATTTGTACGAAATTTACGTATATGAAATACAGGAAGTCCACCATTTGATGATAAAGGTAATATGAAAGTTTCATCTGCTAATTCAGGAGTCCAAGAAACTCTAAATTGAAGTTCTTGTAGTTCATCTGGTATTTTTTCATCACTAGGAGATAATTCTATGGATAAAGTCAGTTTATTTTGATTATGATCTATAATAGATAATTGACTTCCTGGTTCAATTTCGTGACCATAAAACAAGTGACGAATATCAAGTTCTCCATCTCTTCCAATTTCACCTTCTCTCCTCAGTTCATCATCATAAAAATATTCACTGCGGTTATTCATTCTTTCACGCAGTATTTCTAAATTACAACGTGAACATAAAAGCTGAATAGCTTCGAGTATTGATGTTTTACCGCTATTATTTTCACCAACCAGTAAGTTAATTCTACCTAATTGCTGAAGTTCAAAAGATTTGAAACCTCGAAAATTCTCTATTTTTACACTTTTTAGCATGGTTTGTTAAATGAAGATAACAGAGAAATAATAACTAAATTTATTATATCAGATCGCTGAATTATTCAAGAAGTCGCTTATTTATCCAATTACATTGTTCATAATGATATCTTAGCGCGTCCTGTTGTTTAGTAGCATCTTCACCAGTTAAACAACTTGCTATTTTTATTCCTCTAATATCTTGATAGTCTTTCGCTATTTGTTCAGATATTAATACTTTTCTGGTTATTGGATGAATAGCTATCAAGTGTGCATCAAAAAGTCTATGCAAATCTACTCTCAAAAGTAAGCCATTAGCTACATCATGAGATTCAATCTTGCTATAAGGAATAATATGTGCTGCTTCAATAATTTCTTTAATTTCACAACCACTAATTAAACATTTATAACCATATTTTTTTATTAGTTCTTCTTTAAATTCTTGTTGTTTTTCTCGTGATGGTGGATATTTCTGTGGTTCTCCTTTATTATTTAGCAACTCCTTTATCCATTGAGGATCTTGATAATTTGACCAAATCATTTGTGAAATTTTTTGTGCAGCTTTTTGTGCAATTTTGTGTACATTTGTGGGATGAAGTCTTTCAGGAAATTTAGTTTCATCATTATAATAAGCATCTTTTAAAGTGCTAACAGTAGTAAGTTTATTGTGAGTTTGACTTAAATCAGTATCGCAAAAATTTGCTTCTGCAAAATTAGCGTTGGCAATTTTTGACATTTTCAAGTTTGCGCCTCTCAGATTTGCACATTGTAATTTTGCTCTTCTTAAATCTGCTCCTGTCAAATCTGCTCCTGTCAAATTTGCATCTGTTAAATCTGCTCCTGTTAAATCTGCTCCTGTCAAATCTGCTCCTGTCAAATTTGCATCTGTTAAATCTGCTCCTGTTAAATTTGCATCTGTTAAATCTGTTCCTCTAAAATCTGCTTTTATTAAGATCGCTCCTGATAAATTAGCTCTACTTAAATCTTTTCCAGAGAGATTTCTATTTTCTGATTCTTTATTAGTAATTTCCCAAATTAAATGATATTTTTGATTCATCTTGGTATTATTATCAATAATCATACCTTTTAAATAAGTATGATCTAAACAAGCATCTGTTAAATCAGCACCTGAGAAATCTGTATTTTCTAATTTTATACCTTCAAGATTTGTACCTCTCAGTTTTGCACCACTAAGGTTAGCATTTTCTAAATATCCACCATGTAAATCTGAACCACTTAAATCAGCACCAGATAAATTTGTATTTTTTAAGTTTGTAGATGCAAGAATTGCATCTCTGAGGACTGACGCACGAAGGACAGATCCTTTCATCTGTGCTTGATCAAGATTTGAGCCACTGAAATCTACACCAATAAGATTACTATTTATTAACTTTATATTAAAAAGCTCTGCGTTTCTTATTGTGGAATTTTCCAAAATTACATTTTCCAAATTTGCTAACCATAAATGTGAATGATCTAAGTTAATTCCTCTAATGTCTTCATTACATAAATTTGCAAAAGTTGGGTAAAAACTTCTTGTATAAGTATAACCTATAATCTTATAGTTGCCAAAATCTCTTTCACCTTTGTTATAAAGTTTTAAAAGTTCCATATCTTCCATTTCTACTTGACTAGAAATCATACAACTCCTTAAACTAACTTAATAAATAACATTCTCTATTCTGTAGATCAAATATATTATACTTGTTAAGGATGTATTTTTACCAAAAATTTATCAAATCACTAATCACGCTATGATAGTAAACAATAAAAGTTAAAGAAGTTCTCAGAATCCTAGAAGAAGATGCTTAGTATATAGATTGCATTAGAGGTAGTCACCGTATCCTCAAAAATGAAAATAAATCAGGTATTGTAGTTGTACCTGGAAAACCAAGTGATGATATTCCCATAGGTACACTTTCATCAATTTGGAAGCAAGCAAAATTAGGAGAAATATAATGATTGAATACACAGTAATTTATGAACGTGGTCAAACAAACTGGGGTGCTTATGTTCCTGACTTACCCGGTTGTGTCAGCATTGGGGATACTTTAGCAGAAGTACAGGAAAATATTAAAGAAGCTATAGAATTGTATTTGGAAGTATTGAAAGAAGATGGAAAATCTATACCTGAACCTTCTACAGAAGTAAGTAAAGTAGCAGTAACGATATAAATACAATTACTGCTGAAGCTGATATCATATCTTTTGACAATTAGGAAAGGGTAAAATTCAAATGACAATTAAAGAACAAATAACAGAAGAATTAGAAAAATTACCTGAACCTGTGTTACAGGAAATATTAGATTTTGTGCAGTTTTTACAAACGAAGCACCAACAAAATAAGATGCTAGAAATCACGATCATGAGTGAATCTTCGCTGCAAAAAGATTGGTTAAAATCAGAGGAAGATGCAGCATGGCAGAGTTTATAAAAGGCGTTTCAGTCTACATTGTCAAATGATATTTTGCTGGCTATATCAATAAGTATATCCAGTCTTAAAATTATTTCTTTGATTTCAGACGGTATTTTATCTATTTCAGATTCTCCTTTATGTACAATAAGATTTCTGATAATATTTAATTCTTGTAACTCTAATACGAACATTTTATCTACTAGTCTTTGCCTGTACAATTGATCAGCAACTTCTCTAAGATTCATCCTCCATCTATCAGGTAAATTGGGTTCTATTAAACTACATTTTGACAGTAGAGTTCTTTCAAGGATTTGCCATTTATGAATAAACTCACCAATTAAACTAAATTCTGTACTTAATTTACTTTCCTCCTCACGAACTTCTTCTACAGCACTTTCACTAGCACCATATAAATCTAAGAACTGTGAGAAATGAATAATGTGAAAAGAATATCCTCCAGATTTACGTCTAAACTCATCAATTAGTTCATATCGTGGATATATAGATTGATTTTCCCTTATATCCCACCAATCTGGCTTCTCATCTCCTGATACGAAAATAACATCTTTACTTTTTGATCTACCTATCTCTAAAATTGTAAACCAAATTAGTAGATCGCCGATCCCTGAATCATCTTTCGACGCATCCTTATATCCAGGTGGAATTTTATGTATCTGCCGTTTTTTCAATTCTTTTTTCATATTGTCTTGATCTATTGAAAGATCAAAAACTATTTCCTCTGTAAATAAATCTGCATATAAGCGGCTTACAGGATCATCCCATCTCCATGACCGTATATGATCTAAAACGCTACTTATTGTCTTTCTATATTCCTTTATAAGACGATCAATTTCTTCTTCAAGTCGAATAGCTTCTTTATACTCAGGCAATGATTCTAAAAGTGGATATTTACCTTTTTGTAAGTTAGTTATACTATTTTGCTTTCGTGTCAATTGTTGAAATAATGTTAATATTTTATTTGTTCTATTATTTGCAAACTCACGAGCGACTTGTCCAGGAATGATTAGTTGTCCTGTTTTAACCAGCTTTTCATAGGTTGTCCTTATCTGACTCACACTGTCTTTTCCCACGTTGTAAGGTACAAGCAATGCGTTTGTATCCATTACAATTATTGCAGTATTTTTTATTGACTTAATTGTTTTGATATGTGTGGAAAATATAGAAGCTGCTTCAGGAAAGATAGAATTAGCAATAAAAATATCAAATTCATCTTGGTTTCCTTTATTTTTTTCGTTCATGTTTGTTTCTCTCAGATCATTATATAAAATTGATATTACATTGTAGAGACGTTTCATGAAACGTCTCTACATCATTCTTCAAACTCCTATTTCAACGCTGCTAACAAATCATTTTTTGCAGTTTCTAAAGCCTCCGGTAATTTACTCGCGTCACGTCCCCCAGCTTGCGCGAGATTGGGTTTTCCACCACCTCCACCTCCACAAATTTTCGCTATCGTTCCCACAAATTTTCCCGCTAGGATTCCTTTTTTATTCACTTCAGAACTAAATGCTGCAACGATACTCACTTTTCCGGCTTCAGGAATAGAACCTAAAACCACCGCCCCATTACCGATTTTTTGCAGTAATCTTTCCGCAGCATCTTTTAATGATTCTGGGTCAATATCTGCCATTTGAGCAACAATAATTTTATGTTCTCCGATGATTTCCGCAGTTTGTAGTAAGCTGTCAGATTTAACAATTGCTATCTGTGATTTCAGGCTTTGAATTTCTTTTTCATTGTTGCGAAGTTCGGTTTGTAAGGTGGTGATTCTGTCGGGTATTTCTTCGGGTTTGACCTTAAAGCGATCGCACAAATCTTTTGTTACCATATCACGCACATTCAAATAATCCAATACCGCCGCCCCAGAAACCGCTTCTATTCTTCTCACCCCGGAAGCAACTCCGGCTTCAGAAATGATTTTAAAAACGCCAATTTCCGCCGTATTATTAACATGAGTTCCCCCACATAATTCCATGGAAACACCGGGAAAATCAATCACGCGCACTTGATCACCGTACTTTTCCCCAAACATGGCCACTGCACCTTTTGCTTTTGCTTCTGCTATGGGCATCTCCTCGATTGTAGCACCATGGGCTTCAGAAATCCAACTATTTACTAATTCTTCAATTTGGATAACTTCCTCACCGGTTAAAGCGCGGGGACAGTTAAAATCAAACCGCAATCTATCAAAAGAAACTAAAGAACCAGCTTGAGAAATTCCTTCATCAACAACTTTCTTTAAAGCAGCTTGTAATAAATGAGTTGCTGTATGATTAGCTTGAGCGCGACGACGACAACCGCGATCAATTTGGGCGGTAATATTGTCACCAATTCTAATTGTACCACGTTCAATGTATCCAAAATGAATAAAGAAATCAGATTCTTTTTTCACGTCTTCAATTCTGACTAAAACACCATCACCACTAATATATCCTTTATCCCCAATTTGTCCCCCAGATTCAGCGTAAAAAGGAGTTTTATCGAGAACAATTTGTACTTCTGTTCCTGCTTCTGCTGCTTCTTGGGAAACACCAGCAACTAATAAAACTTCGATTTTTGCAGTAGTTGTTAATTGGGTATAACCAATGAATTTTGTAGAGTGAATATGTTCTGCTAGTTTATCCAAAGAACCTTGTACAGTTAAATCAATAGTTTCGTGTGCTGCTTTTGCCCGTTCTACCTGTTTTTGCATTTCTGCATTAAAACCATCAACATCAACAGTGAGGTTATTTTCGGCTGCTATTTCTTGGGTTAATTCTAAGGGGAAACCGTAGGTATCATAGAGAGTAAAAGCACTTTCCCCAGTAATAGAAGTTTGTCCTTTTTGTTTGATATCTTGGATAATTTCAGCTAATAGCTTTTCACCTCTATCAAGAGTTTTCAAAAAGTTAACTTCTTCTCTTTGTAATTCGGCTTTAATAGCAGTTTCTCTTTGTCGCAAATTGGGGTAAATTGATTCCGAAAGAGAAATTGCGGTTTCTGCAACTTGGTTAATAAATTCCCCAGCAATTCCTATTAATCGGCCATGTCTAACTACCCGACGAATTAAACGCCGTAAAACATAACCTCTACCAACATTAGAAGCGCGAATTTCATCAGCAATCATGTGAACCACAGCACGCACATGATCACCAATTACCTTTAAGGAAGTTTTGCTATTTTCATCACTTTTGTGATAATCAATTTTAGCAATTTTCGCCGCAGTTTCGATAATTGGGAAAATCAAATCTGTTTCATAATTATTAGGAACTTTTTGCAGGATTTGCGCCATTCTTTCCAAACCCATTCCCGTATCAATATTTTGATTTTGTAACGGCGTTAAATTTCCCGAAGCATCCCGATTATATTGCATAAATACCAAGTTATAAAACTCGATAAAACGCCCATCATCTTCTAAATTAATATGATCATCACCTAATTCCGGGTGAAAATCATAATAAATTTCCGAACAAGGACCACAGGGACCAGTAATACCCGATACCCAGAAATTATCATCAGCACCCATGCGCTTGATGCGTTTTTCCGTTACACCAATAGTATCGCGCCAAATAGCAAAAGCTTCGTCGTCTTCTTCAAACACGCTGACAACGAGATTTTTAGGGGAAATCCCAAACACTTGAGTAGATAATTCCCAACCCCAGGCGATCGCTTGTGCTTTAAAATAATCACCAAAGCTAAAATTCCCCAACATCTCAAAAAATGTATGATGGCGTTTAGTGCGTCCCACATTTTCGATATCATTGGTACGAATGCACTTTTGGGAAGTTGTAGCGCGTTTAAATTCCGGTGTCCGTTGTCCCAGAAAAATCGGCTTAAATGGTAACATACCTGCTATAGTCAGCAGCACAGTAGGATCTTCAGGAACAAGGGAAGCGCTTGGAAGCGGTTGGTGTCCTCGCTGTGTGTAGAAATCAAGGAATAATTGACGAATATCGTTACCGCTAAGATACTGGAGAGTTGAAGACATGAGTGTTTAAGAAATCAAATTTAATTAAATTGGGAAAATCTGCAAAAAGCATCATTACTATTTATAACTTATGACAGCAAAGATGAAAAATATTCAGCTTTCAGCATTTTTTGTCAGAATTTACCATTACTGATTAGTATCAAATTACCGTCAATTCCTATACTTTAATTATATTTCCAAGGATCTGATGGAGATTGGATATAAAAATATTAGACATCTTGTGAAAATTATCGTAAGGACAATTCATGAATTGTCCTTACAAGAGTTTTAGGTTATGCACATTTAATGACCAAAGATGTCTATTTAATCTATCTCTGGTTCAACACCTAAAGCACGCAATTGTGCAATTAATTTTTCTGTTTTTTGTCTTTCTTGATCTGCGCGTTGTCTTTCTTGGTCTGCGCGTTGTCTTTCTTGGTCTGCGCGTTGTTTTTCTTGATTTGCGCGTTGTTTTTCTTGATTTGCGCGTTGTTTTTCTTGATTTGCGCGTTGTTTTTCCCATTCTGCGGGAGTTAATACCCAATTACCATTTTTATCATACCAACGCAACCAAGGCATATTGACGTTTTTATAACTTCCTTCCCAAACTCCTAAACCTAATTCTATACTGGGTATCCAGAAGCGGGAATTTGTTAAATTTGCTTCAGTATAGCGATCGCCATTTAACTGAAACATTCTAAACTCAGATTGATAACGATCAAAAATTGCGTAATAAGGTACTCTTAAAATCTGCTCATAAATCTCCCATTTAACAGGGGGTTTTTCCACATCTCGCAATGTTTGACCTAAATCTTCTTTTTCTGTTCCTGGTGATAGCAATTCAACGATAATATAGGGATTAACAGCTTCTTGCCACACTACATAACTTAATCTTAGATCTTGATGATCACCATATAAATATGGTACACCTAAAACCGCAAACCAATCAGGACGTTTATACCACAATGGATGACGAGAATCATAATACAGATTCATGTCACTACCTGTAAATATTTCCTCACTGTGATAATTAGCAGGTGCAAATGTTTCTGATAATAATTGTGGTTGTAATAAATGGAATTGATCTGGCAAACCTTTCTCCTCTGGATCTTCACTCGGTAGATCATACATTGTGGGTAATGTTTCTTTAGGGGAAAGTGGCGGATCTATTTGATACATTTTTCACTGTCCTCAAGCTATAATTTATATTTCTATTATGTCGCACTCTCACGAATCACCTTTTTACACTCTTCAACATCAACCCCTTTTTTCATTGCTTCCACCAAAGCTTGATAACTTTCCCAATTCTCCTGAATCAGATTTTTAGATTGCAGCAAATGAAACCGTTGTTTTTGCTGATAAATATCCTCAGAAAAACCAAGAACTTGTAAAAATTGCATTAACTTAATTTTATCATCATTTCCACCTTGAGGACTATTAAAAATCAAAGTTTCCGCAGCAATTCCCGCCATTAAAATTGTACAATAGCGCTCTAAAATTTGGGTACTAATTTCACCTTTTTCTATTTGCGTTGTTAACTCCCTATCATCTATTGATACCCCTCCTTGTCCTGGTTGTCCTTGTTTCCAAGCTTCCCACGCACTAAGAGTATAGCCAGTTATGGGAATTTCTAACAAGTGAGCCACGAGAAAATGACCTGCTTCATGATGTAAAATGCGTTCTTTATATTCTGGAGAAAATCGCGCCAGGAAATCTAAAAATATCGTTCCTCCCTTACCTTGAAAGCTGAAATTATCTAAAGTTGCAATTCCTAAAAACGTCACTGTAGCTAAAGCTGGTATTGTGGGAGAAAGATGTATTAACGGTCCTAATAAAGTAGAAAAAGTCATCAGGAAAACAGATATAGCAACGAGATTTATCGCAGTTTGGCTCATGGGAAGTTTTTTTAATAAGTACGTTGGCGTTAAAAATTGTCGTTATGACAAGGGAACAGGGAACAGGGAACAGGGAACAGGTTTTGGGCAACTTTACTTTTCGTTACTTACAGGGGTTTCCGCTCTTATGAGGTACATCTTAAGCCCCCTCCTCGCACCCCCCTCAATCCCCCCGCAGCGGGGGGAAGAAAAGGATAAACTTTTGATATTGGAGGGGGTTGGGGGTGGGGTTCTTGTACCTCATAACATCGGGAAGTGCTGTATGTCGGTTTTTTTCCGCTCACTTACTTCTAATAAAATAGAATTATACCTAATTTCTCAGCCATCAAATCAAAATTATGCAATCTCCATTAAGTATTATTAGTGTTGAACAATACCTAGACGCTGAAAAATCTAGCGATATTCGCCATGAATATGTGGCCGGACAAGTTTTTGCAATGGCGGGTGCAAGCGAAGATCACAGTTTGATAAAAGGTAATATTATCGCTATATTACGTCCTCATTTGCGTGGTAGTTCCTGTCGTGCTTTCGTGTCAGATATGAAAGTAAAAGTTAAAATCAGAAATGCTAATATATTCTACTATCCTGATATTATTGTTACTTGTGATCCTGAAGATAAGGAAAGGTACTTTAAAACTCGTCCTAATTTGATTATAGAAGTTTTATCTAATTCCACAGCAACAATAGACAAACGTGAAAAACGCATCAATTATCAAACTATAGACAGTTTAAAGGAATATGTTCTAATTTACCAAAATCAAATAAAAGTGGAGGTTTGTCGTCAAGATGATCAAGGAAATTGGTCAACGGAAGTATTAGGAAAAGATGATAAATTACATTTAGATTCAGTTAACTTAACTTTGACAATGGCAGATATTTATGAAGATGTGATAGAAGAAATAAATATCAAAAATTAAAAAATATTAAAAATATTGATCAAAACTGGATTTTCGACTAAATTTAACTATCCTTCAAAAGAAAAATAACCTTTATGCAACCAACATTATTAGACAAAACCCTGAATCACTTTCAAGCTTGGGCAATAGAGAACCCTCAAAACCCAGTCAGCCGTACCTTTTTGCCTATAATCAGTTTTATAGAGGGAACAATTGCCAATGATCCACCTTACCTAGATAGAAAAAGGCAAGTGCTGGGGGATGCCTTTTGTTGTGCGGGGGAAGTAGTATTAGGAGACTTTAAAACCCTAGAAACTGCCTTAACCTCACCCCAAGCCCGTGACTGGAGACTAGGAACTTCTATGCTGAGTTCTAGTCATGCTCCGGGAATTGATCAAGGAGGTCGCAATGTTCTTTTAATTACTCTCTCAGACCCAGCAGCCGGTGGGGAAAATCATGATGCTTTCCGTCAGTGTGTTGATAATTACTTCTTTAATGAAGGCATGGTAATGCGTCAAAATGATCAAGTAGCACAACGGTTGTTAAATAAGTTAGCGGCTGATTATGTAGATAGAATTACCAATAATACTTTAGAAGAATTTTTCAATAATGATCAACGGGATTGGATGGGCTTTTTAGTCCGGTATCTTCACTACGTTATTTTTGGCATTAATCCTGATGATGAAGCAACAATAAGAATTATTACAACCCTACACTATACCAAAAGGGGAACATTATATTATTTTGCTGGCAGCAGTAGTTTAGAAAAGTTAAATATATGGGGATTTCGTCAAGTTCCTAAACTAGTGGAGCAAGTAGCGACGATTTACGAAAATTCTCCAGCCTTAGCTAATTTTCAAGAGAACGACCCTAAATATCATAAAATGACGCGGCGAGAACTTGCAAAACTGATGGTGTCTTTAATGAGTATTGCCGGGTTGCAAGGTCCGCTACACTTGGGAAAAACAGCAATGGGTTATCAATCCCTTCCTGCTTACCAAGGTCGTCAAACTGATAAAATTGACATTAAGAGTTATTGGGACAGGCTCGATCTTAATGATCGTCCTAGTATTCAACTTTTTCTGTTAGAATGCGCCCGTCTGTTTATGCCTGTAAGTGCCTCTCACCGAGTGGCTACAGAACCATTTAGGGTGACATTGGCAGGTAAAGCGCGAACCTTTCCGAAAGGAACTAAAATTTTAATTCCTATGCTTTTGGGGATGTTAAGTGAAGATTTTTGGGGAAAAACTGCTTATGAATTTAATGCAAACAGAGAAAATCTTTGCCCTTTTCACATGGGTTTTAATTCCGTTGGTTCTCGTCATGCAGGCCGCATTTGTCCGGGGAAAGACTTAGCATTAGAAATGCTGACCAATGTTATTATTACCGTGGGTAAAGCTCGTCGCTCTTACTTAAGCCAAATATCCTAGTCCATATCATAAATAAATATTATGCAGCCATTTCTACCTCAAAATGACCCAAACCCCGCACAACGCCAATCTTCTCTAGAGAAAGGCCGCAAAGAGTATCAATTCATGTATGATTTTTTGCCGCCTATGGCGATGCTCAAAAGCGTACCTCCCGCAGAGAATTTTTCTACCAAGTATATTGCTGAACGGACATTAGAGGCAGCAGAACTTCCTCTAAATATGATGGCTGTTAAAACTCATGCTATGTGGGATCCTTTAGATGAATTGCAAGATTATGAGGACTTTTTCCCAGTTTTGCAAAAACCTAATGTGATGAAAACCTATGAAACCGATGATTCCTTCGCCGAACAACGGCTTTGTGGGGTAAATCCGATGGTTTTACGTCAAATTAAGCAAATGCCAGCTAACTTTGCCTTTACCATCGAAGAATTACAGGATAAGTTTGGCAATTCTATTAATTTAATCGAAAGATTGGCCACAGGAAATCTATATGTCGCTGATTATAGATCCTTGGCGTTCGTTCAAGGTGGCACTTATGCCAAAGGAAAAAAGTACCTACCAGCACCTCTAGCCTTTTTCTGTTGGCGCAGTTCAGGCTTTCAAGATCGAGGCCAATTAGTCCCTGTAGCCATTCAAATCAATCCCAAAGCAGGTAAAGTCAGCCCCTTGCTAACTCCTTTTGATGACCCTTTAACCTGGTTTTATGCTAAGTCCTGTGTGCAAATTGCTGATGCTAATCATCATGAAATGAGCAGCCATTTATGCCGGACTCACCTGGTAATGGAACCCTTTGCTGTTGTCACCCCCCGTCAACTGGCTGAAAATCATCCTCTGAGAATATTACTCAAACCCCATTTCCGGTTTATGTTGGCTAATAATGATTTAGCTCGCAAGCGTCTGGTTAGTAGGGGCGGTTTTGTGGATGAATTATTAGCAGGAACTCTGCAAGAATCATTGCAAATTGTGGTAAATGCCTATAAAAGTTGGAGTCTAGACCAGTTTGCTCTACCCAGGGAACTCAAAAATCGCGGTGTAGATGATGTGAAAAACTTGCCACATTATCCTTATCGGGATGATGGAATTTTGTTATGGAATGCGATTAATAAGTTTGTCTTTAACTATTTGCAGCTTTATTATCAGAGTCCAGCAGACTTGAAAGCAGACGGAGAACTGCAAGCTTGGGCGCGGGAATTAGTGGCTCAGGATGGTGGTAGAGTTAAGGGTATGAGCGATCGCATTGATACCCTAGAACAATTAGTTGAGATTGTTACTACTATCATATATATTTGTGGTCCGCAGCATTCGGCGGTTAATTTCTCCCAATATGAATACATGGGTTTTATTCCTAATATGCCCCTAGCTGCTTATCAACCAATTCAACAAAAGGGTGATATTAAAGACCGTCAAGCCCTCATAGATTTTCTACCACCTGCCAAACCCACAAATACCCAATTATCAACTGTGTACATACTTTCAGACTATCGTTATGACAGACTGGGATATTATGAAGAGGAAGAATTTACAGATCCAAATGCTGACCAAGTTGTGAATAAATTTCAGCAAGAATTGAATATGGTACAGAGAAAAATTGAATTGAATAATAAGGGACGTTTAGTACATTACGAATATCTCCAACCAAGACTCATTCTTAACAGTATTAGTATTTAACTAATTGCAGAATAGACAAAACCCCATTTTAATAATTTTTAATAATATTAAAATGGGGTGTTTTATTCCTCATTAGATATGATAGTTTATTGCAACATTTCTCGTTCCCATACTCTGTATGGGAATGAATTACGGAAGGCTATGCCTTCATTGATATTAAATTATCGAGGCAGAGCCTCTAAGTAGCATTCCCAGTCTCCGACTGGGAACGAGAAATTCTACACAAAAATGTTCTCGTTTCTCGTTCCCATACTCTGTATGGGAATGAATTACGGAAGGCTCTGCCTTCATTGATACTAAGTTATGGAGGCAGAGCCTCTCAGTGGCATTCCCAGTCGGAGACTGGGAACGAGGAAAAACGAGAAAATAGCGTTAGTTTGATGCTCTTGGTGCGTTAGGACTCATGCTAACGCACCCTACAAATACTTACTTCCCGTTCCCAACATTCCCTATTGGGCTATGAAGGCTTCCCATCATCAACATAGCCTATTAGTTCTCCCTTCAGATTATAAAGAGGCCATATTTTACCACCTAAGATTACCATAATTTCGTTATCAGTTAGCTCATACAAAAAGCTTTCAGAATCGATAAAAAAATCAGAACCAGCAGGATGTAGTTCAGATATTACAATATTAGCCATCTTTGTATTCTCCTTGGTTTTAAAAAGTCAAAAAATCTAGAAAAAATCGGAAACGTTGTACTTTTTCATTTCCTGACTACATCTTATTAAAAATAAAAACCTCTGTCTAGAGACTTAGACAAAATAAAAGTGACATAATTGTTTCAGTTTTGTCACTTTCAATAGCTTGATGATAACAGTATTTCACGCACAAATATCCGTAAATTTGGACTTTTAAGTTGAAAACATTACTAAAAAACAGACAATTACGGATTAAAAATAGCTAAAAAAAGGGACATAATTGTTGCACTACTGTAGGAATTTTGTCACTTTTGCCTATTAACTTAAATATAAATATATACCTAAATTATTAAATAATTTAGATATATGTATTAGCTCTTATAAGCATGAGTTATATGAGATATGCAATTTATTTTACATAACTACCTAATCAGATGGTGGGTTACGCTTTTGCTAACCCACCCTACGTATATTTGAAGATTTCAACAAGAGGATTAATTTAATTGCAACCTAAGACTCCATTTCCGCTAATTCTAACCAACGTTCCGTGGCTACATCAATATTTTTCTTGAGGGTTTCCACCTGTTCATAAAGTTTTTGCACTTCGCTATAATTCCCCGCCATAGTTGCTAATTTCTTTTCTAATGCTGTTTTTTCCGCTTCTAATTTGGCAATTTTTCCTTCTAATTCTGCAAATTCCCGTCTTTCCCAATTAGATAACCTGCGGCGTTTTTTGGTCTCTATAACTGGAGATGTCACCTTTTCGACAATTACAGCCTTTGGTGTTTCCTGTGGTTGGGCTTCCTCAGATTTTTTATAATCTAAATAAATGGAGTAATTCCCTGGATATTGACGTAAACTTCCCCCTGCTTCCAAAGCGAAAATTGTATCTACTGTCCGATCTAAAAAGTAACGATCATGGGAAACTACAATTACACAACCATTAAAATCTTCCAGATAATCTTCTAATACTGCTAATGTTTGGACATCTAAATCATTAGTCGGTTCATCTAAAATCAAGACATTGGGCGCACTAATAAGAATACGCAATAGGAATAAACGACGTTTTTCTCCGCCAGAAAGTTTATGAATGGGTGCATATTGTTGATTTCCTGGAAACAAAAATCTCTCTAACATTTGGGAAGCAGTGATTTTAGTTCCGTCGGATATTTCAATAAATTCTCCTTCTTCTTTAATATAATCAATTACTCGCTGATCTTCATTCACAGCCGTTAACAATTCTTCTGAATGTTGGTTAAAATAACCAATATGAATTGTAGTCCCAATTTCTACAATACCAGAATCTGGTTTGACTCTGGCGGTAATAATGTCCATTAAGGTAGATTTTCCTGCACCATTTCCACCAATAATACCAATTCTATCCTCTGGACTAAATTGATATGTAAAATCCTTAATTAAGGTTCTACCATTATAGGCTTTACTAACATTTTTCAGTTCAATAACTTTCTTACCAATGCGACGACCAATGGTAGAAATATCAACCTTACCATTAAGTTGTTTAAACTCAGTATCTCGCAAAGCATGAGCGCGTTCAATTCTGGCTTTTTGTTTCGTGCTTCTAGCTTTTGGTCCTTTTTTCAACCATTCTAATTCTCGTCGTAAAATACCTTGATGTTTCCGTTGAGTGCTAATAGCAGACTCTTCAGCTAAGGCTTTCTTTTCTAGATAATAGGAATAATTACCAGTATAAGTGTAAATATCACCGCGATCAATTTCAATAATTTTATTAGTAACTCTATCTAGAAAATAACGATCATGGGTAATTAATAAAAGTGCGCCACGATAGCGATTTAAATAACTTTGTAACCATTCTACAGACAGGGCATCAAGATGGTTTGTCGGTTCATCCATTAATAATAAATCAGGTTCTGATATTAAGGCTGCGGCTAAAGCAATGCGTTTGCGATATCCCCCTGATAATGTACCAACTTTCACATCAAAATCAGCAATTCCTAGTTTTGTTAAAATGATTTTAGCGTTGGTTTCTACTTCCCATGCACCTGTGGCATCCATGCGCTGCATTACACTGGAAAGACGAGACATTAATTGACTATCATCGGGATAATGTGCCAATTTATCAGACAATTCTTCGTACTCTTTAACTAGGTGCATTTGTTCACCACTGTCAGCAAATACCTGTTCTAAAACTGTGTGATTTTCGTCTATATCTGGCTGTTGGGGTAGGTAAACAATTTTCGCACCGGAATTAACTAAAATTTGGCCGCTATCAATTGATTCTAAGCCGGCGATCATTTTTAATAAAGTTGATTTACCAGAACCATTAGTACCAATCAAACCAACTTTGTCATTAGTATCAAGACTAAAATTAGCATCTTTTAAGAGTTCTTTAATTCCAAAATCTTTTTTAACTGACTGTAATGTAACAATGCTCATATTATCTGGTAACTAGTGATTAAGAATGAGGTGGGCAATGCCCACCCTAAAGACGATTATAAACGAAATTCTAGACAAATAAATCGAGGGGTAAATGTCCATACATTTCGTTAACTCCTCCCTCTTGATAGGACTGACAAGATACTAGCACTCCCCGATGATGACCAGAATAGGAATCGAGATAACACAAGCCATTTTTGCCATTTAATTTGATGTAAACTGGTCCTTCTGGTTGCGGTAAATCAGTTGGTGGTTGATAACCTAAAGCGCGAGAATAGGTTTTCATGGCTAAAATTCCCTCTTCGGCTGTATCAGCACAAATACCTAAAATTTGATAATCAGTCAGACTGGTGACAAAAATTAATGCCTCACGGGTGGGAATTTTCTCCGACGGTTTCAGAATGGGGGCGATATCCAGACAGTTGAATTTGTTGAGTATTTTCCTGGCTTCTGGCAGTGAGAGTTGCTGATAATTGGGAGTAGACATAATATTATTTGTCTAGTTTTACGTCTGGTTTAGGTTTTGGGAGTGAGATTTGATCACATTACTAGCATTTTTGAACAAAATCAAGATTGATATGACATATTCCCTGAGTTTAAGCGAGAATCTTGGCTGGATTAGTTGTCTTCACTGAAAATTAGCACATCTGGTCTCTAGGAACTGTCATTATACCCTGCGGTTTGACCTGGGGAGCAATAATTTGGCCGACAATATTTTTCTAATATAATTCCTAAAACTGGAGTTTGCCAAATTACAAGTTAACAATTTTTGCATATTATCTTTTGTGCTACGGGCTATATTTTGGTGACAATAATCCAGATTACTTTGAGAATAGCAAATCATCAAAGTTTGATGACGATAGATGCCAATTTATTCCTGAAGGTAGATAACTGTATCTATTATTTCAATTTTTATAACTAATTAACTCGATTATGTGGTAATATTAAATGCGAGTAATTAGCAATTAATGTGAGTATACCATTGAAATCTCCCCGATTATCACAAAGGCGTACAAATTCTGTACATCCTCTCCAGCGTCTACTTAAATATGGACACAAGTATACTAAACAAATTCGGCTGGCCATTGGCGCTTCTATCCTGAATAAAGTTTTTGATTTAGCACCACCTGTATTAATTGGGATTGCGGTGGATGTGGTAGTCAAGCAAGATAATTCTATCATTGCTGGGTTAGGTGTCAAAGATATTTATGGGCAATTCCTGATTTTATCCTTGTTGACGGTGATTACTTGGGTGTTGGAATCATTGTTTGAATATGCCTATAAATTATTATGGCGCAATTTGGGGCAGAATATTCAACATAACTTAAGATTGTCCGCATATAAACACCTGCAAGAATTAGAATTAGCTTATTTTGAAGAACGTAGTACGGGGGGTTTAATGTCTATCCTCAGTGATGATATTAACCAATTAGAGCGGTTTTTAGATGTGGGTGCAAATGATATTATTCAAGTCACTACAACTATTATCATCGTTGGTGGTGCATTTTTTATTTTAGCTCCTAGTGTGGCTTGGATGGCAATTTTACCCATGCCTTTTATTCTCGGTGGTTCGATAGTTTTTCAGAAATTTCTCGCCCCTCGTTATGCTGAAGTTCGGGAAAAAGTAGGTTTATTAAATAGTAGACTGTCTAATAATTTGAGCGGAATTACTACCATTAAAAGTTTTACAGCCGAAGATTATGAATCTGCTCGTGTAGAATTAGAAAGTAATGCTTATCGTCAAAGTAATGAAGTAGCGATCGCCTTATCTGCGGTTTATATTCCCATCATTCGGATGTTCATTTTAATAGCTTTTACAATATTGCTATTATTCGGCGGTATGGAAACAGTAGCCGGAAGATTGGCTGTTGGTGCTTATAGTTCTTTGGTGTTTTTAGTGCAGCTTTTATTATGGCCATTAACCAGATTAGGAGATACTTTTGATTTATATCAAAGAGCTATGGCTTCTACTAACCGAGTCATGGATTTATTAGATACTCCTATGACAATTCCTGGGGGAAATATTGATTTACCCATAGATATGATTCGGGGAGCTTTAGAATTTAAAAATGTCAGCTTTGCTTATCAGAATAGAAACCCAGTTATCAAGAACTTATCCTTAGAAATTCCAGCGGGAAATACAATTGCTATTGTCGGTTCAACAGGTTCAGGGAAAAGCACTTTAGTTAAGTTATTACTGCGTTTTTATGAAGTACAAAATGGTAAAATCACTCTGGATGGAATTGATTTACAACAGTTAAATTTACGAGATTTACGCCGCGCTATTGGTTTAGTTAGTCAAGATGTCTTTCTATTTCATGGTACAGCGGGAGAAAATATTGGCTATGGTACTTTCACTGCTACTAATGAAGAGATCATCATGGCCGCGAAAATAGCAGAAGCTCATGATTTTATTATGAATTTACCCCAAGGTTATGAGACAATAGTAGGGGAAAGAGGACAAAAATTATCTGGAGGACAAAGACAACGAATTGCGATCGCTCGCGCAGTATTAAAAGATCCACCAATTCTGATTTTAGATGAAGCTACTTCAGCAGTAGACAATGAAACTGAGGCCGCAATTCAACGTTCCCTAGAACGAATTACGGTCAATAGGACTACTATAGCTATAGCTCATCGTCTTTCGACAATTCGCAACGCTGATTGTATTTATGTCATGGAACATGGTAAATTAGTAGAAGCAGGAACTCATGAACAACTGTTAGAAAAAAATGGCATTTACACCAGTCTCTGGCTGGTGCAATCTGGGCTAAAATAGAGAAAATTATCATAAAAGACTCTACCGGAGTTAGTATGATAAACTGGAGGGAACTCTCAACTTCTCGGTTTAGCATAACAAGTACCTAAGAACCAAATAAAATTACCAATTAACGATCATGTTTAGTATTCCCCAACCAGAAACAGCAGACAATAAATGGCGCAGACAATTGGATAAATTTGTCAAAAACAATCAGCCAGAACTAGCTGCACTTTTTTGGGGGTTGTGGTTAAAAAATGGCAATAGTCAGGGAACTATAGGTATTGATTTACAACCCACTCCCCATTTTGTCTACTGTCCCCAAAGCGAAATAGAAAAACTCAATGAGCGAGTTGAAAATCGTCTCCAAGAAATTTTGGGAATTATTGATAATAATAAACCCGAAACAGAGGTAGTCATGATTGGAATTGGTAAAGGAGAAATTAAACTAATCCAATTCGCACCCAAATCATCACCAGAAGCCTGTTTTCATGAAATAGGAAAAGATGTAGATGGATTATTGGATTTACTAGAACAGCGATTAATTGAGCAAATTAGCGATCGCTAGAAGCATTGATTCTGCTAGAATAGATTAGAAAAAACACACAATATCAGAAAGAGTGCTACTACTAGAAAAATGATGATTTTGGCTCAAAGCTTAACTATTGACTCGGTTTTAGTAAATAACTGTATCCAGTTCACAACCTGGGGATTTTCCTCCCTCCTACTCGCGGAAATTGTCAGAGATGCTTATCATGCTTTGTGTCATCAAATAACATGGTTAGCGAAATGGCATAATAAACATCATGCTGTATATAAACGGGATTTAACTTTAATTTCCCAAAAAGCCTACGTAGACTCCCAATTGTATCACGATATCGTCGAATCGGTGATACTAGTAATCATCTTAACAATAATTGCCTTAGTAGCCCATCAATGGGGGTTATGGTTAGGAGTCGCTTATGCTGTTACCTTTTTATACGGTGCATCCCTGCGATATTTCCAAGGAACAATAGATACAGACTACAATCATTTACCCGGAGCATTAGACGCAATTCCCTCCGTTTGGTGGGTAAATAGAAGCTATCATTGGCGACATCATTTTGATGATGTTAATGCTTACTATAGTGGTGTTTTTCCCCTAGTAGATAAAATTCTGGGAACAGGGCTTTCTCTCAAAGGTAAAACAGTGGCTTTAACAGGTGCTTCTGGTGCATTAGGACAAGCACTAGTAGGAGAATTATTAAAGCATAACGCCAAAGTGGTAGCATTAACAACCAACCCGGAAAAAATTACAATTCAACCGCGTGTTAAAGTTATCAAATGGGAATTGGGTAATGAAGCACAACTACAGGAAAGTTTAGAAAAAGTTGATATTCTCATTATCAATCATGGGGTAAATGTCTATGGAAATAGAGATTCTACCGCCATTTATAACTCCTATCAAATTAACACATTTTCCGCCTTAAAATTGATAGATATTTTTTCTGCAACCGTCAGAGGACCCCAAGACAAAGCCACCAAAGAAATTTGGGTAAATACATCAGAAGCAGAAGTTTCCCCAGCCTTCAGCCCTTTGTATGAACTGAGTAAAAGAGCATTAGGGGATATTGTCACCCTCAAAAGATTAGATCAAAATTGTGTAATTCGCAAATTAATTTGCGGACCATTCAAAAGTCAATTAAACCCCTATGGTATCATGTCAGCGTCCCAAGTAGCAAAGGGAATTTTATTTTTCGCCAAACGAGATTTTAGAAATATTATCGTCACAGTCAACCCCTTGACCTATATACTATTTCCCCTCAAAGAATTTAGCACCTGGTTATACTATCAGATTTTTAGTAAAGGAATGAAAAGCGAATAATTATAAAAATAACATTGCTAAATAAAATCTAACAGTCTCCTTTCTCTCCACCTCCGTGTCCTCTGTGCCTGGAGTGGTTCGTATCAAATAAGATAACTAATGATTTGTATTTGTGAAAATTATCTAATCTCAAAATAACATAGTATACTGGGGTTAGTCGTATTTAACCCCAGTTGGATGAGGGAAAACAATTAACGCTAGTATATCGATTTATTCACCATTTTACTATCCCTCTTTAGTCAAAATGCAAAAGGTAAATAATATGACTGATAAAACCTTACAAGCAGGTCGGGAATGGTGGTCACAAAGGTGGCTAGATTTACTAGATTCTTACCGATTTAAAAAGCGATTAGAACGAGCTAGAAATTATTCTCGACAAGGAAATGTTTTGAGTGTTAAATTTACAGGTGAGAAAGTATTAGCTAGGGTCCAGGGTAGTGAAGTAGAACCCTATAAAGTTACTCTATCTTTGGATACTTTTAGCAAAGAAGAATGGGATTATGTTATCGAAACGATGTCACAGAAGGTGATTTTTGAGGCTAAGTTATTAGCAGGGGAAATGCCACAAAACATCGAAGAAGTTTTTATAAGTAACGGGTTGTCATTATTTCCCTTTACTCTCACTGATGTTTACAGTAAATGTTCTTGTCCTGATCAAGCAGTTCCTTGTAAACATATAGGTGCGGTATATTATCAATTAGGCGATCGCTTTAGTGAAGATCCATTTGTTTTATTTCAATTACGAGGACGCACAAAAGAGCAAATTATCAGCGATTTACGTCAATTACGCAGCCGTAAAAATGTAGAAACGATTCCAGAAACATCAGAAATTCAACCTGAAAGTCCCAAAAATCAATCTGTCGTTAAAATAAATTCTTTCTGGAAATACGAAGAACCTTTAGAATCTTCTTTAGTAGTAATTTCACCACCAGTAAACGACACAGTATTAGATGTATTAGGGACAATTCCTTTAGCTAAAGATGAGGAAAATACAAATAATTCACCCGATGGTGATTTGGTAATAAAATACCTGCAAGGATTGTATAAAGATGTCAGTCAAAAGGCTTTTTTAGCGGCGATGAATATAGGGGGATAAATTTAAAGTTATAATGTAAATTAACAAATATCGTAAACATTCAGTTAAGTAGATTGGCGTTAAAAATTGTCGTTATGACAAGGGAACAGGGAACTCTTAACTGGGAACTCTTAACTGGGAACAGGTTTTGGGCAACTTTACTTTTCGTTACTTATGTCGGTTTTTTTCCGTTCACCTAACTTATCAGGTAAGTTATTGTGCATTTAATTTGTATAAGTCTGGCGGCCAAGATGGCTACACCACGCGGTCTATCAGGTGGAATCCATGCACTTAACCTACTTGGGTTATTACTTGGGTTATTATAAAAAGTAGTTTTATTAATTAGGAATACAGAGTGGTTCAATCTAAAGCGTTATGTTTATTAAGTGGTGGACAGGATTCTACTACCTGTGCAGTTCTAGCACGTGAACAGTTTCATGAAGTTCATGCTATAAGTTTTAACTATGGACAACGTCATCTAATTGAATTAGAAAGTGCGATCGCCATTGCCAAGACTCTTGAATTAGCAAGCCACGAAATAGTTGATTTGGGGTCAATTCTCAAGGGAACCTCACCATTAATATCCAATACCCCACTTAGTCAATATAACTCAACTGCTGAATTGCCAAGTGGGGTGGAAGCGACTTTCGTTCCAGCACGGAATATTTTGTTTCTCACAATAGCAGCGAACCGAGCTACTCTAATGGGGATCAAAAATATCTTTATAGGTGTTTGTGAAGCAGATTTTGCTGGTTATTATGATTGCCGTCAGTTGTTTATTGATGCCATGGCTAAGTCCCTGGGTGAGGGAATTTGGGGTGATCCAACAGCTTTTAAAATTCACACTCCATTGATGCAATTAACTAAAGCTGAGAGTGTGAAAATAGCAAAAGATTTGTTAGCCGACAAATTTTCAGAAATATTTGAGTTGACTCATACGTGTTATGGTGGCATAAAAGGTGGCTGCGGCAAATGTCATGCTTGCCTAATACGTGACCGTGGATTCCGTGAGGCTGGGATTGAAGACCCTATTTGGAAGTTTAGAAAGGTAAGGTAAGGTGGAATTACACACTTTAGAGTAGAGTCAATCCAAAATCCAACATCTATTGACCCCAATTTTACCCCAATCTATTAGACATCTGGAGGTAAGGATTGTAGAGCCGAGAATCCCTACCCAGGTCACGTCTCTATCAGGGTTGTAAGTCACGCATATTTAATTTTCACCAAATGTCTATTAATTTAAGTCCCACTTTAAGACCATGTAATAAGCCAAAAAAATTTTTAAGATCGCTTCGTTTCACTATGCTTATAAGGGTAAAGGAAAAAAGGGTAAAGGGCTACAGATTCCACGCCGCACCACACACAACTGAAAATCAAATGAAACAATTAGGAAACCACTTTAACCAAGACGTACTGAATAAAGCAAATGAGGCTGTCGTAATTGTTTGTTGCTATGGGAAGTTTATGCAATCTCCATACCGTGAAAAACACATCTTTCAAGGCACAAGTCGGAGTAAAGTGTTTATTCCACAATTAAAAGATTATTTTGAGTGCCAATTTTGACAAAATAACCTGCTGGAAAAATATTTTGAGTATATTTATTTATGCTGAATGTGGGTTAATGCGGTCATTAACACTAGTTGCAATTTGATCAAATCGCCAAATTTGCCACCCTGATTTTAACGTATCGGCTTGTATCATCTTGAACTTATTCTACTCCTTGAAAACAAAAACTCTCCTTCAAACCATTCATCCAAGAGCGATCTATTAGATGATCATGTTGCAAGCGACCGACCACAATTCCAGAATGAATACCAATACGCGCTGCAAAATCAACAACATCAGCTTTAGATTTAAGTTGCGCTAATTCTCCTTCATACTCACAAGGTATTAAAAATTCCCGCGACCATTGATCAGCTTCCCGTTCTAGTTCAGATTCCAAACTTTTCCCACTATCCCATTCATCGAGAAAAATATTTTCTTTATTATGTAATAGGATGTGTGCAGCTTCATGGAAGAAATTGAACCAGAACCGATCATTAGTTTTACCGTAAAGTGAAAGTTGAATCAGTGCTTTATGGGGATTTAACCACCGCGCTACACCACTAACGTACGCTCCTTTAATTGATGGTATTAAAACCAACACAACCCCAGATTCTCGGCATAATTGTTGCATCCGTGGTTCAAATTCTGCTGGTGGTAACACCGTCAAAGTGCGAATTTCCTGCACCGCTTTTTCAAACTTTGATTTACTGTATTTAGGACAATCTAACTTTTCTGCTTCTATTTCCCCCAATCGCAACCAAGCAGCAATAGCACCAACATCACTTTGTTCTTCGCGGGTGCGACGAAAATTAACTTCTAAACTTCCGTAGTATTTCTGCCAATCTTCCGGTGAAGCAACACCAAAAAACTGTAATAAATTTTTTACCACTCCTGGTTTATTTTTAGCAATTAAATTACATTTAGGAATTACACCTTGGTTCATTAATTCTTTAACTGGTAACTGATCTAACCAAGATATCCACTCCTTTAAGCGGGTTTCCTCTTCTTTCTTAGCCAAAGTAGCGCGATATTGGGCTTCACGCTTGAGCCAAAATGCGGCTGTACTCCCTAAAACTCGTTCCAGCTTCAGGGCTGTTTCTTCATTGATAGGTGCTTTGCCATTAATTAACAAGCTGATATGTTTGGTAGTGTAGCCTAAACGCTCTGCTAACTGCGCCTGTGTCCAATCACGCTTTTCTAATATATCAGCAATGGTATCACCGGGAGGAGATACCCAATCTGGAGTAAATGGTCGGGTTGTCTCAATCATGGTAATTCCCAGTATTAAACCCGTCCCATAATTTACATAATTTATTACCTAAAACCTGGAAATGCTTGGTTTTGGCTGGTTTTTCGCAAAGGCGACACCCGGATTTGAACCGGGGGTGAAGGTTTTGCAGACCCTTGCCTTACCACTTGGCTATGTCGCCGCGCCTACGATTACTTATGATAGCACCATTTTTCCCAATTTGCACTATCTAGGAGAAATTTTTTTAATTATGCTTTTGATTATTAATTTTTTTCACAGACAGGACAGACTGAAAGCCAGTCCTGTATTGGATTTTAAGGATTTAATTTGACTTCTTGGGCAAAATTCCCCCACCGCAGGAAGTGAAAAGGACCAGCGACCGAACCCCAAATATGCTCATCTGTTTCAGGATTTCGCCCTCTGTCGCGGCTGATGAACCTTTCACCATCAATTTCAAAATCACTATCCAAATAGGTTCTTTGCCCGTCACGGATGACAATGCAGCCCTTTCCTGGTTCGACTGTGCCTTTAAATTGGCTGCCAGTCCATTCTACAATCATGTTACAACCAGAAAGCTTTTCTAGGCGATCGCTTGTTAAAGTTTGTAACCGGGGTAAATCACGAGAAGCACCGTAAAAGTCTTTTTCTGCTTTGACTGTATAGTTTTCAATGTGGATTTTATCCCCTACAGTTGTCAGATGTAACACCCGCACGCGGTAGGGTTTATTCAGCATATAGTCGTAAGCTTGTTCTACAAACAAACTCACCCCTGATAATACTTCCCAATTTAGGGGACGCATACATACGCGAATATGGGCAAAAAAAGCCGGATTCTCAAAAACTTGGGCTTGATTGCTAAAATCGGCCGCCATCCACCGTGCTAAGGTGGTAATATCTGTAGAATGAGTCATACTAATTTTGGATTTTGCATGAGGAATGCTTATGATTTTAAATCCTGATGAGGCTCAAGCTACATCTTGTATTGAGCTTATCCGTATTTAACCAAAACGTCCAGAAACATAGTCACGGGTACGAGCATCTAAGGGACTACCAAAGATTTGACTGGTAGCACCAAATTCTACCATCTGACCGATGCGACTTTCATCGGTACTGAAAAAGGCCGTGAAATCAGAAACACGAGTTGCTTGCTGCATATTATGGGTGACAATCACAATCGTAAATTCTGTTCGCAATTTGTGAATCAAGTCTTCCACTTTCATGGTAGCAATAGGATCGAGGGCTGAACAAGGTTCATCCATGAGTAACACCTTGGGTTTGACTGCTAAAGCCCTAGCGATACAAAGACGCTGCTGTTGTCCACCAGAAAGCCCAAAAGCAGATTGTTTTAGTTTATCTTTGACCTCATCCCAGAGAGCAGCACCTTTAAGCGCGGATTCCACAATTTCATCTAATTCTACTTTCGGACATCGGCCGGCAATTTTTACGCCGTAAGCAATATTTTCATAAATACTCATGGGAAAAGGGTTTGGTTTTTGGAATACCATACCAATTTCCCGACGCAGACGATTGATATTAATGTCACGGTCATAGATGTTTTGACCAAAAAATTCGATACTACCTTCAACTTTGACTTTTCCCTCTAATTCACTAATGCGATTAATAGTTTTAATGAATGTAGATTTACCACAACCACTAGGACCAATTAGTGCGGTAACTTGGTTTTTATAGATATCCAATGATATCCCTTGAATAGCTTTATAGTTGCCGTAATAAAAGCTAAGATTTTTGACTTGGATAGCAGTTGTTAGATTACTCATATTTTAATGCAAAAAACGTTTTTAATTGGCTTTACTTTTCTGAGAGATTAAGCGAGATATCAAGCTAAAAAATAGCACTATGGTCAGAAGAATGATAGAAGTAGTCCAAACTAATTGGTTTACTGCTGGGTCGGGATTATTATAAAGATTAAAAATCAATACTGGTAACGAAGCAGTAGGACTTAATAAACTATCTGACCAATTTTGACTAAATAAAGCGGTAAAAATTAGTGGTGCGGTTTCACCAGCAGCGCGAGCTATGGCCAAGGAAATACCCGTAGTAATTCCGGGAATAGCAGCACTAATAATCACGCGAAAAGTAGTTTGGAAGCGAGTCCCCCCTAAAGCGGCGGATGCGAGACGCTGAGGTATAGGAATTAACTTTAAAGCCTCTTCTGTCGTCAATACTATCACGGGTAGCATGATGACAGATAAAGCAAAACCGCCAGCAATGGCGCTAAATTGCTTAGTTGTTAAAACAATCACACCATAAGCGAACATCCCCACCACGATTGAAGGCACACCCGTGATAATGCTAGTAATAAATCTAACATATTGAGTGACTGGGTTGGTTTGACTAAATTCCGCTAAGAAAATTCCCGTCATTACCCCCACAGGAATACTGAATAATGCACCAATACTTACCATGAGTACAGTACCAAGAATAGCATTAGCAAAGCCATTTTCAATCAATGGACTAAATAACATTTGTAACCTAAAACCAGAAATTCCTCTGTGGAGGATTTCCCACAATAAGGATAATAATGGTAAGAGTGCTAATGCGGTCAAACCAAAAGCTATGCTATTCATTAAGTATGAAAATACTTGTCTACTGGCGGGTAAGGGCTTACATAATTCCGCCGCTATGGATTGATCTATTTCCGAATTGAAAGAATCACTCATATTAATTTTGGATTTTGGATTTTAGATTGTTTATTATCCAACGTAAATCGCTAGTTAGGTACAATGTCAGAATCAGGATATCCAGGATTAAAAGATGAACAGGATGAAAACAGGGATTTTATCACCAATTACCAATTACCCATTAACAGCCGCAACTAAATAACTAGCTTGAGTTATCTATTCTTTTTACCAACCCATTTAACTAATAAAACAGCCCCAATATTGACAGCTAGAGTTAACGCAAATAAAATTAAGCCTAAATAGCTTAATGAACCAATATGTAATCCTGGTTCAGCTTCGGCAAATTCATTAGCTAAAACAGCGGGGATTGTGTATGCTGGATCAAGTAAAGATAGACTTATTTGAGCGTAATTACCAATTACCATGGTTACTGCCATTGTTTCTCCCAAAGCCCTACCAAGAGACAACATAGCTGCACTTACCAACCCGGAAAATCCTGCTGGTAATAACACCCGAAAAATTGTTTCCCAGCGAGTTCCTCCCAAAGCCATAGACGAACTACGTAAATCCTTAGGAATGACCAACATTACATCACGAGAAATAGCTGCCATTGTCGGTAAAATCATAATGGAGAGAATAATTCCCGCTGTCAACATATTATTTCCCGCTGGATCTTCGGTATTAAATAGTGGTATGAATGCAAAAGTGCCACCAAGCCATTTTTCCAAAGGTTTGATGACAGGAATAAATACAAAAATTCCCCATAAACCGATAATTACACTGGGGATAGCTGCAATTAATTCTACCACAAAAGCGAGGGTACTTTTAACCGGAATGGGTAAGAAATCCTCACTAGTTACTAAAGCTATGGATATACCCACGGGTACAGCTAGTAAAATGGCGATCGCACTACTTACCAGTGTTCCATAAATATACGGCAAAGCTCCGAAAATTTGATTACCTGTATCCCAGTCTTGACTCCATAAAAAGCCCAGTCCGAATTGACCAATAGCCGGTTGTGCTTGCTGAAAAATTACCCAAGTCATTAAAAATAGGATAGTGACAGTAGTAGCAGCGAAAATATACACTAGCCATGTAAATCCCCTATCAAACCAGAAATTAACCCCACTAGTAGATGTTAAAATATTTCCATCATTTGATTCTCGTGAGTTATTATCTCGTTGTTCAGATAAATTAGCCATGATCAATAAGAACTTGAGGAAATAAATGAATATGCACTTTAAAAGTGTTTTAGCTCAAAGGTTAAATTAGTAACCTGTTACAAACCCCAAGAAGATAAGGTTCTTCGTTAAGTAGTGTGGATTTGACCTGTGTAGTAGTGAGTTATATTCGCCCAATACTTTTCAAAAATCCTCTAATTAAAATACATCATCTTCCTTTCATGAGAGAGGATTCCTTAACGTTGCCTTGGGTTGTGCTATCGAAATAGTTAAACCTCCCTCGACGTTCGTTGAAAGTCTCCCAATGCCATAAGGCGACTAAACAAAATTCTACCACAATAATCGCCAAGCCGTCCCATAAGCAGCAATTCTCATTTTGAAACGCTTTTGCGCCATTTCAGCGATCCCCGGATTAGTTAAGAATTGTAAAACCCTTGCACTCATAGGGTTTTGTCATGAAACCTTAAAATGAGAACTGCTGTCCTAGAAGGACGGGGCTTGTGTCCCATGTTTTTGGTCAATACCTTAATACCTTAGCCAACAACCTGAAGCCCTATTGATCTGGTAACGATTTTATAGGGTTTGGGATAAATTTTGGGAAAATTGGCACAGGTATTGCTAAGTCAAAGTCAATTACTCAAGAGGACAGAAAATTACTTGACAGTGGTGTTCACGGTTTGTAGCACACGGTTGACAACATCACTGGGAATTTTAGTGTAGTTGAGGTCATCATTATATTGTTGACCGTCCTTGAGAACCCAGTTAATCCATTTTTTAATTGCGTCAGCTTTAGCGGGGTTAGAATACTGTTTGTAAACCATCATCCAAGTTAAACCAACAATGGGATAACCTTGGTCTGGGTCTCCAATAAAAACGCGGTAGTTATTGGGAAAAGCTACAGTTGATAAAGCTGCGTTAGCAGATGCTAAAGAGGGAGCAACAAATTCTCCCTTTTTATTTTGCAATGTAGCTGATTTCAAATTGTTTTTAGTAGCATAGTCATATTCAACATAACCAATAGATCCGGGATTGCTTTTCACCAATGCAGCTACCCCCGGATTTCCTTTACCTTTGAGGGCGTTTGGTAAAGTCCATTTCGGAGCGGTATTAGCACCAATTCTACCTTTGAAATAACCGCTAATAGAACTTAAATGGTTAGTAAAAATGAATGTTGTACCACTACCATCAGCGCGAACCGCAAATTTAATTGGTTGATTTGGTAGATTTACACCAGGGTTATCCGCTTTAATTTTCGCGTCACTCCAGTTAGTAATTCTTCCAGAGAAAATATCTGGTAATGTAGTGCGAGATAATCTCAGGTTGTTGACACCAGGTACATTATAAACAACGGAAACAGCACCACCAGCAGTAGGTACTAAGATAACACCATTTTTAACTTTAGCAATCTCATCATCTTTCATGGCTGCATCACTAGCACCAAAGTCCACAGTTCCCGCAATGGTTTGACGAATACCACCACCACTACCAATGGCTTGGTAATTAACTTTCAAATCAGGATATTTTTTCCTAACTTCACGGGCATATCTTTCGTAAAGAGGAGCGGGAAATGTTGCTCCTGCACCGTTCAAAGTCTGAGCTGATGCCATTTTACTCAAGACTGGACTTAACGCAACAGCCCCGGTTAATAGCGAAGTAGTAATAAAACGATTCATCAAAACACTGGCTAAAAAAGTCATACTGCCTCTTAATTTCAGAAATACCTGATTTGGCTGATTATATCTTTAACTAAGGGTGATCGATTATGGTTAAGATTGCATTAAGAATAGGTAAATAATGGTTTAAACATAGTTTAAACTTTTTTAGTTAGGATTCATGCTTCTAGGAATTACGCAATGTACAAATTCACCATCATGTGCATGAAGGAAAATCCCTCGTTTCAGGCTTTTGGTGATTAACTTCCGCTCAAAAGCGAACTGCTTGCAGCAGCACTTCGCTATCGCTCAAAAAGGATGAAAAAATCACGTTAAAATGCCTCAAACCCATACCTCATATTTGGTTGATCCCGTCAATGCGTAAGTCCTAGCTTCTATAGTTATAATTTAATTTTTAATTCTCGACAAATCCAAAAATTATGTTATAGTGTTGAGCATAGAGGATATATGTAAGGGCGCGTGGCTCAGTGGATAGAGCAACAGGTTCCGGTCCTGTGGGTCGGGGGTTCAAATCCCTCCGCGCTCATTTTTAGACATCTGGTGACATTCCTCCCTGATCTCTGTGATTAGAGTGGTTCATTATTTCTTCTTCCGTAACTCCTACATAATTCCTATATTTGATCAATTACAGCGAATTTAGTCTAAATGAGGTACAACTATAGCGGGTATCTTGCCTGCATCACAAGGTTTGAAAAATTGTAAGTGAGGAATATGGTTAAAAAAGGAGGGTCAATATTTGATTTTTTATTTTTTGTTGATAATAAATTTCCCCATAATTGTCAAGAATACTGTAGAATGAGGAGTGGTGTCTTTAATTAAATTAGGGAATTCATGGCCAAGAAGAGTATGATTGAGCGCGAGAAGAAACGCGCTAGAATGGTGGAGAAATACGCCCAAAAGCGCGAAGCACTGCTAGAAGAGTTCAGAATAGCAGAATCTCCATTGCTGAAGCTAGAAGTTCACCGCAAAATTCAACAATTACCCCGTAACAGTGCGCCTACACGGAAGCATAACCGTTGCTGGTTAACTGGTCGTCCTAGAGGTGTATACCGTGATTTTGGACTATCTCGGAATGTGCTTAGAGAATGGGCCCATGAAGGTCTTTTACCTGGTGTTGTTAAGTCTAGTTGGTAGTTAGTGGTCGCTGGTCAGTTGTAATGACTAATGATCAATAACCACTGACCAATAACTCAGATACTATTGACCACAACAATGATCAATTCCCAGGCTATCTAATAGTAGATCGCTAACGGCGTTGGCGATCGCAAACTCTCCAAAAAAGCTTTTAGAAAAATCATAGCACTGCATTTCCGTGACAATGGCAATGACTAGAGAACCTAAGTCGTTTTCTCCTTCCATGCGTTGTCTAACAAAAATCTGTGATGCGCGTTGAGCAATATTTTGATTGATTGCTTCAGGAATAAACTCATTATCAAGCCAATGTAGTAAGTTTTGTTGTAACCATTCTCCTTCTTGCTGGGGATTTTCCGAAGGTGGTAGGGTAATGGGTGGAATTGTTTGAGTCATGTTTGTATATTTTAAATAGATTTTGTTTACCAGGTTAGTCTCTTAAAAGTTCGCAGGGGAACACTGATAACAGTCCATTGCGTTCAGATGGGGATTTTTTGGATGATTCACTCAATTATGGAATATGATGTTAGTGCTATTATTCGCGGTTATGCCCAAGGTTATTTTCTCATGGCTGATGAGAATAATCATCTGGGATGGTATGAAAGTCGGGAACGAACTTTAATTCCTTTGGATGAAAAATTTCGGTATCCCAAGTCATTACAGCGAGTTCTCAACCAAGAACGATTCACTGTAGCAATTAACCGTGACTTTCTGGGTGTAGTGGCTGGATGTGCTAATCGTGACATAACTTGGATTTCTCCAGAATTAGAAAAGATATATTGGTTACTTTACAAGTCGGGATATGCGTATAGTTTTGAAACTTGGTCTGGTGATCAATTAGCGGGGGGAATTTTAGGAATTGTGATTGGTGGTGCTTTTATTGGTGAATCCATGTTTTTCAACATTTCCGAAGGTTCTAAAGTCGCAATGGTGAAATTAGTAGCCCGATTGCGTCAGAGGAAATTTTTGTTATTTGATGCCCAAATGATGAATCCCCATTTATCTAGATTTGGCGCTTATAATATCAGTAATAGTGAATATCATCTTTTACTGAAACAGGCCTTGCAAAGTCCTTGTTATTTGATTTAACTTGAGGTTTAGTCTTGGTAATTAGTAAAAATTCCTGTTCAAAAACTGACAACGGACATATAACTAAGTAGGTTGGCGTTAAAAATTGTCGTTATGACAAGGGAACTCTTAACAGGGAACTCTTAACTGGGAACTCTTAACAGGGGACAGGGAACAGGGGACAGGGAACTCTTAACAGGGAACAGGGAACTCTTAACAGGGAACTCTTAACAGGGAACAGGGAACTCTTAACAGGGAACTCTTAACAGGGAACTCTTAACAGGGAACAGGGAACTCTTAACAGGGAACTCTTAACAGGGAACAGGGAACTCTTAACAGGGAACTCTTAACAGGGAACAGGGAACTCTTAACAGGGAACTCTTAACAGGGAACTCTTAACAGGGAACTCTTAACAGGGAACTCTTAACTGGGAACAGGGAACTCTTAACAGGGAACTCTTAACAGGGAAGAGGTTTTGGGCAACTTTACTTTTCGTTACTTATGTTGGTTTTTTTCCGTTCACCTACTTACTAAACCAGTGTTAAGTTGCTAGTTAAGGAAAATGTCTGATGGTGTAGCCAGATCAGGATGTCGGGGATTAAAGGATTTACAGGATTAAAACAGAAAATTACTCACCAATTACCCATTACCCATTACCCATTACCAATTACCCATTACCAATTACCAATTAGAATCAAACTAGATTATTCATTATAAAGCCATCAAGAACCATGCCCTCTGATATTGCTGTCGAGAAGAAAAAGTTAAAAAATCCACCTTTGCAAATGCACTACTTAGGTGATCGGGTTTTGCGTCAACCAGCAAAGCGTGTGACTAAAATAGATGATGAACTCCGCCAACTAGTGCGCGAAATGCTGCAAACTATGTATAGCTCAGATGGTATTGGTTTGGCTGCACCTCAAGTTGGTATTAATAAACAGCTAATTGTTATTGATTGTAAACCCGATGACCCAACCCATGCGCCATTAGTATTAATTAACCCTACCATTAAACAGGTGAGTAGTAAGCTCTGTGTGGCTCAGGAAGGGTGTTTGAGTATTCCCAACGTCTTTTTAGATGTAAAACGTCCAGAAGAGGTGACAATAGCGTATAAAGACGAGTATGGCCGTCCGCAAACATTAAAGGCTGATGATTTACTTGGTCGTTGTATTTTACATGAATTAGATCACCTCAATGGCGTGGTATTTGTAGATCGTGTAGAAAATTCCTTGACTTTAGCCCAGGAGTTATCTAAAAATGGCTTTTCATATCAAGCAGTCAAACCAGTAGCATAGGGTGGTCTAGTAGTGTATTTAACTCCAAAAAGCGGTTTATTTTTAGGTGGTGCTTGTGTAGCAGCCATTGCGGCTGTGGGTTCGGTTTTTGAACTGAGTTATGGAGAACCAGATTTTGGTTTCCAAACCACTGCTATTATCTTAGCTTTAAGCATTCCTCTCACTGGATTCTTTTTTATTGCCGCAGTTAGGGATGCGCGAGCTAATATGAAATAAGCATCAGGTATATGAAAAAGGTAAGAGGATGAATGAGGAATGCACACTTCACCCTTTTACCTTTTATTTTGTACTTGGTAATTGGGTAATCAGGGGGAAGATTGTAAAAAATCATGAAGATTCAACTTCAACCGGAAACTAAAGAAATGAACCACGAAGGAACGTTCAGCGAAGTTGTTCCCCTCAAGTAGGAGACCTTCGCGTAGCGTCCCGTAGGGATAGAAAAGATCGTTTTAGAGAGTTCTTGCGTAAGTCCTGAGATAAAATAGAATTATGCTACCAATTTCTAACCAAATATTCCGTCTTTCTCAAGGACATTTAAATTTACTCACAGTTTGTCCTCGTAAATTCCAATATAGCTATTTGGAACAACTTAACACACCCATAGATCCCAAACACGAAGAATATCAAATTCTAGGTAGTCGCTTTCATTTACTCATGCAGCAGCGAGAAATGGGTTTACCCATTAATAACTTACTACAAGCAGATTCTCAATTGCAAAATTGGATGACTAATTTTACCAAAATTGCCCCGGAAATATTTACACCTAATACTAATAATCAAACCTTTCGAGAAAGTGAACATTATCGAACTTTGCAAATTGGAGATTATCTCCTCACAGTTATTTATGATTTATTAATTACTGATCAAAATCAAGCCCAAATTATCGACTGGAAAACCTATCCCCAACCACCAAAACGAGAAATATTAGCTCAAAATTGGCAAACGAAACTGTATATGTATGTATTAGGAGAAACTAGCAAATATTTATTAGAAAATATTTCCATGACTTACTGGTTTGTACAGTCAAAAGGGCAAATTCAAAATATTAAATTTACTTATAATGAACAACAACATCAAAAAACAGCACAGGAATTGAATCAATTATTAAACAACCTGATAAAATGGGTCAAAGATTATGAATATAATACACCATTACCACAAATTAAAGAATCTGATCAAACCTGTGAATCTTGTCAATATGCTGTGCGGTGTCACCGTCAAAAAAACAAGGAAATAACTATGAATATTAACCAGCAGTTCCCTAACTTAGAAAATATTGCAGAAGTATCACTTTAAACTTAAAGTTGTACTTCATTCCTCTTGGCGCGAAAACCTAATTAATATTAATTCAATGGAATGGATTTTAAAAACAACGGAAAAACCCCCTGGTTGGTTTATTGAATTGGTGAAACGCTACGCACCGGGAATAAATGGTAATTTTGCTGCACAATTATTTTGGGAACGGGAAATCAAATATGAGGAAAAATTGGCGGCTTTTATTAATTATCAAGTTTATCAAAGTGCTGATTTTCAGGAATTTGGACAGGAAATGAATTTGGCTGTGCAACGGTTAATAACTGCGGGAAAAAAAGGAGAAAAAATTGCTATTTGGGGAGATTTTGATGCGGACGGAATTACTTCAACTGCGGTATTATGGGATGGTTTGGGTGAATTTTTCCTACAACATCGTCAATTAAGTTATTATATTCCTAATCGGTTAACAGAATCTCATGGTTTAAATAAGTCGGGAATTGATCTTTTAGCGAAGGCAGGTTGTAAGTTAATTGTTACTTGTGATACGGGAAGTACGAATATTTCAGAAATCATTTATGCTCAAAGTTTAGGGATAGATGTTATTATTACGGACCATCATACATTACCTTCAGAACGCCCTCCAGTCGTCGCAATTATTAATCCTCGTTATTTACCACAGGAACATCCTTTGTTTCATCTTTCTGGTGTCGCGGTTGCTTATAAATTGGTGGAGGCTTTATATGCAAGTTTACCAGATATTGCCGAAAATCCCTTAACTGATTTATTAGATTTAGTAGCAATAGGATTAATTGCAGATTTGGTGCAATTAAGTGGAGATTGTCGTTATTTAGCACAATTGGGAATTAAACAATTACATACAGATTATCAAAAATCACCAACAGCTAGAAGAAGACCAGGAGTGGGTAAATTACTAGAATTATGCCAGAAAAATGGCGATCGCCCTACAGATATTTCCTTTGGTTTGGGACCGCGAATTAATGCTATTAGTCGCATTCATGGTGACGCTAGTTTTTGTGTGGAATTATTGACGAGTAGAGATATTGAACGTTGTCAAAAACTCGCGGAAGAAACGGAATTAGCTAATTCTCGTCGCAAGTCTTTACAAAAAGATGTCCAAGCACAAGTTACTAAAAAACTCGCACAGTTAGACTTATCAACTACTAGTGTTATTGTTTTAGAAGATTCTCAATGGTCTCCTGGTGTTTTAGGTCTGGTTGCTGGACAAATAGCCCAGGAAACGGGTCGGCCAACGATTTTGTTAAGCACAGAAGGAAAGGAAAAAGAGGCAGATTCTAGCCAATTTATAGCGCGAGGTTCGGCACGTTCTGTGAATAACATTGATTTATATCAATTAGTTCAAGAACAAGCCCATTTACTACATCGTTTTGGTGGACATCCTTTCGCAGCAGGTTTGAGTTTATTAGTAGAAAATATCCCTTTATTTACCGCCGCAATTAATCAGAAATTAAGGCAATCTTTGGGAGGAATTAATCTAACTGCAACGGTAGAAGCTGATTTAGTAGTGACAGTTGCAGATTTAGGTAAAGATTTATTTTTAGAACTGAAACTTTTAGAACCCTGTGGTATGGGAAATCCTATTCCAAAATTATTAATTAAAAATTGTTGGTTTGAAAATTCTTGGCATAAAAATCAACAGGATTTGCAAGGAAAGAAAGTACAATATATTAAAACAGATTTTAATATTCGAGATGATTCTACTAATAATGCTTTTCCAGGTATTTGGTGGGGACATTATAAAGAAGAATTACCTATTGGTAGATGTGATTGTATTGCAGAAATTGATTTTAATAGCTTTAAGAACCGCCATGAAATTAGATTAATTGCTGTTCGTTCTCATGTTGAAGATGAACTAAAAAATCATAATCTTCCTCTAATTTTAGACGCGAGAAATCTAGAAAATTTACAAGAAATCAAAGCTGAGAAATCATTATTGATTATGAAAGATTGTCCTACTAATTGGGATAATTTACGCTTATGGTTAAAAAAATCTCTTGATTATCAACAACAACTAGTTATTGCTTGGGAAAAACCTCAGAACCGAAACCCCAGCGATATTTGGTTAACTTTAGTAGGAATTGCTAAATATCTCAGTCGCACAAATAAACCCTTTACCCCCAGTCAACTTTTAGAAAAACTCGATATTAGTAACCACAGTCTATACTTAGGATTTGAAGCTTTAAAATATTTAGGGTTTATCGTCCAACCTCAAGATGATTATTTAGAAATAATCTGGGATTCTACATATCATCAAAATCCTGCTGATAATGTCATTAAGCAATTTTTAGCCGCAGTCAGAGAAGAACAATTTCAACGGGATTATTTTTTTCATGTTCCTATATCTATGATTATTGCCACGATGTTGAATATTAATCCGTCGTGAATATGTACCTTCTAAATCTCCTGCTAACTTTTCATAAAGTGGAGGATTTTGAAACGGATTGACCTGAATAATATCAAGTAAACTTTGCACTTTATCTTTTAAATTACTTGCAGCTAATTTTTTAGCATCTTTCTGAGCTTGTTTAGTATAAACTAATTTCTAATTTACCACTCTAATTCCCCAGCACATTCTTCTATTGGTGTTGCTAATCCTTCTTTAATTGATTCCCTCATTCCTGGAATAGAAAGTAAATATAGTGTTTCTTGGATAGATTTCCAGTCACTTTCAGATAATAAAACCGCATTGCTATTTTCTCCTGCAATAATAATAGGTTCATGAGATTGATTGACTGAATCAATTAAATCCTGTAGTTGCTGCTGTGCTTGATTAATTGAAATCATAATCTTATTTTTGAGATGACATTATAATGAATAATAGCATAGAATTTGATTTTTTGTCTGAATCAGGATGTCGAAGATTTGAGGATGTACAGGATGTTTTTTTATATTTATCTACATTTTCACAAAGTTGCAATAATTTTAATATTCTGTGAATATCAATATCAAATATAATCGGTGTTAATCCTTTCATCCTGGTTATCCTGATATGGCTAACGCCACGCTTCGCTATCAGACAGTTAATTATACATTAGCGTAACGATTACGCGCTGCTAAATTCAACACCTCACCTAATTTGAAATGAATTTCCAAAAATTCCTGTACAGAGGCTTGACATTTGGTTCTCTTTATGAGAACATATAGTTACACAAACCAAGGACGCAAGGCAATGGATATGTTTAAAGTAAAAAAATCGAACTTAATAATAATATATTATGAAAGTAATTGGTATCGAAAACCTAACTGAATTTAGTAAGATTCATCCAGATGCTGAAATTAGTCTTAATGTTTGGCTCCAAACTGCTCAAAAGGAAGAATGGAAACACATTATAGATGTAAGAGAAGTTTATCCACACGCAGATTTTGTACAAGGCTACACAGTCTTTAATATAGGAGGAAATAAGTTTCGGTTAATTACTAAAATTACCTATAAAGTGAAGACCATTAAGATTGAGAATGTATTAACTCACAGTGAATATAATGAAGATAAGTGGAAAAAATAAGGAATAATTATAATTAGAGGATTTCGCTTCTCAATAGTCTAATTACACTACTCAGAAGCTCATAAACATCTAGGAAATGGCTTTACTATGTTCCTAGTGAAAACATTATACCCTAAAGGGGGTTGTATATGACAACTACACTAAACAAGGAAGAATACATTAAGCTACTGTCTGAAACTGTGCCACGTATAATTGACACAGAAATAGAGCATAAGCGTCTACTAAATGAAGTAGATAAATTTATGGATTTAGGGGAAAATTTGACAGATGAACAAGCTGAAGTTTTACAGTTGCTAGTAACACTAATTGAGCAATATGAAAATAAAGTCTATCAAATGAAAGCTGTAACTCCCCTAGATATATTACATGAGTTAATGTCAGTAAGACAACTCAAACAAAAGGATATTGTCGAGATTTTTGGCTCAAAAGGTATTACTTCAGAAGTAATAAATGGTAAAAGAAGTATTAGCAAAAATCAAGCCAAAGCATTGGGAGATTTTTTTCATGTATCATATTCTTTGTTTTTATAAGCACATGGGGATAATAGCTTACTTTCTGAATCACTTCTAATGCTTTAATTGTAGCTAAAAATTGTCTGATACGCTATCAGATGGAAGAAATGCCAATATCAGAAATTGACAAAGTTTGAAATCGCGCTATAACTTTTTCTGGCTTTTGCTTAATCAGATAAATACAGATGTTGGTATCGAGAAGATATTGCATTTAAAACTCCTCTCTTTTATCAATAGGAAGTTGATCTCTAGTCATCATAAAATCATCAGAAAATTGATTTAAACTATCAATTAAAGTTTGCCAAGGATTATCTTTACTAATAAGAATAATGGCATTACCAATTTTTTTGATATAAACTTCTGTACCTGTCATTTTAAAATCTGGTGGTAATATTACTGTTTGATGAGTACCGTCACTGCTAAGTTTGGCTGTATTCATGATTATTTCCTCTCATTAATGCCTAACGCACTACTCTAACTTCAACTCCCACATTAATACTACCCCATAACCGATCAGTTGTTAGAACAGGTTGATTGAGAAAAATAGCTAATGCTAAACAAGCTCTATCACCAAATGAAAGTCCGATTGATTTAGTATTTGGGCGCAACATTCCCGCTTTTAATGCTTGTTCTTTATTAAAATCAATAACTTCAAGATTGAGATTAGAAAGAATCTGTCTAATATCTTCTTCCGGGATTCCTGCATCTGCTAATTTTGCTATAACTTCAGATAAATTCACCGTACTAATGGCAGCTTTACCGATAAATCTTAAAACTTCTTCGCTACCAGTTTCTTGATTGAGTAAAGCTAAAATAGCAGAAGCATCTACAACAACTTCACTCATTTAAACTTTCCTCTCTTCGTTCCTGAATTAATTCTTCAGACAGTTTTCTACTAGCAGGAATATATTTTCTAAAAATAGCCTGAGCATTTTTCACAGAAGTTTGAACATGATGAGTAATTGGGCTATCTTCTAATACAAGAACAGCATTATATTCTCCCATTGGTATATCTACAGGAGAATTGACTAATAATTTACCATCATTTGTTATAGTTACTTTTATGTCTAGTGTTTTCATAGTTAACTCAATTAGTGAATGATCATGTTAATTATACCAAATTTTTCTGAATCAGTATGTCTAGGATTTGAGGATGTACAGGATGTTTTTTAATATTGATCTAGATTTTCACAAAATTGCATTTTGTCTGAATCAGGATGTCCAGGATTTGAGGATGTACAGGATATTTTTTTAATATTCATCTACATTTTCAGAAATTGCATTTTGTCAGAATCAGGATGTCGGGGATTTGGGGATGTACAGGATGTTTTTTTAATATTCATCTACATTTTCACAAATTGCGCTAATTCAAATATCCCACAATATCAATATCAAATATAATCCTGTTAATCCTTTAATCCTGGTTATCCTGATTCTGACAGTTAAATTTTAATAAAAAACGGTGCATTACATTTCATTAACGCACCCTAAAAAATCAGCGTGATTTTACCACTGTCTTCAAGGGAAGAGAAATAATTTTTCTGCCACTTGTTGCTTGTTTTTTTCTTAAATCAGCACAAATAGCTGCTAAATCATAATTAAATGACTTAGCTTGTTCATCTCTGATTTTCCGAATTTCTGCCAAAACTTCATCATTCAACATAAATTATTCTCCTAACATTTCATAAGGTGTACATATTGTTGGTAGTTCATATCCTAAACTATCAGCAATTTGTGAGAGTTTTTTCTGAATATAGGGGTTAGCAATGTGTTTACAATTCCATGTTAACAGATAATCTAAACCATAGACTGTAGCTGTAGCAATATGAACAGTATCATAAGCAGCAGTGGGTGGTAAATTACTTTGTTTTTGAAATTCCTGTGCTAAGTTTTGGACTGGTTCTGTGATATCAAGTAGAGGAAAGTTATTTAAAACTTCTATTCTTTTATTCACCATTCCTGGATCACCTTTTGCTGCTTCTTGCAATACCAGTTGAGAAATGTAAATAGTAAAAGAATTTCTCTGAGTATCCCACCAATCTCTTGTTATTTCCGCATTAGCAGCAACAATTAGATTTTTACTAGGTCTTGCTGTTAAATAACCAATAATACTTATTTCTATGTATATTGTTTTGGTCATATTATTAAAGTGTGATTACTTTGCTAAATTTACTATACAGTATCCTGTTAATCTTTTTTGTCAGAATCAGGATGTCCAGGACACCCTTCGGGAAGTCAAAAGTCAAAAGTCAAAAAAATATTTATTTTCAGAAGTTGCGCTAATTTTAATATTCTGTGAATATCAAAATCAAATACAATCCTGTTAATCTTTTAATCCTGGATATCCTGATATGGCTAACGCCACGCTTCGCTATCAGACAGTTAAATTTTAATAAAAATGGTGCGTTACATTTAATTAACGCACCCTATAGAATCAGAAAACTATTGCATCAAATAATTATTGAGTTCAGGATATTGAGAAAAGAAACCATCAATACTTGCTAATTTTGCTTGATATTGTAATGTAGTAGCAATAATTAAACGATCAAATGGATCTTTATGAACAGGAGATAAATTTACAGCACGACAGGAAATTTCTACAGTTACAGGAAATAATGTAATACCTGATGGTTCTAATGCTTCCTGAAACCATTGATTAGCAGCACAAGGTAATTCTAGTCTTCCTCGCTGTTGTGCAAGTGCTATTTCATAACAGGAAATAGTGGAAACTCCTACTTCTTCTGAGGTTTCAATTATTTCTCTCCAATGGGTAGGAAATTTATCAAATTGTTGATTAATAAACCAAAACCAAATATGAGTATCAAGGACTATTATTTGAGACATTCCCACTCTTCTTCATTGACAATAGGACTAACAATATCACCCAATGTTTTACCTTTACCAGCAATAGAACTAGGAGGAATACGGCGTTTTTTTGATGGTAAGTTTTCTTGTAGTATGGTGATAATCACACGAGCAGAATTAACTTGAGGTTGTTCTGACAACCATGTTAATTGGCCATTTTCATAAATTGCTTCGTAACTTTTTAGCATAGTAATTTGATGATGAATGATGGTTATATTTTATTATAGTTTAAACAATCGCATTTTGTCTGATAGCGAAGCGTGGCGTTAGCCATATCAGGATGTCCAGGACACCCTTCGGGAAGTCAAAAGTCAAAAGTCAAAAGTCAAAAAAATATTTATTTTCAGAAGTTGCGCTAATTTTAATATTCTGTGAATATCAATATCAAATACAATCGGTGTTAATCCTTTAATCCTGGTTATCCTAATATGGCTAACGCCACGCTTCGCTATCAGACAGTTAAATATTAATAAAAAAATGGTGCGTTACATTTCATTAATACACCCTACGAGATGAGCTATGATTATAAAAGTAGGGTGTGTTAGCGAAGCGTAACGCACCATCACCATCCATATTATAAATTATAAATAAATAACTATTCCATATCGAAATGCCTAATTATCGCAGAGCAAATATATCAGGTGCTACCTACTTTATAACTCAAGTAACCTATCAAAGAGAACCTTGGCTTTGTGAAGATATTGCCCGTCAAGCACTCAGAGAAGCCATTCAAAATGTCAGAAAGAAATATCCTTTTGCTATTGATGCTTTCATTCTTCTACCAAATCACTTTCATTGTTTATGGACTTTACCAGATAATGATCATGATTTTTCTGTGAGATTGCGATTAATTAAAACCTACGTTACAAAACATTATGGTGAACAATTAGCCATTCAAAATCCAATTTCTCAATCACGGCAAAAACGCGGAGAAAAAAATCTTTGGCAACGTCGTTTTTGGGAGCATTTAATTCGAGATGAACAGGATTTTATGGTACATTGTGATTACATACATTATAATCCTGTCAAACATGGATTGTGTATAAATCCCCAAGATTGGCAATTTTCAAGTATTCATAGATTTATAAAGCAAGAAATTTATCCTGCAAATTGGGGTGTTGGTGTAATTCTCGATATCCCATCCAGCGATTTGTATGATTAACCCACATTAACGTAGGGTGTGTTAGCGATAGCGTAACGCACCGATTAAATATCAATAAAAGACGGTGCATTACTGACATTTAAATATCAATAAAAGACGGTGCGTTACATTTCATTAACGCACCCTACGAGATGAGCGATCGCACTAATAAAAAGTCAGGATGTCTGGAAAATCTTCCATAAATTCTGGATTTTTCTCTAGGGAGTAATTAATACCTGCTGTTAGCATACTTCCCAAAAGTCGTGGGTGTAGATAAGTTGTTTTTTTGACTGGAATATGTACACTAGATGATGAAGGATTAAGATAAATGCCTAAATATGGAGTTTTCCAGTTAGAAATTTCTTGGATAAAACTACGATATTTTGAGTTTGAAATTGGACATTTTGAAATAAATATATAAAAGTAGTAGGATTTTATTGCTACCATTCTAATAAATATTTTCTCAGAAAGTATGCCATCATAATTTATCTGTCCACATCTGAGATGACCAGGCTCTAAAGTAGTTATTATTTCATCTGTATCTATACTTTTAATTTTTGCTGAAGTAACTATTTGAAGATGTAGCCTGATGCCTTTTGGCCTTACTAACTCATCTCCTAAAATGTATTTGGAGAATTTTCTATGTATATCAATTATATCTTCTCTCTTCTTGAATGATCTTGTAACGTTATATGAGATTTTGAGTAGTGATCTTAACAAAAGGTCATAATTATAGTATAGACGTGCTGGCTGACCAGGACTTATAATATTTTTCAAGTTTTTTTCATACAATGAGCAAAGATAGTTATCAAGAACACTTAATTTGTTATTATTGCACTTTGGACAAACATCTTTAATTGTACCTTCGGTTTCATAACACTTATCTATTCTACCATTATATGTTATCATTTGTTCTTCAAATCGTTGAATTAAGCTAGTAGGCCATAGATGTTCACGAGTTAAAGATTCTGGATTCCCACAGTAGGCACATTTTTTATTCATTGAAGTTGATGTCCATATTTAATATTTAGACTATGAAATGTGAAATGCAGCAATTGAAACATTAATGAGATATATGTAAATAAAAATGTCAATTATTCTTGTAGAGACGCACCCCAAAAACGCCTCTACAAAACCCCTAAACTACAAAACCTCCCTACCCAAATAAACCTGCAAAACCTCCGGTACTTTAATCGTCCCGTCTGGTTGCTGATAATTCTCCAAAATCGCCGCCATAGTCCTTCCCACAGCTAAACCAGAACCATTTAAAGTATGTACAAATTGCGTCCCTTTCTTACCCCCTTCCTTAAACCGAATATCCGCCCTTCTGGCTTGAAAATCTACACAATTAGAACAACTAGAAATCTCTCGATATTTCCCAGAAGATGGCAACCATACCTCTAAATCATAAGTCTTTGTGGACGAAAAACCTAAATCTCCAGTACACAAATTAATCACTCGATAAGGCAATTTTAAAGCCTGTAAAATACTCTCAGCATTTCCTAATAACTTCTCTAATTCCTCAAAGGAATCTTCCGGTTTTACTAACTTCACTAACTCGACTTTATTGAATTGATGTAACCGAATTAAACCCCGCATATCTCGGCCATAACTTCCCGCTTCTCGCCGAAAACATGGCGTATATGCAGTATGATAAATTGGTAATTCTTCTGCGTTAATAATGTCCCCCCGATACAAATTAGTAACCGGCACTTCCGCAGTAGGAATTAACCACAAATCATCCTCTGCACATTTAAAACTCTCTTCCGCAAATTTAGGTAATTGTCCTGTACCTGTTAAAGAATCTGTATTTACTAACAATGGTGGACTAACTTCTATATAGCCATTCTCAATATGTTGAGACAGCATAAATTGAATTAACGCTCTTTCTAAAGCCGCACCCACACCTATAAGACTGACAAACCGACTTTGGGCAATTTTTACCGCTCTTTCAAAGTTCAAAATCCCCAATTTTTCGCCGATTTCCCAATGTGGTAAAATATGGGGATTTGTGGGTTTATATTCATCTCCCCATGTTCTCACTTCCTGGTTATCATCTTCACTTTTACCAAGGGGTGTAAAATCACTGGGTAAATTCGGAAGCGCTAACAGTAATTCGTGAATTTGGGCTTTTAATTCTTTTTCCTGGGGTTCTAAGTCACTTAATGTGGTCTTAATGGCGTTTCCTTCGTCTTTTAATGCCTGTATTTCTGGATTTTGAGGATCAACTCCAGATTTTACTTTTTGACCGACTAATTTGCCAATTTCGTTGCTGCGGGCTTGTAGTTGACTGCGTTTACCTTCTAATTCCCGTTGTTGTTGGCTTAAATCTAATATAGGTTGAATGTCGTATTTACCGCTACGGCTGTTTAATTTCTCTTGTACGAGTTGGGGGTTTTCTCTAATTTGTTTAATATCCAGCATTTTTTGTTAATTGTTTGTTGTCAGTTGTTAATTGTACGGGTTTAGCAACGCTTATCAGTGTCAATTTAACTGAAAATTAACCCAAACATATCTTATTCTGTCTCTTTTCCCAAAACCTAAAAATTGTCAAAATCGCAGGTTGGGTAGAACGCAGTGAAACCCAACAAAAATAATATAGCCATTTCCATACAAGTAAGTTACAATCTATGGTAATTAAACGCAGATGCACGCAGATAAACGCAGATAATTTTGTACTTCATTAAACGAGGAAAGGCTATAATTTCAGGACTTACGCAAAATATTCCTCAAACTCTTATTCCTCTGTGTTCTCTGTGCCTGGAGTGGTTCGTTATTCAGTGACTCGTGCGTAAGTCCTAAATTTAATGGAATATGGGTTTTTTCTCTCAAGTCAATTTCCCTAATTTTAAGGAGATGATCAGTAATGATGACATCTGAAGCGGTTGTTTTAAATATCAAAAATGTGGGATTAAATGATGATCAATTTTATCAACTATGTCAAATTAACGAAGCTTGGAAACTTGAAGAAACTGCTAAAGGGGAATTAATAATTATGCCTCCAGTTGGTGCAATTAGTGGTAATAGAGAATCAGATTTTAATGGTTATGTTTGGTTATGGAATCTTCAAAATAAACTCGGAAAAGTATTTAGTTCTTCCACTGTTTTTATTCTACCTCATGGTGGTAAACGTTCTCCTGATGTGGCTTGGATAGCTAATGAACGCTGGGAATCTTTAAGTGTTGAAGAACAGCAAAAGTTTCCTAAAATTTGTCCTGATTTTGTCATAGAATTGCGATCGCGTACCGATTCTTTGAGTCAATTACAGGAGAAAATGGGGGAATATATTCATAGTGGTTTACGTTTAGGTTGGTTAATTGATCCTCAAAATCAACAAGTAGAAATTTATCGTCAAAATCAATCTGTAGAAATAGTATTATTACCAACAATTTTATCTGGAGAAGATGTTTTACCAGGATTTATTTTAGAACTACCTGTTTTCAGAGATTAGCATACTAAACTGTCAATTATAAATCAATTATAAATTACCTAGTAATACGATTCATTAACCACAGAGATGCTACTAAACCTGCAAAATGCGCTGATACAGTATTAGTATTTGCTTGAACTATAAGCATATCTAAACCGCTAATAATCCGCGTTGGATCAAATAATTGTGTAGTTACTGCTTGAGGAGATATAGACCTAGCTACTAATGTACCAACAATCGCTTGCGCTCCTAATAAAGTCACTAAAGTTCCGCCTAAATTTATCCACAGTCCTAATCTTAACACTTGTGCGGTTTCAGCTTTACGAGGACGATTAGTAGGATTAGGTGATTCTAGTTGTTTACCAATTCTGGTGTAGCGATAAGCTAAGTAAATACCAGCACCCAGGAGGATTATACCACAAATTGCTAAAAATACACCAAAGCCTGTCCCTGGATTATTGCTAGGACTACCCGCTTTTTGGCTAAAAATGCCAAATAATAAGACTATTATCCCAGATATTACCCCTAAGACTAACTGAATCCAAAAACTAATCCAACCTGCTAAACGAAATTGTTGGGCTATAGCCCGAATGTTAGATGATGGTGTTTCTGAGTTTTGTGACATATAAAAATTAAATATTAAAAGTTAAAAATTAAAAACAAACTTCTGTTTGTTCTCTGATTCCAGAATAATTGATAATGGTTTAAGTCTACTGAAAATTTCAGACTTAAAAATTAATTATGGATGCCGCTGTTTTGCAATCTACTTTCCTGTTAACATTGCTGTTATCAGTTGGTTTGTTTTTCTTTATTCGGGCTTCAACTAAAGACCGCATAGAAGTGATGCGTTTAGTTTCACAACAGGATGAAAATACGTTAATGACTTCATTGAAGGATTATTTTCGCACTCGTGCTTATCAAGTATTAGCGGTAGATTCTCCAAAAAATAAAGTCACATTTGAGGGATTTGTTAGACCTAGTTGGTTTCTAGCTATATTTTTAACTACATTAGCAGCGGTGGGTTTAGGTTGTTTGTCGTTAGTTCTATCCATGCTTTTTCGAGATTTTGGGCGTTTTTTTGCGGTAATAATCCTATTTTCACCTTTAAGTGGTCTATTGTACTGGAAAAAATCTGGAAGACTTGAGAAGGTGTCACTCCAGATAGAAAATATCCGCAGTGAACAAAACTTCTCAAGTGTAATTACTGTTACTGCCCATAGAGATGAACTTGCTGAGTTACAAAGGGCATTACAGCTAAAGGTGCTTGATACTTGATTGATTGTTGAGGATGAAAGAAATGAGCATCTATATCTATACTCATGTAGAATTCTGACTAAACTTTTGAGCAAATTGGCAGTGAGGAGGAGAAAATTCTGGTGCTGCTGTTAATTTTCCTGACGACTGGGATGTGATCAGGAAAAATCTAAATTGGTGGACAGAGCTTGATAGTAGTCCAAATTAGTGAGATCATGAATTTGTACCTCATCTTTGGATTTCCTTGGCTCTGTCGCTATTCTCTGCTGTGTAAGCTGATAATGAACTGATTCATACAACTAAATCGAGTTGATGAGGAGTTAATTATGCCATGACTTGAGAGAAATCGTTTAAACCGTTTTTAGACCTGCTCGACAATTCGACCACAAAATTAAAAAAAAATGGAATTTTTGAAGAACCTGATCAAAATTGCCAGTTAATTAATGTCAGAGTCAGAAGTTACATTTAAGAGATATGAGGTCATTTGCTGTTTACTTAATCGTCACAGCAACAGGTTCTGGTACTGTTGGTGATTCTAAAGTCCTCAGACTAGGAAACAAGAAATGATTCTCTTCTACGTATTGAGCACCAAACAGGCCTTTTTCCGCCCAGAAATAACGGTCTGTTGTGTGTTCATTGCGTTTTACGAGTAGCAGTGCAGGTGGCACAATACCTTCAGCATGAATAAACTTTCTTGCTGCTGTCACAGGTTTATCTTCGCCACTTTCGATATTGTACTGGGGAATGTGTTCCAGTATCCGTCGTCCTTCCTGCCGACGACGACTTTTTCGCTTGCGTCTCCTTGCCAACCTATTTTCCTCCTGTTTCCAGCTATAGATTGTAGTTGTGGCTACAAAATCAGTCGTAATTATATAATCTATATCTTAGGAAATCAATAGTTTTTAATGTTTTGATACAACTTAGGGAAAAATCATTTAAAATTAGGAATTAAAAATTAAAAAACCGCTATCTATTGTCTATTACCTATTACCAATCACCCATGAACAGACTAGACTAGATAAGTGTACACCCTGCTTTCTCTTTTTGACCTTCTAGATTCCTGAACTAATGCTCATGTCTGCCAGTTCTGATTTTCTTGCTCTATGTCGAGAGCAAATGTCCCTGCTAACCCAAGGTATGGGAGCGTGCTTTGGCATAATTTATTTAACACATGAATTGGTAGAAAAAACTACAGGTGAGGCGCGACTAATTCCGATCATGGTGTATCCAGAAGCTATAGCATTAAGTCCTGGTGATGAATATGGTGAAGCAGAGGATATTTGTCCTGTAAGTCTTGCTAATGTTTTAGCATTACCAAATCAACAAAAAAGATTGTTAAAACCGAATCTAGTATCTTCCCATTCATCAGCGGAATCTACAACAACAGGAAAAAAAAATTTATACGATGAAAAAGGTGATTATTTGCTCAGTCATAAGCAAATTGTTTCACCCTTGATTTATGAGGGTGTAATGATGGGATTATTAGTGACTGCAAGGGAAGATAGGGAATGGAGCCAAGAGGAGGAGGGGGAAATTGAACGCATTGCGAAAACTTTAGCGATCGCTGGCATTTTAGATCAACGTCGGGCTTGGTTGCAACATCAACTTCAGCAAGAACAAATTCTCCAAGAGGAACAACGGGATTTATTAGATAATCTCTTACATCAGTTTCGTAACCCCTTAACTGCTATCCGCACCTTTGGCAAATTACTATTCAAGCGCATGATAGCGGTTGATCCTAATCGGGAGGTAGCAACCAGTATAGTCCGGGAGAGCGATCGCCTCCAAGAGTTATTACAAAAGTTTGATCAGGTGATTGATTTGAATACAGCAAATTTAACATCGCTTCCCCTCCCAGAGTCAAAGGTAATTATTAACCAAAATCAAACTGTGGAAAAACAAGGGAAACCTGTGTTATTATTACCAGGGACAGGAGAGCAGTTAACTGATTGTTCCCTAGTAGATTTATTAGCACCTTTGTTAATATCGGCTCAAGCTATTGCCCAAGAACGAAATTTACAACTAATTACGGAAATTCCCGATCATTTACCTTTAGTTAGGGTGAATGAAAAAGCCTTACGAGAGGTATTAAGTAATATTATAGATAATGCTTTGAAATATACTCCCGCAGGTGGTAAGATATTAGTACAATGTGGGCAAGAAAAAGGAAATTTCCAAGGTATTGCTATTAGTGACACAGGTCCAGGTATTCCCCCGGAAGACTTAGAACATCTAGGAGAAAGACATTATCGAGGTGTACAAGCACAAACAGCAATTTCTGGGACTGGTCTGGGAATTGCTATTGCTAAACAATTGATAGCAGAAATGCAGGGAAACATAGAGGTTTTCAGTCCAGCCATTGAATCAATTATCAGATTACCTCATACTCCAGGAACTACGTTTATAATTTGGCTGTCGGCCGTTAATTAGGGCTTGCTGAAAAAGTTGTCTGCGAGGGGAACAGTCAACAGTCAACAGTCAACACCAGGAAAACCACAATTAATTTATCTATCTGGAATTGTGGGAGTTTGACACTCCCATGATCACCGTTATAATTTGCTAACTGCTTCCGCAATTTTCCCAGAAACAAAAGGCAAGATCTCCCGACTTTTTCCTTGTTCCTTCCCTTCCGTAAATACCACTAACAGATAGGGACGTTGATTTGGTAATTCAATATAAGCCGCATCGTGACGCACTGTGCTGGTCCAACCTGCTTTTGACCAGATTTGACCATTTTCCGGTAATCCTCCGCCTAAGAAGCCTGTAACCTGGTCTTCCTCGACATTTGGGGGTAATTCATCAGCATTAAGACTGCGTTTAAGTAACTTCATCATCGCTTGCGATCGCCCACTAGACACTGCCACCCCACCCACGATACTATGTAATAATCTCGCAGTGGCATCCGTTGTTAGCATATTACGGTTTTCAAACATTTCCCCATAAAACGCCCTTTCCCGTCCATAGGGACCATCACCCCAGGTTTTTTGACAGACATTAATTGCATTTATTTCCTCCCAACCCAAGGACTGATAATAGCGGTTAACAATCTGACGCTGATATTTCCAGGTTTCAAAGGGACCAGGGGTTAATTGAGGACCAGAAGTAGTACCACTGAGAATATCAACAATTAAGCTAGTAGCATCATTACTAGAATCTACTATCATATCCGTCAAAGCTCGGTTTAGTTCTGCCGTTGTTTGACTCATGCCTTTTTCTAGCCATTCTTGCACCGCTACCAGGTAGAATAATTTTACCACACTAGCAGGATAAATACGATCTCCTCCACGATAGCTAAATCCCCGGACTGGGTGTTCCCAGAAAGCATTGGGAGTCAGCGCACCACCTGTATTAACAGGTGCAGGAGGATCATATACAACCAAAGTCAGCGCAATTTGGTTAGGTGCTAAAGTCGAAAATTTTGCCCAAGTTGCTTCTAATACTTGATTACCGAGATTTTCTAGTTGTTTGTCTTGATTAAAAAAAACCATTTGTGAATAATTTCCTGATATTTTACTAGTGTAATCTTATCATTAGTTATTAGTCATTGATCATTGGTAATTAGTTATTGAGAAATATCTCTCTTTTTTATCTTACTTCTATTTTCCATAAATAAGTCGTAAATAAGTTTTAAAGTTTAGCAAAAGACGATTTCTGAAAATATTATTGTAGAGACATTACATTAAATATCTCTACATTTTCTTCATCTACGTGTCTATTAGACATCTCCAATTAAATATGGGTGACTGACTGACTTATAACCCTTGTAGAGACTTGACCTGGGTAGGGATTATCGGCTCTACAATCTTTACCGAAGATGTCTATTCTGTAGTATTTTATTTTCTAAATAGTTGAAAGATTAAAATTAACATTGTTATTTAACTAGATTTTTTATGGTCAAAACCTGGAATTTCGGCAGGCATAATTTATTTTATCATGCCTAATTAATTTTTAAAACCTATATTTTGAATTCCTTTTAGTTCATTCATACTATTTTTCCAAGTACCGAATTTTGACTAGAATCATCTTCTGGTTTTCTGCTTAATCATATATGTGTAAAATAGGATACAATGTAAATAAATATTACAAAATGTACCTTAGTTATTTACTAATTTCCCCGTAAGTTGGTATATGAAATAGTTAAGATTTAATTAAAAAAAAGATAAGAGAAGTTTAAATTATGTCCTCGACTAATATCAATAACCAGGAAGGTGAAAACTCACTTAATCAGGAGAGTGAAAACTGTCACCAAAAACTAGTGTGGACTTGTGATCCAAATAGTTATCCTCGTTGTACTGCTCAATGGGTAATAGAGTGTGATCTAATGTGCGATTTGCCATTTTCAGAAAACAGCAAAGATTCTTAATATCCTGTAGTTTTCTCATCAATAGGTAAGGGCTTTAGCCCTTACTACTTAATACATATAAATTTATTTTTGCAGTTTTTGACCTTTGTAAAATTACGATGTGCCTAATATCTCCGGTTAGCTACTCAAGTCACAAGGGAAAATACAATAGTTCAGATATTTTGTTGCCAAAATTCTGTTACTAAAATTAACACTTATGTATATTTACGAAAATTAAATTAGCAGTTATTATCTAAACTAGAAACGTACATACAGTTACTTACTCAGAACTGATTTAATTTATGAGCAATACTTTGTATAACTTCAGGCTATTAAGTGATCAATTTGAACCGAATAATACTCAAAGCGCCGCTGCTTCACTAGGGTCTGTAAGTCAATCTTGGAGTAATCTCACCATTGACAGTAGTACCGATGAAGATTGGTTCAAGATTACCTTGCTAGACACCGGAACAAGCAGCAACTACGTCAAAATTAACTTTCTTAACAGTTCAGGAGACATAGACCTAAAACTCTATCAAGCAGATGGAACTGACATTAGCGACTCAACAGGTACAGGTGATGAAGAGTTAATTTCCTTAGAAGAACTGGCTGCGGGTGACTACTTCGTTCAGGTTTATGGTCATAATGGCGCAACCAATACCTATAGTTTACAAACGAGTCTACCAACAACAACAATTACAGGGGATCAATTTGAACCGAATAATACTCAAAGCGCCGCTGCTTCACTAGGGTCTGTAAGTCAATCTTGGAGTAATCTCACCATTGACAGTAGTAGCGATGAAGATTGGTTCAAGATTACCTTGCTAGACACCGGAACAAGCAGCAACTACGTCAAAATTAACTTTCCTGGCAGTTCAGGAGACATAGACCTAAGACTCTATCAAGCAGATGGAACTTACATTACCGGCTCAACAGGTACAGGTGATGAAGAGTTAATTTCCTTAGAAGAACTGGCTGCGGGTGACTACTTCGTTCAGGTTTATGGTCATAATGGCGCAACCAATACCTATAGTTTACAAACGAGTCTACCAACAACAACAATTACAGGCGATGAATTTGAGCCAAATAACACTCAACTAACCGCTAAAGACTTTGGTTTAATTAGCGGTATTCGTGAGTGGGAAAACCTCTCAATAACTTCTGGTGATCAAGATTGGTTTAAATTCCGGCTAGGGACTACAGGTAGTGAGGGAAATTTCCTCAAGATAGCTTTTACTCATAGCCTTGGTGATGTAGATGTTAAACTCTATAATGCCAGCAATGTTGAGGTAGCTAGTTCAACCGGGGTTGGAGATGAGGAAGAAATTAGTTTACAGGGACTTGCTGCTGGTGACTACTTTGTTCAGGTCTATGGTTACAATAGTGCAACTAATCCCAACTATTCCTTAACTATCAATGCTCCTGGTGGGGATGGTTACGAGGTAAATAATACCGATACTACGGCGACTAATTTAGGACAAATCACCGGGTTAAGGGTAATTGACAATCTTTCTCTTCATACTTCTAGTGATCAAGATTGGTTTCAATTCACTATAGCTAATGCGGGAACGGAAAGTGATTATGTGCGGATTGAGTTTACTCATTCTCTAGGGGATGTAGATTTCAAACTTTATGACCTCAATGGCATTGAAGTCGGTAGTTCCACAGGCATTGATGATGCTGAAGAAATCAGTCTCGATGGTTTGGCTGCTGGTACTTACAGGGTTAACATCTATGGTTACAATAGTGCAGTTAATCCAGATTATACCTTAACTATCAATGCCCCTCCCGCCACAATTGTTGATACTTTTGAGCCAAATAATACCCGTGCAACCGCCACGAACTTGAATGCATTATTACAGGCTGGAGAACAGATATTAGCATTAGATAATCCCGCTCGTCCTTTATCTATTTATACAACTGGAGACGAGGACTGGTATAAATTCACGATTGCCGATGGAGGAGATTATACTCACTATGCCAAAATTGAGTTCCAGCATAATCAGGGTGATATAGATTTTGAACTATATAACGCCACGGGAACTCAACTAAACTCCTCTAATGGTGTCACCAACAGCGAGGAAATTAGTCTTGATGGTTTGGTGGCTGGGGACTATTATCTGCGAGTTTTTGGCTATAACAATGCTACAAACCCAGAATACTCTCTTTTTGTTAATGCACCTTGGACTGCGTTAAACCCCTCTGGAGACAGTGCGGAATCTAATAATACCCAAGCAGAAGCAACGGATTTAGGAACGCTAACGAGCGCCTTTAATCGTGGTAATCTCTCAATTCATACTAGTAGTGATGTTGACTGGTTTGAATTTACTTTAGCAACCGCAGGTAATGAAACCAATTCTGTGGGTATTGACTTCACTCATGTTCAAGGGGATTTGGATATTGGGCTGTATGATGGTAATGGTAATTTCGTCAGTAGTTCTACAGGCGTAGATAATCAAGAAACAATTTCCCTGGAGGGACTAACTGCTGGCAGTTATTACCTGCAAGTCTATGGTTATAATGGCGCTGTTAATCCTGATTATAGCCTATTTATCAACCCACCTCAAGGGGTGACGGGAGATTGGGCAGAAACGAATAATACCGCTGCGACGGCTAAGGATTTGCGAACTATTAATGGTGTGTGGGAATCTTCTGCTGTTAATTCCCAACCTTTATCAATTACCACAGGTGATCAGGATTGGTTCAAGTTTACGATTACCGGTGCTGGTACAGCGGAAAACAATGTGGGAATTACTTTTAGTCATGACTTAGGGGATCTTGACTTGGAGTTATATGACGCAACGGGAACGACCCAGTTACGTAATTCTAACTCAGTTAACGATTATGAGTTGGTTGACCTCAATGGTTTGGCAGTTGGGACATATCTGCTCAAGGTATTTGGCTACAACGGTGCGACTAACCCAACTTATGATTTAATCATCAATGCACCTGATAGTAATGAACCAGCGGGTGATGCAGCAGAAGCTAATAATACTCAAGCTACCGCTTATGATTTGCGGGAAATACAGGGACAATTCATTGCTGAAAATTACTCAATTCATGTAGCCGGAGATCAGGACTGGTTTAAGTTCACTACTGTTGGTCAAGGTAAAGCTGGGGATGCAGTTACGGTTGAATTTGACAATAGTTTGGGTGATTTAAGTTTGTTGGTTGTTGGTGCTAATGGTCAACAATATACATCAAACTCTAACGCCAACCGTGAGCAAGTTTCCCTAGAAAACCTAGCCCAGGGAACTTACTATGTCAAGGTATTTGGGGCAACTAGCGCAACTATCAATCCCAGTTATCGCTTAATTATTGATGCTCCAGAAACCGCTGTTGCGGATGTCATTGATACAAACACACCCAATAATACCCAAGCAACTGCTTATGATTTAAGGACCATTGATGGTATAGTTACTCAAGAGGATCTATCCATTCATACTAGTACAGATGTAGATTGGTTTAAGTTCAATTTAACAACTGCTCCTGTACTGGGTCAATCGGTACGGATTAATTTTGAAAATGCTGTAGGTAATCTGGCTTTAGAGTTAATCGGTGCTGATGGTCAGACTTATAATGCTAACACGAGTAGTAATTTTGAAGAAATTTCTTTAGCGGGTAAGGGAATAGGAACTTATTACGTTAGAGTGTCGGGAGTTGGTGGAGCAACCAATCCTAATTACAGTTTAGTGATTGATGGTCCTGTTGCTTTAAGTGCAGATGCTTTGGAGCCTAATGATTCTCCAGCAGCAGCATACAATTTACGGAATAGGACAAGGAGAAGTGCTGGTAATGACAGCGCTGCTGGTTCTAATTCCGCGAATAATAATGTTTACACAGGTCGTGACAATCCCTATGGCGATGATTATAATCCCTTGACTGGAAGTAATCCTCTTGTTCGGACTGTAATTAACCGGACCCAGAACCCGTTAGAAAATCTGTCTATTCACACTTCTACTGATACAGACTGGTTTAAGTTTGAACTTAGCAGTAGCGGACAAGAGGATCAATTTGTTGCTATTAGCTTTGACAACAATCTAGGGGATTTACAATTAGAACTGTTTGAGGCTTTTGCGACTAATACCCCTGCTAGTCAATATCAAAGCTATTTAGTGGATAGTTCTAATAATAGTGGTGATAATGAGCAAGTTAGTTTAGCTGGTTTAACGGCGGGTAGTTATTATGTTCGCGTTAGTGGAGTTAATGGCGCGACTAATCCCCTTTATGCGATCGCACTGAATACTGGTACAATTAATCAAGGGGACTTTGCAGAAGCGAATAACACCACTAGCACAGCTTACGATTTACGAACTGTGGATGGTACTCGTACTCTCAATAACCTGTCTATCCATACGGACACAGATCAGGATTGGTTTAAGTTTACAACGTTACGTCCGGGACAAGCAGCTAATAAGGTTCGCATTGATTTTAGCCATGACCAGGGTGATATAGACTTGGTTCTGTACAATCAAAGCGGTCAAGAAATTGGCAGGTCTGAAGGTACGGAAGACTTTGAAGAAATTAGTCTCAATGGTTTGGCTGCTGGAACTTACACGGTTAAGGTTTATGGTTACGATGGTGCGCTTAATCCCCAATATAATCTTTCTGTAATTGCCCCAGACACTTCTGTTGCTGCTGATAATCTTGAACCCAATAATAGTTTTGCTACGGCAACTAATTTAAATTTGGTAGATGGGGTGACTAATATTGCTGCTACTATCCATAGCAGTGATGTGGATTATTTCAAATTTACCACAACGGCAATAGGCACAAATTCTAATTCCATTAGTCTGCAATTTGAGAATAGCCTGGGTGATTTGCAGCTAAAACTGTATCGAGAACAAAACGGTAGTCAAGTCCTGGTTAGCAGTTCTGTGGGGACTACCAATAATGAAAGCGTTTCTTTGAATGGATTAGCTGCGGGTACTTACTATGCCCATGTCTATGGTAATGGTACTGCTACCAATTCCTATCAACTGAATATTGATGCCCCAACTCAAGGCAACCAACCCAATAACCGTAATGATTGGACGGTAATGGCTTATATAACGGCAAGTGATCTAGACCCCTATGCCTTTCAAGATATTAATGAAATGGAGGTGGCTGCTTCTCGTTTACCTAGTACCGTTAATTTTGCGGCTCTTTGGGATCAAAGTTCTCGAAGAACAACTTATGCTACTGGTGGAAGTGCGGCTTGGGGTGATACGGGTCGGGCGATTATTCGACCGGATACTAACACAAATACGGTTGTTACTCCTTTTGAGCGCATTGGTGAACAAAATACGGGTAATCCAAACACTTTAGTCAATTTTGTGCAATGGGCAACAACTAATGCTCCTGCCAATAATTACGCTTTAGTGATGTGGGATCATGGTGCTGGGGTCTATGGTTTCAACTATGATGACTCTGATGGCACAACCAGCGATAACCTGACTACTAATGAGTTAGCTACAGCTTTGAATACTCTCAAGTCAGCGGGTATTAATATTAGTGTTCTCGCCTTTGATGCTTGTTTGATGGCGATGGCGGAAGTTGGCTTTGCTTTGAAGGATTACGCTAGGGTGTTTGTTGCTTCTGAGGAAGTTGTGGGTGGAGATGGCTATGATTACACTACTGCTTTTAATACTTTATTCACTAATCCCAGTCAAGTCACTGCTCAATCTCTGGCTTCGGGACTGGTTACGAGTTTTCAAAATCAATATCAGGGAAGTGGAGGTGGATGGGATACGCTTTCGGCTACTGACACAACTCAATTTAATGCCTTCACAACGGCACTAAGAAACTTTACAACTAGTGTCAGCACCAGTGCCACAGCCAGTGATTGGACTAAGTTGCAAGCAGCCCGTAATTCTGCTCACGGGTTTGCTGATGAAGATTTCCGGGACTTGGGGCAGTACATGAGAGCGATCGCTAATAATAGTGGTATTACCCAAGTTATTCGCACTAATGCCCAATTGGTAATCACTGCTTTGAATAATTTAGTGATTGCTGATACAACTGACCAGTTTAATACTCAAGGACTCTCAATTTATCTTCCTGCACCCGGCTCAAGTCTGAACAGTAGTTATCTAAACGGTTATCAATCCTTCTTTACGGCTACTGGTTGGAAAGATTACCTCCAAAGCTTTACCACCCGGACTACTGGCCGCAGTAGTTCTTCTCCAGACTGGTCTTTAGACTGGTCAGAGTCGAATGATTTAGCGGCTACTGCTTATAATTTACGGACTTTGATTGGTGACGGTAATACCTTTAACCGGCTGAATATTCATCAAGCTGCTGATCAGGACTGGTTCCGTTTTACTATTAACCAAACTGGAGCAACTGGCGATCGCGTTAGGGTCAACTATAGTACAATAAATGGACAAAGTCTATCTTTGCTACTTCGTTACACTAATGCCAATGGTCAACAACAGCAACTTACCTCTAATACCGGTTCGGGACAAGAAATTGTCTCTTTGACAGGGTTAACTGCTGGAGAATACTTAATTAAAGTTACAGGCAATGGCACAACAGTTGTCCCTGATTACTCCTTGAGTATAGACGCACCGGGAACGGTTATTAATGGTAATGACTGGGTAGGGGCTAATAATCGCTCTGGTAAGTCGGAAGATTTGGGAGTGATTTTAAGTGATTTACAAGTCCCTGGACTGAGGATTGATGGGACAAACCCAGATTTCTTTAATTTTGCTAGTGCCAGAAGTCTCACTGCAAAACCTGGACAAGTTATTGTTAGCATTGCCGGTAGTTCGACTGTGAGTGCGGAGCTTTTCCGGGTGGGAAATTCAACAGCGATCGCTTCTCAAACTGGTACGGGTGAACTAAAAATCCAGTATTCTGCTGAAGATGGGCAAAACTATCAGCTAAAAATCAGTCAACCAAGTGGTCAAGCAGCGGTTGGTTATTCGTTGTTCTTTGACCCATCTCTTGAGGGTACTGCCGGAAATGACACTTTATCCGGTGCTGCTGGGAATGATCTTCTGTATGGATATGCTGGAAATGATCAGATTTTCGGCTTGGCAGGTAATGATACTCTTGATGGTGGTGAAGGTAATGATACCCTTGACGGTGGTGCAGGTACAGATACCTTAATTGGTGGTTTAGGCAATGATATTTACGTTGTAGATAGCACCACTGACACGATTACCGAAAATCTCAGTGCTGGTACAGATACCATTCAATCTAGTGTTACTTACACCATTGCGGCTCTTGCTAACGTTGAAAACCTGACTTTAACAGGAACAGCAGCAATTAACGGTACTGGTAACGCGGGTAATAACGTCATTACTGGTAACGGTGCTAATAACATCCTCAACGGTGGTGCAGGTACAGATACCTTAATTGGTGGTTTAGGCAATGATAT
>NZ_JACJSB010000006.1 GCF_014697585.1 Dolichospermum sp. FACHB-1091 | reverse complement strand
ACAACAAGGATAAATTTATTTCCTTGCAAAAGTCTGTCCAGTTTGGAGCGCAGACCTTTTCTTTTGAAGTTGAGTTCTGAGCCAATATCTTTGATGATTTCTGCGTCTGGGTAGAGGGATTGCATATAGGCGATTTGTCTATCAAGGTCATCTCGCTGTTTTGAGGAACTGACCCGGCAGTAGCAAATAGTGGGAGTTCTAATTGAATCGCCCGTGATGTATGATTCGACATCGTATAATCTTTGTCCTGCCGGGTTTTTAATGCTTTTGATTTTCCCCTCATCTGCATATCTCCTCAAGGTGTTTGGATGCAATCCCAGAAATTCGACCGCTTTTCTAAGTGGTATGTATGCCATAAGAAAAGTATAGCATTAGTTAGTATTAGTTGGCAAATATTTAACTAGCTAAACTCCTCCCAGATTTAAAAATATGTGAGTAGGAGTTTGGGGTGGTAATTGGTAATTGGAAAAACTCTCACCAATTACCTATCACCAATTATCTAAACTCGCAAAGCCACCATTTTCTGGACCGCTTCGATAATTTGCTCTGGTTGAACAATTGTTAGGCGTTCCAGATTACCATTATAAGGCGTGGGGATATCTTGGGAAGAAAGACGCAATACAGGAGCGTCTAATTCATCAAATAAGCGATCATTAATAGAAGCGGTTAATTCTGCACCAATACCCCCCGTTCTCATACACTCCTCCACAACGATAACGCGGTGAGTTTTGCGAATTGATGCGCCAATAGTGTTAAAATCCAGAGGTTTGAGAGAAATTAAATCAATAACTTCTGGATCATAACCTTGTTTTTCCAAAGATTTCACAGCTTGTAAAACATGATACCGCATTCGTGAATAAGTTAAAATTGTCACATCCTTACCTTTACGGACAATTTCAGCCTTATCTAGGGGGAGGACATATTCTGTTTCTGGTAGGTCTTCTTTTAAATTATAAAGTAAAACGTGTTCAAAAAATAAGACTGGGTTATCATCGCGGATAGCTGCTTTCAGTAAGCCTTTAGCATTGTAAGGGGTGGAACAAGCCACGATTTTTAAACCGGGAACAGCTTGGAAATAAGCTTCTAGACGCTGGGAATGTTCCGCTCCTAATTGTCTACCCACACCCCCAGGACCACGAATGACCATAGGGATTTTAAAGTTACCTCCGGAAGTATAGCGCAACATACCCGCATTATTAGAAATCTGGTTGAAGGCGAGGAGCAGAAAGCCCATATTCATTCCTTCAATAATAGGACGTAAACCGGTCATAGCAGCGCCTACAGCTATTCCAGTAAAGCTATTTTCCGCAATAGGGGTATCTAAAACCCGCAAATCACCATACTTTTGGTGTAGATCTTTAGTAACTTTATAAGAACCGCCGTAGTGTCCTACGTCCTCACCCAGAACGAATACCTTAGAGTCGCGGGACATTTCTTCGTCAATAGCTTCCCGCAGAGCGTTGAAAAATAGTGTTTCTGCCATTTAGACCTTTATTGCAATTTATCGTTATAGAATTTTATCGTGTCATTGTCCCGAATACCGTCAAGCCTATCACTCTTATTGAGAACAGGGGATAATTCTTTATAATCTGTCTTAAGGACGTAGGAGTAGAAAATTTATTATACAGGGGTTTCCGCTCTTATGAGGTACTTCCTAAGCCCCCTCCTCGCACCCCCCTCAATCCCCCCGCTGCGGGGGGAAGAAAAGGATAAACTTTTGATATTGGAGAGGGTTGGGGATGGGGTTCTTGTACCTCATAACATCGGGAACTGCTGTATCACCTGAGTTAGGTGTAAATAAGGTTCTTCGGTACTTGTTATGCTAAACCGAGAAGTTGAGAGAAGGGAACTCTTAACTGGGAACTCTTAACAGGGGAAAAAATTAATTTTCTAGTTTTTTAATAAGACTAATAATCATTCTGCTTTCTTCTTTTAATAAATTAAGAATCATTTCTACATCTTTTTCTGAACATAATCCTAAGTAGGTGAACGGAAAAAACGACACAAGTAACGAAAAGTAAAGTTGCCCAAAACCTCTTCCGTGTTCCCTCCAGTTTAGCATAGTTAATTCAATAAAAAATGCGATTTTTGTGAATATTATTTCTATAATCAAGTATTTATGTGTTAAGCAAATTCTTTGAAAGAAATATCTCTTATGACAGGGCAAAAATAGATATATGATCTAACTTGAGAATTATGATTTTCTGATAAATGATGGTTATATTTGAATTGTTAGCTAGAAAACCAGCTAATGCCAATTAAATTAGTGTTAATGATGAGGTAGAATCATGTCAGTTAATACGATTGAATCTGAGTTACTTGTTGAATTATCTAAACAGGAACAACAGCTTTTATCTGGAGGTAAAAAGGGAGTTCTGGAGGGTACAGGTAATTTTGTCTACGGTGGTCAAACTTTTCCAGCTACTTTTAAAGTGACAGTTAGAAATCTACCTGACATAACTCAGAATGTACCTACTAACGAACCTACTTAAAATACCATGGGTTTTTATGGAGTTTTCAGGACTCAAATCAATTGTCTCTGATGGTCATTATTTCATATAAATTAGAACCATTACTTCCTTGTTAATCAATTTACAGTCTAATTCTCCTTGGGGAATTAGACTTTTTTAATGATTAAAAATAAAATAAATATTGGGGAATAAATTACGCCATTAAAAGTAAAAATAAAGAAAAAAGTAACTGCTATTTATAGTAGTTACCTTTTTATATTCAGCACGTTTAATTAAATCTCTGAAAAGAACAAATGAGAATGCCTAAATATTCTCAAAACTTGATTTATCTTGAATGAATTACCTAAGTTTTCTCCTGTTTTGAATAATTCCAGAGTTTAAACTAGGGGACTAACTTATTAACGTAAGTTGCTAGTTAGGGAAAATGTCTGGGTCAGAATGTCCAGGATTCAAGGATTTACAGGATTAAAACGGAAAATTACTCACCAATGACCTATTACCCATTACCCATTACCCATTACCAGCCTCAACGAGATAATCAGCAAATTGAGTTATTAGTAACATTAGTTTTAATCTTCATCATCTGAAGAAGTTTGGCTACTGTCAGGCTGATCGGTACGTTTTGCTTCAGAAGGATATATATTGAATACTGGATGATTTTCTACTTTTTGCCTTACCCCACCACGTCGACGACGTAAAGGTTCGTAATTATCACATCCCCCAGATAAAAGTTGTTGTTCTTCCGAGGATAATTCAACAAGTAAATCAGTTGTGATGTTTTGGTTTGACATAATTATGTGCCTTAATTAGTGGAATTGCTTGGCTTTTAATTAGGAGGAAGGAGAAAGGTAATGGTTATATCAGCTTTCTCTTTCCTCTCGTAAAGACTAGGTTGAAATTAAATGGCTACCCAATTTGTGAGTTTATTCCAGTTAATATCTCTAGGAATCGCCATCACTCAGTATCGATATCAATATTAACAATATCGGCCTCAGAAGCAGAAGATTGGTGTCTTCTTCGTCTATGGGGACGATAGCGAGTGCAGAGTATTGGACGTTGCTGTCCTCCAGATAAAAGCTCTTGTTGATCTGCCGATAACTCCACGAGTAAATCAGATTTAATGTTTTGATATGACATGATTGTTAGCCTCAATTTATGAATAGGTGTTATTCACCTATGCTTCTTTTATAACTATTTATTATGGGAAATAAATGATCCTCTGGTTATAAAGTTTTGAGATGTTAAATTACTCTTAGGTTATATATCTATTTAGATAAATCTCTCTCTTTTAACTCATGTTTTTTTATTTGATTTATCTAATTAACAGTACATAATTATATACTCTATTTTTTTATCCTCAAAGAAGTTATTTATTAACTCAAACAGCAGAAAATGTAGAGCAGAAAATAAACCTGTCTCTACAATAAAATGTTTTAATTTAATTAAATCTAGCTATTTTAGGAAAACAAATTATTTAGAAAACCGGGTAATAAATTGCTCAATTTATCACCACTAGAACTAATTGTTAGTAACCCAAATGTTAACGAAAGCACCATAGTGACTTGGGATAATTTATATTTGGTGGTTTGTGAACTAGAATCACCTGAAGCAAGTTTTAAATCATTTTTACCTTCATTTTCAATATCAGTTTTTTGGAAAAATGAATTACCTTCAACTAATACACCTAATTGGGGAGATATTTGCCCACCAATTAGAGATTCTTGTTCTGCATCAGAAAGATATCTGAATAATTGAGGATGACTAAATTGAGTATTTTTAGACATATTATTTGTCCTTAAAAAACCTAAGTAATTTTGGTTAATTGATAGCACAATAAAAGCTCAATTTATGCAGTTAAAAACTGCAAATGTTCGCCAGGTTTTGATAAGAAAGTATCAGCAGTTCCTTGAATTTGTACTTGACCTTTTTCGATAAGAACAATCCAATTAGCGCGATGAATGACACTAGGACGATGGGTAATTAAAATTGTGGTTTTACCTGCGCGATATTCCAAAAGACGATCTAAAACATTAGCTTCACTCATAGGGTCTAATCCGGCGGTAGCTTCATCTAAAATTAGTATAGGTGGATTTGTGAGAATGCCGCGAGCGATCGCTAATCTTTGTCTTTGGCCACCAGAAAGATTTGCACCAAATTCTCCTAAAACGGTTTGATATTTATTAGGTAATTGACTAATAAAACCATCTGCATCAGCAATATCACAAGCTTGAACTACCTCTTCAAAAGAAATATTAGGTGTGCCTAAACGGAAGTTTTCTAAAATAGAACGACTCCAAAAATGAGGCTCTTGGGGAACATAAACTACCTGTTGTCGGTAACAATCTAAAGCAATATCTTGGATATTTAAAAAACCGATGCGAATATTACCAGAATCTGGGACATATAAACCAGATAATAATTTAGCTAAAGTGCTTTTACCACAACCTGATTTACCAATTAAAGCAATTGTTTTTCCTCCTGGAATTTGAATAGAAAAATCATCTAATAAATCAACTCTTCCGGGGTGATGAAATTTAAGATTTGCACAACTAATATCAGCATTACTGGAAATTTGTACAATTGGTTTTTGACTTCCTCCTACTACTTCTGGTGTGGCATCAATAACTTCTAATAATCGAGAAACTGCGGTTTGAGAGCGAAAATATTCATCCACAAAGCTAACTAATGAATTAATTAAAGTTAAAACATTTACTTCTAAAGCATTAAAAGCTAACATTTGACCGATGCTTAAATTTCCTCCAATTACCAAAATACTGCCAAATCCTAGTAAGAGAACGCCACCAATTGTAGATATAATTCTAGCAAGAGTACCGTTGATAATTGCTATTTGTACTGTACTAAAGGCAAGATTAGCTAGACGACCAAAACGACTTTGAAATTCATCCCAAAATTGAGGAGCAGCATTAGTAGTTTTAATGACTTGTGCGCCTTTAAATGTTTCTACTAAAACACCTTGATTTTCTGCTCCTAAAACTAAGAGACTGCGGGTTTTTTGTTGCAAAATAGGCAAGAAAGGTAAAGTAGATAAGGTCATTAAACCAGCAACCAATAAAGCAGCTATTGTTAATTGCCAGCTATAAAATAACATTAAGCCAAGAGAAATTATAGCGATAAAAAACTCACTAGGTAAAACAATCACAATTTGTGATACTAATTGGTTAATTTCGCCAATATCTCGGAGTCTGCTAGTAATTTCACCACTGCGACGGGATTCATAATAATTTAAAGGTAATTGCAGAAGTTTACGACCAAATTCTAAGACTAAACCTAATTGTAATCTTTGTCCAAAATGAGAAATCATTAAAGCTTGGAATACTTGTAAACCTCCACTAAATAAACTCATAACGACAACAGCAGAAACGACAACAGTAAGTAATTGTACATCTCCACGAACGAGAACATCATCTGTTAATAATTGAATCAAAACCGGAGTTCCTAAAGCTAGTAAACCCAGGACAATATTAATCATTAAAACCTGAGTTAGTAAACCACGATAGGGTAAAATGCGATGAAAAAAGCGCGTTATTCCACCTTTTGATTGTTCTTGGGGCTGGTCAGAAAAACGATCTGGATCTGGCTCTAATAAGAGCATTACCCCATTCCAAGCAGCGGTTAGTTCTTCTTTGGTCAAATAACGGATTCCCACCGCAGGATCGGCAATAACGTATTTTTTGCCTTTTTTACCATATAAAACAACCCAATGATAGCCTTGCCAATGGATAATTGCGGGTAATGTAATTTCTGTAATTCTGTCTATAATTTCTGGAGAAGCTTTAACTGCTCTAGCATTAAAACCGAGATTTTCTGAGCCTCTTTTTAAACCTAATAATGTTGTTCCTAATTGTCCAGTACCAACAGCTTCCCGACTTTTAATCATACTTAAAAAATGTCCATAATGCTTGCTAATAGAAACTAAACAAGCTGCTCCACAATCTTCTTCACTTAACTGTAAAGTACACTGATAATCTTGATGATTTTTAAAAGTATTGAGCATATTAAACATGATTATTAAGAGTATTCTAGTAGGTTGGGTTGACGTGAGGAAACCCAACTTTATTAACAAAGCTTTGGATGGTCTTGAGTAGGTTAGATTGACGTAGGAAACCCAATTTTAAAAAAGCTTGTGTTGGGTTGCGCTATCCCTTAACCCAACCTACATTTTCACCTATGAATTAGTGATTAACTTGCTTTTTCTCAGAATAAATTGGAGTACAGTTTCCCGACGAGAAATAATATCAGCGCGTCCTTCCATGCCAGATTTGAGATAACATAAATGATTACCTTTTCCTAGAAATAGACTTTCTGGTTCAATATTAATTTCATAAGTAGCTAATTGGGGTGTATTAATAATTGAATTATTCGGATTATTCTGGGTAGTTGCTAAAACATCTGCCCCAACAGTTTTGACAGTTCCTTTCAGAGTTCCATAGTCAGGATAGGGACAAGCGGAAACCTGCATTTGCACTGCTTGACCGGTTTTTACTTTGTCAATATCTTTAGTAGGAACGTGAGCTTTGATAATTAAAGGAGCATCTACAGGAGAAATTTGAGCGATAGCTTCACTGAGTTGTACAACCTGTCCAGGGTTGCGGAGTTTGAGTTGTATAAGTGTACCATTAGTTGGGGAGCGAATCACACTTTTATTCAACTCATTTTCTAATTGTTGTAGTTCTTGACGGGTGCGAATTTGTTGTTTTTGTAGTTCTAAAAGTTGTTGAAACAAGGTTTCTTTTTCTTTTTTTAATGCTGCTAAATTAGCTTCACCTTTGGACTTTTCTTGTTTAATTCTTTCCGATGCTACTGTTACTATCGCATTACTAGGATTGACAGCACTATTTGCTTTTTGTAGGTTTATTTGTGCTAATTTAACAGCTTGCTCTTTTTCTTCTTGGAGATTTTTAGCACTAAATTTAGCTTGTTCTAATTTTGATTCAGCCGATTTAACAGCTTGTTCTTTTTCCTCGACTAAATTCTGAGATATTGCTCCTGATTCAGCTATATTCTGCAAGCGATTTCTCTGTAATATAGCCAGTTGTAATGCTGCTTCTGCTTCTTGTACTGTGGCTATTAATACCTTTTCTTTTTTTAATCTTGCTAATTGTTCCTTTGCTAAATTTATAGTTATTTTAGCTTGTGTCATTTCTGCACTGGCTTTAATTTGTTGATCTTTATAGTTACGTTGAGTTCCAGTTAATTCAGCTTGGGTAGCTATAATAGTCCGGTTATTTAAGTTAGTTTGAGCAATTATTTGAGTATTAATTTGATTAATTTGAGCATCAATTTGAATAAGTTGTAATTGATTTTTCTCAAAAGTATTTTGCAGTTGTCTTTTTTGAGATTGTAGTTGGGAGTCATCAATATAAGCAATTATTTCTCCTTTATTTACTACCTGATTTTCTTTGACAGCAATTCTTTTAATAGTTCCCGTCATTGCTGATTCAACTAACCGTAATTCTCCCAATGGTCGGATAGTTGCAGGAACTTTAACCGTGACGTTATAATAAAGAATGGAGGTAAGACTTGCAGCAACTACAAGCATACTAATCATCACTCCCCCACCGACATGAATCCATTTACCGATATGGGGAAGAAACTCATTGGCTTCTAAAATATGGAGATGATCAGAATTTGATTCATTTAAGTTATGGGAATAATTCACGGTATTACACCTTTAGTTATAAATCAATAGTTGAATTGCATAAATTTTGCATAAATAAAGATTCCAGAGACTAATTCACTAATGCTATTCTCCCAAATTCAACTGGTGATATGAATTGGGTTTGGCAAAAGAGAAAATGGTAAAATAACTCTGGAATCCTAATTTGTTTTTATTATCGAAATCTATGAAGGAAGAGTGACAACCGGTACAGCGGGAACAGCAGGTGCAACAGGTGCAGTTATACCTACTGCACCTGTTGACGCGGTAACGGTGGTATCATTGAGACCTCCACCTTTGACTGTGCTACCTTGAAGATTAGAATTGCTTTCACCCAATGCGCCTGAACGTCTGTTACCAAAAGCACTTGAGTTTAGAGAAAAATCTGCACCACCAGTTAGTAACTCTTGTTCTTGATCTGATAAGACGGTTAACATTTTATTTGACACGATTATTAGCCTCACCTATGTGATTAAGTGTTTTATTACCTAACAACTCAACTATAAGCATTGTTGGCTAATATTTCATAAATCTAAGGGTAGAAAGTAATGTTTGCAAATTTACCTCTACAAGTAGAGACAAAATAACTTCTAAAAGTAGAGACAAAATAGTTTTTTATCACTAAAATAGTGTTAGCTAATACATTGTTAATACATTAATTTTCTTTTCTAATATCTTCATAATTCATAATTTTTATTGTTTAATTTTTTGTTTTCATAGAAAAATATGATGATAGGAATTTACTTTGGTTTTTCTCTCAAGACAAAATTTAATCTCTATACTTTTAGATATTTGCCTATACCAGCAATTATTCAGTAATTAAAGAGTATCTGAACTAACAGATAAGCACAAGTAGCACTACCGACAGGAACGGTTAAATTATCTATTCCCCAAAAAGAAAATGCTTCTAAAATCGTAGCTACTAAGGCAACTATTAAAGAAACTATCCAAGTTTGCCAAATATTACCTTGAGTAACAAGTAAAATAGTTACACAAATCAAATAACTAATTAAAGTCACTGTTAAAGAACCTTCCCAGCTTTTCTGAGAACCGAAAAATATGTATTGATGTTTGCCAAAACGTTTACCAATTAAAGCAGCTAATCCATCTCCCCAAGCCATAATCATAATCCCTAAAACGGCGTATTCAGGTTGATGTAAATGCCAAAAAATACCCACTAAAACCCCAATACTCACAGCATAGAAAAAGGTTCCCAAACTCTGACGACCGACGCTATTAATACCAGGAAAAATGGGGAATTTATAGGATAACAAGGTGATAATACTCGCCAAAACTGAAGCAGTAATTCCCACATAAGCAGGAATATCTAACCACCAAGCAATTAAAATCACGTTACCCATGCCAATATGCACGATTTTACGAATGATTTCCGTTTCACTATCAGTAAAACGATATACTACCCAAGCAATGCAGATAATTAATCCCACCCAAACCGCAGCGGGGGCAATTTGCAGCGATAATGGAGAAATGGTTTCCAAGCCGAGAAATGTGTTAAACAATGTCAAATAGAGGTATTTTTCACTTTAATCCTACTTTATTAGATTTGGGTATGAAAATGTTATTGATTTGGCTCATTCAAGGTTATCGTTTATTTATTTCTCCTCTGTTTCCCCCCACTTGTCGCTTTCAACCGACTTGTTCTATGTATGCGATTCAAGCAATTGAACGGTTTGGGGTGTTTCGGGGTGGTTGGATGGCTATTATGCGGATTTTACGCTGTCATCCTTTTCATCCAGGAGGTTATGATCCTGTTCCCAATGTGCAGGAAAAATCTTGTTGTGAACATGAAGATTAAATACTAATAATGATATTACAGCGATTTTGCTGGTAAACGAACCAAGGTTTTTGTTTCGCGCAATCTCTCTTAGAGATCCCGAAGGGTAGGCGCAAAGTAGGGAAGGCGCGAAGGAAGAAGGTAATCAAAGTCTGGTTTAATATAGATGAAAACTGCTGTAACTTGTGAGTGATACAGTCAAGTCATAATTTTGACATAGATTGAATAGATTGATCAGTTTTCCTTTAATGCGCGATCGCAGGTTCTCCGGTGAAACTACAATACAATCAACGGAATACTGCATGATTTCCCGAATAAACAAAAATGTAGTTGATAGTCTTCTAATTACTCTTTTTGCTTGTGGTTGATCTGGTATCCGTTCTACCATATATTGATGTAGTTTTTAACAGTGTAATGACTGGAGAAGAACGGGGCTTGTATCCCATTATTTTCGGTCAAGCAGTCTATGACTTTGCTCGTTATTTTGTGAAGGATGTTTTAAAAGCGATCGCGCTAATTGGGGTGATTTTTGCAGATGGAGAAATTGTTAGTAATTTGCGATGGACACAAAAAATCTATGATTTGATGATGAATACACAGCCAATTAATCCTCTAGATGATAATTTTAACTTTGTTCAAGTATTGTGTTACAATTAATAGGACTTACGCACAAGTCACGGAATAATGAACCACGTTCGCGGAGCGTCCCGTCAGGGATAGGAACGAAGAGAACGAAGAAGAGAGGGTTTGAGAGATATTTTGCGTAAGTCCTGATTAATTCAGATTTAGAAGAGTAAAAATATCATGATTTTAGCTATTAAAAATGCTCTTTCCACAATTGCACCCAAGTTAACTTATGATGTGTTAATTGAAAACCAAGAAGATGGCACTGTGAAAGCGACATTATTAAGTTTACCAGAATTTCAAGGTTTTGGTGCAAATAAAGAAGAAGCATTAAATAATCTGATTCAACTTTTTCAAGCCCGAAAACCAGAAATAGTAACTTTAGAAATTAAATGTTATGAAACTAAAAATCCTTTAATGGAAGTTACAGAAATACGCAATAATGAAGGTAATGCTTGGGATGTGCTAGAGGCCTTAACAGGAACTATTGAAGCACCAAGTGATTGGTCAAGTTAACATAATCACTATTTATATGGTAATTCTAAACAGGACAATCACGTTAATACACTTTCTTTAATTTGCAATTTATTTATAATACTTTCTTGTAAAAGATAATAGATAAAATGAGGAGTGTTTAAATTAGCTGAATGTAATAGATTTTGATAAACTTGACACGCTGATTCATCATTTAAAATCCGATTGTGAATAATTCTCGTCCATTCTGGTGCTGTTATCATTAATTGAGGGACAACATGAATAAATGCTGTAATTTGTTTTTCCATATCGAAAGATTCGAGAAAATGAATTAAGCTAAACATCACTTCTGGCTGTTGACATTGATCATCTAAAATTAGATGATAAGCAGATAATTTATTTTCATCAGGATTTTCAGCTATTTCAGCTAAAGCATTTTCAAAATTTGTAACTTGTGCTTCTGTTTGCATGAAGCGATTTTCTTGCAAGGTTGCTAGTAAATTATTTTGATTCATTGTTTTGTCCCTTATTTCTCAAAAATCCATGGCCAAGTAGATTTATTCTGTCTGATTAATGTTTGCAAACTTTCCCTGATTTCTCTATTATACAAACCTTGACGAAGATAAATACAACGTACATCATAAAATTGTCAGAATCAGGTGGTTATCGAGCGACTTGTACTGAGCTTGCCGAAGTAAGTCGAGATAATGTCCAGGATTAGAGGATTAACAGGATGTTTTTGAGAAAATATAGGTTTTTGTGAATGATAGAAAATATATTTTCCTCTAAATCATAAATTATCATCATTAACTATTCACAGAAAATCTACAAATAACAATCCTGTACATCCTTAAATCCTGGATGTCCTGATTCTGACAACTCTTATCCAGAATCAAGAATATATTTTCCTCCAAATCATAAATTATCATCATTAACTATTCACAGAAAATCTACAAATAACAATCCTGTACATCCTTAAATCCTGGATGTCCTGATTCTGATAACCACAACAAAAAATCTCCAAATAGTGAAAATGTAACTTTACCTATTTGTTAATAACTAAAAACTTGAGAGGAATATTATTAGCTTCCCAGTATTCTTTGGCTGAATTTAAAATATCCAATGCTATTTGGTACTGTGTCGGTTCTGCTTGAGCAAAGATATCAGCATGATCATATAATATGACATATCTTTGAGCCGGACACCATGTTAAATCGGTGATACATTCATCAAAAGCATCCCAGTTAGCGCCGAAGTATGGAGGAAATTCCATTGCTTCAGCAGCTTGTTTTAAAAATGTTTGTTTGCTATTGATTTTTTTACCATCAAGATAAAAAACTTTATGATTCATAGATTTATGGTGAGGAAATAGGTTAGTAAAATTGTCTGAATCAGGATGTCCAGGATTAAAGGATTTACAGGATAATAAAATAGATAGATTATTTTTAATAAAACCCTGTAAATTTTCCAATCCTGTATATTCTGATTCTAACTACTATGCAATTTGCTTATAAGTGAATCCACTCTTCTTGATATATTTATCGAAATAATTACCATGAGATGAGGCACTCATTAAGCCTTGATATAGTGACTGCGGAATATTAAAATACCTATACACAGAGCCTTGTGAAAATTCTACCTCTAGTATTTGATGTTCTGCATCGTAACCAATGGAGGCTATATTTGATGATGATACAGTTTTTCTTTGCATTGTTATATATCTTGAACTAAGGGAAATGAAAGTCTATTCTTATTAATAAATATAATTCATAAGTGTGTCTAACCCACTCTACTCGCTATTATCTATATTACAATCTATAAGCCTCGACATAAGAGCAATCACACGCGACCCGCTTTTACGTCCACCTCCGCCAGTCAAATCTCCCCCCCATATCATTCTATTCCACGTATCATTAGGGAAGTGGGCTTCGGGTGCTGTATTGTCAAAAGTCATATCATCATATCTTAACCATGTGTCGCCTTCACTCCATCCTAGATATTTCCTCCATCCTATATGATCTGCAAAAGCACCCCAAATTTTCTCGTTGTACTCTTTAGTTCCACCCAAATTTTGATAAATACGCTTTTGTACTGAAAACCCAAACTTTCCATTACTGAATTTTACCCAAAGTTGATCAATAGTACGAAGGTCTATACAGGAAAAATTCTCAATATTTTCTTCATTTAACCCAAACTCATTTTCAAGTTTTGTTACAGATAACATTACTCTTTGTGTTTCCTGATCTGCTTCTTTCCACTTTCCAGCACTGAGTAGCACAATCAGTTCCGTATAATCTATAACTGGTGATTTTAATACTTTCTCCACACTTGTGGGAAGAGGTGAGGGTTGTGGTTTCTCTCTATCCAAAACCCTTTCTCCAGTCATCACTAACGCAAATCCAAAACCTGTTAACCCTAAAATTTGCAGAAAACGACGACGGGAAGAATTGGGTAAATTTGTAGAATGTGTAGTTTGCGAAATCTGAGAGGGTGTTTGCTTAACAGGAGATGAAGTAGTGGTATTAGTATATAGTCCCGATGGTTGGGTTATTACAGGTTGATTTTGAGGTTTATAAACTGCTGGTTGCGTAACTTGAGATTGAGTTTGCTTAACTGCGGCTGAATTATTTATATTAGTATTCCCCGTAATTAGTTTATTAGCTTCAGCTTGACTTATTAGACTTATTTGGTTTGAATCTTTTAGTATTATTTGTGGAGTATTACGACCTGATTTTTGATGTACTTCAAGAGTTCCCGTAATTTTGATATAACTTCCAACCCAATTACTTAATTGAGTAATTGTTAAGCTTCTGGAATTAGATAAATTTTTTAAACCTTCTGAAAATATAACAATTGCAAAAGGACTATAACCGTTGACGAGACTAGAAACGTTACCAAAGTTAATAAAGAATATATTTGCGCTGCTAAGATGGCGAGTATTAGCAACTTTACCAACTACAGTTATTATCTTTCCTTCTTGCTTAACCAGTTCTAGCGTGTTAGTAGCTGCAAAAATCTTAGTTTGTGATGTTGATTCAACCACAGCAGATGGTTTTGATTTCACAACACCAGGAAAAATATCAATACCAAGTTTTGCAAAGCGATCGCACCAATAACAATTACCAAAGGTTCTACTATAATAATGACTATCTACTCTGCCACAAATAGTTAAATTATCATTTCCTGTTCTTAAAGCTTCCAACCACTCCCTAGCTGTGGGGCGTAAATTGGGGTAATTATGACCATCATTAAAGCATTTTAGAAAACATTGCTGAATCTCTGGATGGACAATCTCCAGGGGAATTGTTCTTGCTACTGCTGCAATTAAATTAGTTGACCCATTAACCCATAAACCCTGACAGATAAGTTCATTTATGTCTGGAATTTCCCCCGCACCTGTCCATTCTCCATGAAAAGGATTATTACCACCAAATAATAATTGATAGATAATTACCCCTAACCGGAATCTATCATGTACTTCCGTTTGCTCAATCCTATCAAAATCTTTGCCAATCAGTTCCGGTGGTGTATATCCCTCAGAACCAACTAAACAATGATAAACTTTACCATTTTTCGGATTTTTCACCTGAAAAGAATCTGTATCAATAATAGAAGGTAAAGCCCGATTATTCACTAAAATATTTTGTGGTTTAATATCACCTAAGACATAACCAGCAGCGTGCAGGGCTTCAATAATGGAAACAATATTTAGCGCTGTTGTGTGCAGAAACCGCCAATCAATCTCTAGTTTCAAAGTTTGACGACGACGGGGATTATAAACATCAATAAGTTCTTTTCCATTCTTAATTTCTGGCATTAAAAAGCCGACAAAATCGCCCTGAGCATTTTTCAACGCCGACTTAGGCCAAGCAAAAGAAACATGATGAAGATGGGAATTTGGTTCTGTGGGTGGGTGGTCTATCATTACTGCTAACTTCTGCACCCGTTCAGGTGTTGGAGAATGGTAAATTTTCGCTAAATAACCATTTTGATTAGTTCGCCAAACTTTCGCTTCACCACTATTAGCAATCTCTTTTAAGAGAGTAATTGATTTTCCCGTACTGGCACAAGTAAGAACTGTCATAGAATTTTAATTAGATTTTAATTAGATGGGTTGAAATAAACATCAAATCCTATTGTTGACTAGGACGGGCTAGAAGCCCATCCCACAATAAATATATAACTCTTGTGAGGTGGGCATCCTGCCCGCCCATCATTTAATTGTCTCTGCGGGTTAGAAGCCCATTCCACAATAAATATATAACTCTTGTGGGGTGGGCATCCTGCCCGCCCATCATTTAATTGTCTCTGCGGGTTAGAAGCCCATTCCACAATAAATATATAACTCTTGTGAGGTGGGCCTCCTGCCCGCCCATCATTTAATTATGACTACTAAATCTGATTTTCAAAACAACACAAAAGCAAAGTTTTATCATCATCCGTGCGGGAATTTAACCGCTGAGAATTGAGGAAATTAATGACATATTGATCATCATCTTCTGGATTATCTGTTTCTCGCAAATATTCCTCCAAGGGTTTAAAAAATGGCGCGTGAGGTTGCCAGTCACTCAAGCGAATTGCTACTTTTTCTAATCCATCAGTAGAAGCACAAATAAACCCTTGTTTACCTGAAATTACCTGTACCTGCATTTCCTCCAGGGCATTGGCTGAAGTGACAAAAGTTGTTTCATTGAAAAATTCCCCCTTATCTGGTTCAAATAATAATTGATATTCTTGATCTTGGCAATACACCACCATAAAACCATCGCCAATTTGCATGGCTGCAACCCATTCAGGAGTTGCGATAAAAACTAACAGGGTACAAGCTAAATCACTGACAGAATAACCTTTATTATCTGCTTTTTGATTGAACGCCCTAATAACTTCCTTGACAAACTTAGTAAAAACTTTCTCAGCTTCTTCTTGATTCAGTGGTTGAGTAAAACCTTGTTGATCAGGAAGTTCATTAATATCAGCAAAGCATTTAATTACAGTTTTTACTGCCAATTCAGAACCAAAGTGAGAATATTTAGCACTTCCAGCCCCGTCAGCAACAGCACCCACAATCACATCATCAAAAATGCGATAATGTCCGCAGTCTTGACAACGTATTTTTTGCTCATTATGACTTGTTCCCACCGCAGAACGCGCTATAGCTTTCCAACCCACAATCAATAAATCCTCAAAATCTAATCTTTAAATTTAATAGGACTTACCCACAATATTACTATAAACCTAACTCTTTCGTCGGGGTAATTCATGAATTACCCCTACTTTCGTTTTGTTGTGTGTAAGTCCTGTTTAAGTAATCTGATTTAAGATCCCCGACTTCTTCTTTGATCATGTCAATAAATTATCAACTTAATATTAGAAGTAGGGAATCTGGTTTCTATTCAGATTATGTTGTAATTTGTCCCCACCCTACCGGCGGTAATGCCACAGCTTCCCCTACTTTGCCACTAGAAACCCGTTTCATGGAAGTGGAAAGCCAAACAAATAAAGAGCGAAAATCTAAGCCATTCAGCATTACTGGAGGACGAGGTGCAATTTGTTTAAGTTTGTTCATATCAGCACCCTGAACACCAACAGTAAAAAACAACATTCGCCGCTGTTCTTCTTCTTCTCTCACTCTTTGCGCTGCACCTTGCCAATCATCTGTGGGCGCACCGTCGGTAATTAAAAATACCCAAGGACGATAATAATGGACACCATTATTTTTATAAGTCTGTTTGCGCTGTTCTAATAAATCTAATGCGTATTCTATAGCTTCTCCCATTGGAGTTACACCATCTGCTTCTAGCTTAGGCGGTGTAAAATGGTCTATAGTGACAAAATCTTGCGTCAGTCTCACAGGTCCAAAAGTGACAATAGCCACTTCTACACTTAAAGAGGCTTGAGCATCTTTCATCACATCTTCTTTAAAGGCTGCTAAACCCCGATTTAACTCCTGGATAGGTTGTCCTGACATTGAGCCAGAGGTGTCAAGCAAAAGAATTACCGGACAACGATTTTCCGGGTTTTCCACAAATTCGGGCATTCCTACTGGCATTTTCGATACTCCTGGTTAATCAAAGTAAGATGCAGAATATATAAATTAGATTTTAGTTATCACCAAATATGCTAACATACAGCGATTTCCAATCATATAAGGTACATCTTAGCCCCCTCCTCGCACCCCCCTCAATCCCCCCGCAGCGGGGGGAAGAAAAGGATAAGCTTTTGATACTGGAGGGGGTTGGGGTGGGGTTCTTGTTCCGGTTTCGATGACAGTTTGCTGTAAGTGTTTCTACAGAATCAAGATCCGCTGTTCTTATACCGATTTTTAGTTAGCGTACAAACAAGTAATTTCCAGCAAAGGTAACAGAACAAGCAAGATTGTATAATAGGTTAAAAATTGATCAATTCCAATGCGACCTTATTACCAAATCCCCATTATTGAATGTGGTGAACCTTTAGTGCAAATTCCTCTAGAATTGTTTGCAGTAGAATCACCTCATCCTTATCAAAAGTTAGGTGCTAATTATGAAGGACATTCACCCTATTATTTACGGCAAACTGTCATTACAAATTTGATTCAGGCACAAAATTATTTACAATTACTACATCCCCATTGGCATATTCAGATATTCGATGCTTATCGCCCCGTAGCTGTCCAACAATTTATGGTAGATTATAGTTTTCGGGAAGCGTTGCGAAATAGGGGTTTAACAGAAACAGAATTGTCACCCCAGCAGCAAAAAGAAATCTGGGCAGCAGTTTATGAAATTTGGGCTGTACCGAGTTTGGATATAAATACCCCTCCTCCCCATAGTACGGGTGCTGCGGTGGATATTACCCTAGTAAATGATACAGGGGAAATTGTGAATATGGGTTCACCTATTGATGAAATGTCCGAGCGATCGCACCCCGAATATTATCTTAATAGTAATCAAGAATATTATGCTAACCGTCAATTATTGTATAGTATCATGCTAAAAGCCGGATTTCAACGTAATCCTAGAGAATGGTGGCATTTTTCCTTTGGTGATCAAATGTGGGCTTGGTTATATAATCAATCTCATCCCCAAACTGTGATGACAGCACGTTATGGCAGATTAACTGAAAACACACACACAAATTTTCAATAAGTCGTGCTACAATTGGGGTCAAAACTTAATTTTAATTTTGGAGAGGTGTCCGAGTGGTTGATGGTGACGCACTCGAAATGCGTTTTGGGGAAACTCAACGGGGGTTCGAATCCCCCCCTCTCCGTTAAATTTACCAGCTATTGTGGCGGATTTTCTTCCTTTTGCGGCGGCTTTTCGGCCTTTTGGGGTTTATTTTCCTGTGCCTGATTTTGGTCTGTTTCTTGGGTTGGGACTACGACGGAGGGAGAATTTACTGGCTGAGGTTCTTTCTGGGGGATAACTATCGGATGAGATTCTGGTAAAGATGGGGGTAATACCTGATTTTGATGAGATTCTGGTGCGGTATTTTTTGGTGAGGTATTTTTTGCGGCTGGAGGCGGGATTTTCTGCGGTTCTTTAGCATCACGCAAGGTGTCTACGGAAGATGGTGAAGAAGTATCAACGGGTGTTGATTTCTCCATTGTGGTGTAAGGAGTTGGGGTGGGTTGAGCGTTATCTTCAGGTGCTTTTTCGTCATAACTGTTATTGCTAGTCGGAGTTGGTTCTGGAGAAACACGAAAATTTTTCCTTCTTCTTCTCAAACTACGTACTGGTATAGATTCCCCAGCGTATGAGCTTTGAGTCTTTTCACTATCATTTTTACTTTCAGGTGATGGTGATATTTCGACAATAGGTTTGGTTGTGTTAGATTCGTAGGTAGGTTGTTCAATAAGCGGTTTAGCTGGTGATTGTAAATCAGATTTTGATAATTTATGAATCATGCTAAAGCCTGCTGTAGCTGCAACTAAAGCTATACTAATGCCAATAACTCCCTTAGATATACCTGCACCTGCTTTTTGTCCAATACCAGGGACTTTCTCAATTATTAGGGGTTTAGGAATGGGGAGAGGAGTAGCTTTTTTATGTAGATCTTTTGATCTTAAGCCGGATAAATTAATAGTAGGTGCTGCTTGAGTAAGTAAAATTGGTGACGTGACATTTAGCCCATTTCCAGGTAGAAGTTGCAGCCATTCTGCTACTGTAGTCGGACGAAACTGAGTTTCTACGGACATTCCCCGCATTACCGCTTGATCCACAGCCGCGCTAAGATGGGGTTGTAGTTCACTAGGAGAGGGCATTTTTTGGCGATCGCGCAATAATGCAGGTACAGGAACTTGTGCCGTTAACAGTGCATATAAAGTCGCCGCTAAACCATAAACATCTGTGGCTGCTGTGCGTGGTGCTTGGGTTAAATATTGTTCGATGGGTGCATAACCCTCGCTGACTAAACTTGTGTGTGTCTGTTTTGCCCCGTTATTAAATTCTCTGGCAATGCCAAAATCAATTAATACTACGTCCTGAGTTCCTTGACGCAAAATAATATTATCTGGTTTAACATCTCTGTGTAGTAAGCCATTATCATGTACTACCTGCAACGCCGCGCCTATTTGGCGGATATAATGAATAGCAGTAACTTCTGGTAGGGGTATTCCTGGTAAGACAAATGCAGTACCTAAAGTCTCTCCACGAATGTATTCCATCACCATATATGGTAAACTATCTTCCTCAAAGAAGTCACTTACCCGGACAATGTGAGGATGAACACAAGTGGCTAATCTTTTAGCCTCCTCTTGAAATTGGCGCTGAAACTTGGGAAAATCAGGATGTTTTCGTAAACGTTCATGAATAGTCTTCATCACCACTTCTTGACCTAAATAGTGGTGCATAGCTTTGAAGGTGACACCAAATCCGCCCCGCCCTATTTCTTGGAGGATGGTATATTTTCCATTTTGTAAAGTTGTGCCTGCTAACATAGGGTTGTTTGCATCTTAAATGAGCAGATGATTAACTAGGTTGTAGCACTTTTATCTGTAAAGTACAAACACAAATTACCAGTCTAAGATGAATACCTTTATATTCCGCAAAGACTAAAAAAAACGAAAATATGAACAGATGCCAAACCAATAAACTTTATGTCCTCAAGTGATATGATAATATTATCTGAAACCACATCTATTTTCGGTATTCCTAATTAGGGCTTATTGATTCCTTCTTGGTTCTCCTCTGTCCTGACAGATAACTTTTTCCATAGGACATAATTATACTAACTGATTAGCTATTCCTTCCTTTGTTAAACTGAAGCCAAAATTTTCCAAAGGTATTTAAAAAGTACAAATTCATGCTCGCCGAAAACCGTCCAAACATTCTCTAAGGATATACCATAGTGTACACAAGATCTGCTTACCATAAAAGTTTCTCATTTATTGGACTGAAATGTGGTATTATAACTTACCCTGATTTATTGATTTTCATAGGACTGCCTTAGCCATACTCCTTTTTTTATGAATTTTCGTGATGAGTTTAAATTGTTACTCCGCGCCCGTTACCCATTGATTTATATTCCTACTTATGAGGAGGAACGGGTAGAAACTGCAATTCGGGAAGAAGCGATTAATCAAGGTAATCGTCCAGTATATACTTGGGATTTTGTGGATGGTTATCAGGGAAATCCTAATGATGTGGGGTTTGGAAAACGTAACCCTTTACAGGCTTTGGAGTTGGCGGAAAAGTTGACTGCTGCTGCACCTGCGGTCCTGATCTTGCGGGATTATCATCGTTTTTTGGATGATGTAGCCATTTCTCGTAAACTCCGTAATTTAGCCCGACTGTTGAAGTCACAACCGAAAAATATTGTTTTATTATCCCCCCGCGTCGCTATTCCTGATGATTTAACAGAAGTGCTGACAGTGGTTGAATTTCCTTTACCTAACGCCCCGGAAATCAAAACCGAGGTAGAACGGTTATTACAAGCCACGGTCAACCATCCAGGTGGCAAGTTTTTGGATGATTTGGTGCGTTCTTGTCAAGGGTTATCCATGGAAAGAATTCGCCGGGTATTAGTGCGGGCGATCGCATCTCATGGACAATTAGAACCAGAAGATGTAGATTTAGTTTTGGCAGAAAAGCGCCAAACTATCCGCCAAACCCAAATTCTTGATTTTTACCCTGCCACCGAGGAAATTACTGATATTGGTGGGTTAGATAATTTAAAAGATTGGTTAATTCGTCGCGGTGGTTCTTTTAGCGAAAAAGCCCGACAATATGGTTTACCCCATCCCCGTGGGTTAATGTTGGTGGGAATTCAGGGAACTGGTAAATCTTTAACTGCCAAAGCGATCGCACACCATTGGCACTTACCTCTGTTACGCTTAGACGTAGGGCGATTATTTGGCGGTTTGGTAGGTGAATCAGAATCCCGCACCAGGCAAATGATTCAAGTGGCAGAAGCGCTCGCTCCCTGTATACTATGGATTGATGAAATTGATAAGGCTTTTTCGGGTTTGGGTAGTAAAGGTGATGCAGGAACTACAAGCCGAGTATTTGGGACTTTTATCAATTGGTTAGCCGAAAAAACCTCCCCTGTTTTTGTTGTGGCTACCGCTAACGATATTCAATCCTTACCACCGGAAATGTTAAGAAAAGGACGATTTGACGAGATTTTCTTTGTCGGTTTACCCAGTCAGGAGGAACGAAAAGCAATTTTTAATGTGCATTTATCCCGATTGCGCCCCCATAATTTGAATAGCTATGAAATTGAAAGGTTGGCCTACGAAACCCCGGATTTTTCCGGTGCAGAAATTGAGCAAACTTTAATTGAAGCCATGCACATTGGCTTCAGTCAAAACCGCGACTTCACAACTGATGATATTTTAGAGGCCGCTAGTCAAATTATACCCTTAGCGCAAACCGCTGTCGAGCAAATTCAAAAACTCCAAGAATGGGCAGCAGCCGGTAGGGCCCGTCTAGCCTCAAAATATAGCCCTTTAAATCAACGCATTCAACGTCAATTGTAGCAGGAGTCAGGAGGAATAAAGAAGAAAATTTTTCCCTCTTCCCTACTCCCTATTCACCAATATTATGTTTGAAAACTTACTTAAATTTATACTGGGTTTTGTTTTAGCGCTTGCGGTTTTATCAGGTACTGGACTGATAGTTGCTTTCTATTTTGTCAACCGTACGGCTGTGAACCCACCCAAGCCCATATTTGCCAATGATAATTCTACAAGTCAAACCAAAAAGCCTCAAGCCATTTCTCGGACTGAACCCAAGGAAAAAATTATTTCTATTTCTAGTCCCATACCTGCACCTAGTCCCATAAAATCACCTAATTTATTACCACCAGGTGCTTACCAAGGAATTGTTACTTGGGCCGGAGGGCTAAGTATGCGGTCAGAACCGGATATAAATTCTCCTAGCACAAGTGGAGTTGGCGCTAATAAAAAAGTGATCATTTTAGAGGAAAGTACGGATAAAAAATGGCAAAAAATTCGCATTGCTGATACTAATCAAGAAGGTTGGGTAAAAGCAGGTAATATTCAACGTTCCCAGTAACCTACCGCAGATTCTAGGTAAATCAGTTACAAATATCACTAATACGGATATGCTTTACTGATTTTCCTCTCTCAGTGCTGTCTACCATCTATTTACAGCTTATGCTGGGAGAGCTTTTTACAATTAATTTCTCTGACTTTTCATCTTACTTTGTCTGGAAAATATTCTGCACCATTTTCTTCTCCACCCTATTAGCAGCACTATCTAATTCTATCACCTCACCATTACTCAAAAACCAACCTAAAGCCCCAATATTCTCTTGTGCTTGTTTCACATTTTTAGCGCCAGGAATAGGAATTGTACCTTTACTAATACACCAATTAATAGCCACTTGAGACATAGTTTTATTTCTCATATTTGCTATTTCTTCCAAACAGCCCAAAAGCGGTTTCATTCCTGGTAATAACTGCTTACATAAAAATCCCCGAATACCTTTAGGAAAACTCCCATTTTCCGAAAACTTACCCGTTAATAAACCTAATCCTAAAGGACTATAAGCAATTAACCTAATTCCCAAATCATCACAAACTTCCTTCAAACCTAATTCCGTGACTGGATAAGTAGATAAAAGTGAATATTGTACCTGCAAAGTTTTAATAGGTATTCCTCTTTCCTGAAATCTTTTATGCACCCATTTAAGTCTTTTTGTACCATAATTAGACAAACCGACACCTTTAACTAAACCTTGCTCATATAAATCTGCTAAACCATCTAATAAACCCACTTCTTGCCAAGGTGCATAATTAGCTGTAGACCAGTGCATTTGCACCAAATCAACATTTTTACCTAATCTTTTTGCCGAGCCATAACAAGCTGATATAATTGAGTTTCTAGTCCACCTCCAAGGGTATGCAGCTAACTTAGTCGCAATACAAATATTCTCTTTATTTATTTCTTGATATTCTTGGGAAAATCTGCCTAAAAGTAACTCACTGCGTCCTTTTAATTTGCCAGTACCGTAGGAATCACCCGTATCAAATAATGTGACACCACTGCTAACACAGAGATTAAATACCTCTTGCAACTGGTTATCCATACTTTGATTGTATCCCCAAAGTAATTGATTTCCCCAAGCCCAAGTTCCGCAACCCATGAGAGGTAGATTTAGTAAATGGTCAGTTTGCATAATCTAATTAAGATAAGAAAATTTTTGGACTTATTATAAAACTAATTATTCACGAATCAGACCAATTTTCTCCAAAGCTACACAGAATAATTATCCTTTTTCTTTATCAGCGTTTATCAGCGCTCATCTGCGGTAAATTTTCATGTTAATTTAGTAGAAAATTATGACAGATTAGAAAATAAAAAATAAATGCCCATTATTATTTGTCCCGGAATTCATGCACCAGAATTAACTCAAAGCTTTATCCAAGAGTGTTTAAATAAAGACAAAAAAAGTTTTAACATGAAAAAGCCAGCAGATATACTAATTTTTCCAGGAGAAGGTTATTTAACTTTATCAACATTTCATATTTTACATTTCTTGCGCGATCGCCTCCGTGATAAACTAGAATCTCCTCTGATATTCTTATGCTTTAGTGCGGGTGTAATTGGGGGTATAGGTGCAGCTACAGGGTGGCAACTTTTGGGAGGTCACGTTCAGGCTTTTATTGCCATTGACGGTTGGGGAGTGCCTCTAGGGGGCAACTTTCCCATTCATCGTTTAAGTCATGATTATTACACTCATTGGAGTTCAGCTTATCTCGGTATAAAAGAAAATAACTTTTACGCAGATCCAGCAGTTGACCATCTATCAATGTGGCATTCCCCCCAAGCAGTCCCAGGGAAATGGGTAAACCCCCCCACTGGTTTCTCTCCACCCAAAAACTACCTTACCGCCTCTGAATTTCTCAATTTCATATTACAACAGTATCACAATAAATAGTGATTATTTGAGGAATTACGAAAAATGCGACCGAAGAGCTTATTGTTAATCAAGAGTAATTCATCTGGACATATCCCTTTTTTCCGCCACCAACCTTGATTATGTTATGCGTAATTACCTCACCTATTCACCAATCTCAAGTATCTCATGCTACCGAATAAATCTACTACTATTAATCACGGATTTGCAGCACTGGTAAAAAATAGAGGCTTTATGCTTCTATGGATTGGACAACTGATTTCCCAATTGGCAGATAAGGTATTCTTTGTATTAATGATTGCCTTACTCAAACTCTATTTGCCTGTTAATGGTGAAGGAGAAGACGGACGTTTTTATTTGTATATGGCATTTACCGTCCCAGCCATGTTGTTTGGTTCTGCCGGTGGTATTATCGTTGACCGTGTACCAAAAAAACTGATTATGGTTGGTTCAGATGCGGTACGCGGGGTGTTAATGATCTTAATTCCCTTCCTACCGCGAGAATTTGCCATTCTCCTCTTCTTCACCTTTTCTATCTCCACCATTACCCAGTTTTTTGCCCCAGCAGAACAGGCTGCTATTCCGCTTTTGGTCAAAAAAGAAGGTTTAATGGCTGCCAATGCCTTATTCAGCAGCACAATGATGGCTGCGTTAATTATTGGTAATGCCGTGGCTACCCCTATGTTAAATTGGTTTGAAAGTTTTAACAAGGGCTTTGGTAAAGAATTGGTAGTTGGCTGCTTATACCTGCTTTCTGCCCTGATCATGATGCCCATTCATTTTCGGGAACACAGACAAATTAACCAAGAGACAGCCCCAATTAATCCCTGGGCTGAATTTATGTTAGGACTACGCTATCTCAAACAAAATCGGCTGGTATGGAATGCTATGCTGCAAATTGTCACCTTATACTGCGTATTTGCCGCCCTGATAGAATTAGCCATTGGTATGGCTGCTAGGTTACATTTAGCACCGGAAGAATTTAGCTCCTTTGTCGCTGCGGCTGGAGTGGGTATGGTGATAGGTGCGGCTATTTTAGGGCATTTCGGCCATCGTTTACATCATAAACCCTTGCCTTTGATTGGGTTTATAATTATGGCATTCTCTTTAGGCTTATTCATTTTTATTGACAACCAACCCTTAGCATTAGGACTATGTATTTTCTTAGGCATAGGTGCAGCTTTTGTTAACGTGCCAATGCAGACCTTAATTCAACAACAAACACCACCAGAAATGCACGGTAAAGTCTTTGGCTTTCAAAATCATGCCATTAATATCGCCCTGACCGCACCTCTATTAATTACAACCAAATTAGTTAATGCCTTTGGTTTATCTGTTGTATTATTAGGAATGAGTGTATTTGTGGGAGCTATCGGTATCTGGTCCTGGCAAAATACTCGTAAAGTATTGCAAGATGTGATCTAAAGTTGTACAATCTAAATCTATTCTCATTGCATATCAATTTATGATCTGTGAGAATTTTTAAATTAAAATCAAGTCTTAAAATACAAAATCTAAGCGTTAATTTTAGTTATACCTTGAGGCCTAAACCGTGCTTTCGTCTTCTTCCATCAGTCCCGCAAAATCTGAAAATCACAACCAGTCTCCTGTCTCCCCCAATTCCCCAGTTCACCCCCAACGGACTTCTGGAGGTTTCGCGCTCATAGATAGTCTTATTCGTCATGGTGTTGAGCATATTTTTGGTTATCCCGGGGGCGCAATTCTACCCATTTATGATGACCTCTACAAAATAGAAGCAGCGGGTACAGTTAAGCATATCTTAGTTAGACACGAACAAGGAGCATCCCACGCTGCTGACGGTTACGCCCGTGCTACTGGTAAGGTAGGAGTATGTTTTGGTACTTCTGGACCAGGGGCAACCAACTTAGTCACAGGTATTGCTACAGCTTACATGGATTCCATACCCATGATTGTAGTCACAGGACAAGTACCACGAGCCGCAATTGGTACAGATGCTTTTCAGGAAACAGATATTTATGGGATTACTTTACCCATTGTTAAGCATTCTTACGTAGTCCGTGATGCTAAAGATATGGCGCGGATTGTCGCTGAAGCTTTCCACATTGCCAGTACAGGTAGACCTGGACCTGTTTTAATTGATGTTCCCAAAGATGTAGCGTTAGAAGAATTTGATTATGTTCCTGTAGCCCCAGGTTCGATTAAATTACCGGGTTATCGTCCCACAGTTAAGGGAAATCCCCGCCAAATTAATGCCGCCATTCAATTAATTCGAGAAAGTCGTCGCCCTTTGTTGTATGTTGGGGGAGGAGCGATCGCAGCCAATGCCCATGAAGAAGTCAAACAACTAGCCGAATTATTCAATATTCCCGTTACCACCACCTTAATGGGTATCGGTGCATTTGACGAACATCATCCCCTGTCTTTGGGAATGTTGGGAATGCACGGCACAGCCTACGCAAACTTTGCTGTGACAAATTGTGATTTATTAATTTGCGTTGGGGCGAGATTTGATGACCGAGTTACAGGAAAACTAGACGAATTTGCCTCCTTAGCCAAAGTCATTCACATTGACATTGACCCCGCAGAAGTCGGTAAAAACCGCGTTCCTGAAGTTCCCATTGTTGGGGATGTTAAAAACGTCTTAAAAGACCTATTACACCGATGTCAAGACGCAAATAGGAAAGCCACACCAAACCAAAACCAAGAATGGTTAAACCTAATTAACCGTTGGCGACAAGATTACCCTTTAATTGTACCCCATCATGCCGATAGTATTTCTCCCCAAGAAGTAATTGTCGAAGTCGGTAAACAAGCTCCGCACGCATTTTACACCACAGATGTCGGTCAACATCAAATGTGGGCTGCCCAATTCCTCAAAAATGGTCCAAGACGCTGGATTTCTAGCGCCGGTTTAGGAACAATGGGTTTTGGTGTTCCAGCGGCCATGGGCGTAAAAGTAGCATTTCCAGACGAAGAAGTAATCTGTATCAGCGGTGATGCTAGTTTCCAAATGTGTTTACAAGAATTGGGAACACTAGCACAATATGGAATTAATGTCAAGACCATTATTTTAAATAACGGTTGGCAGGGAATGGTGCGACAATGGCAAGAAGCCTTCTATGGCCAGCGTTATTCATCTTCTAACATGGAAGTAGGAATGCCTGATATTGAGCTTTTAGCCCAGGCTTATGGTATCAAAGGCATGGTAATTAGTCAGCGGGAAGAATTGGCAGATAAAATTGCCGAAGTGCTGGAACATAATGGACCAGTAATTGTCAATGTTCATGTTACCAGAGATGAAAACTGCTATCCCATGGTAGCCCCTGGTAAGAATAACTCCCAAATGGTTGGTTTACCCAAACAAACACCAAAAACTGCTGTGGAATCAATTTCTTGCAGCAATTGTGGCACACAAAACCAAGCTAATCATAATTTCTGTTCTGAGTGCGGAACAAAGTTGTAGTTAGGGCAGTTAACTAGTTAATTATTTGCTAACTTTTGAAGGGAAAATCAGAAGCAATAGACATCTGGTGAAAAATATTGTAGAGCCGAGAATCCCTACCCAGGTCACGTCTCTACAAGGGTTGTAAGTCACGCACATTTAATTACCGGAGATGTCTGGAGATGTCTAATGAACTACCTCTAGTTAGATTCGCTTAAACTAGAGGTTTCTACATCCTCTAGTTTGTTATTAGCAGAGTTACTTTGAGATTTTTGACGCTTCTTTTCCCCTAGTTGCGTCATGCTTCCTGCTTGTTTGCGGGTACGTGAAGTAGAGCTAGAAAGATCAGCCTCTGCGAGGCTAGTATTATGGTTGGGTTTTCATACAAATAATTTTACATAACTCTAAAAATTCTTCTTTTGTTAAGTCTCTCTTAGCTAAATTTACTTTAGCACAAACCCATTCAATGTTATCCAAATCTTTCTGTTTTATTGAAAAACTAAAGAATTAACTGCTTTTTTTCGTTCTTTTCTTTTTCTCTGGTTTGAGTAAGGGAGCATTTAAGGCTTCATATTGACTAAATAAAAATTCGATTCGATTTAATTCACTGACAAAGGGCTGGGGACGATAACATAAGTCTACGGCTTTATCTAATATTTGATGGGCTTTGACTAGGTCTGGTGGCATTGTCAAGGGATCATACAAATCAGCTAAACTACTCTCAGGATATTTTGCTCTGGTGTCTAATACTGCTTGCGCGGCTATTTCTACTTTCTGTTTTTGCTTATCATTGACGTTTTCAGGAAAGGGATAGTTATTATAAACGATGGTATTGGAATAGCGATAATCACTTTTTAATCTTCCACATACATATTTTACCCATGTAATGTGCATTTCTGAAGTGAGAATACCAAATAAATAGAGAGTAGCATTAGGTATAGTAATACAACTATCACTGGCAATTACACTACTCTCAAAAAATCCTATTGGGATATATTTTCGATTCTCGGATGAAACACGAGGTACAAGTAAATAATCAGTATCAGGTTGTCTATTTTCAGTAAACAATGTAGGAAAATCTGCCCATTTTACCGTTGATTGTTTTGTACTTGATAATCTCATTTTTCTAACTTTACTGACTCTATCAGACAATAATGGCAATTTTTTTAATTCATGAGGTTGAATATCTTTCAGCCAAAAACACCAACGTTTTTTACCATTAAGAAATTCATCAGCAGAAATAAATAGTTTAATAAATTTTTCTCCAGATGGTTCTTGAATGACATATTCTACCTTTTCTTCCTCAGTCATTAAAAGGTTTCCTCCATCTGTAGGTTGGCTACCTTTAAGCATTTCTGGTATATTACAAATAGGCTGATTTCTTTTTAAAATTATTAAATCGTTTCCTTCTACTAAATATGAATTAATATTTTTAACTTTCCTCTCTGTTGGTTCACCCTTAATATTTACATAATCAAAAACTCTCTTATTTTCAATATCCTCTAAACCAAACCCAATAATTACACAATGTACAGCAGCATTACCTTTAGCTTCATTACTCCAGCTAAAAGTACGATGAGCAAAATGTATTTTTATTTTGTAATTATTGTAAAGTTCTTGCCAAATAATCCCAACTTGTTCACCTTGTGATATAGAATTTGTACTCACAAAAGCACAACGAATATTTGTATCTTGTATTAACTGAGCAGCTTTGATATACCAAGCACTTACATAATCTAAAACACCTGAATTTTTTATACTATTACAAACATATTGCATATCCGCTTTTTGTTCTGCATTTTGTAGCTGTTTACCAACAAATGGGGGATTTCCTAAGATGAAACTTAACTTTTCCTTCTCGACAACGGTTTCCCAATCAATTCTTAATGAATTACCATGAACAATTTTCGCAGATTTAGTTAAAGGAACTCTAAAAAAATATTGACCAAATTCATGACTAACCTGAATATTCATTTGATGATCAATTAACCACATTGCTACCTCCGCAACACGCACCGCAAATTCATCATATTCAATACCCGCAAATTGATCTACATTAACCTTAATAATATCTTGAATATTAATAAATTGCTGTCCATTTTTATTCAATGCTTGCAAAATTTTAATTTCTAGCTCTCGCAATTCCCGATAGGTGATAATTAGGAAATTACCGCAACCACAAGCAGGATCAAGAAAATAAAGACTAGCGATTTTTTGATGTAATTCTTGGAGTTTACCCCGATTACTTTTGACCTTTTCCAACTCTAAATATAAATCATCTAAAAATAGAGGTTTAATCAACTTTTGAATATTTTTTTCCGAGGTATAATGAGCGCCTAAATTTCGTCTTTCTGTGGGATTCATGACCGCTTGAAACATCGAACCAAAAATAGCCGGTGAGATTTTACCCCAGTCAAAACCACAAACTTCTAAAAACATTTCCCGCATTTTGCTATCAAAAGCAGCCGGTTGTAAAACCTCCTCAAATAACTTACCATTCACATAGGGAAACTGAGCCAAATTACTATCTAAATTTGTTAATCTTTTTTCCGGTGGTGTATTTAATGTATGAAAAATAGAAGCAATGTGCATTGCTAAATCACTACCATCTGATTTAGTATGTAAATCAATATATTCCCAAAAAATACCTTTATCAAAAATGCCTGTATCATCAGCAAATAAACAGAAGAGTAACCGCACTAAATAGACTTCTAAATCATGACCTCGATAACCAACTGCTTCTAGTTTATCATGTAGTTTACCCATTAATTCAGCGGCTTGGATATTGACCGGATCTTCATCTTTATAGGTGCGTTTTTCATAACCAGCAATAAAACCGAATAAATGAACCTGATTAATAAAATCTTTTAGTTCAAATTCTGTGGTAATATTAGTATCTAAATCGTAGAGTTTAAATTTTTGGAAATCAGAAACTAAAATATATTTTGGTAATTCATGTTCTTTTAAACCAGGGAAATAATCTTTGGCTTGCTGCATAGCTTTATCGAGATTTTTCCCCCTAGATTTATGTTCTACTAAAATTATACCCTTCCAGAGTAAATCAATAAAACCTTGTTTATTATCGGCTTTTTTGACAGATTGTTCAAATGTTGCCACCCTGCGACGAGAAATACCAAAAACATGAAAAAACCCATCCCAAAATGATTTAGCTTCTGCATCTTCTGAGGTTTCATGTTCCCATTCTTGAGAAAATGCGATCGCTCGGCTTTTAATTTCGTTCCAGCTTAATGGCATAGTTAATAATTTCTGGGTAAAGAATAGTGGTTTTAAGTTTATATTTTGCAGTTTCTTAATTAGAACTGGTAAGTAATTACTGTTCTAGGGAATCATATAGGATATAATACACTATTTTATCACATTACAGTCTTAAATCAGCCGCCATTAAATCAATACCATCAATAATTTTACTGGGATCGGCAATTCCCAAAGCTGCAAAACATTTGTCTCGATAATTGGGGTGATTTTGGAAAAATGCGATCGCTTTTTTTAAAGGTTCAATTACAGGATAAGCTGATTCTGCCTTCTCAATAGCTGCTTGAGGAATAGGAGAATTGAGCCTTTGAATAGCCAAATCAATTAAATCTCTCGACTCTACCGAGGAATCATTCCATCTGTCAGAATTAGCTAAAAGTTTTTCTGCAAAACTGTCAATTTGATTTAAGCATGGAACAGGCGACCAACTGGGATAATCTGCTTCTCCCAATTCAATCCGTCCTTCCATAATTATCTCAAATTTAATCAGAGTTTGATCAACTACAATGGCAAACCTTACTCCGTACTGGTCAGCTTTAATTTCTCCGGGTAGGTTGAGATTATTTTGAGTGTTAAAAAGGGCATTATATTGATTTTCAGCTATTTTTTGTCGCAGTAATCGGTAGCCAGTACCAGTAGAACAGAGAAAATCTATATCCTTGCTTAATCTATATTCCCCATGATTTAAACTAACCAGAGTCCCACCGCCAAAATACGCGCCACACTCTAATAAAAAATTAGCCTTTAATTGGTGAAGAACAATTAAAATTTTTTGATGAAATTCCCTTTCAAACATTTTTGCTCCTAACCATGAATGATAATACTCAGCTAATTGTTGCACAAATAAGGCTTCTGTATGGCTCAAGTTGCCTAAAACTCCCCGGTAATGCCACCCTCGTTCATATATTTTCAGCATTTCTAAAGGAGCAAGATTTTTTATATCTTCTCTTTGCCAACATAATTTTTCTAAAAACGGCAATTTTTCTGGAGTTTGAATTTGAGGTTTAATTAACATTCGGGGGTATACTGGAGTTGAGGTGGGACTTAGATAAAAAAAGAGACCAAAAGAGGTTATAATGTATAGTTAATAATTTCTGGGTAAAGAATAGTGGTTTTAAGTTTATATTTTGCAGTTTCTTAATTAGAACTGGTAAGTAATTACTGTTCTAGGGAATCATATACTATATAATACACTATTTTATCACTTGCATTAAATAAATATTCAAACTTTCAGGGGTTTCAGCATGGTCACTAAATATTTTAAGTGCTTGTTCATTACTAAGGATAGGACTTGGACTACTATAGTCATTATTAAAAGCGAAACTTAATTTTTCGCTGATAAACAATTTGCTTTTATTAGAGTCTATTAAAATTAATCTTAAAAAGATTAACAAAAACCACATTTCATATTTACCTCTAAAAACTTGATCATGTTCACAATTAGTAAATTCCTCCATTTTATCATTTAAAGTATCTGCTGGAATTTCTGGAGCATTTGGAAACTTTTGTTTAATTTTTTCCAAGTCATAATTTACCGAAACTGAGTCTAAAGTTAAATAAATAAAATCTTTAGGGAATTTATCATCTAGTTCTACACCTGTTTTTCTTCCTGTAGTATTTCTAATTTCTATCAAACAAGCATACCAAGCATTAAATAAAATTGTAGCTTGATGAAACTCTTCTTGTCTATCTTTAAAAAGAGTTAAACAAACTTGAAAATCTGGATCACTAACCTCTGATAAATGAAATTCATTTTTGATAATTTCTTTGAAAACATTTACTGAAACATAAAAATTTTCAATTGAATAACAAGATGTTTCAAATATTGGTGGGTTATGAGGTGGTAAAGGTTTATTAAAATCTCTATCAATGAAAAATGCTTTTTTGTACTTATCATATTCCCTATGAATAGTAATAAGTTGGTAAACTTCTAACACTTTCTCTCTACCACCACAATGGATAGGGTAATAATTATTAATAAAACGCTTGATTCTTGGCACATAATAAGCATTATCTTTACCTTCAAAAAAACAAAATAAACCATCTTTACCTTGTCTTGTATGCAGGGCAAATTCTTGATAGGCAACCTGGGATTTATTCCGACTCTGTTTGAGTTTATCTAAGTATGACATTAGGCTATAATCTTTCTTGAATTTTCTGAAGGTTGAATATATTGATCTAATCCAATAGCATATTTATCTAGTTCATTATCAAAAATAAATGGAGAGTGAGTTACTGCTAAAAGTAATTCGCATTTTCCTGAATTGATAATATCTGGAAGTAATTGTTGTTGCCAGATCATTGATAATGATAATTCCGGTTCATCAAAAAGTATAATAAATCTTTTGTCGCTTTCAGAAAGGTATATTTTGGAAAATATAGAAATAATTTGCTTTTCTCCAGAAGAAAGTTTACTCAAGTCAATTTCAGAATCAGTTTTTTCTGATTTGATAAATATTTTGATGGCACTTTCATCATAAAATACCTTTTTATTGATTAAATATTTATTACAAATGTCTTTAAATTTCTTCACCAAATCATCTAATTCTTTTTGTTTATCATATATTTCTACTAACTTTTTTAAAATATAAGTTAGTGATGGATTTCCAAATGATTGATTTTTAACACTATTTCTAATTTCATTTTTATCAGTTTCAGATAATTCTTTACCAACTCTTGCTAAAATAATTTCAATATCATTTTCATTAATTCTATTTAAAAAATTATTATCTGTGTGAGCAAATCCTTTTACTAATTGACTTAAAATTTCCGAAGTAATTTTAGAAAATCCTTCTTTTAAGAGTTTATCAATTTTACTTTCAATTTGAGTAAAACGTTTTTTAACATCATCCATTCCAAACTGGATAAGTGTATTTTCTTGCTTCAAAATCTCATCATTGTAACCTAAATTATATAAATCTTCTTCAACCCGTCTGTATGTTGGAAAATACATAATCTCACTACCTTTAATACCGGATTCAATTTCCTCTTTACAGGTTCTAAAAAATTGGTTTGATAAATTTTCCTTATTCATTTCGGCTTGCTCAAAAACTCGAAATAGATGAGTTATAGGATATTTTCTGAACTTGGGATTATATTCAAATTCCATTTCTAATTTTCTTCTAGTACCTTTGATTTGTATAAATCGAGTTCTTAACATCTCAAATTCAGAATAACCAACCTCATTAATAAATTCCTTAACTATGGGATTATCATAAATTCCTTTAGTCAATTCATTTACACTAGCTTTATCTATTTTAATAGGATTTCTGTCATTAAATTCTAAAATCAATTGATCAAAACTGAATTCATCAAGTCTAAAAAAATTTCTTGTTAAAGTATAATAAAAAAGATTTAAGACTTGAGTTTTGCCAATCCCATTTTCACCAACTAGTATCTTTATATTTTCATCAAAAGGAATGTGTATATCATCTGTTCCAAAAAGACCATACACAGAAAAAGATTTTATATTACTTGTGTTCATTTTATTGTCCATATTAATAACCATAGCTATATATTATGTCATAAGTTGTCAAATAGCTCTATTCAAAATTTCATTAGCTAAAATGTTTCAGTATCTCTCATTTTCTGTAGTAATTGAAAAAACGAACTATGGAAAATAAAAAATCCATAATTCGCTTAAAAATAGAGAGTCGGTAGTAAGCCGGGTTCTGTTCTCTTGCGAGGGCAGTTATCTATCTGGGAGCTTGTTACCAAACACCTCTAGCGGCTCTTTTCAGCCGAACCGGTAAAAGACCAACCGTAGTTCCTTGTGGACTTGCTCCCAACCGGGGTTTACCGAGCCAGCGCCTCTCGACGCTGCTGGTGCGCTCTTACCGCACCTTTGCACCCTTACCAACCAATAAATAAATTATACAGGATTTACGCAAAATACCTCTCAAACCCTCTTTTCTTCGTTATCTTCGCTCCTTCGTGGTTCATTATTCCGTGACTTGTGCGTAAGTCCTATTATAAATTGACTGGCGGTATCTTATTCTGTTCCCGTCCATGTATTCCCAAGCTGAAATTATTCCAGGAAATAGGGAATAACCATGAGAAGATCTAAAATCTCAAACTTTGGGTTTTTGCTCCTTTGTGTCTGGATGTCAAACATAAGTTATACCGCTAATTAGGGTAATGAATTGCATTTTTCTTTGTCGGATTTGGAAAATTGAGAATATCCAAACAGTTAAAACTGTTCCCTGTTCCCTGTTCCCTATTCCCTGTTCCCTGGACTAACAGACAACTTTTTCAGCCAGCCCTAATTACATATCCAATCTGTAATTCTCCTGTTCACGTTCGACAAAATATTGAATACGGGAACGGTAATCTCTGAGAGTTTCATCAACCCAATCCCGATCGCTGCTGTTAACATAGAGATGAACCAAAGGCTCACTGGCATCTGGTAAAATTAAAAGCCAATTGTCATCATAGGGTTGACGAATTTTCACACCGTCAATTAATTCCAAATTTTGAGCGGGGTGGGTTTCGACCAAATAACGCATTAACGCCCCTTTAGCAGTCCAGGGACAGCGAAGGGTGTAATTTCTATTAATCACACGGGGTAATTCAGAACGTACGGTTGCCAGCGATCGCTCTTGAATGGTTAACATTTCAATCAGCTTGGCTATACAGAACATGGAATCAAATCCTGGATGTAATTGGGGGAAAATAAACCCAGTTTCCCCACTACCACCTAAAACCACATGAGAATTTTTTTGACAAGCTTCCATTAAAGCCGTCGGATTCGCTTTAGTTCTAATTACATTACCATCATGACGATGGGCAACTAATTCCACCGCACTAGAAGCATGAACGGGAACAACGACGGAACTTCTAGGGTTAGCAGTTAACATCATATCAACCATCAAAGCGGTTAACATTTCACCACGAATGGGAAAACCCGATTCATCAACTAAAATTAGTTGTTCCCCATTAGCTGATACTTGTACCCCAAAGTTAGCATTTACAGCCTCGACAACGTGGCCTAATTGAGTTAATAGTAATTCTCGGTCAGCGTTAGAAATTGCCGTTTTATTCAAACTAGCATTTAATACCACCGCATCAGCCCCAAATTTATCTAGCATTTGCGGTAAAATTGCCCCAGACACGGCGTAAACATAGTCAATGACCACTTTTGCCCGACTGTTACGCAGAGTGTCCACATTCAATAATTTCTCAAAGGCCTTGCAGTAGCGATCCATCAATTGGCTAGAATATATGACATCACCAATTTCATGACTTTGGGAACGACGCATATCTTCTTTAAAATAGGCCCCCTCAATTTTCTTTTCTTGGGCTTTAGAGATATTAATGCCCTTAAAATCCATAAATTCAATTAAGATATAATCACGGCGTTCTGGGTGTACTCGCACATGAATACCCCCCGCTACGGACATTGTGGGGATCACCGTCCGGGCGATGGGAATAGCTGTAGTATCCAGGTTTTGCACATCTACACCTACAGACATTAAACCAGCAATTAAAGAGCGTGTCACCATGCGGGAAACATTGCGTTGGTCACGGGAAACGGTAACTATTGAACCCGGTTTTAAGGTTGAACCATAGGCAGCACCCAATTTGACCGCAAACTCTGGGGTAATATCAATATTGGCTAATCCCTGTACTCCTCGCTGTCCAAATAAGTTCCGTTGGGCGGTATTTCCCCAAATCAGATTAATATTGAGAATAGCGCCGGACTCAATTTTTTTGCTCGGCCAAACTCGCACACCAGGACTAATTTGCGCTTCTTCTCCCACGGTGGATAATGAACCCACTACAGCCGCTTCTAAAACGTGGGCGCGTTTGTCTACACGAGTACCACGAGCGATTACACAAGCCGATAAATGGGCTTCATCGCCAATGATTGCTCCATTCCAAATAATTGGTCTTTTTAGATGGGCATCAGCACCAATTGTCACATTATCACCAATCACTGTTCCATTTTCAATTTGTACTCTTGCACCAATTCGGCAATTATTACCAATTACCGCTGGGGTGTCAATTTTGGCTGTAGGATCAATATAAGTATTTTGTCCTACCCATAAACCAGGGGAAATTTCTGGATAACTTACTTTGAGCAAAACTTTCCTTTCTAAGGCATTATACTGGGCTTCACGGTAGGCATCTAAGTGACCTACATCACACCAATATCCCTCAGCAACATAACCGTAAATTGGCTCATTTTTAGCTAGTAGTAAGGGAAATAAATCTTTAGAAAAGTCGCATTCAGTATGTTCTGGTAAATAATCTAAAACTTCTGGTTCTAAAATATAAGTTCCAGTATTGACGGTATCAGAAAAAATTTCACTGGTAGAAGGTTTTTCTAAAAATCGGTTAATACGTCCTTCGGTATCTGTAATTACCACACCAAATTCGATGGGGTTAGGCACACGGGTTAATATTAAAGTCGCTTTTGATTGTTTTTGTTGATGAAATTCAATGGCCGCAGTCAAATCAAAATCTGTGATACTATCACCGCTAATCACTAAAAAGGTTTCATCCAAAAGTTCAGCAATATTTTTTACACAACCTGCTGTTCCTAAAGGCTGGTCTTCTTCAATAGCATAGGTCATTTGTACACCAAAATCACTACCATCTTGGAAGTAATCACGGAGAACATCTGGTAGATAATGTAATGTAGCAATTACTTCATAAATCTGATGTCCTTTAAGAAGATTGATGATATGTTCAGCAATAGGACGATTTAAGATCGGAACCATGGGTTTGGGTAAATCACAAGTCAAAGGACGCAACCGCGTTCCCGACCCACCTGCCATTAACACTGCACGCATAAATACTCCTAGACTTGAATAAAAATCAAGATGTTTTTCTTCCTTTAGTCTCATACAGATATTGAGATTTAAGGAACTTCCCCAAGAAACATCTGATCAAAATTCTTCTCTCTTGGCTATTTTCCACAAGCGGTAATTTACAATGTAAAATATGACAGTTGTATTAGATCCTGTAAATGTGATTGAGCGTTATACTTTGCCGGACATGGGCAATCTGTGGAGTGAAACCTATAAGCTGAAAACCTGGCTAGATGTAGAAATCGCGGTATGCGAAGCACAGGCAGAACTGGGTTATATTCCAGCAGCAGCAGTGGAGGAAATTAAGGCTAAGGCGAATTTTGACCCCAAACGGGTGCTAGAAATTGAAGCGGAAGTTCGTCATGATGTTATTGCCTTCTTGACAAATGTTAATGAATATGTAGGTGATGCTGGTCGGTATATTCATCTAGGTCTAACCAGTTCAGATGTATTAGATACTGCTTTAGCTTTACAATTAGTGGCTAGTCTGGACTTGTTGTTAAAACGATTAGAAGATGTAATTGCAGCAATTCGCAAAAAAGCTACAACCCATCGGTATACGGTGATGATTGGGCGATCGCATGGTATCCACGCTGAACCAATTACCTTTGGTTTTAAGTTAGCTGGCTGGTTAGCGGAAGTATTACGACACCAAGAACGGCTGCAAATTCTCAAGAAAACCATCGCGGTCGGGAAAATATCTGGTGCAGTGGGAACTTATGCTAATATAGAACCCCGTGTGGAAGCGATCGCTTGTGAAAAACTCGGACTTAAACCTGATACTGCTTCTACACAAGTAATTTCCCGTGATCTTCATGCTGACTTTGTGCAACAATTAGCGCTACTTGCTGCCTCTATAGAACGGTTTGCTGTAGAAATTCGTAACCTGCAAAAAACAGACGTTTTAGAGGTTGAGGAATTTTTTGCCAAGGGACAAAAGGGTTCTAGTGCTATGCCACACAAGCGTAATCCTATCCGTTCTGAACGGTTAACAGGAATGGCACGACTGGTCAGGAGTTATGCCGGTGCAGCTTTAGAAAACGTCGCTTTATGGCATGAACGGGATATTTCCCACAGTTCTGTAGAACGGGTAATTTTACCAGATGCTTGCATTTTAACCCATTTCATGCTACACGAAATCACTAACCTGGTGAATAACCTCCTGGTCTATCCTGAAAACATGGCACGGAATCTCAACTGTTATGGTGGAGTAGTATTTAGTCAAAGAGTATTATTAACTTTAATTGACAAAGGACTGAACCGCGAAGAAGCATACTCCATAGTTCAGGAAAGCGCCCACACCGCTTGGAACAAACCAGAAGGGAACTTCCGTGATTTAATTACCAAAGATCCGCGCGTCATTAAAAACTTGTCAACTGCTGAGATAGAAGCTTGTTTTGATCCGCAACATCATCTCCAGCATTTAGAACAAGTTTATCAACGACTGGGTATTTAGAAGAGGGAATAGGAAAGAGGGAACAGGGGCTGGGGAACACAGACTAGGGAACAGACAAAAAAACGGAGATTTGTGTTGCCAAAATGTTGAATTAATTTTTCTTAGGTACTTACTGAGAATTGCTATAATTTCCTCACGATCATGAGGTTTAGCTCTAGCAGCTTAATTAATGATCCCCTCCCTTGGGAATAACTACCGTAGGCAGATGCCAAGCTATCGGATAATATGACAAAACAAAACCCTAAAACTCACCAACCGCTGTTGACTGCAACGCAATGACGAATCAACTGAACAATGGTTTTACATTATTTCTCAGTCTACTAGTTGAGGCCATGCCCTTTTTACTACTGGGTGTATTTTTTTCCAGTGTACTACTGTTCTTTATTGATGAGAGTAAATTGGTCGAAAAAATGCCCAAAAATCCCCTGCTGGGGGCTTTATTCGGCAGTACAATGGGTCTTTTGTTTCCAGTTTGTGAGTGCGGTAATGTACCTGTGGCCAGGAGACTGTTGATGCAGGGAGTACCTACACCGGTGGCAATGGGCTTTTTATTAGCCGCACCCACGATTAACCCAATTGTGATCTGGTCAACTTGGACTGCATTTCGTGATCAACCAGAAATAGTAGTGTTAAGAGTGGTATTTTCTCTAGCCATTGCTACCATTATTGGTTTTATTTTCAGTTTTCAATCAGACTTAATTCCCTTTTTGCAACCAAGTATGGCTCGTTACCTTAAATTTAACCCCCCTACTCAAGCAAAAGCAACACGCGGGGGAAGACAATCCCAATTGCAACTGCAAACCAGTAAAACCAGTTTATTGCAATCGGGAACTTATATTCTGGGTGGAACAACGGGAAAACCAAAACGCATAGATGATTATTACAGTGAAGTGGCTGCAATTCCTAACTTTAGTAAACCTTTACCAGAGAAACTCCAGTCTGTATTAGATAATATTGTCCAAGAATTGCGGGAATTAGGTGGAGTTATGGTATTAGGTAGTGCCATAGCTGCTGCTATTCAGGTTTTAGCCCCCCGTGAACTCATTCTCAGTCTGGGAGCAGGTCCTGTTAGCTCGATTTTAGCCATGCTAGTATTAGCGGGAGTTGTATCAATATGTTCTACGGTTGATTCTTTCTTTGCTTTGTCTTTTGCTTCTACTTTTACCAGTGGGTCGTTATTGGCGTTTTTGGTGTTCGGACCGATGATTGATATTAAGAGTGTTGGTTTAATGTTATCCATTTTTAAGCCGAAAGCTCTGATCTATCTTTTTTTCTTGGCTGGACAATTGACGCTTTTATTCACTTTATTCATGAATTTGCACGTCATTTGAGATCATGGGACTTACGCAAGCTGGAGAAGGGCTTTTTTCTTTGGTGTCTTCTGCTTCTATCAGTAGGGTTACTAGGCGTTGGTGCGGCTTTCCCTGGTTTCGATATGTGGTTGATTATTCCGTAATTTGTGCGTAAGTAATTAAGTATTATCACTTCACCTATTACTGACAAAATGTCAAATTCTCAAATCAAAGCCTCAAATAAATTCATACCCTGGTTAGATGTGGTCGCTATTACAGCTTGGGGTATTTTAATGTTGAAATACTGGCTAACAGGTAAACTGTATTTGTTAATTCACCCTGATTACTTTTGGTTAGTTATTGTCGGTGGTATAGGTTTGTTAATTGTTGGTTTTTTTAAAGGTTTACAACTGTGGAAACACCGCCGCCAAGCTGATAAGGCTAATGCTTTGCACATTAATGTATTTCCTCCTGGTTGGGGTAGTTTCCTGTTATTAACAGCCGCAATTTTAGGGTTAATCATTACACCCCGTGCTCTTGCTAGTCAAACGGCTTTAGACCGAGGTGTGACAGAATTAATTGGTGCGACTCGTGTTCAACCCCAAGCTTTTCGCGCTCAGGTTCGTCCAGAGGAGCGATCGCTGGTAGACTGGGTAAGAACACTAAATGTATATCCTGAACCGGACGCATATACGGGACAAAAGGTAAAGGTGCAGGGATTTGTGATTCACCAACCTAATGTTAGTCAAGAATATATATTTTTAGCCCGATTTATCCTCACTTGTTGTGCGGCTGATGCTTATCCAGTAGGATTACCAGTACAGTTACCAAGTTCGTCTCGTCAACAATATCCACCTGATACATGGTTAGAAGTGGAAGGACAAATGACGACTCAAACTATTGGGGAGAAACGTCAATTAACTATTGCGGCCAATTCTCTGAAAAAAATTCCCCAACCTCAAAATCCTTACAGTTATTAATCAGGAGTAGATGATGATTGTAACTTTTGCTTGTGCTTCTTAAATCCACAATCATATAGTCGTCCTAAAATCTAAAATCCAAAATCTAAAATCCAAAATCTAAAATCCAAAATCTAAAATCCAAAATCTAAAATCCAAAATCTAAAATCCAAAATCTAAAATCCAAAATCTAAAATCCAAAATCCAAAATTGTTAGATGAGCAGATCTTATAAATTTATTCAACCATTAGATGGAATTGCGATCGCCCTGATGCTATTATTAAGTATGCTCATAGGGTTAATCATCTGGAAAGGTGATGTTGTCAAACCTGTTGTCCGCAATTTTACCTGGGAAAAACAACAAATTGGAGCGGATGATATTTCATTTTCTCTGAATTTTAGTCGCCCTATGGATATCAAAAGTGTGGAGGGAAATCTGAAAATAGATCCACCTTTGGCTGGTAAAATTAGTTGGGCGGGAAGAAGAATGGTGTATACACTGCTCACACCAGCCCCCTATGGCACAACTTACCAAGTTAAATTAGAAAAAGGTAGAGACAAATATTCCCAAGCAGAAGGAAAAAACCGGGTCATGCAGCCTTTTAATGGTAGTTTTACCACCCGCGATCGCGTTATCCTTTATATTGGAACTAATCAGGAATTTCCAGGGCAGTTGGTACTTTATAATTTGACCAAAGAACAAAAAAAGGTTCTTACCCCTAAAGACTTAATTGTTATGGATTTTGAGCCGTTCCCTAATGGTGAAAAAATTGTATTTTCTGCTCGTTCTTCTCAAAATCCCGACCTTCTTTCAGCCCAGATTTATACTGTTACTACGGGTATTTCTAGTCAGGTTGGTACTAGGAAAAAAGCAGCAGGGAAAGTTGACTTAATTTTGGATAACAAAGAATATCAAAATCTAAAATTTGACCTTTCAGCAGATGGAGAAACTATTGTTATTCAAAGAGGTAAACGGGATCACCCTGGTGATTTCGCTCTCTGGTACTTACCTACTAGCAATGATATTTATTCAGAAAAACCCATTGCAAAACGTTTACAAGGGCAACCGGGTGGGGATTTTTTGATTACACCGGACAGCAAAGCCGTAGCAGTTTCCCAAGGTCAGGGAACAGCAATTGTTTCTTTAGACGGTAATAGCAACAAACCCCTAGATTTTCTTCCCCAATTTGGCTTAGTACAAGCCTTTTCTAAAGACGGCTCCCAGGCAGCGATGGTTAAATTCAATACCGATTATACGCGGGATTTGTTTTTGGTTACGAATCAAGGTGTACAAAAGCAATTATTAAAGACTAAAGGCTCTATTCTTAGTTGTCAGTTTGATCCTGCGTCCCCCACTCTTTACTGCTTACTGACACAACTTATTTCTCAGGAACAATATCTGGAACAGCCTTATTTACTGGCCATTGATTTGAAAACAGGAATGCAAAAACCACTACTACTGTTACCTGCTGCTCAACGCAATGTGCAAACCAGTTTAGCACCTGATGGTTTAGGCTTATTATTTGACCAAGTAATTCCCATCAACAATAATACTACACCATTACCCGCAAATACCTTAAAAACTGAGGATGGTGAACCGATTGCTAGTAGTACTCTTTGGTTAATGCCCTTGCTACCCATCCCTGATAATACTAACATTGATATTAAACCAGAACAATTACCTCTCGTCGGTTTTTATCCCCATTGGCTACCTTAATTGATTGACAATCAATAATTAACAATTATCAACTGTCAATTTTTGTTTGTGTAAGTAAATTATATCGCTTATGTCCGTGACAAATTTATCTATCATAGGGCTAAGAGGATGCTATCAGCCAACTACAGATAATCAACATTAAACCGTAGTTATGGAAAAATCGGAAGATCGTAAACAACAGGACTTGATTGCAGAATCTGACATTGATCAACAAGTACAGGTGAATTTAGAATTTCAGCAGCTACTAAAGTTAAACACAGAATTACGTACAGCTAATAATGATTTATATGCTCAAGTAGAGCAATTAAAAACCGAATTAGCTGAAGCCGAAAAAATTTTGCAGTGGCAAAAAACACGCTCCAGGATTAGTGAGTCTATGTTTAACCAACAAACCCAAGAACTTTCCGCTACTCAAGATCAAATTCAATCTCTATATCAACAGTTAGAAACATCTGTACAAACAATTCAACAACAAGAATTATGTATAGAAACTTATAAATCCCATTTGCAAATTAGCCAACAACGTTTAGCTCATTTGGAACGGGAATGCTCCCTACTACAAACTAATTATAGTCAAGAGTCCCAACAATTACTACACTCGGAAAATACTTGTCGTGAGTTACGGACTAGACTTATGCGTCAACAACGACAGACTTTACAATTTAAGTCGGCTCTGGAAAAATGTCTAGATTCACCAATTTCCAATAATGATAATTTAGAAGATCATATTCACCATCCCCATGATATCACTCATAAACAAACGAGATTCTCTAGAAAAGCTCGATCTTTGTTTCCCAATGCTCAACCTATTCAACCTTGGTCTGGAGTTACAGATTCTCTGAGCAATTCTATACACAATCCCTGTATTCCACCGACAACAACTATTTCTGATCACTATACCCACGAGCAAGAACCCTTAATCTCCCAGCCAATAATGGATAAAATAGAAGCTGTCGCTACTTCTCAAATATTACCCGAAAATCTGCCACAGGATGAGATCTCCCAGCAGTTTTTTACTACTCCATTACCTGAAGTAATTCCACAAGCAACAGCAAGAGAGGTAAATATTAATCATACTCATCAAGATGATAAGTTTATTTGGGAAAATCTGGTATTTACTCTGGAAAATAATGAACAAACAGAAATAAAAATTAAACAGGATGTGGAGTTAGAAATTAATACCCATGATGACACGAAAAATAACGTAAAGGAAAGATTTCTAATATCACCAGCACAGGAATTACCAATCACTTCTACACAGGTGGAAATTGAAGATTATTGGTTAGATGTTCCACCTGATACAGTGTCAAACTTACCGAATCACCCCCTGAATTCGGAGTCACTGGATAACAATACATCTGAAAATAAATCACCTTCACCGTTGATTTATCCCCAACGACCACCCAAGGGACGGAAATCTTTAGCATCCGTAGAATTGCCGAATTTTCAACCCAAACCTAAGTAACTTGTGAAGAGTTTATTTCTAATCAAGTTTTTGATAAAATGCTTTTTGAGAATGAAAATTTTCAACATGGAAATCATCAATCAATTAAGGATAGGATAAGAATGACTCAGGTGCTTTTAGGACAAAATGAAAGCATAGATTCAGCTTTGCGTCGTTTTAAACGCCAAGTTGCTCAAGCTGGTATACTAGCTGATGTAAAATCTCGACGGCACTTTGAAACACCATTAGAAAAGCGCAAACGTAAAGCAGTTGCTATTAGACGTAACCGACGTTTTAGATAAACATATTTCGGTGGCTACAAAATTTGCTTGAGATGTTATAAGCTAAAGATATACTTGTAAAAGTTAATTGCTGGGTGTAAATTAGTTAGTTTTATCATTTTAGGATTTCCTAAGAGCTTTAACTATTTATCAAACAGCTTTTTTCTACGCTTATAAATATAATAATATGCTACACCCATAGTTATTGGGTGTTAGCATTAATAAGTAACAAGCAAGCAAAATATGTTTTCGCACCAGCAAATTATCAATTATCATACTAAACAGATGAATGATAACTTTGATTTAATTAATATTTTCGTTCTTTTGGTGCAAACATAGTGATTGTGACTGGACGGTATTGAATATCAATACCTGTTGATGAATAATAAGCCATTGTATGTTTAAGAAAGTTGACATCATCCCTTTGAGAAAAGTCCTCTCGGAAATGAGCGCCACGACTTTCTTGACGATTTAAGGCCGACGCTAAAATGGTTTGTCCTACCACCATTAAACTGTGTAGTTCCAAGGCTTCAACTAATTCTGTATTCCAGCTTTTTCCCTTGTCATCTAAGTATATTTGTGAATATTGCTGTTGTAATTCGGCTATTTTTTCCAAACCCTGACCCATTAATTCTGCGGTGCGAAAAACGCCGCAATATTCAGTCATATTATCTTGAAAAGATTGACGAATTTGATTAATTCGATATTGTCCAGGTTGTGCTATTAAAGCTTGAATTTGTTGCTGGGATTCCCTGATGTACCGTGCTTCATCTACTGATGGTAATTGACGATTTTGAACATAATTAGCGATCGCTGCTCCGGTTCTTTTGCCATAAACTACACATTCTAATAAAGAGTTACTACCGAGACGATTAGCACCGTGAACAGAGACACAAGCTGTCTCACCTGCGGCAAAAAAGCCTTCAACAAAACCATCAGCACTATGACGGACTTGACCATCAGTATTCACAGGAATACCACCCATACAATAGTGAATCGTGGGACGTACCGGCATAGGTTGAGTTACAGCGTCCACACCGACCAAACGATGGGCTTCTTCCCAACAAAAAGGAACACGACTCATAATTTTTTCCCGACCCAGATGGCGTAAATCCAGGTAAACAAAAGCACCACCGGGACTACCATCAGTATTTACACCACGACCAGCACGGATTTCATAAGCGATCGCCCGTGAGGTAATATCACGAGGGGCTAATTCCATGCGACTGGGGGCGTAATTAGCCATAAACCGATCACCTTGAGCGTTAATTAAATAAGCTCCTTCACCCCTGACAGCCTCGGAAATCAACACCCCCACCGGATACAACCCAGTGGGATGAAATTGGACAAATTCCATATCTTGTAGAGGTAAACCAGCGATCGCGGTCATTGCCAAACCGTCACCAGTGGAGGCATAATCATTAGAAGTCGTATTATAAACGCGACCATAGCCACCTGTAGCGAACATCACAGCCTTTGCTCGTAGTACCTGAACATCTCCATCCACAAGATGAAACATGACCACACCCTTAGCCTGGCCGTCCTCTAAAATCAGACGCATTACATACCATTCTTCATAAATTTGGACACCATAACGGCGTAAATTATTTACCAATTCATGTAGAATCGCATGACCGGTTTTATCAGCAGCGTAACAAGTACGGTTATGGGAATGGCCACCAAAAGCCCGTTGAGCAATACGACCATCAGGTAAACGAGAGAACAACACCCCTAGATGTTCTAAATCAATCACCACATCTGGAGCTTCTTGGGTTAAAATTGCGACCGCATCTTGATCTGCTAAATAATCAGAACCCTTAACAGTATCAAAAGCGTGTGCTTCCCAAGAATCTTGATCATCAACATTTTTCAAAGATGCAGCCATACCACCCTGAGCAGCCACAGAATGAGAGCGAATGGGGTGAGTCTTAGCAACTACCGCTACCTTTAAATTAGGGTCAATGCGGGCGATTTCCAGCGCAGCCCGACATCCAGCCAAACCACCACCAACAATAATTACATCATGTTCTAGCATTGTCAATCACCGATGATAGATGATAAAAGATGATCAAAAAATTCCCCGTCCTGGATTAGGACTTACGCAATTGTCACAAAAAGTTATCATCTTTTGCTTGTATTCAGGTCTAAAGATAGAACTAAATTCCTGACTAGGATTTCATCTATTATGCCACTTGCGTAAGCCCTGCTAGAAACAGGGTAACAAATCATTGGTTTATGTTGATTCAGTCTTTGTTTCCGGCTCTACAGCATTCAATTCAATATTATTTAATAGAGTTGTCACAAAGGCAAAAAGTAAAAAAGGCAGAGACAAGAGAACCACAAGACCCACCGTAGCCAAAGCGTAAACAGGTCGTTTCGCGCCCATTAATGCTAACGCAGATGCTAAACTAATAGTAATGGTAATTAACCAAACAATAATTTGGCCATATATATCACCAAAGGTCAAGGTACAAGCAAACCGATAGTTTTGAAGATTATTTTTGTTCATTTTATAAATTGGCCTTAATTCTCTTCTATAGCTACTACCTTAAAGCTATGTTTGCCAGGTGAGCAATTTCTCAATATTTTTCCAAGGTTTGTAATATTACTTTACAAATATCAACAACTGGGGTAAAAGCCAAAACCCACAAGTCTGATCTGATTTTTGTTTTTCTTCATAGCGGAAACCTTCAAAACCCTGACTGCATAATTGGTTGAAAGGATTTCGTCACCCCCTCAGAGGCTATCAATTCTTAAAAATGTAAATTTTTGTAAGGGGTAAGCTCTGATCTGAACAATGATGTTATATTTCCTTGTATTATATTTCACGGTAATAAATCTGCTCATGGGATATAACTGAGTTTAGTTTTTACCAATTAAAGCTTTGAAGCTTTTAAAAATAATTTAATAATAAATAATATAGTAAATAAATATGGTAAATAAATATGGTAAATATTATTTTTGAGTCAAGAAGTATCTAGGTTTTCTTTAATAAAAAATCACCTAAGATTTTAATTATGACACTTTAGGCAAAAGGAGTTAAAGCGATGTTAAAAGATCTAGATGAAACCTTAAAATTACTATTAAGTAATAATTTAAAAAATGATGTGATAGATCAACGTGGTTATAAAATTAGTTTTGAGCCACCTAGTCAGGAGATTGAAAACGAAGGAACTATTATCAACCTTTTTTTATATGATATACGAGAAAATGTTGAACTGCGTAGTTCTGTCAGAAGTTGGGATATGCCAATCCAAGCAACCGAAGGACAAAGAGTTTCAAAAAGAGTTTTTGCTTCGACTAGGGTTGATTGTTCTTATTTAATTACTGTTTGGACTAATAGACCTCAATCTAATCGTGACGATAGTAATCAAGTTCCCTTTCTCTATGAACATCAAATACTTGGAGAAATTATGCAAATTTTGGTGAGATATCGTTATATTCCATCTACAATTTTGCAGGGAACACTAAAAAAACAAGAGTTACCTGTACCTATTATCTCACTACGATCTGGACAAGTTCAAAATCTAGGTGAATTTTGGCAAGCAATGGGAGGAAAACCCAAGGCCTCGATTCATTGTACTGTAACAATTCCCGTCCCTTATGTTGTTGATGATGAACAAGAAAAAGTGCCATTAATAACAACAAGCAAGGTCACCTTAGAGAGTTCTAGTGTACAGAGAAATCAGCAGAAGAACTCATCCAAGTGATTCACTCGTTAAATGTTAAGATATGAAGAATATTACCTAAGTTGTGTATTGGCGTTAGTGATACCAAATTTGAGCATTTAATGACTCTATTCTCAATAGACATCTCTGAAAACTGTCAAACTCCTACTATGAATACTTTTTGGATAGCGCTCGCTATCTGTTTTGAAGTTAATTCTTGTTTTTTAGGTTTTTTTGTCGGGGTTTTAATTAATTCTTCTCCCAGACAAGCTTTATCACCACTAAATTTTAGTTTTTCATCAAACTTTTCTTTCTCCTCTAACAATAATTCAATAATTCCTGCACTTGCTCATATTTCAACCCAATTAAACGCTGTACTTCCTGTGGATCTTTTTGAAGATACTCAAAAATACTGATCCTAAAACTTGCTAAAAACATTATTTTATAATCTGATCGCATCATAATTTCATTGTTTATTTAATTCTTTTTCAGAGATGTTTAATAATCAGATATTTTACTCAGTTAAAACCCAAAGATTGTAAATTTTTGTTGCAAAAATCCCCACTTTCGACCAGGGTATTATGCCCTAAGTGTTTTCATTCATGAATGATTAATAACTTAGGTATTCTTTTATTAAGAAATATTAATGTTAATATCTTTACTGACCAGAAATATTTTATAGTTCTTCTTATAGTTTTCCCAACTACTCAGGAGTTTAAGCCATGCCGACTTATTTATCGCCGGGTGTCTATGTTGAAGAGGTATCTTCTGGTTCTGCACCGATTGCGGGAGCGGGGACAAGTGTTGCTGGATTCATCGCCATTATTAAATCCGCTACAACCCTTGCTAAAACTCCTGGAACTCAAGCTACCTCTTGGTATTATCTTAACAAGATTACTCAGGAAAAAGTAGGCGTTGGGGATGGTGAAAAAAAGATTTTTCCGCTTAACAATTATCCAGTGGCGACGGACCAAAAAAGTGTTACTTTGCCTGAATCAATACTCAAAAACAATAGCTTTGAATTAACAAATGATCATGTTAAGAAGATTTCAAGCCTTGAATTTACAACACCTCCCCCTGAAAAGTCCGAAATCATAATTGATTACTTTAGGACTTCGGTTTCATCAGGTGAAATCAAATTAATTACTAATTTTACTGAATTTAAACAATTTTTTGGGGATTTTATCAAAGACAATCCAGAGCAAAATATTTTTGCCCATGCGGTTTATGGTTTCTTTCGCAATGGCGGAACTCGCGCCTATGTGACCTGGGTATCCGATGATAACGGTGTGGATGGGGTTTTGAATGATTTTGAAGCCATTGATGAAATCAGTATTGTTGTCGCTCCTGGACAAACTGATGCGAATATTATTGTCAAAATTAAAGACCATGCCGTTAAAATGGGCGATCGCATTGCCATCCTTGATTGTAAGACTGATATTAATTTAGGCAGTGAAACCAAGCCAACAGTGCCGGAATTTAGTTCTGACTATGCGGCGTTCTATTTCCCTTGGATACAGGTTTACGACCCTGCCACAGAGACCAACATTTTTGTTCCGCCCAGTGGACATATTGCGGGGGTTTATGCCAGGGTTGATGGAGAAAGAGGTGTTCACAAAGCCCCAGCTAATGTGCCTCTTTTAGGTGCTTTGGATTTGCAATTTAACACCAGTAAAGCCAAGCAAGATGGGCTGAATCCCAAGGGCGTGAATGTTATTCGTAAACTCAATGGCAATATTCTGGTTTGGGGGGCGCGTACCCTCGGTGGCGATAAAAACTTAGAGTTTAAATATATTAATGTTCGTCGTCATTTTTGTTATCTGAAAGACTCCATTGATAAAGGGACGCAATGGGTTGTTTTTGAACCCAATACCCCTGAACTTTGGGCCAAAATCCGTCGTAATATTTCTGCTTTCTTGACTTTAGAATGGCGCAAAGGAGCTTTATTTGGAACAACTCCCCAGGAAGCTTTCTATGTCAAATGCGATGGAGAGAATAATGATGAGGGAATACGGAATAGCGGTCAAGTGGTGATAGAAATCGGCGTAGCGGTGGTTAAACCTGCTGAATTTGTGATCTTTCGTTTGAGTCAGTGGTCTGGCGCTAAAGAATAAAATGCAACAACTCCAATCTAAAATTCCTGGCGTTTATCTAACGGAAATTAGTCCTGCTCCTGAAGCCCAATTGCTCACGGGAGTTCCTATTTTTTTCGGTCTTGCTGGTGATCAGGAGAAAGTTTATTTTCCTCAACGACTAACTCTGTTGGATCAGTTTGAACAGTTTTTTAGTTCTCAGAAAGATGGGTATTTGGGAGATACGGTGCGAGGCTTTTTTGAAAATGGCGGTCGTCTTTGCTATGTTATGCCTTTGCCAGATCATACCCTAGATGCCTTGAAAAGGGGATTAGAAGCGAGTGAAATTGTCGAAAACATTGATTTAGTCTGCGCTCCCGACATCATGAAAGGTGATACTCAGGATATTTTAGAAATGCAACGGGAAATTCTCTCCCATTGTGAAAAAATGGGCGATCGCTTTGCTATTCTAGATGCTGTTGATAGTGCTGAGGTTCAAGCCATAAACAGGCAAAAACAAGGATTAATTAGCAATCATGGGGCATTGTACGCGCCTTGGCTCAAGATTGAAAATAGAGAAAATCCCATTCCTCCCTGTGGCCATATTGCGGGAATTTATGCCCAATCTGACCGAGCAGGTGGAGTTCACACAGCCCCAGCCAACCAAGTCATTGCAGGCATTCTTGATCTCAGTTTTTCCCTCACACCAGAACAGCAAATCCAACTCAATCAAGAAAAAGAAGCAGGGGTTAATATCATTCGTAGTTTGCGGGGACGGGGACTAAGGGTTTGGGGGGTTCGTACCCTGAGTGATTTGCCTGAATGGAAATATGTCAATGTCTGTCGTCTTTTTTTGACGTTTAAACGTTGGATTGACTTCAACTTAGGGGATACTGTCTTTGAACCCAATGATTTTTCCCTGTGGTTACGCATACAGCGAGAATTGACCATTTACTGTGAATCTCTTTGGCAACAAGGAGCCTTACAGGGAGAAACTACCGAGCAAGCATTTTATGTAAAATGTGATGCAATCACCAATCCACCCGAAAGTCGGGAAATGGGAAAAGCGATCGCACAAATCGGTTTAGCTCCCACCATTCCAGGAGAATTTATTCAACTTCTCTTGGTACAAACGGGAAATAGTATTGCCCTAGTTTAGGTTGCTAAATTAGCAAAATAATTTTGCATAAAATCATCAACCAAGATAGCGACTAAAATTTATTAAACAATACGGAGATCTAATCATGCCTAACGTTGTTAATACCCATGACCCCTATAGTGGCTATAATTTCTGGGTGGAATGGGATGGCATTATCCATGCTGGTTTTCGGGAATGTAGCGGATTAACGGCTACCCGTGCAGCGGGAACCTATCGAGAAGGTACGGACAAAACTTTAACCCAACGCCAAATTCCAGGCCTCAATAGTTACGGCAACATTTCTCTCAAACGCGGCATTACCGATAACCAAGAACTCTGGAAATGGCATAAAACTTTACAGGACGGCACAGCAGAGCGACGCAACGTCTCCATCATTTTAGCTGACGATCAGGGACAAGAAAAAATACGTTGGAACTTAGAAAATTGTTGGCCAACCACCTGGAACGCCCCCGATTTTAATGCCACTTCCGATGAAGTCGCAATCGAAACCTTGGAATTAGTTCACGAAGGCATTACTGTCAGTTAATCAGCCTTAAATAATTGATAATTATCTATGCTACAAACCGAATTTTCCTTTATTCTTCCCCAGGGGTATCTGGATGCTCATGGAAATCTCCACCGTGAGGGAACCATGCGTCTCTCCACAGCCCAGGATGAAATTGCCCCTCTACGAGATCCCAGAGTGCAAAAAAATCCAGGCTATTTGATCATTATTCTCTTAGCGCGGGTAATTACCAAACTGGGAGCATTAGAGCAAATTAATACCAAGGTGATCGAAGAATTATTTTCGGGAGATTTGATTTATTTGCAGGATTTTTATCAACGAATTAATCAAAATGGTCATAGTCGTTTATTGGTTGCCTGTCCCCATTGTCAAGGGGAATTTGAAGTGGAAACCGTTCCCCTGGGGGAGTAAGTCGCTACCCCCCAGAGCGTTTACTGGAGGAGGTAGCCTATCTTGCTTACTATTTTCATTGGCCCCATGACCAAGTAATGATGATGGAACACCGCGATCGCCAACAATGGGTTGCCCAGGTCGCACGAATCAACGAACAACTCAACAATTCGCAAACCTAAGGAGGCAATCGTGAATCAGTTACTCAATCGGGCTTTATTGACCGGCTCAACGATCAGCGCCCTGGGACACGATCCCTATATGGCTTACAACTTTGCAGTGGAAGTTGGTGGAGTCGTGATTGGTGGTTTTAGTGAAGTGAGTGGGTTAAGTAGTGAAATCAATCTCGAATCATATCAAGAAGGAGGGGTAAATGGTTTTGTTCATCAATTTCCTAAAAATACGACCTATCCTAATCTGGTTTTTACGCGGGGTTTAGTCAATGTTGACCTATTTTTTATTTGGTATAAAGCCACCAGTGAAGGCATTATTGAACAAAAAAACGGCACGATTATTTTATTAAATAGTCAACGGATTCCTGTCCTCTGGTGGACTTTTAAAAAGGCCTATCCCGTTAAATGGGAAGGGCCAACGTTCAATGCTAGTGGTGACGAAATTGCGATCGAACGCATCGAACTAGTTCATCAAGGGATTACTAAGAAAAGATAGGTATTTTCATGGAAAATTCTTCATTAAACTGGCAAGATTCATTAAATCCTCAGTTGTTGCAGCGGTTAATTCTTTTAGGTAAACAACCTGGCATTATTAAGCAGGATATTGGCCAAAAAATTATTGATCGTTGCGATCGCTTTTTGAATCGTTTACCCCTATTAAGTCAATATCTACAGCGTTGGCAAGGGCTTAATGAAATGTCTGTAGACTCTGTACCAATTGTTTATGCTTTACCTGCTTTGAGAGAGTCAGAAAATAATCAGACTTTGACAGTCAATCAGACTAACAATTTAGCATCAAATACAGAGAAAACAATACAAACAAAAACAGCATCGTCTCAAACACCATCAGCAGCGAGTAATTATTTGACAGAAAACAGAGAACCTAATACTGCCAATCCTATAGTAATTCAACCATCAACAGGGAATGAAATTGCTCCAGCGATAGAAATGCCGCTAGTGACTAATTCAGAATCCTTAGAGGCGATCGCCACTTCATCTACTATGATTCCTGGAAAATTTAAATCAGAAACTTCTGATTCTATTAACAAAAAAAACAGTATTTCTTTAACACAAAATCAAACTGTTCATCCATTAGCAATCATAGATAATTTTTTATCGTCAAATCAGACATATTCCTTGATCAACAATGGTTTTAAAAAAGAAGATCCACTACCGATTGCTAAAAGTATTGATAGAAACTCTAATTTTTCCGAGAGAAAATATCTAATTGTTAATCCATTATTACAGGACAATGCTTATAAGTTATTATCTGAAAATAAGTCTATTCAAGAGCGTCCTTTAAGTCTGCCTATATCATCAACCAATTCCTCCCTAATTAATTATTCTGAGAATAGAAAGCAAAGATTTAATCGCTCTTTAGAAGAACCTATCACTGAAGAATTTTTAATAGATTCGATGATCTTAGAGCAAAGAAAAATTAAATTACCTGTGGTTAAAATTTCTCATCAATACCCTTCAGAAAATATACAAAAGCAACTGCCCATGCCACCATTTAATTCGTCAAAAATGCCCAGAGTTAACGTAAAAACTGTTGGTGATAGGTCTGCGATCGCGGCTCCCTTACCCCTGGCTTCTAGAAGTCCATCATTGTCCAGTTCTGCTAACTTTGATGTTCAAAGTCAATCGCCACAACAGAGTCCAGAAGTTCCTAAAGTTTTTGCGGTATCATCTCCTCCCACAGAAACCAGAATTTCTCCCATACAAACCACTCCACCAAAAGTTAATCTAGAGGCGATCGCCGATCAAGTTGAGCGGAAAATCATGCGACGTTTAGTAATCGAAAGTGAACGCAGAGGACAAAAACGATGAGTTTAGAAAAATTAAAAATTTATGCCGAGAAAAGCAAAGGACAAAAACCTGATCAATTTCCTTTGCTGATCAAAGTTCCCTTCAACCCAAATAAGATTACTGTTACTAAATCAAATAAAAATGAAGAACAAGAAACTTATAACTTTTCTGATGATCCTGCAACCCTAGATATTGAGTTATTTTTTGATACTACCTTTGAGATAAAACCCAATAAAAATGTTCAAAATTATACGAGACTCATTTATAATTTGGCACAAATTAATATGAACTTAAAACGTCCTCCGCGATGCCGATTAGTATGGGGGACAATATCAGGAAAGGACAGTGTTTTATTACCCGATGGTTTTTTAATAAGTGTGACTAAAACCCTAACCCACTTTCTTGAAGATGGAACCCCTGTTCGTGCTACCTTAGATTGTACGTTTAAAGAGTGGCAAGAACCAGGGATAAAAACCAAAATTGGCAACCCGATTGATGATCCCGTAAGGATAGTAAAACAGGGAGAAAGTCTCAGTAGTATTGCCACAGAAGAATATGGTGATCCCTCTCTATGGCGAATTATTGCCGCAGAAAATCGCTTGATTAATCCTCGAATTTTAAATCCAGGAATGGTGCTAACAATTCCCCCTTTACGAATTAATAATCTTCAAAGTTCATAAAATTAAGATCAGCTATGCCAAGTAATGCCGACCTATTGAACCCTAATAGAAAAATCTTAATTAACGGTAGTTCTCTATCCCCTAAAGTAGATGCCGATTTGATTTCAGTATCTATTTCCGAAGATCTGGAAGTACCGAGTATGTTTGAACTAAAAATTGTTAGTTGGGATTTAGTCAAACAAGAAGTAACCTGGGCAGATAATAATTTATTTGAAATTGGTAATGCAGTAGAAATTCAAATGGGATACGCAAACAATCTCAAAACAATTATTACGGGAGAAATTACTGCTTTAGAACCAGAATTTAGTCAAGAATCAGTACCCATATTAGGAGTGAGAGGCCATGATTTACGCCATCGTTTATTACGTGGTAATCAGACAAAATCTTTTCTGAAAGTAAAAGATAGTGAAATTGCTAACCAAATCGCTACATCTAGAGGATTGAATGCCAAAGTTACTGATAGTAAAGTAAAATTAGAATACGTCTTACAACATAATCAAACTGACTGGGATTTTTTAAAAGCTCGCGCCGAGCGCATTGGTTATGAGGTGGTTGTTGACAAAAAAGACTTGTATTTTCGTCCCCATAAAAACTTTGCTGGTAAAGTTTTAACACTTACTTATAGGGAGGATTTAGTTGAATTTTTTCCTCGATTAAGTAGTCTCAATCAAGTTTCTGAGGTAGAAGTTAGAGGTTGGAATCCTCAAGACAAAGAAGTTGTGGTCAGTAAGGCAGGGGTGGGCAAAGAAAACAGTAAAATGGGAGGGGATAAAACAGGATCTCAGATGATCCGCACCTTTGGAAAATCTAGTAACACAATTGTCGATCAACCAATGTCAACAAAGGCAGAAGCCGACGAAATGGCCTTAGGACAATTTCGAGATATTTCGATCGCCTATGTGATAGCGGAGGGAAGTAGTTTGGGGAATCCCGATTTACGAATCGGCAAAGTGATCGAAGTTAAAGGTATCGGTAAGCGATTTAGCGGTCTTTACTACGTGACGACCACAGAACACAAATTTTCACCCGATCAAGGGTATCAAACTCTATTTACAGCTAGGAGGACTGCGACATGATGGGAATAGACTTATTAATGGCAAAGGAACAAAATCATAAATTTTATGGTGTGACTATTGCGATCGTCACCAATAATCAAGATCCTAAAAAAATGGGTCGAGTTAAGGTTAAGTTCCCTTGGTTATCAGAAAATGATGAAAGTGATTGGTCTAGGGTCCTTAGTCCAATGGCAGGGAAAGATCGGGGTTTATTTTTGTTGCCTGAAGTTGACGACGAAGTTTTAGTGGCTTTCGAGCATGGTGATATGAATTTTCCCTACATTCTTGGTTCATTATGGAATGGTAAAGATACGCCGCCTGAAGTGAATGAAGATGGAAAAAATAATAAAAGAATGATTAAGTCGCGCAGTGGTCACACTATTACCCTAGATGACACTGAGGGAGAAGAGAAAATTATTATTCAAGATAAAACAGGCAAGAATCAAATTATTATTGATTCCAAAGAAAATACGATGAATATCAAGGTGAAAAAAGATTTAACCATAGAAACAGGCGGAAAAATTATCCTAAAAAGTAGTAATGACGATGTTTCGATAGAATGTAAGAACTTATCAATTAAAACCCAGGGAAATTATCAATTGGAAACGGGAAAAGATTGTACTATAAAAGCTAAATCTAAGTACGCACTGGAAGCGTCCTTAGGTGTAGAATTAGGTGTAGAAATTAATGATAATTCCCTAGAGGTGATGTAATGGATATTGATTTTTTAGGAGTGGGTTGGACAAGCCCGGTAAAGATTGATGAAAAAGGTCAAATTAAAACCCAAAAATATGAAGATTCAGTTCGTCAATCTGTGATCATGATTCTCCGTACAGCTAAGGGAGAACGGGTAATGCGTCCTAATTTTGGTTGCGGTATCTATGAAAGGGTATTTTCTCCCAATAATCTCGGAACCATCGGTCAAATCGTCAGCGATGTGAGAGAGGCCTTAATTGAGTGGGAACCTCGTATTGATGTTTTAGATGTTGATACCATTCCTGATGCGAGTCAACCTCATGTTATTTTTATCCAAATAAACTATCAGGTTCGCACTACTAACAATATTTTTAATTTAGTTTATCCATTTTACTTAGATCAATAACAACTATTTCTCTATTCTAAACCTACTACGGAGGATTAAATATGACTTCTTTACCGCCTAAAATTGACCAACGTACCTATGAAGAGATTGTCCAACAAACAGAAGCCTTTGTTCAAGAGTTTACTTCGAGTCTTGAACAGGGATGGAAAGCCCCTCCCCTAGGGCAAATGGATGTGGGTCGAGCTTTAATTCGCATTTTTGGTCGTATGGTAACAAAAATTAGCGATCGCCTCAATCAAGTCCCTGAGAAAAATTTTCTGGCCTTTCTCGATTTAATTGGCGGACAATTACAGCCGCCTCAACCCGCAAAAGTTCCCTTAACTTTTTATTTAGCCGAAGCCAGTCCAGTGGGGGCATTTGTTCCTGCCTATACCCAAATTTCTGCACCTCCCCTGGAAGGCAATGATGAGGAAATTATTTTTGAAACTGAGCAGGAACTTATTGTTACCACTGCTCAATTAAAAGCGGTATTTGTACGAGAACCCAATCAAGATAAATATGGTGACTATACCTTATTTGTCACAGGAAAAGAAGATCAATCCTTTCTGGTTTTTTCAGGCGATCGCCCGATTCAGCATTCTCTTTATATAACTTGTCATGAAATATTTAATTTGCCTGAATTATCTAATTTAAGCCTGACTATAGAAACAAATAATCCCCAAAGTATGGCGGATTTAAATTTATATTTAGATTGGTCCTATTGGAATGGTCTAGAGTGGCAAAATCTTTCTCGTCCTAGCTTAACGATTAAAGACAGCCAGTGTATCTTAAATTTTGCTGATATTACACTTCCTTCTGTCTCTGAAATTAATGGAAAATCAGGAAAATGGCTACAAGCCAAATTAAAATTAAATTCTTTACCCAATAATTTGCCCATTATTAATCAAATTCAAGGTAGCACACAGATTAATCAAGTAAATCTCATGCCTGAAGTTTGTTTATATAATGATACCCCCTTAGATCAGAGTAAGAATTTTTATCCCTTTGGAGAAGAACCCAAATTAAATGATACTTTTTATATTGCCTTACATGATAGGTTTGTTAAACCTGGCGCAAATATCACATTGACTTTTGAGTTAAGCCATACTTCCAATCTAGCCTTTTCTGATATAACTATTACCTGGGAAATACAAGCACAGGGAGAATGGAAAAAAATTGCGACAATAGAAAGTGAAAATCAATTGTGGATGAATTCATCACCTCAGTTGATTAAAAATAGTCCAATAACTACGACATTAAAGTTTCCCCAGCAAATTCCTTCACCCAGTACAGTTAATGGAGAAACTCGTTACTGGATTCGCGCTAGAATTACCCAAGGACTTTATGGACAAGCTTCCACTATTAGAAAATATGCCATCTATAATGAGGTGGCTATCGTTGATAGTGTCACTAATGATAATAAAACGATTTCTATCGTAGGTACAGCATCAGATTTTTTCAAAGCTGGTGATATTATCCGATTAGTCTGGTTAGAAAATAATAGTGAAAAAAGAGAAGAATATAAAATTCAAAGTCTTAGTAATAACCAATTAACCTTAGAAACATTAGTTACTAATCCCCAAGCCAAAGTAAAAGGAACAAAAATTTTCTTAAGATATGTCATCTCTGAAACCGTTCCTCCGAATTATGACCCACCGATCATCCAATCTCTTAAGTTAACCTATAACTTTGATTTTAATGAAAAGGCGATTAATTTTGCCTATAATGATCTTCATTATTCCCAGCCGAAAAAGTTTGATATAAAATTAACGGATAAAATAGATCAGGGTAGTCAGAGAGTCAGTATTAATCAAGTTGAAGGTTTGGCAGTTGGAGAATTTTTAACATTCCCCTCTCAGCCTAATCCAGAAATTCATCAAATCGAGTATATCAATCCTCAAACTAAGCAACTTATTTTAGCGGCAAGTCTCAGTCAAACATACTTAAAAGATACCCGTATTGATTGTCATTTTCGACCATTTATCCCCACTATTGATAAAAATCCTAGTTTATATTTAGGGTTTGATAAACCTTTTGGCAATCAAACAGTTACTCTTTATGCTCAGGTAAATCCTCCATCTCCTGAAGAATTATCTCAAGCAATTTCTCGAAGTAATCCTCAATTAATTTGGGAATATTTTAGCCCCCTGGGTTGGCAAACTTTGGGAGTCAATGATCAAACAAAAGCATTTTCTCACAGAGGCTTAATTCAATTTATTGCTCCTAGCGATTTCACCAAATCAATGATATTTAATCAGGACTTATACTGGTTAAGAGTCCGTTGGCAAGGGGGAAATTTTTCGATTCAGCCTCGTTTAAATAAAATTTTGACCAATACAACCTGGGCAGTTCAGGCAACTACGATCCAAGCAGAAATATTAGGTTCAAGTAATTACGAAGCTCACCAAACTTTTACTGCCCGTTATTCACCAATTTTAATCGGTGAAAAATTAGAAATTCGAGAAAATGAAATTCCTCAACAGTTTGATTCGGATAAATTGACAGTGATTCGAGATAATTTAGGAGAGATTGAAGAAATTTGGGTAACATGGCAAGAAGTTCCCGATTTTTATAGTTCAACGGAGAGCGATCGCCATTATTTATTAGATCGTCAGACAGGAAAAATTAGCTTTGGTGATGGACAATCAGGGATGATTCCTCCCAGGGGTCGTAATAATATTCGTCTTTCTTTTTATCGTGTTGGTGGTGGTGAACAGGGAAATCTCGTTTCCCAATCAGTCAATCAACTTAAAACCACTGTTCCCTATATTGATCGAGTCATCAATTTAGAAGCAGCGGCTGGGGGGGCCAATCAAGAAAAGCTCGAACGCCTCAAAGAAAGAGTTCCGCAAAAATTACGGCACAGAAATCGCGCAGTCACCCTTCAAGATATAGAAGATTTAGCCTATGAAGCCTCTACGGATGTGAAGAGAGTTAAATTGATTACACCTAATTTAATGACTCCAAAATTTAGTGCATTAAATGGAGGTTTGTGGTTAGATCCGACCAAGAAAGACATAACACTTGATGATTATATCAACAGTAAAAGGACACAAATTACCAACCCCGATGAATTTAAAACAATGATAGAAAAAATTAATCAGGATTCGGGAAAAGTTAAATTAATAGTTTTACCTAATAGTAAAGAACGTCAACCCAATCCTAGTTTAGCTTTATTAGAAAAAGTCGAAAGCTATATTCGATGTCGTTGTGAAGAAATGTTAGATATAACTGTCACCGTTCCCAAATGGCAAAAAATCATTGTAACTGCCACCATTACACCCACGACTTACCAAGGATTAGATCGCCTCAGAGAGACGATTAATCGGCGTTTAGAAGCCTTTTTACATCCCCTCACCGGCGGAAGTGGAGACGGTTGGCGATTTGGACGCTATCCCCAAAAGTCTGATTTTTACGCACTGATTCAGTCCATTTCTGGGGTTGATCATGTGGATTTATTGGAGATTAATCCCGATCCTGAATCACCCGAACTAGCGGCCGACTTATTAATATTTTCGGGTCATCATATTATTCATTTTATTCATTTGCAATCTTCTGGAGGAAATTAAATTATGAATTTACCCTTACCTAATCTGGATGATCAGAGCTATGATGATTTGGTGCAAGAGGCGATCGCGCTTATTCCCTTAGAATATCCTGAATGGACTGACCATAATCCAACAGATACGGGAATTATTCTGATTGAATTGTTTGCTTGGTTAACAGAAATGATCCTTTATCAAATTAATCAAATTCCCGATCAAAATTATGCTAGTTTTGTGAGTTTATTAAAGGGAGAACAATGGACTTTACCGAACAAATCTGCTGAAGAAAAACAGAAACAACTCCAGATTGAAATTAGAAAAACCTTATTAGAATTAAGAAACACCTATCGGGCTGTCACGAAAGAAGATTACGAGAAACTCATTCTTGAAGAGTGGAAAAATTCACAGGATTTTACCGAAGCAGAATCTATCGCTAGGGTTAATTGTTTACCTCTGAGGAATCAAAATCAAACTAACGCAAAAGGTCATATTACCCTAGTTGTTGTTAAAGATGATGATAATATCACCAGCAATGCGGCCTATCCAAATCTCTTTAAATTTCTCGATCAGCGAAGGTTATTAACCACCCGTATTCATCTAGTCGCACCTAAATATATATCAGTTAATCTGGAAACAACATTAGTGATTGAAGATGGCATCAAGCCAGAAGATGTTAAAGAAAATGCTCAGGAAGCGTTAAAATATTATTTTCATCCTTTGCAATCAGGAAAATATTGGCAGGGTAAGGGCTATCCCTTTGGCCGTAATGTTTATATATCAGAATTGTATCAACTGTTGGATAATTTATCTGGGGTAGATTATGTAAAAAAATTAATTATTCACCCAGAAGAAAAAAAATCTGAAACAGTCCTCACTGAAATTAAGTTAGATGATGACCAATTGATCAACTTTCAAACTGCAACAATTACAATCGAGGTGAAAATCGGCAATGAATCCAGAGAAGTCTAAGTTAGTCAGTAGCTATCTGCAATATTTACCTGCCATTCTTCAGGAAGATCCCTTTATGGGTAGGTTTTTATTGGCTTTTGAAAAGATTCTTTCGGGAGTGAAGGATTTACCCAATTATGAAAAAATCATTCAAGGAAATAGCGAAAATGTCCCTGGATTAGAAGAGATTATTAATCGGATTGAGACTTATTTTCATCCCCAAGAAACGCCAGAGAAGTTTTTGCCTTGGTTAGCGGGTTGGGTGGCCTTAAGTTTACGAGATGATTGGGAAACTAGCACTAAACGAGCATTTATCAGGGAAATCGTTAAACTATATCGGATAAGAGGGACAAAAGAGGGATTGGCTTCGGTTTTAAAGCTCTATCTAGTCAATTCAGGTTTTGGCGATAAGGTTGAAATTTTTGACCAATTTGATAATTTCCCGAATTATTTTCAGGTTCAATTAACGTTAAATGACCGCGATCCTGAAAAGTATTGGCGACAGTCTAGGATTGCGAAAGCTATTATCGATCAAGAAAAACCAGCCCATACCTTTTATTCGCTGAAAATTCTGATACCGACGATGCAGTTGACGCGGCGATCGCAGGTTAACTATCCCTTTAAATTATTTAATGACCTTCAAACCCAAAATTTTACCTTAGAAGTTGCCATTATTCCTCAGCAAACCGCGCCAGAGAAAATCATTAATTTGTCTAGGCAGTTAGTTGTGAAAATTCAAGGAAATACAACTGAAATCACCCCCTATTCTCCCTTAATTGTTACAGATAATCAGGCTTTTTACGTTAAACAAAAAATAACCTATCAACAATTTTTAGATAATTTAGCAGGTTTTAATGTGATATTGTCTAATCAAACTGATAATCTTTTTGTAGGAGGTTTAAAAGTAACGCTTTTTATGGATCTTAATGGTAATCAGAAAGAGACTATCTTATTAGAACAATCATTGAATTTATTACCCGTTCTCAAACTTTGTAGTCAAGATAAATCAGGTAATATTATTGGAGGTAATACCATTCTTAAACAAGCCCAAGCTCCTGAGTTTTCTGGGATGCAGATTACCAAGTCTCTCTGGACAAATCCCTATAATTTTACTTTATTTGACTCTCCCATAATTCAAATTTTTGAATTAGAGGCTACCGTACAAATTAATCAACCTCCAGCAATCACAGAAAATATCATCAACAATATTGCTATTCGTTTTCAAGATGAAAATTCCAACTATCATTTATTAACGCCGACAACAGTTATTCAAGGCAATAAAATGACCATTAAACGCCAGCTTAGTTACCCACAACTTCTCAACATTTCAGATAAGTTACAGTTGACAGTTAAAAATCTTAACAATGTTGAGACTAGCGGAAAAGTTCGTGTTAGTGTTAAAATGAATATTAATCTAGTTCCGGCAGTTTTTACCTTGTTTGAACAAGATCTAAACCTAGCTGCTGTTCCTCCTAAAGATATCTTAAAAATTTGTTATCAAGATCAGGATGGAAAAATCATTAACACAGATAAACAAGGCACTGTTTTTACCATTTTAGGAACTCAGTAACTTTAACCATTAATTAAATTATTCTGACAATTCATTTTTAAGGAGTCAAGCCATGCCCAAATCAAAAACCGATTTTACCAACTTTGTTGATGCCCGCCCTAACTATTTCCCTGGTCAATTTTTATTAGAAGATGATTTTGAGGTTGAACAAAAATATCTAATTGACCGCCAAAAATATCATCGGCAAAGTCTTCATGTTTCAGGCATTGTTGAAGGATTGGAAGTAGAGGTGATCAAGGATAAGCAAGAAGTCCAAATAAAATCTGGATCTGCTATTAATAGCAATGGAGATTTAATTATCCTGAAAAAGGATACTTCTTTTTCTAAGTTTGCTCCCCTTACGAATGGAGAGTTATATATTAGTTATAAAGAAGAAAAACAGGTTAAACAACAAGAAGATTTCACTCGCTGGCAAGAAGTCCCAACCATTGGTTTTGCAGCTACAACTCCCAATGATGGTGTTAAGTTAGCTAAAATTTCTATTGTTAATAATGTTCTGACGTTAGATCTAACTGTTCGTAGTTATTCAGGCATCTTTTTGCCTAATGCGACTGGCAATGATTTAACTCTGCGATCAGGAGGAAATGCTAATCCTAATGTAGCGATTTTAAATGGTAGTTTAACGGTAACGGGAACAATTACAGGTAATATTGATGCGACAAATATTAATTCTGGAGTATTAGCTGTTGAGCGTATTCCTAATTTGTCAGCAAATAAAATTACTTCTGGAACATTAACTATTCCTGGATCTTCAGGCACTTTGTTACAAGTTGGAGCAGAACTTGGTAGCACAGCAAATATTGATCTATCTGGTCATGTACAACTTAAAGAATTTTCAACTAATAATCTTGCTTATCTCCAAGCCAGAAATGATAGTTCAAATCGAAATATTGGACTCAGAATCAGAACGCAAAAACAGGGAACTACTAACCCTGAACTTGTTGAAGCACTTACAATTTCTCCTACGGGCAATGTCGGCATTGGTACAGAAACTCCATCTGAAAAACTAGAAGTTAGTGGCAATTTAAAAGTTACTGGCAGTCTGACAGCAGGTAACAAAATAACTGTACCAGGAAATCAAAAAATTGAATTTTCAGATACAGATATTACCAATAACCTGAAGCTTCAGCTATGGACTGGCTATGGTTTAGGCATAAATGGCGGGACATTATTTTACGCGGCTGCTGGAAAACACTCTTGGCGAGATATTAACGGTAATAATGAAAGAATGGCACTAACGACAGGAGCGGATGGTTCTTTAACTGTTAATGGAACGGGAACGTCTTCTTTTGCTGGCAATTTAAGAGTTAGTGGAGCGATCACCCTAAATTCTGGTTCAAACCCAATTAATTTTACTGGTAAGTGGCAAGCAACACCTGATGTAGTAACTAATGTTGCAGAGATTAGTAACGATACATCTGACTACAAAACATTAATGATCATAGGGAACAAATCGAATGGTCAGGGTAGAAGAGTTTCTGTATGGGATCGTTTTGAAGTTAATGGAACATTTGTTAATAACTCATCGCAAGAACATAAACAAGATATCACTAAACTTTCTAATGAAGATTTAAACTCAATTCTTAAACGATTGAAGCAAACACCTGTATTTAGATATCGATTTAAGACACCAGGAATTGATGGTAAAATAAGATTGGGGGTAATTGCCGAACAATCCCCCGAAGATATATTAGATGAAAGTGGTAAAGCTGTCAGTTTTCTGGACTATAATGGTTTTCTTTTAGCGGCACTCAAAGCTCAACAGTCTTTAATTGAGAATCTACAAAATGACATTCTACTTTTACAGAAGCGATAAAATTATTTTCTTAACTTGAAATTTCCAGCTTCTGCAATATATTTTTTGATTACGAATCAACCAATGTCTGACTTCATTCTCTTCATAGTTGATAAACTCCTATTAAAACCTTATATTGGACAAGGTTTAAGACAGGATTTAGCAAAACAATTTGGCGATCCACTTATTGAAAATAACGACTAAACTATTGGCAAAACATCTACGATTCTTGAGGAAATTCCGTGTGAAATAAGCTAAAAAACGATGATCAAACAGTTCAAGTATTATTAAAAAATGTCTGATTTTATCTTGATCACAGGGGATAAAGCCATGTTTAACCCCACCTTTGGACAAGCAATGGTTACAGTCCGCCCAGGGGACTTAATCGGCACAGGGAAAGGTAAAATTAACGGTAAACTGATTTGTGTTGATGGCGACGAAAAAACAGTAATCGTCCCTGGTTGCCCCTACATGACCTCCCAATATAGTATTCCTGGTGTGGGCATTCTTTCTATTCAATCTCTGGGGGGCAACCAAAAAGCAACGAAAACCAAATCAGGCGGTAAACCCGTCCTCCTCAAAGGAGCTACTTTTACCGCTAAATTCCAGGTCGCTGTTCCTGCCCAACAACCCACACCAGCCGGACCAATCCCCGATGCTACCCGCCAATATTCAGGGACGGGTACATTTATGACCACCAACCTCAAAGTTAAAGCAACCTAACAGCATGAAAAAACAACTGGAAAAACGCCTAACCGAACTCAAAAGCGAATTTGAAGCGGGTCAAAAAATGATGACAGAACTAGAAAGTAAACAGTCCAATCTGCGGGATACATTACTGCGAATTAGTGGAGCAATTCAAATCCTAGAAGAAGAAATTAACAGAGTTAATGAAACCTTAGAACCCGTTCAAGAAACTCCCGTAGAAATTATTAACTAAAATTGTTTATTTTGACGATGAAAATAGGGCAGTTTGTCATTATATCTCTTACAAAAAAAGGACATACAGCACTTCCCGATGTTATGAGGTACAAGAACCCCACCCCCAACCCTCTCCCCGCTTGCGGGGAGGGGGCTTAAGATGTACCTTATAAGAGCGAAAACCGCTGTAATATATTACAGCAGTTCCCGGTATTCTGAAGTACAGATATTAATGATAAAACTCTTGTGGTGCGGGCATCTTGCCCGCATAAAGTGTACCTCACTCAAGCTGAAATTGCTGTATATCCTACAAAGCTTTATCTAGGCATAGTCGCCTAAATCCCCCGTCATTAAAATTTTGTTTTGCTGCTGATATTCCAGACGGATAGCTTTAATAATATGTCCGCCTAATCACTTACGATATAGTTCATCATTGTATTGCCTTTTTCCAATTACCAATTACCCATTACCAGCCTCAACAGATATGATAAATATTCAACCGGACATGATATAATAATATGGTTCATAGCGATCGCTCTCTTCTCTTGATTCTCATCCCCTGCCGCCAAAAAAGCCGCCCGGAGGGCAATATTCTTCAGAAAATTCAACATGAAATAACTCGATAGCTATTGCTATTCAATTTTATGAAAACTATCACAATAAACAATGAATTAAAAACAATTCTCAGCCAAATCGAATTTCAACTAAAAAAACACTACGGACAAAAACTCTTTCAACTTGTTTTATTTGGTTCCCAAGCCAGGGGAGATGCTCGTCCCGACTCTGATATTGATATTCTTATCGTCCTCAATGAAACCGTCAACCCTGGCGAGGAAATAAAACAAACAGGGAAGATAATTGCAGATCTATCTTTAGAAAATGATGTAGTAATTAGTCGTTTATTTATAGATAAAGAACAATTTATAAATGGGTCTGGACCTCTACTCAGAAATATTCGTAAAGAAGGCATTACTTTATGAAACCAGAACAATTAGAATTGTTGCTCAAAGCACGTCAAAGTATTTTAGCCGCTCAATTATTACTTCATAACTCTTTCGCCGAATATTCTGTATCTCGCTCTTACAGCAAGTTCAGCTTGAGTGAGGTACACCTTATGCGGGCAAGACTCGTACTGAGCAGTTCGACAAGCTCACTGTAACACTTGTCGTTCGCGTAGCGTGGCGTTAGCCATAGTATGCCCGCACCACAAGAGTTTTATGATTAATATCTGTATATCGGAAACTGCTTTATCTAGGCATAGTCGCCTAAATCCCCCGTCATTAAAATTTTGTTTTGCTTCTGATATTCCAGACGGATCGCTTTAATAATATGGTTCATAGCGATCGCTCTGTTGTCCTGATTCTCATCCCCCGCTGCCAAAAAAGCCGCCCGCAGTGCAATATTGCGAATATCCGCCCCCGTTAACTCAAAACGACCAGCCAAAAAATCCAAATCTAAATCCTGACAGATAGCCGTATTCATCGGCAACATAAGCTCCCACATTCGACGACGTTCCTCCTTCGTTGGTAAGGAAAACTCGATAATAAATCGTAATCTGCGCGTAAAAGCCTCATCTAAATTATGGCGAAAATTAGTCGTTAAAATCGCAATTCCTGCATACTCTTCCATTTTTTGTAATAAATAACTGGTCTCCATATTCGCATAGCGATCGCGGGCATCCTTGACTTCAGAACGCTTACCAAACAGGGCATCAGCCTCATCAAACAACAAAATAGCATTAGAATTAGTGGCCGCATCAAATACCTGACTAAGATTTTTTTCCGTATCGCCAATATACTTACTAACAATTTGAGACAGATCAATTTTATATAAGTCTAACTGTAAATCCTGGGCAATGACTTCCGCCGCCATGGTTTTTCCCGTCCCTGGCGCACCTGAAAATAAGGCATTTAACCCTTTACCCAGGGATAATCTCTCACCAAACTGCCAGTTTTCCATGACAAAATGATGCTGTTTGGCCTGATTACAAAGTTCTCGGAGTTGATGAGCGGGGTTAGACTGAAGAATAATATCCTCCCAGCCATACTTTGGCTCAATTTTCCGGGCTAGGGTAATCAGAGCATACCCAGATTCCGCACGCGCAGCCGCAAACAGATAACTCGATTTAGGCTTCTCCTTCCCCTGAGATTCCTTGTCTTGATAACCTTCCCAGAGCATCTGTTGACTAGCCATTGCTACCGCATTCCTGATCTGGTGGGAATAGAGACGAAAGCGATCGCTCAAAGAGTCCAGTTCGGCAGGGTTTAACATTATACCCAGGGGCGTTAAATGGGATAACCAACAATCCCGCCGTTGTTCAAAATCAGGCAGAGTAAAGGGAATAGTCAATAAACCCAAGGGATAGGGACTACTGGGAAAAGGCATTTCTCCCGACAAAATCACCAGGGTGGGATAATCCCCTAACGCTCTACAAAGACCTTGAAAGGCGATATTTTCAGTATTTTGAAAAAGTGGATCGATATTCGCTAAATAAAGCCAGGTTTGTTGCAGTTGAGCCTGTCGTAATAGTAGGAAAAAAGCCGTTTCTTGATTGACTTTTGCCGCCATCATTTTTGGCAAATCAACCATCAGTAAGGAAGCTTTGCTCTGATTGGCTAGGGATTGAACCAGGGTTTGTTTTTCTAGGGAATCTCCGCCCTGAAAATAGAGTTTTAGCGGTTTGCTTGCTTGCCAATGGTCTTGGATGAGTCGGAGTAAGCCTGGGGGACTTTTTAGGGTAACTGATTCGTTTTCAGGTTCAATAATATGGGCGTAATCTTTCAATCGAGCATCTAGTCCAGGAATTTTTAATAAGTATTGAGTAATTTGCGGGTCTAGATGTAATTCCTGGGCGAGTAAAGAACTATGGTCAACGGGGGAAACGAGTTGCAAAAGGCGATCGCGGGTCAGGGTAGCGTCGGGCTGAAAATAGCGGCGATAGGTAAGTTTTTCGGGAATATTCGCACAAATTAAGTTAAGAGCGAGATCAACCGTCGGTCTTTTGGCTCGCACATCGTCCTGGAGATAGGCATAGAGTTTTTCATAATTGCGATCAAGTTCAACAGCCAAAGCGATCGCCATGATTTTAATTTCAATATCATCTAATTGATAGGTTTTTTGTAGCCAATGTAAGGGAGTGTCAGCAATAACGGCGATCGCTAAATTCGGGTTATCTTCTGTTAGGAAAGACGATTGATCGAGAGGTTTTCCTACTATTTTTTCGGCGGTTTCTGGGGTGATTTGCAACAGGTCATGATAGGGGTTAACGTTTTTTTCTGGGTCATCAATGGCTGCGATCGCGGTTTCAAGTTTTCGGTCTAACCATTGCAGGAGGGGGATAAGATGGGGAAGCATTAATTTGGGTTAAGATGTTGGGCGTTTAACTGCTGTTGAGTAGTTTAATGCTAAAATGAGGGACATTATTCAGCTTTTATCAATTTCTTGAAATAACGGGAGAAATGGGTCATGGTGCAAACGAGACTTCACAAGCATTCTCTATCTAAAGCAGAGCAAGCTGTATCGAATGTTGCTTCTCGTGCTTCTGTCCGTGATCCCATTGATGAGTTTCAGGAAGTCTATGGCAGTCGGGCGGCGAGTGCGGCTTTTCGGCAACAATTGGGGTCGGATTTTTCTTCATCGCCTCAAATTCAGCCACCGATTCAAGCGAAACCGAGTTTTCGGGGTTTATCCCAGGAGTTGGCGGCAGAGTCTCAGCCTGTCCAGTTACGGGAAGAGGAAAATAAAACGGGTTTACCTGATGACCTGAAGGCAGGAGTGGAGAGTTTATCGGGTTTTTCGTTGGATGATGTGAGGGTTCATTACAATTCGTCTAAGCCTGCTCAGTTACAGGCGTTAGCTTACACGCAGGGGACGGAGATTCATGTGGGGCCTGGGCAGGAGAAGCATTTGGCGCATGAGGCTTGGCACGTTGTTCAGCAGATGCAGGGAAGGGTTAAGCCGACAATGCAAATGAAGGGAGTACAGATTAATGATGATGAGGGTTTGGAGAGAGAAGCGGAGAAAAAGGGTAAAAAAATATTACAGAAGCATTGGCCCAAACACGTTACTAATCTATTAACCCAGAAAAAATGTAACGTGAAACAGTGTTTTTGGAAAAAGAGTAATCGTGCTGAGAGGCATGAAGACAATAAACAGCCAACTTCAATGCACCATTCAACCGTTCAATGCAATGGCCTAATGCTAACCGACCGTCCTTGGGAAGAGATCCAAGAGCTAGAGTCAAGCTTAGGAAGTCAATTTGTCAAAACAAATTTGAGTCATATACCGAAAAAGGAGCAGATGTTGCGAAGCCTTCTCAACCCGAAGAATCTGATGGGAGATGCCAGCAATCAAATCGTCGTCGCGGAGGTTGCCGATTGGACTGAACGTCTAGATCTAGCCGTAACAGCCATAGGAATAGAATGGCAAAATCTAGGCGGGGATCCGAATAAACCCAAAGAAGAATACGAATGTTCAGGTGCAGATTGGAATATCAACGACGAGGGAGCGGACGTGTCCCGAGATCTGTTAAAGCCAGAATACAGAAGTGCCGACCCCGAATATGAACAGAAAATTTTTATAGCTTACATACCCGGTGACTTCGATCCCATAGCCGTAATGATAGTAGAGATGAGAAAAGAGGATAAACAAAGTCCCAATTTGACACATCGGTATATAAGATGGCTTCTGGGACATCCCAAGAAAAAAGGAGGAGGAAGTGCCCTCGTGCGTACGGCAAAAGAAATCGCCACCCACGATGCACAAGGGGAGCTTAGAGTCGATTCCGCTAAATCCGCTGAGTCATGGTATCAGAAACAAGGTTTCCAAACTCTATACGCATCAAAACACGAAATCAAAAAAGCCTGTGGTTGCAAATTTATGAAATGGTCAGAGTGATCGCCGATCTTGTAGTGCGATCGCCGATCTTGTAGGGTGCGGGCGAAACGTTGAACGAAACTAAGAATCAAAAGAAACTTGGAAGTGGAAAACACCGTTCGGCAAGTTGAAAACTCAGAAACTTGCATAACTCTCGTCAACTTGTGGGTTAAATTCCCACCCCTTTGGCAGTCAAAGGTGAAACGGCAAACAGCCAACCGTCACGCTGAGTCCAGTGTAAGACGCTGAAAGCAAGCAGGAAAATACGCTAACCCCCCGAATAGCCTATCATGAAAAGCGTAACCGAAAGTTCATCAAGGCAAGACCCGATGGAAGCATCGTAAACGAGAAATAGAGCAAAGGCTAAGGAAAAACTCTATCATATTTCCCCAAGAAATATGGCTCCCCCGAAACACAGGAGTTCGCTCATCCTGTCCACCGAGAAAGATTGAATAAATCAAGTATCAAGGCTGCTTCAAAGTGGGAGTCGGTGTAAAGGGACTAAGCCTAAAATGAACGAGAAAAGTAACGAGGGAACGTTGAAAATCTCTGCGGTCACTACGCACTAGAAATACAGTCTAACGTAGAAGGTCAAGGACAAAACCGAAAGACAGCAAGAGAGGAAAGAAGAGGAAAGGTAGGGCTTGAGAAACCCGACTATCCAAAACTGAAAAAGTCAGAGATAGAAAAGTAAGAAGTAAAACACTATGAACGTACAATCCTACGATTGGAACGTGGTGTGGAAGAAACTACCTTGGAAGAAATTCCAAAAGAATCTATACCGCCTTCAAAACTGTATCTATCGAAATGTCAAATTAGTGCGATCGCCGATTTTATAGCTCTTGTAGGGTGCGTTAATGCAATGTAACGCACCAAATTAACGCTTATTTCTCCAAAATATTTAATTTTCTCTCTAAAATGATTGTTTATTGTGCGTTACGCTTCGCTAACACACCCTACTTTTTTGTGGTTAATCATCCCAACAGCCTGAAGGTTTTTCCTTTCTTTCCCCCTTACCCCAATCGGCAGGATAAATTCCCTGAGCAATAAAACGATGAATACTGGAATACGGCCAATCCTGGGGATTTTTGCATAAACCATGTCGCACAGGATTATCATGAATATAATCACAATGCAGCGCAAAATCTCGCTCATTTCGGATTAAATGCTCCCAAAAACGACGTTGCCAAAGATGACTTTCCCCGCGCTTCTGTCGTGACAGAGAAATATCTCGATTAATCCCTAAAGCTTGCCCATAATGCTTAGTGCGATCGCCGCTCTTGTAGGGTGCGTTAATGAAATGTAACGCACCAAATTAATGATTATTCATCATCATTGTCTAATATTTGGAATGGCTATTAATGCGATCGCCGATGCAATCTTGATCATAATCGCTTTACCATAAGACTGACGGATAAAAGCCTCTAATTTTTTGATCTTTGGTAATAATAGGAGCATAATATTGATTTGCTAAAGCCACAATAATTCGGTCTGCTGGATCTTTATGTTCCCATTCTAAAGCAACACTTTTTAACCAAAGATTCTCATCAATTGGGATAATTGAAATCACATCTGATTGCTGTAATCTTTTAATATAAATTTCTAAAGAAATACCTAGATCTAATTTTTTATTTTTGATTTTAATGGCGATTTCCCAAATTGAAATAGAAGCCACTAACCCATTTTTATCCTTTTCCATTTGCTCACACGCTTTTTGAGCCAATAAAGATAATTGCTCTGGATCAAGACTCCACCAAATCAAAGCACAAGTATCTAAAACCAGACTCATAAAAGTTCCCATTCATCCGTGGTAGGAGTTGTCAAATCTTCTAAATAGGTAACTTTTCCTCGCAAGTCTGCAAATAATTCTTGAGTTGTCAATCTTGGTTTATTTTTAATGAGGCGGATTAGACTTAGAATTTTATCTAATTCCTGTTCTGATAGGGACTCAATTTCTTCCATAATTAAGGCTTTATTTGGCATAATTAAATTCCTTCAAATTGACCTTAGTATTACGATAACATAAAATTCATTAAAGAATGGCGATCGCTGTTGTAGGGTGCGTTAATGAAATGTAAGGCAACATCAGGATGGGAGGTATCGGTGCGTTACGCTGCGCTAACACACCCTACCCAAAAGTGCGTAAGCGTTGCTGCAAGCAGTTCGCAGATATTCTAGGTTAGGTTGAGAAAAAGATACCTAGCAATTCACTATTTAAAAATTGAAACATCAGTGATCTCTTTTTGATTTGATCAAGAAAAGACCACTATTCTTTTCTTCTTTACCTTCGAGAATGAAAACGCCCTGCTTCCTTGGGAGGAAAAGCAAAAAGTATACTTTATTACATTAAAAATATTCTTTGAGATTTGTGGAATGTGATTCAGGTCAATTTAGACAATATTTTGAAAATATGGATATGATATAAAAGTAAATGAAAATTAAAAAATATTGATTTCAATGTTAAATGAATCTGCCAAATTGCCAAAACTTAAAGATTCACTAATCGAGCAAATTCTTTTAGGAAATAAACTTAGTTCTGAGTTAATTGCAATTCTGACTATATATTTTGTCCAAGGGATATTAATGTTATCCCGGTTAGCTGTTAGCTTTTTTCTCAAAGATGAATTGTTATTAAGTCCAGTACAAATGTCCGCAATTATCGGTATCAGTACCATACCTTGGATGATCAAACCATTATATGGTTTTATTTCTGATATTTTACCATTATTTGGCTACCATAGAAAAACTTATATATTCTTATCAGGAATTATAGGAAGTGCGGCTTGGTTGAGTTTAGGAACAATAGTTAATAGTGGCTCAACTGCAACAATGATGATTCTCCTTTCTTCTTTTTCCGTTGCTCTTAGTGATGTGATAGTTGATTCCATAGTAGTGGAAAGAGCCAGATCAGAATCAGCAGAAAAATTAGGTTCTTTACAATCTCTTTGCTGGGCTATTTCAGCCATTGGTGGCTTATGTACAGCTTACTTTAGCGGCCTACTTTTAGAATACTTTACCACTCGTACAGTATTTTTAATCACGGCATTATTTCCTATAATTACCTCATTTGTCGCTTGGTTAATTACAGAAAAACCGATGAACAAAGATGATCAAAAAAACAATTATGATCATATTAAATATCAATTAGTACAAATACGTCAAGCAATCACAAAAAAAGCAGTTTTACTACCAACAGTATTTATATTTGTTTGGCACGCTACACCAAATGCCGAATCAGCGTTTTTCTATTTTACAACCAACGAACTACAATTTCAACCAGAATTTTTAGGACGAGTGAGATTAGTCACAAGTTTTGCTTCTTTAGTGGGAGTGTGGGCTTTTCAGCGTTACTTTAAAACTATCTCCTTTAAAATTATCTTTACTTGGGGTATTTTTATATCCACTGCTTTAGGAATGACAACTTTATTATTAGTAACTCATACCAACAGACTTTTAGGAATAAATGATCATTGGTTTAGTTTAGGTGATAATTTAGTTATTACAGTGATTGGACAAATTGTATTTATGCCCGTCCTAGTATTGGCAACAAAGCTTTGTCCTCCCGGTATAGAAGCCACATTTTTTGCTTTAATAATGTCTGTATTTAATTTAGGAGGAACAGTTTCCTATTGGTTAGGGTCTATGATGATGAAATGGTTAGGAATCACAGAAAATCAATTTGATTTATTATGGTTACTAATCATCATTACTAACTTTAGTTCTTTAATTCCCATATTTTTTATTAATTGGCTACCAGATGGTACAATGGAAATTGATGATAGTTCATCAATATAGTTTTTATAGTCTTTCAGGATAGTCAACCAAAAAAATGCAAACATTAGAAACCCAAGATAACCAACAAGATAACCAAGTTCTAGAAAAATCCTATACCATCAAAGATTGGCAAGGTGGATATGAATCCCTTCCTGAAGAATATGACTATTGGATTGATGATATCGAAGGAGAAATACCCCCAGAATTAGCGGGAACATTATTTAGAAATGGAGCAGGTTTATTAGATATAAATGGAGAAAGATTACACCACCCTTTTGACGGTGACGGTATGATCAGCCGCATTACATTTATCAATGGTCGCGCTCATTTTCGTAACCGATTTGTACAAACAGCAGGTTATTTAGCAGAACAAAAAGCAAAAAAAATTCTTTACCGGGGGGTTTTTGGTACACAAAAACCGGGTGGTTGGTTAGCTAATATTTTCGATTTTAACCTCAAAAATATTGCCAATACCAACGTTATTTATTGGGGTAAAAAACTCCTAGCATTATGGGAAGCAGCCGAACCCTATTTACTCAATCCTCACACCTTAGAAACTTTAGGAAATGAATATTTTAACGGTGTCTTGTCCAAGGGAGAAGCCTTTAGCGCCCACCCACGAATTGATCCCAATGGGATATTAGTTAACTTTGCCATAAAACCGGGATTATCAACTACAATTACCATCTTTGAATTGAATACAAAGGGAGAAGTTACCAGCAAAAAAAATCATAGTGTTCCTGGTTTTTGCTTTATTCATGATTTTGTAATTACAGAAAATTACTGTATCTTTTTCCAAAATCCCGTTAAATTTAACCCCATACCTTTTGCTTTAGGAATATGTGGTGCAGCCGAATGTATTAAAGTTGAAAAAAATCAACCCACAAAAATCATCATTATTCCTCGCACCACAAATACACCCATTGAAAAAGTCAGAATTTTAGAGACCAAAGCGGGTTTCATTTTCCATCATGTTAATGCTTTTGAACTAGAAAATGAAATTATCGTTGATTCTATTTGTTATGAATCATTAATGGAAGTTGAACCCAATAGCGATTATCGAAAAACTGATTTTGAGAAAAATTCACCTCCCCAACTATGGAGATTTCATCTAAATTTATTAGAGAATCAAGTCGAAAATCAGTTAATAGACACTCGTACCACTGAATTTCCTACCATTCACCCGCGTTACGTAGGTAAACCATACCGTTATTTATACAGTGCTGCGGCTCATAAATCAACATTGAATGCACCATTACAAGCCATTTTTAAGGTAGATTTAGAATCAGGAAAAAAACAACTTTGGAGTACAGCACCGCGAGGATTTGTAGGAGAACCAATTTTTGTTCCTCGCGCACATTCTCAACAAGAAGATGATGGTTGGATTATAGTTGTAGTTTACAATGCAGAAAATCATCGTTCAGAGATAGTGATTTTAGATGCTCAGAATTTGGAAAAAGGTAGAATTGCAAAACTAGGTCTAAAACATCATATTCCCTACGGTTTACATGGGAGTTTTACACCAGAAATATTCATTTAATGTAGGTTGGGTTGACGCTAGGAAACCCAATAACATCCTCCATTCCCATAAAAATGGATAATGGAGATGTGCAGGTTTTGATAGGAAACCGGGTACAATATAGGGCGAGGTGACGCTGGACTTATTCGTAAATAATAAAATTCCCGATTTCTTTAAGAAATCGGGGGTATAAGGTATTATTGACCAGATGTACGAGTTGCTTCTAGTAAGCGGGAAAAGTAGAAGCGTGTGCGAGTCATAGCCTGTCTTTGCACTGAAAAGCCATTTTTTTCCAGGATTTTGATTACATCAGATTCACGGTGTAAATAGGCACGAGTAGCTTTACTAGGGCCAGGAAAGAAACTACCGATTTTTTTAAGGATAGTCAGAAAGCAGGTTTTAGGCGCGAAACTGAGAATAATCCTCGATTGTGCTAAAGAACACAGGTGAGAAATCATTTCATCAGCTTTGTCTTGGGGGTAATGAATCAGAACATCTAAACAGATGATGGTGTGATAATTACCACTCAAAGATTCTAAATCCTGTACCGCAAAGGAGGGATTTATGGTATTGGAAAAAGCCTTTACAGCCCTGTCCTGGGCTTCTGATACCATTTTAGCAGAAATATCACTGGCATAGACTTTAGCGCCCTCCATAGCCAAGGGAATACTTAAACTACCTACACCACAGCCGGCATCACAAATTGATAATTCTGGTAAATTGTTGTCAGCTTTTAGCCAGCCCATGACATTATCCACAGTTTGCTGATGTCCAGTGCGTATGTCTAGCTGAACTTTGTTGACTTCACCATCACCATAGATGCGTCGCCACCTGTCAAAGCCTGTAGAGTTGAAATATTCGCGGACTATTGTTTTATCCTGGGCTGCGTTCATAAACTCAATTGTTAACGGTTCACAATTCTTAAAATTATCATTTGTCAGTGGATTCCCTGCTATAATGTTTGAACAAATGCAGTTGGGATGAATCGGGATTAAATTCTTAAAAAGCGACTAGCTAATTTAAGTAAATCAGCAATATCAATATCACCATCACCATCAATATCTAGAAATTTATTTAAGAACGGATTGCCACTAGATTGCAAGAAACTCAAAATTAAAGGCACTAAACTGGGTAATAATTCTTGAATTTTCTCAACATCTAGACCGGCGACCTGGGCGGCGTTTTCAGTGACTTTCGCTTGAATATCTGGAGAAAATAGGGTATTTACTGCCTCGGAATTAGGTGAAGTTCCTGCAAATTGATTTACAAAATCCTGTACGGATTCAGTTCCGTTGGTAGCTTGCTTCACCTGTAAAGATGATTGTACTTCTTTGCCAACAACTGATAAAATTGATTGGATTGTCGAGGAGTCAGCACCAACGTTATTACCTAATTGTTTAACTGTATTGGCAATATTTAGCAAGTCATCCAAACCACCACCTTGAGTGGAATTACTAACAACATTTAGTAAGTCATTTAAGCCACCGACTTGAGTGGAACTATTAACAGCCCCAAGAATTTGATCAAACAGTCCCATTGATTTTTACCCGTTGTTTTTAATGTTTCTCATGATCAATTCTATAGCAGAATTGAGGATTAAGTAGTGGAATTATATGATTCTACAGCATATTTCAGGTAAATGAAAGACTATTTTTCTCTACTCTCCAAGCCGGAGAATCATCTTTGTCTAAATCGGATTTACATCGGTGTCACAAAATTATAGTTTTTATATTTTTTTCTTTGTTGTTTGGGCTTTAGACCTGATTTTGTGGCGGTAGGGTTTGGAAAACAAGACTAAAGTTCTGACTACAGGCTAGGATATGGAAAAAAAGTGCTTTGTACTTGATACTGGGTACTTTATACTTGAGAAAATTGAACAACCCATTTATAAGTAATAAATTTATCATTCATGCCTTTGTCTCGCGTAGTAACACTGATTGTTGGTCTAATCGTCATTTTGGCGTTAACCCTATGGCTGATTGATTCTCTCTCTCGGCTGTACTGGCAGTTGTCCTATTCACCATTGTTGGGTAATTTACTATTATTACTGCTAATTTTCTTGATTGGTGGTTTAATCGCTGCCTTTGTCTATTATGTACTGGTGCTGCGAAAAGGAGAGGAAAAATCCCGACGACAACGCCAAAGAGTGACTCCAGCCCAAATTCCCGCCGCTAAATCTGATGCAGCTTCTTCTACTTTACAAGCAGTGCGTCAACAAGTAGCCCAAATTCAAGATGAGGTGACACGCCAAGCTTTACTCAGTCGCACTAGGGACATTGAGGCTAATTTAGCTAGGGGGGAAATTCAAGTGGTTGTCTTTGGTACAGGAAGCGCCGGCAAAACTTCCCTAGTTAATGCCATTATGGGGCGGATAGTGGGTGAAGTCAACGCGCCTATGGGGACAACTCAGGTGGGAGAAACCTATTGTTTACGGTTGAAGGGTTTGGAACGGAAGATATTAATTACCGATACTCCAGGGATTTTAGAACCAGGGGTAGCGGGTACGGAACGGGAACAACTGGCTAGGGCTTTGGCCACGGAAGCCGATTTACTGTTATTTGTGGTAGATAATGATCTACGCCGTTCTGAATATGAACCACTGCGGGGGTTGGCGGAAATTGGTAAGCGATCGCTTTTAGTGCTAAATAAAACGGATTTATATACTGATACTGATAGGAATGTGATTTTGGGGAGATTGCGGGAAAGAGTACGGAGTTTTATTGCTACTAATGATGTGGTAGCGATCGCTGCTAACCCGCAAATAGCTAAGTTAGAAACCGGCGAAACCTTCCAGCCAGAACCAGATATTATACCTCTGTTGCGGCGCATGGCCTCTATCTTACGGGCTGAAGGTGAGGATTTAATTGCGGATAATATTCTTTTACAATCTCTGCGTTTAGGGGAAGAAGCCCGCAAACTCATAGACTCCCAGCGTCGTCGTCAAGCTGATAAAGTCATCGTCCGTTATCAATGGATTGGGGCAGGTGTGGTTTCCGTGACACCATTACCAGTAGTAGATTTACTGGCAACTGCTGCCGTTAATGCCCAAATGGTAGTAGAAATTGGTAAGATATACGGTTGCGATTTAAACATGGAAAGGGGTAAGGAATTAGCCCTATCTTTAGGAAAAACTATTGCTGGTTTAGGTATCGTCAAAGGGGCAATTCAATTATTATCAACAGCTTTACAACTCAATGTTACTACTTTTATTGTCGGTAGAGCAATTCAAGGTGTAACAGCCGCTTATTTAACCCGCATTGCTGGGAAAAGCTTTATTGAGTATTTTCGTCATGATCAAGATTGGGGTGACGGGGGAATGACAGAAGTAGTACAACAGCAGTTTCAGATTAATCGCCGAGATGAGTTTATCAAAGTTTTTGTTCAAGAAGCGATCGCTAAAGTCGTTAAACCTTTAACTGATAGCTTTACAGACAAAGAAGATCATATATAGGACTGATAGGACTTAGGCAAATACTCCTCAAACCCTGATTTCTCCGTGACCTCTGTGGCTGAAGTAGTTTCTTATTCCGTAACTCCTGCCTAAGTCCGATCAAAAATTTTTAATTCCCGACAATTAATAAAACTTTAATTATCTATGGATGGAAATCACACCTACTCAGCCAAGAAAGTGCTATCGTAAAGTAGATAATTGAGAATTTATAAATGACACTTATCTATATGTCACATATTCGTCTGTGTTATCTTGTAAAAAAACTGGAGTTATTAACCTAAGAAATAAAATATTCGACTCATCATGAACCAAGGTCTAAAGATAGATGAAGTATAAAGGTTATTAGGATAGAAAACTACAAGAAATCAGGAAATCCAGATTGATAAACTCTCAAAAATACAACTATTTCAGCTAATATACATGAACCAATCTGCAAAACGTTACTCACCGTTCCAATCTGCCTTGATTGGGGGAGCGATCGCCACAACTGCTACTATATCCGTATTTGGTCAAGCATGGGCACGCAGTGTTAATGCAGCTTTAGCTTTACAAGATAGTCCCAAAGCATTAGTTGACCAAGTGTGGCAGTTGGTGAATCGTGAATATGTTGATGATAAATTTAATCAACAAGATTGGCGAGCAATTAGACAGAGTTTATTAAGTAAAGACTATACTTCTAAAGATGAAGCCTACGTAGCGATCCGCGAAGCTTTACAAACGCTAGGTGATCCCTACACCCGGTTTATGAACCCCCAACAATATGAATCACTGACTAGTCAAACATCTGGGGAAGTATCCGGGATTGGCATTCGTATGCAAGTAAACGAAAAAACCAAGCGTCTGACCGTGATAGAGGCTATAGAAAATTCCCCAGCCCTAAAAGCCGGACTCAAATCAGGCGATGAAATTTTGGCTATTAATGGTAAATCTACCATAAAAATGACAATAGAAGATGCCTCAAAATTAATTCGTGGTCAAGTAGGTACTTCCGTTAGTCTGGATCTAGAACGACCAGGAAGGAAATTCAAGATCAAGTTAACAAGGGCGACAATAGAAGTTCCTACAGTCCGGTATAGTCTCAAACAGGAAACCAATCGGCGAATTGGGTATATTCGCTTACAAGAATTTAGTTCCCACGCCGCCGATCAAATGCGTGCAGCCATTCTCAGGGGGAACAGCGAAAAAGTTGATTCCTATGTTTTGGACTTGCGAGGTAATCCTGGTGGTTTATTGAATGCGAGTATAGAAATTGCGCGAATGTGGCTAGATGAAGGTCATATCGTCAAAACCGTAGACCGCAAAGGATCAAGTGCCGAAACAAAAGCCAATGGCACAGCTATCAGCAAACTGCCCTTGGCCATTTTAGTGGATAGTAATTCTGCTAGTGCTAGTGAAATCCTGACTGGCGCACTCAAAGACAATAAACGGGCTGTAGTTATTGGTAGTCAAACCTTTGGTAAGGCTTTGGTACAGTCAGTCCATGAATTACCAGATGGTTCAGGTTTAGCTGTCACTATTGCCCATTATTATACACCTAATGGCACAGATATAAACCATAAAGGAATTGCACCTGATATCAAACTAGATTTGACACAAACACAAGAACGCCAATTAGCTTCTAATCCAAATTTAATCGCTACAAATAGTGATCCCCAATATGTTCGTGCTATTGCTGCTGTGACTAAATAATTAAATCCCTGGACATAACAGGATATAGTGTTCTTTCTAATGGCAAATTAGCACAAACAGTGAAAACTCAAAATTCCCACTAGACAAAAAAACCCACCCCTACTACTTTGAGGGGTGGGTAATTCATAAATTAGATAAATTATGGATTAGGGAGAGTGGCAAATTAGAACATACCCATACCACCCATACCACCCATACCACCCATACCGCCCATACCGCCCATACCGCCCATACCGCCCATACCGCCCATACCGGCATCAGGAGCAGCGGCTTGTTTCTCAGGTTTTTCGGCGATAATAGCTTCAGTGGTGAGTACCATACCGGCAATAGAAGCGGCATTTTGTAAAGCAGAACGAACCACCTTGGCAGGATCAATGATACCAGCAGCAATTAAGTCTTCAAATTCCCCAGTCGCTGCGTTATAGCCGATATTTAAGTCAGTTTCCCGGACTCTGGAAACAATTACAGAACCTTCTACTCCGGCATTGTCTGCAATTTGTCGCAGGGGTGCTTCTAAGGCTTTTTTGACAATATCAGCACCAATTCTTTCTTCAGGGGAGAGTCTGGCTTTAATTTCATCTACCTTACTAGATAGATGAATCAATGTTGTACCACCACCGGGAACAATACCTTCTTCTACCGCTGCTTTAGTGGCATTAAGTGCGTCCTCAATCCGTAGTTTTCTGTCCTTGAGTTCGGTTTCCGTGGCTGCACCAACTTTAATGACAGCAATACCACCAGCTAACTTAGCAATGCGTTCTTGCAGTTTTTCGGTATCATAATCGGAATCAGTTTCTGCCAACTGTTTACGAATTTGAGCAATTCGTTTTTGGATTTCTGGTTTAACAGTGCTACCAGCGACAATTGTGGTGTTTTCCTTGTCAATGTTGATTTTTACAGCAGTTCCCAACATTTCCAAAGTAGCGGTATCTAAGCTTAAACCAATTTCCTCAGAAATTAATTGTCCATCGGTGAGAATGGCAATATCTTCTAGCATAGCCTTACGGCGATCGCCAAAACCAGGGGCTTTAATGGCAGCTACAGCCAATACACCACGAGATTTATTCACAACCAGAGTTGCTAAAGCATCACCATCTACATCTTCAGCAATAATTAGTAAAGGTTGGCCTAAACGGGCAACTTTTTCTAAAATAGGTACTAAATCTTGGATGCTGCTGATTTTTTTATCAGTAATCAGGATGCGGGCATTTTCAAATTCTACTGTCATCCGTTCGTTGTTGGTGATGAAGTAGGGAGAAATATAACCCCTATCAATCTGCATCCCTTCCACTACTTCTAGTTCAGTAGTCAGGGATTTAGATTCTTCTACAGTAATGACACCATCTTTGGTTACTTTCTCCATAGCCAATGCCAGCATATTGCCAACTTCAGCATCATTACCAGCGGAAACTGTGGCCACTTGAGCGATCGCACTTCCTTCTACAGGTTTAGCAATTTTGGCAATTTCTGCTACCAGTCCCTCAACGGTTTTATCAATACCCCGTTTCAAACTTATGGGATTTGTTCCCGCTGCAACATTCTTTAAACCTTCCTTAATCAAGGCTTGTGCTAGAACTGTGGCAGTAGTAGTCCCATCGCCAGCTATATCCTTGGTTTTCGATGCTACTTCCTGAATCAATCTAGCACCAGTATTTTCTAAAGGATCTTCTAATTCAATTTCTTTGGCAACAGTAATACCATCGTTAACAATTTGGGGAATACCAAATTTTTTTTCTAATAGAACGTTCCGTCCTTTTGGACCCAAAGTAATCTTCACAGCATCTGCTAGGGCGTTAATACCCTTCTCTAAAGCACGCCGTGATTCTTCCTTAAATGCAATAACCTTGGCCATGTTTTATTTCTCTATATACTTCCATTAGATAATTTAGCACTCTTGGTCAGTGAGTGCTAATCCCTGTTCACAATTTATTTCTTATTTCACAATTTAGATGCAGTATCAAAATCCCAAAATACATTACTATCAACAGTTGATACTAATATTTAACTATAAAACCCATGATTGTCTTGGGAGCAAATGAATCTAGAAAACTTCCTTATATCCCTTGGCATTGCTAAACCTAGCGGCTCCGGCTGGTTAGCTGTAGTGTTTACATTTCTATTAGCTTCAGGTGTCACCTGGTTTTTAATTCCCACAATTCGCAAATTTGCCTTAGAGGTAGGTTGGGCAGACCAACCCAATGCCCGACGACTGAATCAAGAACCTTTACCTAATGCCGGCGGTTTGGCAATCTACGCGGGTGTAATTGCCGCTTTGGTCCTAGCTAGTCTCTTGCGGCCAATTGAAATTCAGGGGGTTTTAGCTCAAGTCTTAACCATTCTCCTGGGTGGTTCTATTTTAGTCCTGGTTGGCTTTATTGATGACCAATTTGGACTACCTCCCTCTGTGCGGTTATGGGCCCAGGTGACGACAGCACTTTTGTTAGTTGGTAACGGTATCAGCATTAAAGTTGTTTTTGGTACACCTATTGATTCTCTCTTATCTATGGCCTTAACTGTACTGTGGGTAGTAGGAATCACTAATGCCATTAACCTCATGGATGGTATGGATGGTTTAGCTGGTGGAATCAGTTTTATTACTGCTATTAGTTTATTAGGAGTTTCTGCCCAGTTTGATAATCGTGCTGCGGCTACCTTAGTTTTAGCGGCTTTGGGAGGGGCTGCATTGGGCTTTTTACGCCATAATTTTCACCCCTCACACATCATTATGGGTGATGCTGGAGCATACTTTTTTGGTTATGTTTTAGCAGCAACCAGCATTTTAGGTAAACTTCAACAAAATACCGTTTATGCCCTCATACCTACAGTTTTATTTCTGTTATTGCCAGTTATTGACACTACTCAAGTGTTTGTGCGCCGGATCATGGCAGGAAAAAACCCTTTGAGTACACCTGGTAAGGATCATCTGCACCACCGTTTGTTGGCTTGGGGACTATCCCAACGCAATGCGGCTTTTATCTTGTGGTCCATTACTTTGGGTTGTAATTTACTGGCCATGAAAGTCCAGGGTATGAGTTTATCTGTAATCCTGGCTACTGCTGCTGGTATTATCTTGCTGTTAGGCTTTACTGTTTGGCAAAGAATACTGAATAGTCGGTGAAAATGATTATAGGCATAGATCCCTGACTTCTTTGAGAAGTCGGGGATCTGGGTATGATCGTATTATCAAACTACATCACCATACCGCCGTCAACATTAAATACTTGTCCAGTGATGTAAGCTGCTGCGGGATCAGATGCTAAAAATCTTACCATGCCGGCAATTTCTTCCGGTTTACCAAAACGCCCCAGTGGGATATATTGTAAGATTCCTTCGGCTTTAATATCGCTGGTCATGTCAGTGGTAATAAAACCAGGAGCAACAGCATTTACGGTAATTCCACGGGAAGAAAGTTCTTTGGCTACGGTTTTGGTAAAACCGATAACACCTGCTTTGGACGCGCTGTAATTCGCTTGTCCAGGATTGCCCATTTGTCCAGCCACAGAAGCAATATTAATAATCCGACCTGATCGTTGTTTAAGCATAATTTTACTGACCGCTTTTGTACATAAAAATACGCCTGTTAAATTAAGGTCTATTACTGCTTGCCATTCTTCTAACTTCATTCTTAATAACAGGGTGTCACGGGTAATACCTGCATTGTTGACTAAGATATCCACGCGCTGGAATTTTTCTAAGGTGGTTTTAATCAGTGTATCTACTTGATTTTCTTGAGAAACATCTGCTTGGATAGCAATGGCTTCACCTCCGTCTGCGGTAATTTTTGATACTACTTGATCCGCTGCAGTGCTAGAACTAGCGTAGTTAACAACTAATTTTGCACCTTCGGAGGCTAATTGTAAAGCGATCGCTTTGCCAATCCCTCGTGATCCACCAGTTACAATTGCAACTTGATTTCTTAATAAACTCATTAATTTTCCTCAATTTTTAAAGATGCCGCGCTAATTATTTTAGAATAGTTTGGTGTGGAAGTATGCCAAAATATACAGAAATTCTGGATGACAGTTAGAGAACAGGCTTAATTTTTGACTTCCTGAAACTTTTCAAACACCGTCTTAGTCTTAGTTAAAAATAAATTTGTGAGGACTCTCATTCCTCCCTGTTGCGTCCTGAAGTGGTTCGTTTTTCCATATCCCCTGTATAAGTCCCATTTGTAACAAAAACTGTAACAACAACCTAATTTATGACAACAGTGATTTAAATTAGAAAAAAGCTGTGATTAATCAGTGGAATGAAGATGATATTATTCAAAGATGTTCGAGATTATCAAATTCTGTTTCTGAGTTTATTTCTGATCATAGGCGTTTTAACGCGAGACTGGACATTACATCCAGAATTTATTGGTGTAGCGATCGCTTCCTGCATAATAACACAAATTATCTTTTCATTGATCACTAAATCCCAAAACAGAATTTTACCAATTAATATTCGTAGTCCCCTCATTACCTCTTTGGGACTAAGTTTATTATTACGGGTTGATCATTGGCCAACCATGGCCTTAGCTGGATTTGCAGCCATAGCAAGTAAATTTATCTTTCAATATGGAGAAAAGCATTTTTTTAATCCTGCTAATTTTGGCATTATTGCTGTTCTTAGCTTCACTAATGATGCTTGGGTTTCCCCAGGACAATGGGGGGAAGAATGGTGGTACGCGCTATTATTTGTGGGGACTGGAGGAATGATTTTACAGTGCGTTGGACGTTGGGATACTACCGCCGCTTTTCTAGGTGCTTATTCCCTCTTAGCCGCCGTGAGAAATATTTGGTTAGGTTGGACATGGGACGTTTATTTTCATCATTTAATGAGTGGATCTTTAGTGTTATTTTCTCTGTTTATGGTGACAGATCCGCGTTCAATTCCCAACGCCCGTATTAGTAGAATAATCTGGGCGGTATGTATTGCTTTATTAACCTTTATTTTGCGGAATTATTTCTTTCTCTCTACCGCTGTTTTTTGGGCTTTATTTGCCCTTGCACCCTTGACTATTTTATTAGATAAATCTTGGTTTAGTCCTAGATTTTCTTGGTGGAATAAAGCAGAACTGAAAATTAATTAAGGCATCAAAATGAAAAAACTTCGTCTATTTATGCCCTTAGTATCTGCACTTTTAGCGGTGCTGTGTTTCGCACCTACAGCTTGGGCTTTTTGTGGATTTTATGTAGCTAAAGCCGATACAAAACTCTATAACCAAGCTTCTCAAGTCATACTTGCTAGAGAGGGAAATCGGACAGTTTTAACAATGGCTAACGATTTTCAAGGTGATGTTAAAGATTTTGCAATTGTTGTTCCTGTTCCCACAGTATTACAAAAAGAACAAGTTCATGTAGCCCAACCAAAAATTATTGAAAGATTAGATGCTTTTAGCGCCCCAAGATTAGTAGAATATTTTGATTCTGACCCCTGCGCCCCAGTTTATAAAATAAACGAGATGCGACCAATGCAAAACGCAGCCAGATCAGATAGTAGTACCCAGGAAGATAGCAGTTTAGGTGTCACTGTTGAAGCCAAATTTAATGTTGGTGAATATGATATTGTTATCCTCAGCGCTAAAGAATCTGGTGGCTTAGAAACTTGGTTAAATCGCAATAATTATAAAATTCCTCAAGGTGCAAAGGAATTACTCAAACCCTACATTCGTTCGGCGATGAAATTCTTTGTTGCTAAAGTCAATTTAGATAAATTTGCCGAATCAGGTTATCAATTCCTGCGTCCTTTACAAATTTCCTACGAATCACGGAAATTTATGTTACCTATTCGTTTAGGAATGGTTAACGCTACTAAAGAACAGGATTTAATCATTTATATTCTCTCACCTAAAGGCCAGGCAGAAATTACTAATTATCGCACGGTTAAAGTTCCTTCAGATGTGAATATTCCCGTGTTTGTGAAAAATCAATTTGGTGATTTTTATAAATCCATGTTCCAAAATTCCTACACGAAAGAAGATAAAAAAGTCGGATTTTTAGAATATGCTTGGGATATGAGTACTTGTGATCCTTGTGCTGCTGAACCACTCAATAATGAAGAATTAAAACAAGCCGGTGTTTTTTGGTTGAATGATAATAGTGATAGTAATAGCCAAATAGCTCCGGGTTTTCGTTCTCGTTTTCCCAGTAGTAGTGTTTTCATTACTCGCTTGCACGTCCGCTATACTAGAAATAAATTTCCTGAAGATCTAATCTTTCAAGAAACTGCTCAAAGAGACTCTTTTCAAGGACGTTATATTTTACAACACCCATTCACAGGTAAGGTTAAATGTAGTGCGGGAAGAAGATATAAAAGTTCTTTAAGACGGAGATTTGAACAAGAAGCTCAAAATCTAGCTAGACTTACCAACTGGAATATTCAAGATATTCGCCAAAAAATGAAATTATCTATGGGAAATATCTCTAATTCTTGGTGGGATAATTCCTTATCTTGGCTAGGTTTGTAAATTTAGATGTCTGGACTTCACTGGACACAGATACCCGACTTCTTAAATAAGCCGGGTATCTAAAAATTTAGACGCTTCAAGCAAAGCGAATTTTTAGATAATCATCTTCCATTTTTGCCCCTGCTGGTTGCAGTGCGGCCAAAGCTTGAGGTAATACCAAATTACGGCGATGATTACCAATAGTGATGTTTAACTCATCTCCAGTTTTTTTCAGTTGAATTTGACTTTTAGGAATGTTAGGTAAATACAGTTCTAAACTGTATTGGTTTTTGTCTTGGACAACTTTGATTGTCGTTTCTTGATAATAAACTTGAGTTGGATCTTCATCTTTGTAGAGGGTTTCTTTCAACCTTTCCAAAGCTGGTAAACCACACAATTCTTCAGAGTATAGAGGTACTTCTTTGACTGGAAGAGGTAAGAAATTATCATGAATTTCTTGACGGTATTGTTCTTGATTTTCCTTCCACCGTTGGAAAAAAGGATCTGTTACTTCTTGGGGAATAATTCGGTTAGCAATCACTAAATCTGTGGCTACATTATACAAACTTAGATAGGCGTGAGCGCGAAGAGATTCTTTAATTACCATTTTTTCAGGATTCGTCACCAGACGCACAGAGGTTTGAGTATTGTCAGTTAAAACTTTTTCCAAAGCTTCAATTTGCTCATAAAATTCATAGGGTGCGTCCATTACCTCTTTATCTGGTAAAGAAAAACCAACAATGGGTCTAAAAATAGGTTCTACAAGTGGTCTAAGGGCAACGGAAATATTTTGGAAGGGTTTGTAAAAACGACGCATATACCAACCACCAACTTCCGGCAAACTTAACAGTCGTAATGCTGTACCAGTGGGGGCGGAGTCAATAATTAAAACATCATATTCTCCTTCATCATAATGACGTTTCATTCTCACCAAGCCGAAAATTTCATCCATGCCCGGTAAAATGGCCAATTCTTCCGCTTGTATTCCGTCTAAACCCCTGGCTTGTAAAACTTGAGTGATATAGCGTTTCACAGCCCCCCAATTACCTTCTAATTCTTGCAGTGCGTCTAATTCCGCACCCCATAAATTAGGGCGCACGAGACGGGCATCATGTCCTAATTCTATATCAAAGCTGTCCGCCAGGGAGTGGGCAGGGTCTGTACTTAAAACCAATGTCCGATAGCCCAGTTCTGCACAACGGAGTCCAGTGGCTGCGGCCACGGAGGTTTTACCCACGCCACCTTTCCCTGTCATTAAAATTACTCGCATCAATGATTCCTTACTGCCTGAAGTTTATTTACATTTATTTACATTATGATGGTTTTTTCAAAGAAATGAAATGCTGCTTAATTACATCTAAACGAGAGCAGTACCAATAGTCAATATGAGAAACAATTAAACCGTCAGCATTCAAACGTAATTCACTCCAGCCAGAAACGGAAATATAAGGCTTCCAAGGTAGGGGAGAATTCCAACTCATAGTCCATTCAGTTTTAATAATTTCTTCCTGAGATTGGATGTTATGTAAATCCAGTTTAAGATTGAAGAAAAAAGTCTGAATGAATTTAATCATCCATTTGTAAAGTTCCAGTCCGCGAAACTTAAAAACAGCATCTTGAAAATAAACATCTTGGGCATAAATGCTGTAAGTTTGATTGACAGGAAATCTTTGATAATCAGCTTTGAGAGTTTCTATAATATCCATAAATAAATTGATGTTGTGCTGGTGTTGATAATAGAAAATTGTATATTAGTTCTTGATTAAATTACCAGGGGAAACCCATCTAATTTTTTTGACAAAGTGTAACTTATATGAATATAGCAGTAATTTGTGGGGTAGATAGTTAGCTATTGATGGATACCTATGGAAAAAAGAAAGAAAAATGGTTAAAACAATAACAATTTCAGAATTGTTTTTTGATCTGGATAACATCTATAATAAATAATTACTCTAAATTTATTAAATTTTTAGGATAATAATCAAGGAATTTATCATATTTTGAATCAAATGACATATTTTTCGATCTAGATTCACTAATACTAATATAGTATTTTGTCAAGACAATTTAGATGGGTTTCCTCTGATGAAATTACTTATTACAGACTGTAATTTTACTCTAGCATAATCTCTTTCTTCCACAGGTAAACGAGATAAAGCAAATTCAAAATCATCCAGTTTCTCGGTGATGGCATTAACCAGTTCCTTTTGACCTTCTGTGATACTAAATCCAGATTTTTCTAACCCAATTTCTCCAGCCCCTAAAGTTAAACTATTTTGGTTATATTGTTCTAAGATTTTGAGATCATTTTCTGCCTCAGGGCTGATCATTTCTGATTTAGTCATGTCTATAATCTCTTCAGTTGTATACTCTAAATCAGTTTGTGCTGCTTTTAATAACTGTGCCGCTTCCTTAATCTTTTTATGTGCCACTTGTTGCATGATTTTTTTCTGTTCTAAAAGCAAAGATAATTCTTGTCGAGAATCTAATAATGCTTTTTGCTGTTCTTCAATTTTAGCTACTTGGTTTTTGATTTTAGTTTGGATTTCTGCCAGTGTCATGATCTAGATTCTTGAGACGATATTGGAAAAGTTTAGATGAGTCAAATTATCTGAGAATATCCTCACAATTACTGCTAATAGACTTGTATAATCTGCCTTGTTAATTATTAATTAACAATTAACGGTCTTACCAGGAAATAGAATAAGCCATTGAGAACTTCTATTTCCCTGTTACTTGAATTACATTTCCTCCCAAAGACCTTCTAATTGTCGTCGCCAAGCCGCTAAGACTTCCGTTCGTCCTTGGGGATTTTGGTCAATATCTCCTAATAATCCTTCTGCATAAAAACGGTCTAGATTTTGCATAGTAGCTTCTAGAGATTGTCCCTGTTGTTTCGCTGTTTTAATAATTTCGCGGATACGAATTTCCACCAAATTATTAAAAACATCATTGACACCAGTTTGATGTAATGATATCAGACGAGCGATCGCATTAGTAAAATCTGCATTACTCAAAGTGCCACTATTATGCTGGAACACTCCCCACACTACCCCATCATAAACGGCGTAGCGTGTTTCTTGAGTATCATCAAAATTAGCCTCTAGAAACTGGGTGAGAAATGCTGTAGCCTCTTGTAAAGGCATAATTGGCAGTAATACCCGCAACCAAGTATGATCTTCTGAAAGTAGCACCAATAATCGAAAATCAGTAGTTTCTACTTGCCAAGAACCAGGGGCTATAGATTTTACAACTTCAACGCTAAATAACTCCGTTAATGTACCCGCTATTTCTTCTGGTGTCATAATTATTTGTGAACTTTAGATCTAGGTTAACGCTTTTTGGATAGATGAATTATATTTTTTATCGAACCACTCCAGGCACAGAGGACACAGAGGTGGAGTGGCTGAGGATTTTTAGGCTATCTAAATATAAATATACCTTGCCATTTCTAAAATCCTATTTGCGACTGATTCTATGATAGGATTTACTGATAAACGATTACCTTTTTTTACTACTAATAATTCATCATCTTTAAATTTTGTTTTGAGTGTTGATAGTGAAAGAGGATGATTAAAAACTTCTACAAATTCCACCTTCACAGTTTGCCAACGGGGAGATTCAGGACTTGATTTAGCATCATAATATTTACTGTTAACATCAAATTGTGTCGGGTCATTAATATCTGTTTCAACTATTCGCATTAGGCCAAAAATTCCTGGAGGTTCAGCATTAGAATGATAGAAAAATGCTAAATCCCCCATTTGCATTTGTTTGAGAAAATTACGCGCTTGATAATTACGCACACCGTCCCAAATAGTCTCACCTTCCTGCTGTAAATCAGTAATACTATAAACCGTTGGTTCTGACTTCATTAACCAATAATTAATTCTATTCATCTCATAACAATTAACTCAATATGACCAAAATTCCCTTTCCGTCTCCTTTCTCCGTGTCCTCTGTGCCTGGAGTGGTTCGATAAAATACAACCTCAGAGACAAAAAGAGGGGCGACTAACTCGCGGCCAAATTGCCCCAAGCAATGTAAGGTAATTTGGCCGCCGTTGCTTTTACCTGTTGAGCATTTGCTACCAACTGTCCACAAGCGTCCCATGTTCCACTAATAAAGGCGCTTCTTGTGCCTTCACTCATGACAACCGAGGCAGTAAAATCACCAATTTCCACTTGCAATTTTTCCAAATCTATGGTAAGAACTGCTTGAGGATTAGCCATAACTAATTCTTGCAGTTGTTTAACTACCTCTGCTTCAGCCGTTACGCATGGTATCCCCATGGCCACGCAATTACCAAAGAATATCTCCGCAAAGCTTTCACCAATGAGGGCTTTGATTCCCCATTTGGCCAGGGCTTGGGGTGCGTGTTCCCTTGACGAACCACAGCCAAAGTTGCGGTTAACTATGAGGATATTTGCCCCTTGGTATTGGATTTGGTCAAATGGGTGTTCACCGTTTAAGGCTTTTCTGTCGTCTACAAATACCCCTTCTCTGAGGTCGTCAAAGGTAATAGCTTTTAAGTAGCGGGCGGGTATAATTCGGTCGGTATCTATGTCGTTACCAAGTAGGGGAACGGCTTGACTGGATATTTGTTTTACTTCACTTACCATAATTAATTAACCACGAAGGCACGAAGGACACGAAGGAATATCTGGGACTCAATTCTGGTTTGGGCAGGCAAGATGCCCACCCCACAAGATTTTTCAGAGTTTGAGAGAGATTTTTTTGGGACTCAATTCTGGTTTGGGCGGGCAGGATGCCCACCCCACAAGATTTTTCAGAGTTTGAGAGAGATTTTTTTGGGACTCAATTCTGGTTTGGGCAGGCAGGATGCCCACCCCACAAGATTTTTATTTTATAATAAAGCCCGTACGTCGGCAATTTCCCCTTTTATGGCCGCTGTGGCTACCATAGCGGGACTCATGAGTAGGGTACGACCGGAGGATGATCCTTGTCTACCTTTGAAGTTGCGGTTGGAGGAGGAAGCGCTGATTTGTCTCCCCTGGAGTTTGTCGGGGTTCATGGCTAAACACATGGAACACCCCGGTTCTCTCCATTCAAAACCGGCTTTAACAAAGATTTTATCTAGTCCTTCGGCTTCGGCTTCTTTTTTGACTCGTTCTGAACCGGGGACAACAAAGGCTTTGACTCCCGCTGCAACTTGCCGACCTTGGGCGATTTTGGCAGCTTCTCTGAGGTCGCTGATACGTCCGTTGGTACAGCTACCTATGAAGCAAACATCTATTTTTGTTCCTTGGATGGGTTGTCCGGGATATAGATCCATGTAAGAATATGCTTCTTCGGCTATTAGGCGGTCTTCTTCTAGCAGTTCTGCGGCTGTGGGGATTTTTTCATCTACGCCAATTCCTTGACCGGGTGTAATTCCCCATGTGACTGTGGGGGGGATAGCTTCGGCATTAAATACTACGATATCGTCATATTCGGCATCGGGATTACTACTCAGGGATTGCCACCAATTTAGGGCTTTTTCCCAGTCTGCACCTTTAGGGGCAAAGTCTCTATTTTGTAAATAATCATAAGTAATTTTATCAGGGTTGACGTATCCGCATCGCGCCCCACCTTCGATGGCCATGTTACAAACGGTCATCCTTTCTTCCATGTTCATTTGGGCAAAGGTTGTACCAGCAAATTCATAAGCGTAGCCTACACCTCCTTTAACCCCTAGTGTACGGATAATATGTAATACTACGTCTTTGGCGTAAACTCCGGGTTTTAAGTTACCGTTAACTTCGATTTTGCGGACTTTTAATTTTGATAGTGATAGGGTTTGGGAGGCTAAAACGTCTCTAACTTGGCTTGTACCTATACCAAAAGCGATCGCTCCAAACGCGCCATGACTTGACGTATGACTATCACCGCAAGCGATGGTCATGCCCGGTTGAGTTAGTCCCAATTCGGGAGCAATGACATGAACTATACCTTGATTCCCTGAACCAATATTGTAAAATGTTATGTTATGTTCTTGACAATTCTTTTCTAATGCTTGGATCATTTCCTCGGCCATGTTATCCACGAAGGGACGGGCTTGGTTTTCGGTGGGAACAATGTGATCTACTGTGGCTATGGTTCGCTGGGGAAATAATACTTTTAAATCCCTTCCTTTCAGCATGGAAAAGGCCTGGGGACTGGTAACTTCATGAATAAGATGTAGTCCAATAAATAGTTGTGTTAATCCTGACGGTAGTGTACCAACAGTATGTAAGTCCCAAACTTTGTCAAATAGAGTACCCTTGCTCATAGATCAATTTATATTAAAGGAGTCGGATTTTTGATTGTATCAGAAAATAGACTGCTTCAAGATCCCATAAAATTAGATAATTTTTTAGGTAATTTTTCAGAACTTAGGGCGCGTTTACAAGCTTCAAAACATAACTGGGTAAACGCTATGATGTTTAATCAAATAGGCATTCTTGGAGGTGCTGTTTTCCAGATTAAATCAATTTCTTCTGCTGTGAGTTGATAAGCTTGATTAATTAAATCAGAAAGACGCTGTTCTAATTTTACAGTTTCGTTTTTGCGGCTGTTAATTTCGGGAACATAATCATTATATGCTTGACGTAAAGCTGTAAAGGCTGGTATACTTAACGGGTCTGAAGATTTTTTGGCGTTTTTTTGTTTGGGCATTCTTTTTCTCACTTCGTCTACAAAGTCTGGAAATTCCCAAGTAGCAAAATCTTCTAATTTATTGCCCAGTTTCTCAATTTTGTATTCTATTTGCAACCAGTCGAGAACATCTTTATAAACTTGTCTGTTGATTTTGGTAATTTCAATTAACCGGGTGACAATTGCTTCTACTTCTGCGCGAGTTTCTTCTGTGGGTTGGGCAATGGGTAGGGTTTCAAATAAATATCCCATTGGACTAATAGCGTCAGAAAGCATTTTTGTAAAAACACGCTGACCATACCACCAAATAAGAGGTGAATTAAGTAACCCTAAAATAAATAAATCTTGAGTGGGAAGAATGAAAGTTTTATCATTTCCAAATACTCCAGAATTATCAAGTGCATAAAGTGGAAAAGTTTGAATAACTTGATAAATGATTTTTGGTTGTTCAAATAAATGCCAATAATCTGCACCATAGCGACTGAGTGCATACCAGGGAAATTTTCTTTGCTTGACTTCTGGACGAAGTTCCAGACCTTTTCTATGTTGTTCTAACCAAGACAAAACAGACGGATAATTATTAATAGGACAATCCCATTTTACAAAAATCATCCACAAATTTTCCCAAGCAGGACACCATCTTTTAATATCCTGACCTCTTAAATAAGGTTTAATAATTTCCGCACATTTTGGGTCAGCTTGAATTAACTTATTCTTAGTAGCATTATCTATTAAAAAAGCTTCATTAAAACCTGTTTTTATTCCATAATAAGGTTTAACTCCAGCAAACTCCTTTAAGGGAACTCCTACCCGTTGAATTTTCCGCATTAAATCATCAACCGCAGGAGGTTCTAAACTCCAAGCATGAGCAGAAAACCGCGACCAAGGAATAGTAAAACTGTTTTCTGGATTTTGCACATATTGAATGAGGTTAATATTTTTCAACTCCCCACGAGGAACAGCACAAACTAAAACCTTCTCTTCCTCCCGTGGCGGGGGGACTGAGGGGGGTGCGAGGAGGGAGGAAGATAAGGATAAACTTTTGATATTTGAGGGTTGGGGTGGGGTGATTTTCCTCGCAGCAATAATACAGGGAAATGTATCCGCGTCTTCAAAAATTGGTGCGTGTCCAAAATCAATAATTTGTTCAAACACACTGGACTGACAAAAAAACCTTCGCAAAGATTCACCATAACCAGAACGTAACCATTTATTAGTGACAATATAAGAAATAATTCCTGCTGGTTTAAGCAGATTTAAACCTTTTTCATAGAAATAAATATAAATATCTGCAACTCCGTCATAAGTTTGATAATTTTCCTGTAAATAAGGTTTAAATGGTGATAATAACTCCTGACGAATATAGGGAGGATTTCCAATCACAATATCAAAACCACCTTCAGCAAAGACTTGAGAAAATTCACTTTCCCAATTAAATGGTAAATCTGTGATTTTTGCATCATTAATGATGGAATTACCGATTTTAATATTATCATCCAAATAAGTTAGAGTTTTTCCCTGAGTTGCGGTTTTTAACCACAAAGATAACTTAGTAATTTCTACCGACTCAGGAGACAAATCAACCCCAAATAGATTATTACTAAGAATAGTCTTATCTAATTCAATATTTTCTAAAGTCTCATATTTTAAAAATCGCAAATTATCATTAACTCGTTGATATTGACCTGCAAAATAATCAAAAGCAGCAATTAAAAACGCACCAGAACCGCAAGCAGGGTCAAGAACTCGCGTTTTTACTAAAACCTCATCTCGGTAACTTTGCCAAAATTCAATTTCCCGTTTTTGATTTTCTGCTGTATCTATAAACTCTCCTATTTTCAACCGTTCTCTTAATTCATCTTCGCGTTTTTGTAAATATCCACCAATTGCAATTTCAACAATATATTGAGTAATATAAGCGGGAGTATAAAATACGCCTAATTTTTTCCGTTTACCCTGTTTTTTATCAAATTCCTGTTTAGCAACATCAGCTTTTAATTCTTCTAAATCTGTAATTGACTGCTCAAAAATTCGTCCTAAAATATCTACGGAAACTTCCGAATCAAAATCAAAACGGGTTAATTGTTGCAGTTGACCACACAAAGAATCAGGAATATCTAATAGTTGATCTAAAATTGGATCATGTTGAAATAAACCACCATTATAACCGGGAATTGGGGGATCTTCATTACCTTGGTCAACCCAACGAAAAACGGCTTGATAATTTTCCCAAATTGGTCGAGGATGATAAATATCTTTGTTATTATAGGCTTTGCTAATTGTCTTTTCGGGTAATAATCCCCTATCTTCACAAAAAGCAATAAATAAAATTCTGTCTAATGTTTTTTGTGCTTTCTCAATTAATACTTGATCACGGTTAGGAATATGCAATTTACTACCAAAACGAAACCGGAAATCTTTAACTATATTTAGTCTAACTTGTTTATATTCTTCATAAAGTTGTTTAGTAATGTCTTCTTGTGCTTCTTCAGAAGTTACTAACAACCTGTCAATGGTAGATATATCTTTAATTGGTAAAAAGTTTTCTCGACAAAGCAGTAAATAAAATCTTTTAAATTCCTCAAAATCTGCTAAATTAGCTAATAAAAACTGTTCATAATAAGCGGGAGTTTTATTAGTATGATATAGTCGTAATTCTCGATAATTAGAAACGATAATCCAATGACAATCAGGAGTATAATTAGCATAGCGCCAACCCTGATCAACAGCGGATTCTTTTCTCCCTGCTGCGGGTCTATCTAAATCATCTTTTGTCCCTTTTAATTCAATTGGTGCAACAACTTTACCCTGTAATTTTACCTTTCCTTTGTTATTTTCTGTTGCGGTAAAAAAGCCCACAGCAGCATCAGCAGAACCCCCACCGTCAGCTATAGTTTGTTCTGCGTGAATTTCCCAAACTTTACCACCACCTGTAATAATGGAAGAGTAACCTAAGACATTTTGAAAGATATCTTTAAGAAAATCACCATGTAAAGAAATCTCTTTGACTTGGTTAAGAGTACCTGAATTTAAAGCCTCAACCCATTTGATGATAATTTGGTGACGTTGTTCTAAATCTGAAGGAAATTTAAACTTAACCAAAGCATTTTTTAATGACTTTTTCTGGAATAAAGCTTTAGAAAGTTGTTGACTCATAACTTTAATTTCTCATTTAATTTCTGATTTAATTTCTCAATATATATCATCATGTAGATCCCACACTTTCAAGAATCCGGGTATTTGGATAATCATTTTTGACAAGGGGGTAACATATCAGATAAACTAATTTGTAAATCAGGAAACTCTAAAGCTGAGACTATTCCATCTTCCCCAATAATTACCTCACTTTCATAACCATTCTGAGTTGGGTTTCTAAAAATGTGTAATTCACGTTTTACCACATCTAGTACCCAATAATCTTTAATCCCTGCTAAAGAGTAAGCTTTAGCCTTAGTTTCACAATCTAATTTTAAACTACTATCGGCAACCTCAATAATTAAATAAACTTCTGATGGTGTAGGATGATGATCTGCATAGTCCAAAGGATCAATTTTCACAACGGAAATATCCGGTTCTGGTTCAGATCTATCATTTAATTTTACAGGTTCTTGACTAGATACCCAAGCACGATTTTCTAATCTTTTTTTGAATAAATAGTCTGTTCTTACTACTGCTGAACGGTGCGCTGTTCCTTTTGCAATCATCCAAATAATTCTCCCATCTAAAAGTTCCACTCGTTCATCTGGGGCAAAAATACCCGCTTCATTCATGCGGTGATATTCTTCCACCGTCCACAAACGCAATTCTAGATTTGTTTCTGTACTTTGCATAGCGGCTTTAATCACTTTGAGGTGTTTATGTTCACTTGTATTTAATCTAATTCTATCTTTGAGAATATAAATTCGCAGCAGGTAAGCGGACTCATAAAGTCTGACTTACAAACATCTTACCCCTGTCTGATCTCCAAAATATAGCTGCTGATGATGATTATCAAAAATAAATCTATGACGAGTTGTCATATTTGGCGTTAATTGTATTTAAAATGGGATGAGAACAATAAAAATTATTTCCGAGGACAGAAGTATGAAATCTATAGCAGCAACTTTGCGACGTTTGAGCCTAGCTGTGTTGACAGTTATTGTAATTTTTGGTAGCTTTGCTGTGTTTACCCCCACTGCATCTGCGGAAACATATACAGTTAAGCTAGGTACTGATAAAGGTGCGTTGGCTTTTGAACCCAAGAAATTGACTGTTAAGCCCGGTGATACAATTGAATGGAAGAACAACAAAGTTCCTCCCCACAACGTTGTCTTTGATGCTAAGAAGAATCCTGATAAAAGTGCTGACTTAGCAAAATCTTTGTCCCACAAGAAGTTATTAATGAGTCCTGGACAAACCGAAACCACCGTTATCCCTGCTGACGCTACTCCTGGTGATTATACCTTCTATTGTGAACCTCACCGTGGTGCTGGCATGGTTGGTCACATCATTGTTGAAGGCTAATTTATAGCTAAATTTATAGCTACAAGTTTGGTAATTTATAAACTATCTCCGTATATTTACAGGGATAGTTTATAGTCACTATCAAGGTTTAACTTCCCGATCGCATATCATAACCAAACAAGTTAGGGTCAACCTCTCCTAATTGTAAATCAGCTAAACCGTATTCTTGCCAACGTCTTTCCACCATGGCGGCTACGCGAGGATCTGACTTTAAGGGTGAACCCCATTCATGTTCGGTTTCTGGAGGAATTTTTGTAGTGGCATCTATACCCATTCTCCCACCTAAACCGAGTTTTTCACTGGCAAAATCTAAGGTATCAAAGGGAGTATTAGGTAAAATAAATACATCTCTGGTAGGATCTACTTTAGAACTAATTGCCCAAACCACTTGACGAGGATCTCTTACATTGATATCCTTATCAACTACAATCACAAATTTCGTGTATGTAAATTGTGGTAACGCACTCCAAAACGCTAAAGCCGCCCGTCGTGCTTGGCCAGGATAAGCTTTGTCTATGGAAATAATCGCGGCTTTATAACTCAAGGCTTCCATGGGTAGGAAGAAATCAACTATTTCTGATACCTGTTGGCGTAAAATCGGGGTGTAAATCCGATTCAGAGCGATCGCCATCATTGCTTCTTCTTTTGGTGGCAGTCCGCTAAAGGTGGTAAGATAAATTGGGTCTTTGCGGTGTGTCATACACTGAAACCGCACCAAAGGGGAATCTTCCACACCGCCATAATATCCCATGTGGTCGCCAAAAGGTCCATCTGGTAAAACTTCCCCCGGTGTAATTGTCCCTTCCAAAACAAACTCGGAATCTGCGGGAACTTCCAAATCTACAGTTTTACACCGGGCTAAATTGACCCCAGAGCCGCCATACAACCCAGCAAATAACCACTCTGATAAGTCTACAGGAATGGGTGTGGCCGCAGCCATAATGATTAAAGGATCTACACCCAGAGCGATCGCTACCTCTAACTTTTTACCACGTTCTGCCGCTTTCCGCAAGTGTCTCGCCCCTCCCCGTACCGATAACCAATGTACGGTCATTGTGTTTTGAGATTGTAGCTGTAAACGATACACGCCTACATTTGGGATTCCCGTCTCACAATCCTTAGTAATTACCAATCCTAGCGTAATAATCTTTCCGGCATCTCCCGGATAAGGACGTATTAAAGGTAACTTATTTAAGTCTAAATCCTGGCCTTGAATTACCACCTGTTGACAAGGGGGAAAAAAGTCCCGTCCCGGTTTGGCTTTCACCACGTCAAATAACACCTTACCAAAATCTATGGCTTGGGAAATCTTTTTTGGTGGTTTGGGTTGCTGAAGCATACTCAACTTCTTTCCCAGGGTTTCTAATTCTTCTGGTTTTTCCATGTTCATAGCCCAGCATATCCTTTCCACAGTCCCCATTAAGTTGACAGCAACGGGAAAAGATGCACCTTTGACGTTTTCAAACAGTAAGCCTGGACCACCTTTTTGCAGCATACGGTTGGAAATCTCCGCAATTTCCATATCGGGGTCAACTAAAGCCGAAATTCGCTTTAATTGTCCTCTTTCTTCTAGAATTTTTATGAATCCCCGTAAATCTCGCGCCATGGTTTTGTTTTTATGAAGAAGTGTAAAGCTATTTTTATCTTAGTCTTGATTTGGATAAGTTGACTTTTTAGTACAAATATACTATAATGGAAAAAAGATGGATTTTTCTCACGCAGAGGCGCAGAGGCGCAGAGAGAATTAGGGGGTTTTATGTTGAAGTTGAATAACAAGATTTCTCTGTTAGAACTTGTCCAAATTTTATCGGTATATCGTCAAAATATCATTTTGAATTTACATAATTTAAAGGAAGATTATCAAAGAACTGGTATTAAGCGAGTTAGGGGGATAAGGGATATTAATGGTGATTTGATTACTCCTTGTTTAGAAACTCAAGATATCCATGGTGGTGATTTTGTGCAAATGGGTGTATTTGCTATAAATCGCAATACTGCTACTATTAATATGTTGGTTAAGCGCAAGGTTAAGCTGGTAAAAGTTGAGGATTATACCGATATTATTGAAGTTGGGGGTTTGCTGGCTCATGATTTGGATAGTTTTAATAATTATACCATTGTTAAAGATGGAAAACTTCACGTTTCTAGTTTAAATATCAAAATCAGTAACAAGAAAGTATTTGATTTATTGCAAGCTAAAGGTGTAATTACTGCTGATAAGTTTGATTTCAATTGTGAGTATACAATCAGGTTAGATGATTTACCATTAGTTCCCGTTAATATCAATTTTGCTAATCTTGATGGGTTGTTTAATCAAATAGCAGAAATCAAAGTCCTTACCAGTATTTTATCTGCTTATTTACGCCATCAATCTGATGTATTTGTGAGTGATCAAATAGAGGCATTAAAACAAAATTATTTGTCAAAAAACCTGTATTTGAATTTCCCCACAACTCAAGAATATGCAAATACAATTGAGACTCATATCAGTTATAAAATTGATTTTGGTAATCAGGATATTCTCAACTTGAGTAAATTATATGCTGCTAACCAATTTTTAGGGAGGAGATATGAAGTTTATGACCAAGAGACTGGAGAGATATTTGCTAAACCAACTTTGGAAATGGGTTTAAATCAAAATATCGCTTTCCGACAAAAAGCCATTACTAGGAGAATGAAACTAACTAAAGTTGATGATTTGATGAAACCGATTTTTGATGACTTTTTGGGCATTAATATCAATGGGAAAATAGGGGAAATTCTCAATCAAGTCGGTGATGACAGTTTAGCCTTGTTATTATATGGTAAACATGATGGTAAATTAGTCAATAAAGAAGACTTAATTACAGCCATGACAACAGCTTATAAAAAATTGGTAGCAGTTGTTGAGCAAACTTATCAACAAAATATTTCTCCTTTAGTATTTTATATTGGTGTCACAGGACATTTACCCAATAAAATCACAGCTAAAGCCATGACTGCTGAAGAATTAGCCGCTAAATATCCCCATTTGCAATTTTCCAAACATGAACAAAAAGGAACATTTTACGAAATTGGAAATACCATTATTAGCATTTACCCGCAAACAGAATATTACAGTGTTTTTGAATCCCGAATTTCTCTATTAATACCTGACGATGCCGTTTGACAAAATCTCCCCAGCCTCGATATCCCACATATCCATTCAGGGATCTGAAGTTTTAGGTTAAAATCCCTACTAAAATTTGCATCAATATTTCTAAATCGGTAGGAACTCGATATAACATTATATCCTGAGTTATTAGTTTATTTTCCCGTTGAAAACTGCCAAACTGCCAAATATCTCCAGTTGTTACAGCACCATATAATATTGGTTCATCTCTTTCAATCCATTGATCTAAAGCAATTAATTCCACTGCAAGTTGAGTAAATCCTCGTGTTAAATCTGCGTGTTTTGCTTCCACAACTAAAACCTGATGTTGAGATTGCAGGTAATAATCTAAGTCACCCCGCAAAAATTGATTTATTTCAATGGGATATTCAATATTAATTTTAGATTCGGTAATATGTGCAACTTCTAAGAGAATTGGTGCAATTAAAACTTCTCTTCTTGCAGCTTCGCTTGTTAAACTAACTCTTTGCATTGCCTCTTCTAATCGTTCTTTGAGATCAATTAATCGAGATATTTGATTATTACTTACCGGACAATCAATTGTTCCTCTAGTTAAATTGACTCCTAATTCTTGTAAAATATCCGCAGGTGCAAACCTTAACTCAAAATACTTACGAAATGTGTATGTTTCATCAGGTTTAAGAATTGGAGGACGATGTGATTTAGTCATAGAGTTATTTATTAATTATGTTGTCAGTTTTTTATCCTTTGTATTCATATTATATATGATAATATAATATCTATTTGATGCGGTGATGTAAAAATATTGCCAAAAAACACAAGAGTATGGTATAAAAGTGAAGATATTGATTTTTTGACTTGTGAAAAATGACTATTCCTGACTTTCAAGCTATTATGCTTCCTTTATTGCAATATGCAAGTGATGGTAAAGAACATTCTTTAAGAGACGCTATTACATTTTTAGCTGATGTTTTTAATTTAAGTGATGACGAAAGAAAGGAATTATTATCTAGTGGACAACAAGCAGTATTTGATAATAGAGTAGGTTGGGCAAGAACTTATTTGAAGAAAGCAGGTTTATTTATTTCTCCCAAAAGAGGATTTTTTCAAATTACTGACAAAGGTAAGGAGATTTTAAGTCAAAATCCATCGGAAATTAATCTCAAGTTTCTTAATCAATTTCCAGAGTTTATAGAATTTAAAACTACTAAAAAAGATAATGATAAATCAGAACCGGAAATTATAGAAACATCAGAGACTACACCCCAAGATTCTATAGACATTGGTTATAAGAAAATCAGAAAAGAATTAGAATTAGAAATACTTAATAGAGTTAAAATTTCCCCACCTGATTTTTTTGAAAGATTAGTGGTAGATTTACTCGTAAAAATGGGTTATGGTGGCTCAAGACGTGATGCAGGGAGAGCGATCGGTAAAAGTGGATATGGGGGAATTGATGGTATAATTAAAGAAGATAAATTAGGCTTAGATATTGTTTATGTTCAAGCTAAAAGATGGGATAATACTGTTGTTGGTAGACCAGAAATTCAAAAGTTTGTCGGTGCTTTACATGGACAAAGAGCAAGAAAAGGTGTTTTTATCACTACTTCCAGATTTTCCCAAGAAGCGAGAGAATATGTATCTATTATAGACAGTAAAATTGTGTTAATAGATGGAGAAGAATTAGCTCAATTAATGATTGATAATCATGTGGGTGTTTCCACAGTCTCTATTTACGAAATTAAAAAGATAGATTCCGATTATTTTACAGATGAGTAATTATTAAATAATAGACAATTAATATATGAAAACAGAGAATTTAAAAGCGGTAGAATTATTTGCTGGTATCGGTGGTTTTCGCTTGGGTATGGCAAATGCTAATATTGAAACTATATGGGCTAATGATATCAATGAATTGAGTTGTCAAGTTTATGAAAGTAATTTTGGGAAAGATTCTCTAGTGTTAGGTGATATTAATAAAATCCCGATATCAGATATACCCAATCATCATATACTAACTGCTGGTTTCCCTTGTCAACCATTTAGCCCTGCTGGTAAAAAATTGGGTGTGAGAGATTGTGTGAGAGGGACTTTATTTGAGCGTATTGTAGAAATAATAGATAAAAAACAACCGAAATATTTTTTTTTAGAAAATGTCAAAAGACTTTTAACAATGGAAAATGGCTATCATTTTCGAGTGATTTTAAATGCAATGTCAGAATTAGATTATTTTATAGAATGGAGAATTATTAGTCCTATTAGCTTTGGTATTCCTCAAAATAGAGACAGGATTTTTATTTTTGGGACTAAGTTAAATTCAGTGCATATCAATTCTCAACTTTTACAAAATACATCAGTTTTCTTAACTCAAACAGATTTAACCGATTTAGAAAATATAGAAGAATTACTAGAAAAAGATATGATGCCTATAGTTGAACATAAAGGTAAGAATTACAATTGGGGAATTGCTTATAAAAATAAAATGTTAACTTTGAATCTTTCTACTTTACCGGATACCAAGCCTAGACAGAAATTAAAAGATATTTTACAAGATGATTCAATAGTAGATCCTCAATTTGACTTTACATCTGATACCTTAGAAAGAATTAAAAAAAGTAAAGCTGTAAATCGTTATTGTCATGGTGTAGAATTATTATATAATCAAGATGGAGGCGCAAGATTAGGTTATACAATATTTGGAATTAATGGAATTGCATCAACATTAACTGCTTCGACATCAAGACATTATGAACGTTATAAAGTAGCTGATAAATATCGGCGTTTAACTAATATTGAATATGCCAGATTGATGGGGTTTCCTGATGATTGGTGTCGAATAGCGAGAATTTATGATCAATATGCTTTATTTGGTAATGCAATTGTTCCTGCTTGTGTAGAATGGGTATGTCAAAGAATTGGTAAAAGCAATATTGAATTTACTAAATCTTCTTGGCAACAATTAACTTTGACTATTTAATTTAAAAATGGAATTACTAACACTAGAATCTTTAAAAACGGCAGCACGTAATTTTTGCTCAAAATTAAGTGTAACACAAATTCATAATTTGTACGGAGTTACAGATGGTAAAGCAGTGGGAACTTATGTTGAGTCTACTTTTAATCAATATTTGTCCTCAAGATATGAATATACCCTTGGTAGTGCTGCGTTAGGTATAGATTTTCCGGGACTAGAAGTAGATTTAAAAGTAACATCTATTAAACAGCCTCAGTCTTCCTGTCCATTTAGAAATGCAAGTCAAAAAGTCTATGGTTTAGGATATAACTTATTAATATTTGCATACGAAAAAATTGATGATCATAGTTCTCTAACTGCCAATTTAAAATGTCAGAATGTCGTTTTTGTAACTAAAGAAAGAACTGGAGACTATCAAACTACCTATGGAATTAAAGAAATTATCCGCCGCAATGGCAATAAAGATGATATGATAGCTTTTTTAGAAGAACGTAATTTTCCTTTAGATGAAATTGGACGCGAGGCACTAGCAGAACGAATTTTACAATCACCCCCAGAAATAGGCTACCTAACAATTTCTAACGCTTTACAATGGCGGTTACAATATAGCAGAGTTATCCAAGTTTCTACAGCAGGAACAACAACAGGAATAGAAAATTTATTAGTGTAAAAATCTCAATTAAAGATAGTTACTCCCTTCCTAACATAAGATTACCTATCTTCCCTCTTTCTTCGTGGTCTTCGTTTCTTCGTGGTTTATTTAACCTATATTTTTCTGGTAGAAACGGACTAAGAATTAACTTATTTTTAAGTATAGTGCGATCGCTAAGTGCTGCTGCAAGCAGATCACGAATTACCGACAAATTAAAAATAATGTATAATAAGGAATTTATATCATAATTCCTAACTAACTTAATTTTGTAACTAAGACCATGCACAATTTCACTGAATTTCCAGACGCTTATGATGTAATTGTCGTCGGTGCAGGTCACGCAGGTTGTGAAGCAGCACTGGCTACTGCCCGCCTCGGTTGTCGAACTCTGCTATTGACCCTAAACTTAGATAAGATCGCTTGGCAACCCTGTAACCCCGCAGTCGGTGGACCTGCCAAATCCCAATTAACCCATGAAATAGACGCTTTAGGGGGGGAAATTGGCAAAATGGCAGACCGGACATACTTACAAAAACGCATCCTCAATTCTTCACGCGGTCCTGCGGTCTGGGCATTACGGGCGCAAACTGATAAAAGAGAATATGCGGCGATAATGAAGGGAATTGTCGAAAATCAAGAGAATTTGACAATTAGAGAAGGGATGGTGACGGATTTAATCTTAAATGATCATAATGAAGTTATTGGTTTAGAAACTTATTTTGGTGTATCTTTCCACTGTAAAGCGGTAATTCTCACCACGGGGACGTTTTTAGGTGGGAAAATTTGGGTGGGAAATAAATCCATGGCCGCAGGCCGCGCGGGAGAGTTTGCAGCGGAAGGGTTAACACAAACTTTGAACCGCTTAGGATTTGAAACTGGTAGACTGAAAACCGGGACACCAGCACGGGTTGATAAACGTTCTGTTGATTACAGTAAAATGGAAATTCAACCCGGAGACGACGCTGTACGGTGGTTCAGTTTTGACCCCGAAGTCTGGGTAGAACGGGAACAAATGCCTTGTCACATGACTCGGACCACTAAAGAAACTCATCGTTTAATTCAGGAAAATTTACATCTGTCCCCTGTGTATGGTGGTTGGGTGGAAGCAACCGGTCCCCGTTATTGTCCGAGTATTGAAGATAAAATTGTCCGCTTTGTAGATAAAGAAAGTCACCAAATCTTTATTGAACCGGAAGGAAGAGATATTCCTGAATTATACATTCAGGGTTTTTCTACTGGTTTACCAGAAACTTTGCAAATTTTGATGTTGCGGAGTTTGACAGGTTTAGAAAATTGTGTAATGTTACGTCCTGCCTATGCAGTAGAGTATGATTATTTACCTGCAACCCAGTGTTTTCCCACCTTGATGACTAAGAAAGTTCCCGGATTATTTTGTGCCGGACAGGTAAACGGGACTACAGGTTATGAAGAAGCTGCTGCTCAAGGGATAGTGGCAGGAATCAATGCAGCGCGGTTTGTACGGGGTGAAGAAATGATTATTTTTCCCCGTGAACAAAGTTATATTGGCACTTTAATTGACGACCTGTGTACGAAGGATTTACGAGAACCTTATCGAATGCTTACGAGTCGCTCAGAGTATCGGTTATTACTACGTTCTGATAATGCTGATCTGCGTATGACACCCTTGGGACGGGAAATTGGTTTAATTGATGATAGGCGCTGGAATTTGTTTAGCGAAAAACAAGCACAAATTACTGCGGAGAAAGAACGGCTGCATTGTACTAGAATAAAGGAAAATGAGGCAGTAGGACAAGCGATCGCAGATGATACCCAACAAGCTATTAAAGGTTCTATTACCCTCGCTGACTTACTGCGTCGTTCAGGTATCCATTACATTGACTTGGAACGTTACGGACTCCATAACCCCAACCTCAAACAAGCGGAAAAAGAAGGAGCAGAAATTGATATCAAGTATGCTGGTTATTTAGCAAGACAGCAAAACCAAATTGACCAAGTTGCTCGTCAAGCAAATCGCCATCTACCTGGTGATTTGGACTACTCAACCATTGATACTTTATCGAAGGAAGCGAGGGAAAAGCTGAATAAAGTCCAACCCTTAACTATTGGACAAGCTGCGAGAATTGGTGGTGTTAACCCAGCGGATATCAACGCCCTTTTGATATATTTAGAAATAGCTAAAAATAACATAACTAAAGCCACCCCAACCCCAGTAATTCTGTCTTAACAAAAGTAGCGGTAACTCATGGATTACCGCTAAATAATCATGATAAAAGTAATATCTAATACTATTTAGCTAATAAATTCCTGTATTCACAAAAACCAAGATTAGTTGTTTAATGAAGAAGGTTAATTAATTTCCACAGTAGTTTTTGATTTTTCTATGATTGTCAGCTACAATCGCAAAACCATATATGTCACTAAAATCTAGCACTGATTTACTTGACTCGGAGGCAGCCGAAGATTTCGTTATTAACAAGCTTTGTCCAATAGAAACCTATGCTGAAAGCTTAATGGACGAAATTTTTGCCGATATTGACAACATTCTCAATAATAACAATGAGCAGAATTGTCATAGTGTTGGGAATACATACCTCCATAAGCGAAACACGGCATTAACAAGGACAGACGCAAGTTTGTCACCAAAAGTCCATCGTTCATTACAGTCTGCTGCACTTATTAAAAAAAATGTCCCAAAAACATACCTGGTAGTTAATTCTTCCTTTCCGGGAGCAATTACTACTAAAGATCGACCACAAACCAGTGGTTTAGATAATATTTTAGATAAATTAATATATATGGGATTTGGTTGGTCTATGGCTACATTATGTACGCTTTGGCTAACGAACTTTGCCTTATTAAATAGAGCGAATACTCAATTAAATTCTAGTTTACAAAACAACCAGATACCATCATCTGTTTATGTGAAATCAGATCCTCAATTAGATTTAGTGAATTATATGTTGTCTGCTTTTTCACTTATAGAACAGCAAGAAAGGAGCAATTACACAACTACAGTCAAACCCGGACTTACTAATGTTAGTATTAATCAAACAAAAGCCATACCTTTGCCAAGTACGCAACCACAAATTAAAGCTTCTTCCTTACCTATAGCCGCCAATAATTTACCACCTGTTCCCCAGACTGCAATTGCCACAAATGCGACAAATAGGAAATATATCCCAGTTGACCAGTCCCCAGCCTCATACTATCAACCACAAATTAAAGCTCCTCTCTTACCTATAGCCGCCAACAATTTACCACCCGTTCCCCAGACTGCACTTTCCACAAATGCGACAAATAGGAAAAATATCCCGGTTGACCAGTCCCCAGCCTCATACTATCAACCACGAACCGTTTCCCCAGTCAGAATACCACAACCTTCATATTCAGTAGTTAATAATCCTCCTATTAACAATGTACAACCAGTAACTAAACCGAAAATAAAAAAGACAGAGGTTAATTCTCAACCTTTAAAAGACGCACCACCAAAATTAGCGACTATTACTCCGACAGTACCAGAAAAAGAACTTGTCAACACACCTACCTATTCTGTGCAGTTAGAGGGAATATTGGAATCAGGTGATAAATCTGTAGGCTTATTTAACATAGATGGTACCACTCGCGGGATTAATCTGGGCGAAAATATTGGTGACACAGGCTGGATACTAATAGAAGTCAGTAACGGTGAAGCTATTATTCGTCGTCATGGCGAGGAAAAATCCATTTATGCAGGACAAAAACTATGAAAGCTTACAGGTGATATCAAATCCGGTTAAATGCACACAGTAAAAGAGTAGAAAGGGATTGAGTAACGAAGTATATGCCAAGACGTATTTATATAGAGCCTCACTTAAGTTTTGAGGGAATTTATTTATTGTTGAGAACTTTGTTAGGTTACGCTTTCTCTCAACCCAACAAAGCAATTATCTCAGACGCAAAAAACCGGGAAAAATTTTATTTTTTGGTGTTGACAGAAAATTTTAATTATGTTATCATCATTTTGATGAGGAAGAACTATCTTATTATTAGTTAGCGATAATCAATCATATCCCCGACTTCTTTAAGAAATCGGGAATATGTAGGTGTCTGTTTTATTTTTCACAGCACTCGTAATACACTAGGAATACTGTCTATAGATTCCATAGCTTGAATTTCAGCTAAAGCTTGTCTAAAGTCCCCTTCTCGGACATCATGGGTGACAACTACAATTTCCGCTAGTTCTCCCTGAAAACCAGTTTGAACTACTGACTCCAAACTTACCCCATAATTGCCAAAACAAGTCCCTAATTTCCCAATAACTCCCGCTTGGTCTTTACTCAAGAAACGGGTATAAAACCGTGTCACTAACTCAGAAATTGGCGTAATTTGAGAGTAATGTTGATGTCTACAAGCTAGGAGAGGATTTAGTTTATTGGTATTAGTTTTGAGGGTAGCTACCAGACTTAATATATCTGATGATACAGCACTCGCGGTAGCACCAGCACCAGCACCAGGACCGAATAACATCACCTGGCCAATGGGTTCTCCTTCCACAAGGATAGCGTTATAAACACCATTAATACTAGCTAAAGGATGGTTTTGCGGTACTAAAGTAGGATGAACCCTAACTGAAAGTTGGGAATTATCTGTATCTAAGTGTTGGGCTATCCCTAATAACTTAATCACAAATCCTAATTTAGCAGCATAGGTAATATCTGTTTTTGTGACTTGGCGAATTCCTTCACAATGGACATCTTCTCGATTAATTCGTCCGTCAAACCCTAAAGATGCCAAAATAGCAATTTTATCTCCCGCATCTAAACCATCAACATCAGCAGTGGGGTCAGCTTCAGCATAACCCAATCTCTGAGCATCTGCTAAGACATTATCAAAATCACTACCTTCCGTTTGCATCCTGGTGAGGATGTAGTTGGTTGTGCCATTGACAATACCCATAATAGCATTAATCCGGTTAACGCTTAAAGACTGTTTTAAAGGTTGAACCACTGGAATACCACCACCAACAGCCGCTTCTAGCATGACATAGACACCAGCTTGATTCGCAGCAGTAAATATTTCCGCACCAAATCGAGAAATTACAGCTTTATTAGCGGTGACAACGTGCTTACCATTGTTAATAGCTGCGAGAATTAATGTTCTGGCTGGTTCTAATCCTCCCATTAACTCTACAACTATATCCACCGCTGGATCATTAACAATGGCCTCTAAATCCGTCGTGATTACACCTGATGATAATTCTACAACACGAGGTTTAGTTAGCGATCGCACCCCCACCCGATATATTTCAATTTCCTGTAACAGTGGGTGACGGCCTAGCTTGTCTTGTAACAGTTGTACTGTACCCGTTCCTACTGTACCTAATCCGAGTATTCCTAATTTAACAGTCACAGATTTTGCACCCACACTAACTTTATTAGAGAATAACAAAACAATTGTAGGCAGAGCATAAGCCCTACCTACTAATTATCTTCTTTTAATTGTCCAATGACCAATGACTAATAACCAATGACCAATGACTAAATTAGTATGTTTCTACGTGCCAACGGTGAGCTTTTTTCAGGTCTTTTTGGTAATCACTCCAGGTTACACCTTCTTTGGCCGCCGCAGCGCTTAAAGCCGCATCAATGCCATCTTCCATACCGCGCAAACCACAGATATAAGTGTGGGTTTTAGGATTTTTAATCAATTGCCACAATTCATCAGCGTGTTCCGCTACACGGTCTTGGATGTACATTCTACCACCTTGGGGGTTATTTTGTTCCCGGCTGATAGCATAGGTGAGACGGAAGTTTTGAGGATATTTCTGTTCCATTGCTTCCAATTCCTCCTTATAAAGAATATTGGGAGATGTTGGTACACCAAACAACAACCAGGAAAATCCTTTAAATTGATATTCTGGGTTAGCTTTTCTTTCTGCGTCCTTAAACATCCGCCACAAGTAAGTCCGCATAGGCGCAATACCTGTACCTGTTGCTAACATAATTATATTAGCTTCTGGATCTTCAGGTAACAACATTTCTTTACCAACAGGACCTGTGATTTTGACATCATCACCTGGTTTGATTTTAGTCAGATAGGTAGAACAAACACCATAAACTGTTTCACCAGTTTCGGGATGCTTGTACTCTAGCTGACGAACACACAAGGATATTGTTTTGTCATCTAGATTATCACCGTGACGAGTGGAAGCAATCGAGTAAAGTCTCAGTTTTTCAGGCTTACCGTTTTTATCCAGTCCAGGAGGGATAATACCGATACTTTGACCCTCTAGATATCTTAAGTCACCAGTAGATATATCAAATTTGAGGTGCTGAACAATACCAATTCCGCCCTCTTTAACTAATGTTTCATTAGAGATACACTTACCAATAAACGGAGCGTTAGGACGATAAATGTTCACAGGAACGTCAGCATGGGCATCTTTTTTTGCTTTTGCTTGAGTCATGGTGTTGCCTTTTTTCTCCTTAGCCGATGATTTAGCAAAGCCTTTCGCCTCACTAGGATTAATCACAGGTGTGACTTTACCATGTTCCTCGTTACTAGCATTCACCTCAGCTTTCACTTCTGTACTAGCAGTAGTTTCAGATGTAATAACTGCTACATCATTCGTTACTAATTTAACTTGGCGATTGACTTGCTGTAAAGCTGTAACAGGTTGAATACTAACAATTTTACCACCTAAGCGAGTGATCCGTCGCATTTCTTGATTCATGCGGTTGTAAGGTACTCTGATGAATACACTGCCACTTTCACGAATTGGGTAGTTGGTTTGATCAGTTTCTTCACTCTGACGCAGACCTATCACTTCGTAAACGAAGACGCGGCTACCTGATTCTATATTGGCAGCACCCTCAACAGCACCTTGATTGTACATTCCTTCTACCACTCCGATATTTACTTAACCGTTTATCAAAAACATCATTCCCATCCTTATAGGAGCTTTAGTTTACCGGATTTTCGGATCACAAAACTGCCCACCTGGGAAAACGACATCATAATCATGATGCCGGCTCACACTCGCCCAAGACCGGTAGGCATGGCAAAAAACACACCTGTTCACCTTCTAAGTTAGAGGATAAGTCCGGGCGAGAATGTTAATAGTGAATCACTTTAATCTTTTTTTCTCGAACTATATAGTTTTAGGTTGATGAAAAAACATTTTACAGCATCTTGATACTGCAAAAACCCCGGCTATGAGGACAAGCCCCTGCCTTTGTTAGAATGTCCCGAAGGCGTACATTATAACTTTGTCTGCATATTCCCCTAAAACTACTCATCCTATCCTACCATGACAGTGTTAACATACTTGATGATTATAAATTTATAGATATTTTTTTGTTTCTGATTCAGGCTTAAAAAAAATTGTATCATCTATGGCAAAATATTAGCTAGACAACTGCTAAGGGAACTAGATTCTTTCTCAAGGTAAATCTTGTGCGAGTACACTCCCTTCTGTTAAAATCTAGTGCAACACTAAGATTAAATACTTACCAGCGATAAAATTAGGCTCATTCAGACGAGTAACTGCCATTAGCTTACACGTTATCCGTTGAAAGAAAGTCATCGTTATCCTGGATAGCCAGAACCTAGGGGTGTACCATGAGTGTAAGCTCCTGCATTCAAAATCTGTTGTGACAAAAATTATTGATTGACATTTAGTATTTAGAGAGGATTTATGACAAGTAAGCCGGAACGTGTGGTATTAATTGGAGTAGCGGGAGACTCTGGATGCGGTAAATCTACGTTTTTACGTCGCTTGATTGATTTATTTGGTGAAGAATTTATGACAGTTATCTGTTTAGATGACTATCATTGCCTCGATCGGAAACAGCGTAAACAAACAGGCATAACTGCCCTCGACCCAAGAGCAAACAATTTTGACTTGATGTATGAGCAAATTAAAGCTCTTAAAGAAGGTCAAACAATTAATAAACCGATTTATAATCACGAAACTGGCAATATTGACCCACCAGAAATAGTCAAGCCAAATCATGTTATCGTAGTAGAAGGGCTGCATCCTTTATATGATGAACGGGTTAGAGAACTATTAGATTTCAGTGTTTATTTTGATATCAGTGATGAAGTCAAAATCGCCTGGAAAATTCAACGGGATATGGCCGAGAGAGGCCACCGCTACGAAGATGTTCTCGCACAAATCAATTCTCGGAAACCTGATTTTGAGAAATTTATCGAACCACAAAGAGAATTTGCGGACGTAGTTCTACAAGTATTACCCACAAACTTGATTAAAAACGATACAGAACGTAAGGTTTTACGGGTACGGATGTTACAACGGGAAGGAAAAGAGGGCTTTGAACCAAGTTACCTATTTGACGAAGGTTCAACAATTCAGTGGACTCCTTGCGGACGCAAACTAACCTGTTCTTACCCAGGTATGCAACTGTACTATGGTTTTGATGTTTACTATGGTCGTTACGTCTCAGTTTTAGAAGTAGACGGTCAATTTGACAACCTAGATGAAGTAATTTACATTGAAACCCATCTAAGCAAAACCTCCACCAAGTATCAAGGTGAGATGACTCACTTATTAGTGCAACACCGCGAATACCCCGGTTCTAACAATGGTACTGGTTTATTCCAAGTCTTGACAGGTTTGAAAATGCGTGCTACTTATGAACGCTTAACAGCTAAAGAAGCAAAACTAGCTGTTGAAGTCTAAATAAGTCTAAAATAGTAGTATTTGCGTCATAACTAGGGAGGGACATTTTAAATTGTTTCCTCCTTTACCAAACTCTTACTCTCCGCGCCTCTGCGTGAGAAAAAATCATGCTTTAATTCACCAAAGTCCAACCCTGGAAACACCTAAGTGGGGACTAACTCACCAGGACGTAATTTAGACCATTTACCTATTTCGGGTTGGAAACTCAGACAACCAACAACATCCCATTCCATTTCAATTATCTCGCCTTGCGTGCGAATATTAACATTAATGGTGGGTTCGTGAGGATCAAAATCTGGTGTTTCTGTTAAGTGTAACTGTTGGTGCTGGGTTTCTACGGCGTTGTAAGTAACACAGCGGTCTACATAGTGGCAATTCACGCAAATACACATATTAGAACCAACTCTCAAAACCTTTATAGTTAATATAGCTCATGCCAAAATAATCAGCATTAGTTATTGGGTTGATTTTGATGACAATATCCGAATTAGTTGCTTCTCGTCTATCTCCTGAAAATTGGCCTTTTAGTCTGGAATATCTGCCACGACCCGTTTATATGGTTGGTGGTGCAGTTCGTGATGGGATTTTGGGTAGAATGCGGGAATATATGGATTTGGATTTCATTATCCCATTAAATGCGGTGCAAGTGGCAAAAAAGATTGCTCGACGTTATCAAGCTGGTTTTGTGTTACTTGACGCTGAAAGACAAATTGCGCGTGTCGTGTTTCCTGAAGCTACCGTTGATTTTGCTCAACAGGAGGGGGAAAGTCTAATTACTGATTTATATAGGCGAGATTTTACTATTAATGCGATCGCTTTTAATCCCCATACACAAGAAATTATTGATCCTCTTACAGGTTCTCAAGACATAGAATCTGGTATTTTACGCATGATATCACCTGTCAATCTGCAAAATGATCCTTTGCGGTTAATGCGGGCTTATCGTCAAGCTGCTCAACTTGATTTTATTATTGAACCAGTTACTCAAGATACTATTCGCAGTTTAGCCACAAGTATTAACCAAGTAGCAGCGGAACGAGTACGGGTAGAAATTGGTTATTTATTAGCTAGTGGTCGAGGGACATTTTGGTTAAATACGGCTTGGAAAGATGGTATTTTGACCCATTTATTTAAAAATGCTACTGATAAAATTTTTATTAAGTTAAATGCAATTGATCAAGCATCTGATTTAATTAGTCAAAACTGGCAAAGTTTAGGCCAGGAATTAACCAAATATGTCCGTAGTACTGTCAAAACTTCTTGGTTAAGTATTGCTAAACTTGCTTGTCTTGTTCATTCCAACCCAGAAACCGCTGAAATAGAATTACACAAACTTACCTACAGTCGGGCAGAAATTCGCGCGGTAACAACCGCATTAAGACTATTTTCACAAATAAAATCGGAAAATATGTCTTTGCGGAAACAGTATTTTCTCTTTCGGGAAATGGGAATTTTATTTCCGGCTGTGTTAGTATTAGCCTTAGCAAATGATATTATAGACAGAGGTACGTTTGCAGAAAGTATGTTTGTTACTTATGAACCTTTAATCAAACGTTATCTTAACCCGAATGACGCGGTTGCACATCCTATTCCTTTACTCACTGGTAAAGAAATTATGACAGAGTTAAAAATTCCCGCTTCACCATTGGTAGGGGAATTATTAATGGAAGTTGGTGTGGCTCAAGCTGAGGGGAGAATTTCCACGGTAGAAGCAGCTATACAATTGGCCAAAAATTTAGTTTAGTTGAAGTTTAAATTTGATTTGTTTAAGTTGGATGGGTTAAAGAATGGGTTTGATTTGGCAAGCTGATTTTTATCGTAGTCCGCTAAAAAATGCTGAAGGGCAGATACTATGGGAACTATTAGTTTGTGATCAAACTCGCAGTTTTGAGTATATAGCGAGTTGTCCCCAATCACAAGCTAATTCTACTTGGGTTACTCAACAATTACAATTAGCAGCTAGGGAAAATTTACCAGATATCATTCAGGTATTTCGTCCTCAGTCTTTAAGTTTAATAGAAACTGCGGGCAATAATTTAGGTATCAAGGTTGAAGCTACTCGGAGAACTTTGGCGTTAAAACAGTGGTTAGCATTAAAGCAATATCCTGTAATTGTGGATAAACCACCTCCAGTACCATTACCAGAAAATCTCTGGGGGGAAGAATGGCGTTTGGCGACCATTCTAGCTGGTGATATTGTAGATGAGTTTATAGAACGGCCAATTCCTATTCTACAAATACCAGAATTTCTCAAACCGATAAATCTAGGTTTGGCTTCTACAGTTCCTATACCTGGTGTGATTATCTATGGTGGAAGACATTCCATGAGTTTAGCACGGTGGTTGCAGAAAAGCAACCCTGTCTCATTAAACTACATGAATGGTACACCTGATGGTTTGATTTTAGAAGCTAGTTTAGCAGATAGATGGATTTTAGCGACTTTTGCAGATGAGGAAGTTAGTGCTGCGGGAAAGTTATATGAAGAACGTAAACAGCTAAGTCAGGGCTTACATTTTTTGTTAGTACAACCAGATGATTCGGGAATGACTTACACTGGTTTATGGTTATTGCAACAAGAAGGATAGACAGTAAAACCCTTTTGTTCGGGAAACCTAGACCAACAAGAATGTAGTCAAAATAACCAGTTAATTTATTTAGGCTAGAAACAGATGAGCGAAATTAGTCAGCGTAGGGTTATTATCGGGGATGTACATGGACACTATCAAGGTTTGAGGGTGTTGTTGAAGGAAATAGCCCCTGCATCAGCGGATCAACTATATTTTTTGGGAGATTTAATTGATCGTGGTCCGCAAAGTGCGGAGGTAGTAAAGTTTGTTAAAGAAAATGATTACCCTTGTTTACTAGGTAATCATGAGCAGATGTTATTAGACATTATGACTGGTAGAAATACTCATTCAGCCAGTATGCAAGGATGGTTATATAACGGAGGACAGGCGACGGTTGCTAGTTATCGGTCTGGGAAAATTCCCCAAGCAGATATAGATTGGTTTGAAAGTTTACCCACATATCTTGATTTGGGAGATTTTTGGTTAACTCATGCAGGTGTTGATCCTAGCAAAACTGTGGCAGAACAAACATCTAATGAACTGTGTTGGATACGAGCAGAGTTCCACAGTATGAATCAACCATATTTCCCCGATAAGATAATTATAGCCGGTCATACTATAACTTTTACCTTACCCGGTGTTATTCCTGGTAATTTAGCTCAGGGTCAGGGTTGGATAGATATTGATACTGGTGCTTATCATCCCCGTAGTGGTTGGTTAACTGGACTGGATATTACAAATAAATTGGTGTATCAGGCTAATGTGTTTAGTCACGCAGTACGAACTCTACCATGGAAAGACGCAATTACAATGATTGAGCCAAAGGAATTAATAGGTAGCCGTCGTCATAGGTAAAAAGCCTAATTACCGCAAAAATGCTCTAATTCTAGATTTATAGGCCAAATTATCCAAACCGTTATTTTGATTACTTGGTTGATTATTAATCTGACGCTGAAGAGAAATAATTCGCTCACTCGCGGCTGGATGCGTACTTAAAAATGCAGGTACAGAACTACTACTCTGTAACTTTTTCATAAAAGAAATCATAGCTGATTGAGCATAACCACTGCGGGTGATGTTCGCTAGTCCTCTTTTATCAGCATCAAATTCGTCCTTACGACTTCGGGGAAGATTTAGTGCGAGTTGTACACCAATACCTACAGCTTTATTTTTATCTAAACCTGCTAGGGTAGCAACACCACTGATAATCGCTTGTTCTCGCATTTGCTTAATTAAATGTTTACCTTCAATATGACCCATTTCATGAGCTAATACACTAGCTAATTCTGCTTCATTATCTGCGGCTTTTAATAAACCTGTATTCACATAAATAAAACCACCAGTAGTCGCAAAAGCATTAATAGCAGCATCTTCGACTACTTGAAAAGTATAAGGGATATTTGGGCGATCGCTATTAGCGGCTAAACGTCTACCTACTTCGCTAATATATTTATGAAGCTGTGAGTTATGAGAGATTTTGACTTCTTTGTGTAATTGCTGATTCATCTGTTTACCAAGATCAATTTCATCACGATCAGATATATTAGATAAGTTAAATATCTGTACCCCTTGAAATAAAAGGGGTGATAAATCTATAGCCTTACTTGGTAAGATTGTACTTAAGCACAAAGACAAAGCAACACTTACAGAAATTAACGGATATAAACAGCGTCGTGTCCATAAATGGTAATTTATCCGAAATCCTTGCCAGTTAATCATAATCTAGTCAAATGAGATTCCTGTGAGAGCTTAAAATTAGAGGACGAATTTTCCGATTAGTAAGTTGCATTTTCAGGCATTTTCAATTTAATATCATACAAATAATTCATGGAAATAACTTACTGTAATTATGATAAACTACCCCATAACCATAACGCCTGGTTTCTGTCAATTTTGATGCAGTGATCAAGATTGTGGATCATTTGCAAAAACTTGTTAGTACAATCAATTACCTAACTTAAAATTTAACTGAAATTTATCCAAAACTGGTTATGGCTATTTTAGATTCCAAAGGTCGCTTGTTCGGTAAAATAAATCTACTAGATTTAGGTGCTGCGCTGGTAATTTTACTAGTGATAGTAGGTATCTTCGTTTTCCCCGGTACTTCCGGTTCTGTGGCTCAAGTGGGTGCGAAAACAGTACCAATTGAGGTGGATTTAGTAGTGCGTGGCCTTAATGTTCTTGACCCTAAACAATTATTTAAACAAGGATTCACAAATGGTGGTAAAACTAATGTGATTATCCGCAATCAACCCTATGGACAGATGGGGATTAAATCCATTCAACAGTTAGATAGGATGCTGACTATTGGTCAACCAGATGGTTCTGTGAAGGAATTACCAGATCCTCGTAAGAACAACTTCAGTACAGATTTTATCTTGACCTTAGAAGATAATGCAAAAGTAACTAAAGATGGGCCAGTTCTGGGTAATGGTAATACCAAGGTAAAAATTGGTATGACTTTTGAATTAGAAGGTTTTAACTATAATTTTAATGCGTCTGTAATTGATATTCGGTTACAAGATAAATAAGATTATAGTTAGGGGTGAAATTTCCCTGATTTCATCCTCAATAATAATTAATTAGTAAAAAACGGCCTGGCACAATGGCGGCATTAATTATTGCCCAAAGTTTAAGACGTTAATTTTTAATTTTTTCTAATCGGATTTAGCAGGGTATAAAAACGATAAATTTATAATTTTGACAATTTTGTAATCAAGTGGGTAAATACTGTGACACAGGCTTCGTCTTCTTGGAGACAATTCATTAATCAAATTTCGGAAATCAAGATAGGAAACAGAGAAGGGCGGATTTTTAAACATTTCTCTGAACCTGGTTTTTTGCTAGGTTTATTAACAATAATTGTGGCTATGTTGCTATGGAATTGGCAACTATTATTAGCACTTGTTGTTGGTGTTGGTATTATGGTATTTACTTACTTAATACCGAAATTTAATTGGCAATTAAACTGGCTAGAAATACAAAAGTTAATTACTAGTCCCAACGGTCGTTTAGCCTATTCTATTGCTAGTGGTGGTATTGCCACTGTGATAACTTACATGGCTTCGGCAATTTGGGTTGATTCCCCTAGTCCTTGGTTGGCTGTCGGTGCTATTACTCAAGGTATAGGCACATTATTGACTTTAATTTTGTTGGTCTGGCAAATATTCAGTTTTCAGGGAAGTCAACAGGAAGATTATCTTGATCAATTGTTAAGCAATTTAACAGAAGTAGATCCTTTAAAACGTTTAGTTGCTATAGGTAAACTGAATAAGCTTATTGCTCGCCAACGATTTGATACAGCAATACCAAAAGATGTTATAAAATGCTTGCAACTTCTACTTAGTCAGGAAAAAGAAGTAATAATTCGGGAGGCAGCTTTAGACTGTTTACAGAATTTAAATGGGCTGCAAGTGCTAAAACCGATTAATGCCAAAGTCTTTACACCTATGTCAGTAAAAGCGAAAAGTAAAGTCCTTGCAGATTAATCTAATGTTTTGAGTAAGTAGGTGAACGGAAAAAAACCGAAATATGTAACGAAAAGTAAAGTTGCCCGAAACCTCTTTTCTGTTCCCAGTTAAGAGTTCCCTGTTCCCTCGCTATAACGACAATTTTTCACGCCAACTTACTTGGAAAGGCATAAAAACCTAAGTAGGGCTGGCTGAAGAGAGCTAAAACCATTTATTAATAGGGGTTTCGCGGATTTTTCAAACAAAAAAGTGCCAGGTTTTGACCGATGGTGTCTGAAAAAAGTTACATTTTTCTTTGTCGGATCTAGGAATAGGAAATTGAGAATATCCAGATATCTGAAACTGTTCCCAGTTAAGAGTTCCCTATTCCCTACCCTCACAGACAACTTTTTCAGCAAGCCATAAGTAGGGTGGACAATATGGACAATATTTTTCATATCAAGTATATCCACGGTATATCTCCGGTTGCCATTCTATGATTTTTTTTGTATATATTTCCGACAGGTCTGCTGAAAATAGAAAAGTCCAAAAAGACAACATAATTGTGTATAATGTCTACCTGACTGATCTAAAAAGTGATATCAGAGACAAGTATTGGGTTTCGTTTGAATAACAACCAGGGTACATTGACAAGCTCTATTATGCGAATTTTAATTTACTCCTACAACTATCACCCAGAACCGATTGGTATAGCACCAATCATGACTCATTTAGCGGAGGGATTAGTCAAGCGTGGACATCAAGTGCGCGTAGTTACAGCTATGCCTAACTACCCTGCAAGACAAATTTATGAAGAATACCGGGGTAAATTCTATGTAGATGAAAATATTAATGGTGTGCATATCCAACGTAGTTATGTTTGGATTCGTCCCCAACCAAATCTTTTAGATCGACTACTATTAGATAGTAGTTTTGTTCTCACAAGCTTCTTTCCGGCCTTGATGGGTTGGCGACCAGAAGTCATTCTTTTCCCTTCTCCATCCTTGCCAGTCTGTGTTCCTGCAACCTTTCTAGGGTTCTTAAGTTCCTGTCCTGTAGTCCTAAACTTGCAAGACATACTACCAGAAGCAGCAATCCATTTAGGGTTACTGAAAAATAAATTACTGATCAGAGTATTTACAGCCTTGGAAAAATTTGCTTACGCCTCTGCTAATAAAATTAGTGTTATTAGCGAAGGGTTTGCTGATAATCTACTGGCTAAGGGTGTACCATCTCAAAAAATTGTGCACATCCCCAATTCGGTTGATGTCAATTTTATTCGTCCCCTACCTAAAGAAGAGAACCCTTTCCGAGCCACACATAATCTCAAGGGGAAATTTGTCGTCTTATATTCTGGTAATATAGCCCTAACCCAAGGTTTAGAAACTGTTATTCAGACTGCCGCCAAACTCCGAGAGATTCAAGATATTACTTTTGTTATCGTGGGAGAAGCCAAAGGTTTACAGCGATTACAGCAGCAATGTCTAGATTATGGTGCGGATAACGTTTTATTATTACCTTTTCAACCCCGTCAAAAGTTGCCACAAATGTTGGCTGCTGCTGATATTGGCTTGGTAGTGCAGAAGAAAAATGTTATATCTTTCAATATGCCATCAAAAATTCAAGTGTTACTGGCCAGTGGAAGAGCATTAGTGGGATCTGTTCCTGAAAATGGTACTGCATTTAAAGCCATTAAAAAAAGTGGTGGTGGGATGTTAGTTCCCCCTGAAGACCCCGAAGCGTTAGCTACAGCAATTTTGGAATTGTACCGAAAACCAGAAAAGGTAAAACAGTTAGGTGATAAAAGTCGCCAGCATGCAGTTGACTATTATGCGCTTGAACAAACATTAAATGAATATGAGGCACTATTCAAATCAGTGATAGCAGATGACACAGCAATTACTTCTGGTGTCGTCAGCAAACCCCAAATTTAATGAGGTTAATAACTGAAAGTCAAAACATCTGCGAGAATCCAGTAGACATCTCCGGTAAAATACTTTAAGGACAATTCATTCTCCCCAGTGGGGTTTGAGGTTACGCTTATTTAATTCCCGGAGATGTCTGGTGTGTGGGGAAAAATTTTTTTCTGGCCTTATTTCTCCAGCAATTCTGAATTATGACTCCCGTTGCCATGTAGAATATGTTACTATTCAAGAAAAACCTATCCACACAATTGCAGTTCAGATATTTGTAAGTAAGTTGAACAAGTAGTTGCTTCCATTAAAAAAGCACCTGAGGTTGAATGACTGAATCTTTCCCAAGAAATTTCTCATTGACAAAGAACATTGTAATCAGACCTAAAACTGATACAGGAACTACGAGTAAAAATTTAGCCTTAACTATTGCTCAAGCAGCTTTAGACCGTAAAGCTATAGGAATTGTCTTGCTAAATGTTGCAGAAATTTCTTACCTATCTGATTATTTTGTGATCATGACTGGTTACTCTAAAGTACAAGTTAGAGCAATTGCAGACGCAATAGAAGGACAAGTTGAAATTGAGTGGCAACGACGACCCCAACGCACAGAAGGAAAAGCAGAAGGAACATGGGTACTACAAGATTATGGCGATGTCATCGTCCATATCATGATGCCAAGGGAACGAGAGTTTTATAATTTAGAAGCGTTCTGGGGACACGCGGAACGTATTTCCATACCAAACTCCGATGATGTTGGGGGTTAACCAATATGATCCGATCATCTCTTGAGAATTGTCCAGTTCCTACAGAACAACAACCACTGAATGAGTACGAGGAATTAAAAAACGCCTGGTTATTTCGGGATACGACCTTAAGCTGGGGTAACTACAGCAAAAAAATCTTTTGGATTTGGGCTTGGTCTTGGTTGATAGCAGGACCTGTGGCCGCAGCCAGTTTTCCTCCCCAAAAGCAGATTTTCAATTTTCTCCTTTGTGGATCTGGTGCTGCTAGTATCACTGTAGTCCTAGTCTTGATTAGGTTGTATTTAGGCTGGTTCTATATAGGTGATCGCCTTTACAGCCCCACTATATTCTATGAAGAATCCGGTTGGTATGATGGACAAACTTGGACAAAACCCCAAGCAGTCATTACCCGCGATCGCTTAATTGTTACCTACGAAATCAAACCCATTTTCCAACGCTTGCAAATTACCTTTGCTGCCTTGGCTCTAATGTATCTTATTGGTGCTATAATTTGGCATTTTTTGTAAGTAAATAGTCATTATTTATTGGTTATTAGTAAAACAACCGATAACTGACAACTGACAACTGACAACTGACAATTCACAAAGTAGATATAAACCCATGACAATGGGAAAACGAACTCAATCCGCAGCACTGGAAGTCCGGTTATTGCGGGAAGGTATTATCGAATCTCGGCATATAGTCCAAGCTGTAGTTAGCGACGACAGGGGACGGGTTCTTTCTGTGGCCGGTAACGCTGAAACTGCTGCATTTGTCCGTTCCGCCCTCAAACCATTTCAAGCACTGGCTGTTGCCAGCACAGGCACACTAGAACGCTATGGTTTGAGTGATAGAGACTTAGCTATTATCACCAGTTCCCACAAAGGCGGCATGGAACAGGTAAGACAGGTATTTAACATTTTGTGGCGGGCAGATATTGAAGTAAATTCTCTACAATGCCCAATTCCCCTCGGCAAAAGCAGTTCTCTAGAATATAACTGCTCTGGTAAACACGCAGGAATGTTAGCTGTGTGCCAACAACGTCATTGGCCATTAACTAACTATTTAGATCGTAAACACCCAGTTCAACAGTTAATTATCACTAAAATAGCAGAATTGCTGCGAATGCCAGCGGAAGAATTTCTCACCGCCCATGATGACTGTGGCGCACCCACATATTTGATGCAACTCAGTCAAATGGCCTCTTTATATGCCGTGCTTGCTTCCAGTAATAGCGTTGACATGGAACGTATTGTTCGCGCTATGAACCATCATCCCACAATGGTTGCTGGAGAAGGAGAGTTTGACACCGAATTGATGCGCTTAACTCCTAGCGAAGTAGTTAGTAAATCTGGTGCAGAAGGTGTGCAGTGCATTAGCCTACTTGGTGAAGGTATGGGATTAGCTATTAAAGTCATGGATGGCTCAAAACGCGCTAAATACGCGGCGGCTATTCACCTCCTCCAACAAATGGGTTGGATTAGTCCCAGTATTGCCCAAAGCCTCTCCGAAAAATTTATGAACCTGGGGAAATATAAGCGTTTGGAAGTAATTGGAGAATTATCGCTTTTGTAGTTGACAAACTTTTGACTTCGCGTTATATTAAAGAAGTCGAGAGGAAAACGACGAAAGCATCGCGGGATAGAGCAGCCTGGTAGCTCGTCGGGCTCATAACCCGAAGGTCAGTGGTTCAAATCCACTTCCCGCCACCAAATGAATAAAAAAACAAATCTCTGTAGTCTTCCAAGATTGCAGGGATTTTTTTTGTGAAAACAAAATTCAGGGGTCAGAATTTTATCTCGTTCCCATACAGAGTATGGGAACGAGAAAACGAGAAAAAAAACTACAAAACTTAAAATATTTTGGTGTCATTTATAGAAATTCAGTAATTTATACACTATTATAATAAGAGTATAGATAGAAGCATTACTTATGAGTAACGATTCCTTCTTTGATGAACAGAAAGAGCAATCTTTGGTAAAAGCCAGAATTGTTGAGAAATATTTCAGGGTTTGGGCAAACGTAATTATTAGAGAGATTAAAAAGCGTAAAAATCAAGGTGAAAAAGTTGATGAAAGAATAGCTTACATAGACCTTTTTGCAGGATCAGGTAGATACAAAGACGGCTCAAAATCAACACCCATCAAGGTTTTAGAAACAGCAATTTCTGATCCAGATATGCGAAATATGCTGAAAACATTATTTAATGATGCTGATCCTGAGCATACCAACTCTCTGGAAGCAGCTATAGACGAAATTCCTGGTATTGAAAATCTAAAATATAAACCTCATATAAGTAATTATGAAGTCGGTGAAAAGATTGTTGGAACATTTGAAAAGCTAAAATTAGTCCCAACATTGTTTTTTGTAGACCCGTGGGGGTATAAAGGCTTATCCTTAAAATTAATCAACTCAGTTGTGAAAAACTGGGGTTGTGATTGTATATTCTTTTTCAACTATAATCGAATCAATATGGGTTTAGGAAATGCAAAAGTTCAAGAACACATGAATGCACTTTTCGGAAAAGTTAGAGGAGATGAATTACGTGAAGAACTGCAACAACTTAATTCTGATGAAAGAGAGTTAACGATTATAGAGGCAATTTGTAAATCTCTGCAAGAAATGGATAGAAAGTATGTTTTACCATTTCGATTTAAACATGAGAATGGAAACCGTACTAGCCATCATCTAATTTTTGTAAGCAAGCACTTCAAAGGGTATGAAATTATGAAAAGAGATGTAATGGCCAAAGAAAGCTCCGAGCAAAATCAAGGTGTACCGTCTTTTGAATATAATCCAGCTACCATTAGACAGCCATTACTATTTGAAATATCACGTCCTCTAGATGATTTAGAACAAATGTTAATGGATGAATTTGCAGGTCAAACAATAACTATGCAAGAAATTTATATGCAGCACAACGTTGGTAGAAGTTACATTAGTAAAAATTACAAAACTGCTCTTATTAATCTTGAATCTCAAGGTAAAATTACAGCCGAACCACCTGTTAATAAACGAAAAAAAAATACTTTTGCAGATTCTGTTAAAGTTACATTTCCCCCTAAGCAGTAAGTCCTAAGCTTTCCGTTTTCACTAATAATTTTCTTGGAGATTTACCCCAGGTATTTTGATGCTCTTTCCACGCTTCTGGCATTTCATCCCATATTTTACCATCTAATAACTTACCCCCAGCTTTAGAAGTTCTACCACCAATTTGCTTAAAGAAAAATGCTACTTCTGCTTTTTGACATTGATCACGAATTTCTTCAGCCCATTCAATTTTCATCGGACGATGTTTTTGACCAGATTCGCCACCAACAATCACCCAATCAATATTTATCAGGTCAAGATCTAATGAACCTAATAATGGTTCACAGGAAAGAAAACGCACATTTGCCGGCACTTGACGCAGTAAATCAATACGAGAAACATAACTTTGATTTTCCACTGATACACCTAACCATATATTTTTATGAAAGTCTAGATGTGGTGCTAATTCAACTAATCTTTCCGGTCTTTTTGTTAATATTTGATATATATGATGAGGTGTAGCATGAATCACTTTAAATACATTTTGAATAAAATCTAAAGGTACTTCTTCATGAAAAAGATCACTCATGGAATTAACAAAGATTCTACTGGGAGTACGCCATTTTAAAGGTTCTGTCAATCTTTCTGGGTGTAGAGTTAAATCAAATCCGTTTTTAAAGTTATTAGGAAAGCGTTTAGTTAAAGCTTCTGCATAACAATGTAAGCAACCTGGACTAACTTTGTTACAACCAGTTGTAGGATTCCAAGTTTTATCTGTCCACTCAATACCCGTATTTATACTAGACATAATGATTTAAACCTTAAAGAGTAATAAAAAGAGTAATAAATTTTGGATTCTGAGTACATAATATGCAGTATCTGAGCAAAAAAATTTTATAAAGCTGGCTAAGTATAACAAATAATATCATGTCCGGTTGAACACTTATCATATCTGTTGAGGCTGGTAATGGGTAATTGGTAATTGGGAAAAGGCAATACAATGATGAACTATATCGTAAGTGATTGGGCGGACATGATATAAGCCTATTCCCCGTTACTTTTATAATAAATCTCTGTTTCTGCCATAACCAAAAGTATTAAAGCCAACGCCAAAGCAAAACAGGGATTTTTAGCCGCAATGGCATCATTTCTCCCTATTTTTTGCCAATTTCAGCTAAATTGCTCCTCTGGATCCAAATTAAACAACATTTGTAGAGTTTGCATACATCGTCTTCTCGCTTCTACATCTTCCTGGGCGCGTAATTGCACCATGGGGTCATGCAAAATTTTATTAACTATTCCCCGTGTTAAAGCTTCAATGATTTCTTGATGTTTTTCGCCAAATTCTGAACCCAAGCGCGATAAAGCTTTTTCTAATTCTTGTTCGCGGATAGTCTCTACTTTATTGCGTAAAGAACTAATTGTAGAAACAGTTTCTAAACTCCGCCACCACACTTCAAAAGCCCCTACTTCCTCGTCTAATATCTTCTCAGCTTCTTGCGCCATTTGGCGGCGACTTTCATAATTTTGCGCGACAACGGCTTTCAAGTCATCAACATTAAAGGCTTTAACATTGGCTAAATCATTAACATCTGCATCTACGTTTCTAGGTACGGAAATATCAAATAACATTAATTGTTGACTTGGTTCTAGTACCATTTCTAACTTATCCCGATTAAGAATGGGTTCTGTTGATGAGGTGCTAGTAAATACTATATTACTTTCGGCAATAACTGACATCATCTCTGGCAGCAAATGGATTTGTATAGGTTGTTCTGGGAACAAATTTGCTAGTTCTTCAGCCCTACCACGGGAACGATTAACAATACTAATTTGAGTTGCACCTTTAGAAATCAGGTGTTGTACAAGTAACCTGGACATTTTCCCAGCGCCCAGAATAGACACGCGATAATTAGATAAATTTTCTACCTTCATCTGTGCTAATTCTACTGCTGCCGAACTGATGGAAACTGCACCAGTACCAATACTGGTTTCCGTGCGAACTCGTTTACCGGCGGTGAGAGCTTGTTTAAATAACCGATTTAAAATGGTTTTGATGCCATTAAATTGCTGTCCGAGTTTATGAGTATGTTTAACTTGAGCTAAAATTTGACCTTCACCTAAGACGAGACTATCCAAACCAGCCGCAACCCGTAAAATATGTGTTACAGCATCACTATGGAGCAATATAAACAGATGATGACGCAGAGAGACTATAGGTAGTTTACTATGTTCAGAAAGAAACTGAGTAACCTCGTGAATCCCTTGAGTAGTTTCCTTACTGACAATATAAATTTCTAAGCGGTTACAAGTGCTGAGAATAGCAACCTCATCAATATGAGGATAACTGAGAAGATGAGCGATCGCTCCTTCGATTTGAGCTTCGGGAATACTTAATTTTTCTCTAACTTCTATTGGGGCTGTTTTATGGCTTAACCCCACCACTGCAATATTCATTTCTTAAATGGGTAATAGGTAATTGGTAATAGGTAATTGGTAATAGGTAATTGGTAATAGGTAATTGGTAATAGGTAATTGGTAATAGGTAAGAGTTTTTTCCCAATCACCAATTACCTGTCACAAATCACCAATGATTATCGGAGTTGGATAGTCTTGGGTTCTTGCCACAAGTGAACTGTATCCACAAAGCGAGCGGTTTTAGATTGACTGGAAATAACCAAGCTTTGGGTTCTAGCGCCACCATGGAAGAAACGCACACCATCCATCAGAGTCCCAGGAGTGATACCGCAACCTGCAAATAACACCGTTTCACCAGAAGCTAATTCATTAGCGTTATAAACCTTGTCACCATCAGTAATACCCATTTCATTTAAACGGGCTAGATTACCTTCTCTGCTTTCACCAATTAAACCAGTTTGGACAACTTCTGGATCATAGATTAATTGTCCTTGGAAGTGTCCACCCAAGCAACGTAAGGCTGCAGCAGAAATGACACCTTCGGGAGCAGCACCGATACCCATTAACGCATGAATATTAGTACCAGAAAAAGCGCAACAGATAGCAGCAGAAACGTCACCATCGCTGATCAGTCTAACTCTGGCACCAGCGGTGCGGATTTCTTGAATTAGTTCTTTGTGACGGGGACGATCCATAACAACAACTACTAATTCTTCCACAGCCCGGTTTAGGCATTCAGAAAGGATTTTTAGGTTTTCTGTAGCGGATTTGTTAATATCAACATGACCTCTAGCCGCTGGTGGTGCTGCGAGTTTTTTCATGTAGAAGTCAGGAGCAGCAAATAAACCGCCTTTTTCAGAAATTGCCAAAACCGCCATGGAGCCATTTTGACCATAAGCAACCAGGTTAGTACCTTCGCAGGGGTCAACAGCGATGTCAATTTCTACTAGTTCATTAACATTACAGAAATTGTCGGCATCCGGTCTGGTACAGATACCCACTTCTTCACCAATGTAAAGCATAGGAGCTTCGTCCCGTTCACCTTCACCGATGACAATGCGACCGCGCATATGGATTTTATTCATCCGTTCGCGCATAGCTTCCACAGCTACTTGGTCAGCAATGTTTTTTTCGCCCTTACCCATCCATTTTGAAGAAGCGATCGCAGCTTGCTCAACTACTTCTATAATTTCTAACCCAAGAGTATTTTCCACGGAGTCTGCCCTCTAAATTAATTGTCAAGTACGTTTTTTAGCTATTTCAGTTTTTAAGTCTACCAAAGTGCGGATACAGATGGAAAAAAGACTTGACTGATAACTGTGTTAAGTTTTGCAACTAAAACTAAACGGAGGATTTTTGAATCCAGTTATATTGACCAAGTTGGGCAAAAATGAAGTAGAAAGACACAAAAAACTCAAGTAAGTAGGCAAACGGAAAAAAACCGACATAAGTAACGAAAAGTAAAGTTGCCGAAAACCGTTCGGCTGACGCTCACGGCGAAGCCTGTTCCCAGTTAAGAGTTCCCTGTTCCCAGTTAAGAGTTCCCTTGTCATCACCACAATTTTTCACACCAACGGACTGACTGTACCAATTGAGTAAATGCCCCTACCAAGTTACAATAATTTTGGTGACAGCCTCCCGACTGTTCCTTACGAGGCTTTTATGGCAGCAAATCTCAAACAGATAGCCAAGTATCTAGATAATCTTGGTTGGCAATACCGTTTTGATGAAGAAGAAGACCGGATTATTACAGGTGTTGAAGCTCAAAACCTAGAAGATTTCCTGATAGTTGTCCAACTGGACGAAGAAGGGAGATTTTTCCGGTTATTTGCGCCTCAAGTTTTAGCGGAAGTGAAAGACCATCCCCACAAAAACGCCATCCTGCAAACCATGCTGGCCATTTCTTGGGAAACCAAAATGCTGCAATGGGAATACGATCCCTCCGATGGTGAAATCCGGGCTATCATTGAATTTCCCCTGGAGGACTCCATGCTCACCGAAAAACAATTTAACCGTTGTCTGAGCGGATTGATCCAAATTGTGGATAGCATTGCTGTGCCGCGTTTGCAGGAAGTAATGGAAACAGGAGAAGATCCGGGAAATATAGACTTGGGAGAAAGATTATTGTTGAGTATTCAAGAACAAGCTCCTGGATTATTAGAACTCCTAGAAAAAGCCATGGAAGCGCGGAAAAAGCGAGGTAGTTTTGCCGATGAATCAGAGGATAACTACTGAAATCGCTAAACTGGAAAGTGATAACCTAATCATATACAAAAAAGAAATTTTGTAGGGCTGGATTTTTATGACATCCTATGCGACTTCCTCTGCTAAAGCGGAAATGAGTGAACTTCGGCGGTTAAAAAGTTTACTACCGCCAGAATTACAAAGTTGGGTAACGGTTGAAGGCACAACTGAGGTTAATCCACCTCTGATTCGTTGCGAAGAAATCGGCAAAGACCAAGTAGAAATCCAAATTGACTTGGTAAAATGGGATGCTCTGGCAATGGATCAGCGTAATTTGCTGTTTTGGCACGAAGTGGCTCGTGTTCAAAATGACACCATTCCTAAAGATGGTTGGGAAATGGCTGCCCTGGCCATTGGTTTAGGTGGTGCGGTGGGTGAATTGTGGGTACAAGATGGATTATTACTAGTATTAGCTTTAGCTCTATGTGGCGTTTCCGGTTGGCGACTATACCAAAAAAATAATGGGGACAAACAAATTAAAGAATTGCTAGATGCTGACGAAAAAGCGATCGCTCTAGCCACCCGTTTTGGTTATAGTTTACCTAACGCTTATAAAAGTCTTGGTAGTGCCTTAAAAACCTTAGTTGAAAACACTCCTAGCAAGCGTCAGCGTTCTCGATATGAAGCTAGACTTTCTGCTCTTAAACGCAGCGCTAACAAAGCTAAATCTAAATCTAGAAATGGCGACGCTGGTGAACTCTAAAATCACCAGCAGCATCTTCACAGTTAGTGGGGTGGGCAACCCCCAACCCCAAAGATATTTAATTAAGTAGGTTGGCGTTAAAAATTGTCGTTATGACAAGGGAACAGGGAATAGGGAACAGGGAACTCTTAACTGGGAACAGGTTACAGGGAACAGGTTACAGGGAACAGGTTACAGGGAACAGGTTACAGGAAATAGGTTACAGGGAACACTTCGACAAGTGTTACAGTGAGCTTGTCGAACTGCTCAGTGCATCGCAGGGAACAGGGAACTCTTAACTGGGAACAGGAAATAGGTTACAGGGAAGAGGTTACAGGGAACAGGGAACAGGAAATAGGTTACAGGGAAGAGGTTACAGGGAAGAGGTTACAGGGAACAGGAAAGAGGTTTTGGGCAACTTTACTTTTCGTTACTTGTGTCGGTTTTTTCCGTTTACCTAATTACTTGGCCACAGTTTTATAGAATCAATAAACTTTATTTTTTTCTTGATGAAAACTTTTTAAATTCTACATTTGATTCAACATTTTATGAGTTTGGGGAATCACACGCACTTGTTTAACAAATCTCTTCATCAAAACTTGCCATTCTAAAACCTGGTCTGGAGTTGGTGCTACCATGACCACAGAACTAAATTTTTGAGCAGCCAAAGAGGCAACAGGTAAAGGGGTAACAGGTTGTAAAAATACCGGAATATCCTCACTGACTTGGGCAACTAACAAAGCTGCCCGTTCTAACTCCTGAACAACTGTACTTTGGGAAACAATTATTTTTACAAATACTTCTAACTTAGAGTTAGAGCATAACTGAAGAAATTTTGTATGTTCTGACCAATAGGTTTCACCGCTGACACTGGGTAGTTTCAAATCCATGCCCACAGAGTCGAGATAGGGGAGAATTATTGCCAAATTTTCCGGGCGATGCCCGCCAGTTTCCAGATAAATTGGTAAACTAGTTAGTAATCGCACTGCGGGCAAAAATTCCGCCAAAAATCCTGCATGAAGCAAAGGCTCTCCTCCAGTCAAGCTAATGCTGTCGTGGACAAAAGGTAGGTTTTGTCTAGCAATCCATGCCAGTAATGTAGATGATTCAACGGGATTTGGATGAACTTCAAAATCTCGTAATCCAGGGTAAGACTCAATTTGGCAGCTAGGGGGTGCATTCCAAGTGTTGGCGCTATCGCAAAAATGACAACGCAGATCACAAAAAGCAAAACGGATAAAAATCTGACGCGTCCCGACATTCAGCCCCTCCCCTTGAATTGCAGAAAAGACTTCGATTAGGCGTGCAGTCGAGTTAACTTTATTTTTAGTGGTCATGATGATGATATGAAGTAACGGGAAGATTCACTTATTTACAATTTATTAGTTTCTTCTATTGTGAAGCTTGATTAGTGATCTTCTCGCTGATCTTTAAAAATCTACCGATTTGTAATTCATCATACAGATTAAAAATCAGGTTAATTATTTTTTTAAGACCAAATCACATTTAGCAGATAAAATTTTAGATGGCAACTAAAGTGCGGAGCTTCATGAGTAGCCAAATCATACCAGTAGAACTTTCAGTTACTTACCTCGAAAATGTAGCAATCTTGCAAGTACCAGCGAGGTTGACCGTGGTTGAAGCTGTCGGTTTTAAGCAAACTTACCAAAACCTAATTCAAGCAGATTCACCACCTCGGCAAATTGTCCTTGATTTCCAAAATACTACCTTTATGGATAGTAGTGGTTTAGGTTCTCTAGTCAGTAACTTCAAAAGTTCCCGGTCAAAGGGAATTATAATGACGCTGCGTCATGTCACCCCCCAAGTCATGGCAGTTTTAGACCTAACAGGACTAGATCAAGTGTTTCCCATTGAGTCTCTTCAGAACTTATCACCAGTAGCAAACGATAACCTGATAGATACGGGAAAAAATAATTCTCGAAAAGTAGACCCACTTCCGCAAACTCATCCTTCCGTGGCTTCTTGGATGAAACGGACTATTGATATTGTCGGATCATTGGTTGGGTTAGTAATTACATCTATTTTGTTTATACCCATAGCGATCGCTATTAAAATTGATGATCCCGGTCCAATTTTCTTTAAGCAAACCCGTTGTGGTTGGATGGGTAAACGTTTTGCTATTTGGAAATTTCGGTCTATGTGTGTAGATGCGGAAGCTAAAAAATCTCAAATCAAAAATCAAGTGGAAGGTGCTTTCTTTAAAAATGATCATGACCCCAGAATTACCAAAGTCGGTAAACTGTTACGTCGTACCAGTCTCGATGAATTACCGCAATTTTGGAACGTTCTCAAAGGTGAAATGAGTTTAGTGGGAACTCGACCACCTACACCTGATGAGGTAGAACGCTATGAAGTGCCACAATGGCAACGTTTAGACGTTAAACCCGGTATGACAGGTGAATGGCAAGTTAATGGACGTTCTCAAGTCCGTAATTTTGAAGATGTAATTCGTTTAGATCTACAATATCAAAAAAACTGGACTTTAGTTTACGATTTAAAATTAATTTTCAAAACTATAACCATTTTGTTTAATAAAAACAGCGGGGCTATTTAGTTAATTTTTGTTAAGTAAGTTGGCGTTAAACAATCAACATAAAACAATCAACATAATATGTAACGAAATGTAAATTCAACAAATACCTTATAAATAGGTTATTTCAGGGTTTTTACAAAAAAATGTATATTGATTTTATCGTGCCGACTTACTTACCTAATCATTTACTATTCAATGACTATTTCGATAGCACAACCCATATAAGATGAAATGTGAGCCAGAAGCATAACCATCTACAACGGGGAAGGAACCGCTATAATTCGCTTTACAGGGGAGTTTAGAAAAAGCATTTTAAATCCCATCCCTCGGTGTTTCAGAAGGAGTTGGTTTGCTTTTATGGGGTAAGGTCTGTTTAGCGACATTTTCGGCAGCTTGTTTAAACATTGGTTCTATTTTATCCCGCCAATATTTAATATTAGGCAGCTTTTCTGGTTGGTTTCGATAAGCTAAAACCTCGTCCCATTTACCATTATCAATTGCCTTATTAATATCATTAGCTAAAGCTTCTGCTTTTGCCCAATCACTTTGCCATTGATTAACAGTATCAACGGTTTGTTTAATACTAGAAACAGCATTTCCCGATGTTGACTTGAGCAGAGAAATTGCTCCTTGTAAATCTCCTGATTCAAGCTTTTCTCTGGCTTTATCTACCGTTTTTACCTTATCTTGAGTAGCGGGTAAAGAAGGCTTTAAAGAAGGCTTTGCTGTGGGATTTACCACCACAGATTTTGCCGGAACTGAAGGAATTGGACGGTATGTAATTAAAGGAATATCATCTACCGTTTGTATCGCCAAACCTTGGTCACGACGGCAAGAAATCCAGTTTTCACGATTAGAAATGACATCAGAATGGGCCCAGGCCAACCTGCCAGAAGAAAGTTTAAGTTCTACCCAACCCCGCTTTGTCTGCTTACCCGTCACCTCAAACTCACTGGCCACACCCAAAGTTTTCAAAATATTATCAGAATTGATGGCACTGGGTTCAGAACGGATATTAGAATTAGCCATAACTACAGCTAAACATTTATTTGTTAATTTGCTATTTTCTCCCGTCCAATTAACAGTTAAATTCTTAAAATTAGGATATATATTTGTAAATAAAGCCGCCACACCACCTGCTAATAATATACCAATTAATAAAGGTAAAGGATCGGGTTTATCGGGTTTATTAATCTCTTGAGAAATAGATTGTTGAGGAAGAGGTTGTACAGGAATATGATTCGCGGGAGAAACCGCCATTGTTTTTTGTATAGATATGGAAGATAGGGGTTGAGGAGATTGATAAATAATTTTAGGAGATAGGGAGGTTTGGGAAAATTCTGGGATGATATTCACCAATTCTTGACAAGCTTGTAAAGCTTCCGTTGCTGTTTGATAGCGTTCTTTGAAGTGGTAACGCACCATCTTTGTTAAAATGGCTACTAAGTTAGGATTAACAGGTATTAAATGCTGCCAGTTAATTTCCCCAGTATCAGGGTCTTCTTGCAATTGACTAGCGGGAACTCCCGTTAATGCTTGAATAGCGATAATTCCCAAAGCATAAAGGTCACTATTAGGACGGGGTTTACCTTGACCTTGTTCCGTAGGCATATATCCAGGAGTACCAATAGCTACAGTAGCAGTTTTTTGTCCACCTACTGTCACCAGGGGTGAACGTAATTGTTTAACTGCACCAAAGTCCACTAAAACTAATTTATAATCAGCCGCGCGGCGAATGATATTATCTGGCTTAATGTCGCGGTGAATTACACCTTCTTGGTGAACAAACTCTAAAATCTGCAAAATTTCCAACAACATTTGTATGACTTGGGCTTCACTCCAAGGCTGTCCGGGAATAAGTTCTTCCTGGAGGGTGTGGCCGTCAATAAATTCTTGGACTAGAAAAAATTCTTGATTTTCGTCAAAATAAGCTAAAAGTCTGGGGATTTGGTCATGATTACTCAATTTTTCTAAAGTTTCTGCTTCGCTGTGAAATAGCCGTTTAGCAGTAGTAAAGATATTAGAGTCAGAATTGGCTGGTTTCAAGTGCTTAACCACGCAGATGGGATTGCCTGGCCGTCTGGTATCCTGGGCAATATAGGTTTGACCAAATCCTCCTGTGGCCAAAATGCGAATGACTTGGTAGCGATGATCTAGCAATTTACCTATCATAATTTCCCTCCCCAGCTTTATAGCCTAATTTTACCCATAGTAGTAAATATCTCCCAATTTCCTCCTCTGAAATCAGGTATCTTGAGAAAAGATTTAAATTAAAAGTACAGTTCTTTCATCAAACAAAATTGTTAATTTTACTATCACTATACCTATTTACTAGCAATGCCACCTAAGATCACTAATTCTACCTCATGGCAGCAAGCTGAAATCTTGATGCAACCTGCTTTTATTCGTGTGATTGATAATATTCGTAAGCAGCTTGATACATCCAATTGGCAAGGTACTTACCAAGACGTACTGACCTGGCCTGCTAACACAAGTGATGAAACAAAGTCTTTAGTAACTGAGTTGGTGCGGGAAATGGAAACCGCAACACCAACACAAGTAGAGGAAATTAAAGAAACTCTTGCTAGTTTGCCAATGCCTTATCCAGGATATCATTTAGTTTTGCAAAATCAACAGGAACGGGTAAATATAGATTTATGGGATTTGTGTTATCAAATATGTTTTCTCAATTATAGTCCAGAGCGGGGGGCAGTTGATATTGATCCCAAGTTAATTGACGAATATGGTGATGTAGACTGGCAAAATTTAGAAAATAAAACTCAGCAGTTAGTTAAACAGCTATTCGCTAGTTTACCAGCCAACCCAGACTAAATTTAAGAGGTTGTTTGGAAAGTCCTTAGTTTACAGAAAAACCCCTCTGGTCAACATCTCCCCCACGGGGGGAGAGGCTTTGAAAAACCCATTACAGTCACAAAAGTTTTTCCTTTTACCCTCTCTTCCTCAGAAATATGGAAATCATAGTAAAATCAAATACTTGTATAGCTGGCTGTAATACTTATTAACTAGGACTGAGGAATTAAGCTGGTTGTTTTGGTGGTGCTATCCCAAACAATCCAGTTAATACTATTATCCAAATTATCGGCATTATTGGTAACTTTAAAATAGAACTTTTCTCCGTTCTTAAACTGGACAGCAAAATCAGCATTTTGGGCAAAAATAACTATAAAACCTCTATCCCGTAAACAATACATAGCCCAATTTTTTAAAGATTGTTTATGGGGTTCGTGGGGAATTGGTGGGTTAGTAATTACGTCGTTAAGAACTTTTAAAACTTTTTCCATGTTCGCATTTAATGAGGATCACAACGAATTTCAATCATAAACCCATCGGGGTCATAAAAATACAGCCCTCTACCTGTGGGACGGGAAACCGGACCATAAGCAATGACTAAATTATTATCTCTGATCACAGCAACAGCTTGATCAAATAATTCTGGAGCAATATCAAAGGCTAGATGATATGCTCTAGTAAAAGACTTACTGGGATCTGGATCTGGTGGTAATAATTCTGGTTCTGCAAATAAGTCTATAATTGTGCCGTCAGGAGTGATGAAATTAGCGACTTTACCAGCGTTAACAAGTTCTATTAATGTTTCTGGTATTTCGTCTCCTGTGAGTTCGTGTAAGCCTAAAATATGACCATAAAAATGGCGAGATGCTGCCATATTTTGGACGTTAAAAGCGATATGATGGACTTTGCGGAGGTAGCCATTGGGAATATTTTTTTGAGAAATCATCATCCCGAAATTTAGAATCTATGGATTTAAAATTATCTGCAAATCGAGAATAAAGCCTGGTAAAATGTCTTCACCAGAAAGTTTTGGTGGGTTGTCAAAATCAAAATTTAAAACTTCTACATCCTTTCCGTAACGATAAATTTCTACCAAGGGTGTTTGTGGATCAATTAACCAACCTAAAAGCGCCCCATTATTTTCATATTCTCGCATTTTAGTACGTAATTTTTCTAAACTATCCGTTTCTGATCGCAATTCCACCACAAAATCAGGACAAAGGGGGGGAAACCGTTTTTTTTCTTCTTGACTTAAAGCATCCCAACGTGCTAGTTTTACCCAAGCTGCATCAGGACAGCGATAAGCACCACTGGGTAGTTTAAATTCGGTGGAGGAGTCAAATACTTTACCTAATTTAGTTTGACGATTCCATAAACCTAAATCTGTACTTAAATTAGCATTTATAATTCCACTTTCTCCACCTGTGGGAGGCATAATAATTAATTCTCCGGTTTGGGTAAGTTCTAACTGACAGGGTTCGTTAGCAATGCAAAGTTGATAAAACTGCTCATCTGTTAAATTTACTGCGGGAGGTATGTTTAAAGTGAGGGTTTCCATAGGTTTTGCTTGAGGAGGCTAGTTTTATTATCAGATAAAATTCATGAAAATTCAGAAAAATTTAGGCTAGGCGCTAAAATTGACCCCAATGGTAAAAATGGCGAGATGCTGCCATATTTTGGATGTTAAAGGCGATATGATGGACTTTACGGAGGTAGCCATTGGGAATAGTATTTTTATTCATTTTTGAGAATTTAGGATTTTTTTATACTGTAATTATCACAAGATCATCCTACTTGACATTGGGCAATGAATACTATAGTATTCTAATATGAACAACAAAACTATTGATTTATTCGCCGGTGCCGGTGGCTTAACTACGGGCTTCCACTTAGCTGGTTTTGAAGCTTTGTGTGCCATTGATGCAAATAAAAAAGCCTTAGCTACTTATCAACATAACTACCCTAATACTAAAGTTATCCATGAAGATATTCGTGAAGTTAATCCCTCAGAACTTCGTCAAAATTTAGGCTTAGAGAGAGAACAATTAAAAGCAATAATTGGCGGACCTCCTTGTCAAGGTTTTTCCAAAAATATACCTGCTGAATATCGCTATATAGATGATCCTCGAAATCAATTATACAAAAGGTTTTTAGATTTTGTCAAAGAGTTTAGACCTCTTTATGTCATTATGGAAAATGTTCCAGAAATTTTGACAGCATATAAAGGTTTATTCAAGTATGAAATTACAAATCAACTAGAATTGCTAGGATATAAAGTTATATCATCATCTTTAAATGCTGCTAATTATGGAGTACCACAAACAAGAAGTAGAGCTTTTTTTATTGCTAGTTTAGAAAGTTTAATTTGCTTACCAGAACCTACACATAATGGTGATATTAAAATTGGTTATAAAAATAAGCAATCATATAAGGAATCATCTTATCAAACGAATCTACTAAAATCTGATCCTTTTCCAATCGTAACAGTTAAAGATGCAATTGGAGATCTACCAAAACTAAATGCAGGACAAAAATATGATGAAGATAGATATCCATCAGACCCACAAACAACTTATCAAGCTTTAATCCGACATAACAGCACAAGAATTACAAACCATATTGCTCGTGCTTTAAGCTCAATTCAAATGTCAAGAGTAAGGCTGTTAAAAGAAGGACAAGATGCCAGAGATTTACCACCAGAATTAGCACCTAAAAAACACTATAGTGGTGCTTATGGAAGGCTTTATTGGGATAAGCCGGCGAAGACAATTACAAGATGGGTTTTTCATCCTGGTTCTGGTAGATTTTTTCATCCCACAGAAGATAGAACCATTACAATACGTGAAGCTGCGAGACTTCATTCTTATCCAGATACTTTCCACTTTTTAGGAACATATACAGAAATGGCTTCTCAGATTGGTGAATCTGTACCTCCGTTATTAGCTAAAACAATTGCTGAGTGCATTATCTAAAGTTAATATTAGGAGTTTTGTGCTTGTAAAGCTGCAAGAATTGTTTTAACATAATTCTCAGGGTTAAGACGAGTTCTTTCAATATTTATCCTCACTGCTTCTGAAGGAATAATTCTAGCTTTAAACAGTTGTTTTTGATTCTTATACCAAACTAACTCAATTTTATCTCCTGCGCTACCCTGTAAACCCGCACCACTTTTACCTGTTTTCTTGTTTACCGTCCATGCCCAATTAAAAGTAGTTGGATCAAGTGGATACAAGGGATATTCACAATAAACGTATTCATTGCCTTTAATGGTTTTTAGTAGTATGCTTTCATAACTATTTTCAACTCCTTGTAATGACTGATTGGTTATCAATTTCTCATTCCAATGTTGAATAATAGCCGCACCTAGTTGTTCTGGAGGAGATAATTCTGTTAAACCAGGAAAACCAAGTTGATCAGCCTTACTAATAACATCTGCCCTTTGAATCACAAAGAAAAATGTACTACTAATTTTCAAGTTACTTAGTTGGAGAGATTTTAATGACCAACCCGTTTTAGTTAAAAAATTAACCGCATCATAAAGCAGTTTACTACGTCCTAAAGCTGGATCTGTCAGAGGAATATCTTTAACATAATGAAAAATAGCTTCCCAAGCATAATCTTCTATTGACCCAATAACTGGGGATGCAACAGTAGCAATAATAGCTTGTTTTAGCCTCTCAATCTCGTTTTCTGTCAACACTTAAAGATTCCTCTACAGCTTGCAAAAATTCACTCATTGTTACAGTTAAGGCGTTCGTGATATGACTCAGAACTCTTACGGATGGGCTTTTTAATCCTCGTTCTAGTTGGCTAATATAAGTTCTATGCAGACCCGTAATTTCTGCTAGATACTCTTGAGACCAACCTTTTTCTATACGACGACGTTGTATTTCTAGCCCTAAATTTTGGTCTAGTTTACTTGGTTGCATAGAAAGAGATTAAGGTATTGAATACAAAAGTTCTACAGACTAAAGTATTCAATTAGTCCAATTGCAAAATTCTCTGCTAGTGTTGTTGACACAAAAACAAAGTATCCCCAGCTTAACTGTAATTAATGAGGCAGTTTTTTGATTACCACTACTCTACCTTCTATATTCATCTCCACAATCACCAATTAATTGATATAAATCCCGCGAATGTTGAGAAACTGCATCTATTTTCCCGATATCTTCTGCATCTAAATTGAAACCAAACACCCTAGCATTATCTGATAAATGTTCTGCAATTCCCAATCTAGCGCCGACAATTACACCCCCCACTGCTGGCTGATTTAAAATGTAATTTACAGCCACATTAGCAATACTCACTTGATGTTTATCAGCAATGGTTTTTAAGGTATTTAGTAACTCTTGAAATAGTCCCCAACCACCCCAATTATCAATCATTTGTTTGTATTTTCTCAAGCTAGTGGTATTTATTTCTAAGCCTTTAGGTTCTGGTTTTTGCAAATACTTTTCTGATAACAAACCACCACAAACAGTACCATAGGTAAACAATTTAATATCATGTTCTTGACAAAAATTAACCATATTTACCTGTGGTCTTCTGTCAACTAAAGAAAACTGCACTTGATTAGAAACAATTTTGATTCCTGCTGCGGTAATAATTTGCAAATGTTCCGTATCAAAATTAGTTAAAGCTAAATGTTTGATTTTACCTTCTGTTTGCAATTCTACCATATATTTGAGAGCATCTAAATAATTATTATCTCGATATTCCCACCAGTGAAACTGCATTAAATCCAATGATTTAACATTCATTCTTCTCAAAGAGATATCAATATTTTCCTCAACCAATTTTTTCGTCATTTTCCCAGGACGAGGAACCCATTTTGTAAAAGCCTGAATATTATTTACAGCTTCCTCTCCACGAGTTGCGATTAATTGACGACGAAACTCACCAATAAAGTCCTCTGCTGGTCCATAATGGTCTGCTAAATCCCAAGTGGTAAAACCAGCATCAACATATTGAAACATGGAATCAATCGCAGTTTTGGGGTTAATGCGTCCATGTCCTCCCGAAACTTGCCACATTCCATTTAAAATTCGGCAAATTTTCAAATCCGGGGTAAATTGTAAATAGCTTTCTTGAGGTAAAATCATAGTTTTTATATTGTTATTTCCAGTTTTTTTCTGCTTGTTCCAAAACATAATTTGCAACTTGTTGAATTTCCGCTGCTGTCAATCTTTCTTTGTAAGCTGACATATTATTTTTACCATTGGTGACAATGGCTGTAATTGCTTCCAAAGAATCCATTTTATATCTTTTGAGTGCATTCTTCTTTAAACTTTTACCACGTCTAATGATGTTTTCTCCATGAATATGACAACCAGCACAATGGAAATCAAAAATTTCTGCACCTTGAGAAGTATTTAAGGCGTTAACTGGTGAAGTAGAATTAATTATCCACAAGCAAAAAGTGAATAATATCAATGTTACCATTTTTGTTACCATTTTTTTCATAAAGATGCAAAATCTCCTGTAAAACCGACAAATTTTGTACATTCTTCTGCAAAAGCCTCGGCTTCGCTGATATCTTCAATTTTATAAGACATAATGCGTTTTCCGTCGGGCATTTTTTTAGAACCCATTAATTCACCTTTGTAATTTTCTGCTATTTTCTTAAATTCCACACCAGAAAGTTTCCAAGCTTGATCATCACAAGTGATATTTACCTGCCACATAATTTAAAATTTATTTATTGATCAATATTAATTATTTCATAAATTGGCAACATTTAACTAAGAAATCTGGTGAATAAAATTCCCGGCTATACAGACAAAACCCACCTGGGTGGGTTAAAAAGTTGTCATTCCTGAGTCCGTGTAGGCGGATTTTGCTTGTGTAGTAGCGACTTTTAGTCGTTGAATATACTACCTTGAGATAGATATGATTTTCTATCTTTAGGGAGTGTTAATAACAAAAATATTTTACCATACTGAATATAAGTATTGCGTGATATCTTCATTAAATATAGCCATGAATAAGAACATTAAAGAACAAATTCAATTAGATCTACGTCAAGCTAAAGAAACAGGACAATTAAAGTCCGAACGCATTCGAGAAATTGTCAAATCTGCTGTTTCTCAAGTCGGTTCTGAATTTCAAGAAGGTTCTCATGAACTGAGTAATTTAGTTAATGATGCTGTTTCTACTGTCATTGATAATTTACAAGAGAAAAGCAGTGAAGTTAAGGAAGGGGTAGTAGCTTCAATTGAAGGTGCTATGGAAGCGATAAATCTGAAAAAACACTCAAATATTGTTCAAACTCAAGCAGAAATAAAGCAGCTACAAGCAAAATTAGATAAAGAAGAAGAAAAACTACAAACTGAAATTGAAGGAATTTTTACAAAGATAGTAGAAACAAGTCAAGATAAATCTGTTGATACCAAAATTGCTATTAATTCAGCAATTAATTCTATTAAAGATAGTGAAGAAGTGGGATTATTAAGAAAACGTTATGCACAATTACAAGCACAATTAGCAATTGTCCGAGCCAATTTATTTGCACGTTATAGCGGAAGTAATCAAGAAGTACAAGATTATTTGAATGAAGCAAAACAATGGTATGATAAATCCCATCCACAAGCTGAATCTATTACTTTACAAGTAAAGGAAAAATACTCACTGTTAGAACAGAAGTTAGCAGAAGCAGGTTCAGCAATAGCTAAACAAGAACGTCAATTAAAACAAACTTTGCGGGAGTTACTATTAGCAACGGCTGATTTATTTAAAGATAAAGATATTCGGGCTTAATATCCGCAATTTTGTTTTTTGAAAATTGTTTTTTGAAAATTTCTATATAAATGAGTAAATTAATTTTGATAATTTTTAATTTACTCATTATTTTTATTTATAACCTATTAACCTATTCTATTAAAGACTTGCAATTACAGTGATTTTTAGGTAAATAAACCACATTGTAAAGTCTCACGCCAAGGCGCAAAGTCGCAAAGGAAGAAAGGAATATAAAAACAAAAGTGTGGTACAAGTACATTAAAATATTATAATTAATTAAAATTAAAAAAATATCTTAATTCGTAACGCACCATTATGATTCTTATTAATTTCATATATTTAATATAAAAATATAAAAAAATATAAAGATAAAGGTGCGTTGATAACGCACCCTACAAAGTTAATAAGTACCTTCCTCTCTATTAATGTTTTCTTCATGCTTGACAATTACCCAAACCGCATGAATGCTACCAGGAAGCCAACCCAGGAGGGTAAGCAAAATATTAATTAACAAGGTTGGACCAAATCCAACTGTGAGGAAAACCCCCAAAGGGGGTAAAAATAAACCGAGAAGTATACGAAATATATTCATGGATATTTCCTAATTTTGAAATTGGGTTTATTGACTATCTTGTAATTGAAAACCTTTTTCTGCGAAGTATTTGCTGAGAAATGTATTCGCTAAAGACAGTATTACAGGACCGATAATAAAAGCAATAAATCCTTGAACTTGAAAACCTGGAACTAAAACTGATGCTAACCAAAAGCAAATTCCGTTGACAATTAAAGAAAAACCACCTAATGTAAGATATGTCAAAGGTAAGGATAAGATGTTAATAGTTGGTTTAATTCCACTATTAATTAAACCAATGACAATAGCAGCAATTAAAGCTGAGGGAAAGTTAGCAATATCTACTCCAGGAACAACTAAATCAACAATCAACAAACTTAAAGCTGTAGCGAGTGCGATGAAAAAATATCCTAACATTTTTTACCTCTATAACAGCAATATCAGTGCTAGTTACTATTTTTAAATATAGATTAATATTTGACATCTTTACTTAGGTATAATCTTGATCTATCTGAGGTTAGACAAAAAGAAAATATCGCCAACTTATTTAAAAAGCCGACTCAAGCCGGCTTAACAATTCTTATTGTGTTTTGTCTGTAAAATCAAACTAAGAGGTTGTTTGAAAAGTATGAAATTAACCCGATAATCTCCAGAAACCTAACCTCTTTTTCTCCTCACAGGAGCTTGTGTGTACACCGTAGCCTCTTAGGAGAGGGAAAAGGGATAACATTTAATACTTGAGAGGTCTGCCGGAGGGGTTTATTTATACATTAAAAACTTATAAAACATCCTCTAAGCTTCAACTGATACCATGCGTTTTTTAGCAAGATGGTTTCTACGGAGTTTCGCAGCGCCAAAACAAAAACCTAATATCGCTCCCCCCACAGCAGGATTAGGCTCAAAGGGAACAGGTGTAGGTGTCGCAGCAGTGAATTGTATTGTAGAGTTGGCGGAATCGGCATAAGCGAAAGTTGCCAAGTCAGTTAAGAGGTTATTAGAACCTTTATTCCCAGTTGTTCCCAAGAGTAACGCGTACGCAAACGGGGGGTTAATAGGATTGATAAACCCAGCATTAGCAAAGGTGATATTACCGTTGATAACGGTAAAAGCCAGACCACTACCATTAGTACTACTAAAAGAATAACCAGAACCGACTCCTTCACCACCGGGACTAGATGTAACCGTTGCTGTAATCCCTGATCCGGGGTTATCACCTTCCTCCAAACCAATTAATGTTCCTGTAACGAACCCGTTAGTACCTCCATCTGTATCCTGAAACGAAAAATTGAAACTAATAGCATGAGCAGGGGTAGCAGCTAGTAACACAGAAGCCGCAAATCCGCTTACAGCAAGGGTTTTAGCGATTATGGGGGGGGTAGAGATATTGATCTTGATCATGACAATTAAAAAGATATTTACACAACCTGCTACACAGTATCATGTTACGTGCTTAGTGTCAACTACTTTGAAGATTTTTTATTTAGAAAAAATACTGAAAAACCCCGACTCAAGAAGTCAGGGACTTGAAAATCAAAATTTCAATTCTTTAGTTTATATAAAATCAGTTTTAAGTTATCAAATTCCCTTTCTAAGATAGAAGCAACGACCAAAAATCGCCATAGATAAACACGACCTCATAGCAGCAATTAATATGACTCAAGTATCAGAATCTTTGGATTTGTCCACAGATAAAGCTCTAGATCGTGATTGTACAACATTATCCCGCCACGTTCTCCAACAATTACATAGTTTTGGACCCGATGCCCAGGATTTAAGTGCGCTGATGAATCGCATCGCTTTAGCGGGTAAATTAGTGGCTCGTCGTTTGAGTCGGGCTGGTTTAATGGAGGGGGTGCTAGGATTTACTGGAGAAGTCAACGTCCAGGGAGAATCTGTAAAAAAGATGGATGTTTACGCGAATGAAGTATTTATCTCTGTTTTCAAGCAAAGCGGCTTAGTTTGTCGTCTGGCTTCCGAGGAAATGGAAAAACCCTACTATATCCCGGAAAATTGCCCCATTGGTCGTTATACGCTACTTTATGACCCCATTGACGGCTCATCGAACACAGATAATAATCTCAGTTTAGGTTCTATCTTTGCCATTCGTCAACAGGAAGGAGCAGATATTGATGGTGAAGCTAAGGATTTGCTTACAAATGGCCGTAGACAATTAGCAGCGGGATATATTCTATATGGACCTAGCACTATGCTAGTGTATACCATAGGTACGGGAGTGCATTCCTTTATTCTTGATCCTAGTTTAGGTGAATTTATTCTCTGTGACGAGAATATTAAAATGCCCAATCATGCTGCGACCTATAGTGTTAATGATGGTAACTTCTGGCAATGGGATGAACCCTTTAGAGAATATATTCGTTATGTTCATCGTACAGAAGGATATAGTTCCCGTTACAGTGGGGCAATGGTGAGCGATATTCACAGAATATTATTACAGGGTGGGGTATTTCTGTACCCAGGAACATTACAAAAACCAGAAGGTAAATTACGTCTGTTGTATGAAACTGCTCCCTTAGCGTTTTTAATTGAACAAGCTGGGGGTAAAGCGACCACAGGAAAAATGGATATTTTAGATGTAGTTCCCAGCAAACTGCATCAACGGACACCTTTAATCATTGGTAGTAAAGAGGATGTAGAAAAAGTGATGTCTTTTATGCCAAAAAGTCATTAAAGTTACAGCATTTATTCCTATTCTCAAGTCCAGAGCTTAATGATAAAACTCTTGTGGTGCGGGCATCTTGCCCGCATAAAGTGTATCTCACTCTAGTTAAAAGTGCTGTAAATTAAGAAAATTATCGGTTGGGTAGAAAGAAGTGAAACCCAACATTCCCGCGAGTTGGGTTTTCTCAACCCATGCAGCCCTGACCAATAGAAGTCCCAGACGGGTAAATGAAGAGTTTAAACCCACACAGATAGATTATTTTTGTAGCACTTTTACTTAAAAACGGCTGTAACTCAAATTCTAGACTTTATACACCTGCGATCTTTCAAAATCCAAAATCCAAAATCTAAAATCCAAAATCCAAAATCCAAAATCCTATGGTGTCTGCGTCCTTTCTGTGTCACTCATGAACTCTTTAAAAGGTCAAGTCAAGCTATTCTCACCTATAGAGGAGATTGGGGAATTTAGGAACTTGCCCTTTACCTCTTGCAAAATCTAAAATCTAAAATCTAAAATCTAAAATCCTATGGTCAGTTTGCTAGAAAATCCATTGCGCGTTGGTCTACAACAGCAAGGGATGCCCGAACCACAAATTATCGTTATCTTTGGCGCTTCTGGAGATCTAACCTGGCGTAAGTTAGTACCGGCGCTGTACAAATTGCGGAGAGAAAGACGTATTCCGGCAGAAACCACCATTGTGGGTGTAGCGCGTCGAGAATGGAGTCATGAATACTTCCGTGAGCAAATGCAAAAAGGCATGGCAGAAGCTCACGCTAATGTGGAATTAGGTGAACTTTGGCAGGACTTTTCCCAAGGTTTATTTTACTGTCCTGGGAATATAGATGACCCCGCAGGATACCAAAAACTGAAAACCTTATTAGCTGAACTAGACGAGAAACGGGGAACAAGGGGAAACCGGATGTTTTACCTCTCTGTTGCCCCTAATTTCTTCCCTGAAGCCATTAAACAGCTAGGGTTAGCGGGAATGCTAGAAGACCCCGACAAACAGCGTTTAGTCATCGAAAAACCCTTTGGTCGTGATTTAGCCTCCGCTCAAAACCTCAACCAAGTAGTACAAAAGGTTTGTAAAGAAAACCAAGTTTATCGTCTTGACCACTATTTAGGGAAAGAAACAGTTCAGAACTTGCTGGTTTTCCGCTTTGCTAATGCCATTTTTGAACCTTTGTGGAATCGGCAATTTGTAGATCATGTGCAAATTACCGTCGCCGAAACCGTGGGAGTAGAAGACCGGGCAGGTTATTATGAAACTGCCGGCGCATTGCGGGATATGCTGCAAAATCACCTCATGCAGCTTTACTGTTTAACCGCTATGGAAGCGCCTAACTCCATGGATGCTGATAGTATCCGCACGGAAAAAGTTAAAGTGTTACAAGCGACTCGTTTGGCTGATGTTAATAATTTGTCAAAATCAGCAATTCGCGGACAATACAGCGCGGGTTGGATGAAAGGTCAACAGGTGGCAGGGTATCGAACTGAACCAGGTGTTAATCCTGAATCTACTACTCCCACCTATGTGGCCATGAAGTTTATGCTGGACAATTGGCGCTGGCAAGGTGTTCCTTTTTACTTGCGAACTGGTAAGCGGATGCCGAAAAAGGTGAGTGAAATTGCAATTCACTTCCGCGAAGTTCCTTCGAGAATGTTCTCCTCCGCTGCCCAACAAGTGAACGCCAACGTTTTGGCTATGCGAATACAACCCAATGAAGGTATTTCCCTCCGGTTTGATGTGAAAATGCCCGGTGGTGATTTCCGTACCCGTGCCGTAGATATGGATTTTAGCTACGGTTCTCTAGGTATTTCCGCTACTTCCGATGCCTATGATCGTCTCTTCCTTGATTGTATGATGGGCGACCAAACTTTGTTTACACGGGCGGACGAAGTAGAAGCGGCTTGGCAAGTAGTTACACCTGCCTTGTCTGTATGGGATTTACCAGGTAATCCTGCGAATATTCCCCAATATGAAGCCGGTACTTGGGAACCAGCAGAAGCCGAATTATTAATTAACCAAGACGGCCGCCGCTGGCGCAGACTTTAATTGGTCATTGGTCATTGGTCATTAGTCATTGGTTATTGGTCATTAGCAAAACAACTGACCACTGACAACCAACAACGGACAACTGACCACTGACCACTGATAAGCAACAACTAACAACTAAGACTATTAACTATGGTTTCTCAAGCACCTACGATTTTTTCTTTGCAAGCGCCCAAGGATGTTTCCCTCACAGAAATTGAGGTAGAACTGAATCAAGTTTGGCAAAGTTACGGTATTCAAGGGGAAGACGGTGGTTTACCCGCTGCTACCCGCGCCACAACATTTACTTTAGTAGTTTACGAACCAGAAGAAACTCAGTATTTGTTAACCGCCACCGGCTTTTATAATGGTCCAGTGGATGGTATTCTCGGACCTCAAACTAAAACGGCTTTGCAGGAAGTCCAGAAAAAGCACCATCTTCCAGAAACCGGTACTGCTACTCCAGAAACTCTGACTGCTTTACGGGCTGAATATTTCCAAAAGCAGCACACTGGACCAAATGGAGATAATCATGGTACGGCCATGGGGTATACTTTCAGTCCTACCAGTCCCACTATTGCTGACGAAATTGCTACCCGTAACCCTTGCCGGATTATTGCTTTATGTCCCATTGCCGGTGATGATGAAGGAGTAAAAGCACAAGTTTCTACCTATTGTCCCATTCAAAAGCAATCTTCCAGCACTCTTGTCTGTTGTGAGTACATTACCCTCACTGGTACTGCTACAGCTTTAGAACGCATTGGAGGCATGATTCCGGCTTTGTTAATTGGTGGTTTACCTAAGTTCCTCTGGTGGAAAACTACACCTGATGCCGCCAATCCTTTATTTAAGCGGTTAGCATCAGTATGTAATAATGTCATTGTTGACTCTTGTAACTTTAATACACCAGAAGATGATTTACTCAGCTTGCAACAATTGGTAGAATCTGGTATACCTCTAGCTGATTTGAATTGGCGACGTTTATCAGCATGGCAAGAATTAGCAGCAGAAGCTTATGACGCGCCTAACCGTCGTGCGGCCCTCAAGGAAATTGATCGTGTCAATATTGACTATGAAAAAGGTAATGCTGCTCAAGCATTATTATACTTAGGTTGGTTAGCTAGTCGCTTGGAATGGCGACCAGTTTCCTATAGACAGGAAAAGGGTGATTATGACATCACATACATTAATTTCCTCTCTCCAGACCAAAGACACATAGAGGCCGAGTTAGCAGGGGTTCCCATTGCTGATATTGGGGAAATTGTCGGTGATTTAATTGGTTTACGCTTGAGTTCTACTAATCCTCAAGCCAATTGTGGCACCGTAATTTGTTCAGAAACTGGTGGTTGTATGCGAATGGAAACCCATGGAGGCGCTCAGTCGGCTGGGTTGTTTCAACAGGTAAGTTCTCTTTCCGAACAAAAGGCCGAAGCTTTGTTAAGTCAACAGGTACAACGCTGGGGACGGGAAGCTTTGTTTGAGGAAAGTCTCACTCTCATTGGTAACACTATTAAGTTAGGGAAATAGCTAATGGGTAATGGGTAATGGGTAATACCATTACCCACCCCACTAAAGTAAATTTCTTTATTATTTAGTCACGGTTGGAGTTTCCAAATCCTGTTTCTCTGGTTTAGGATAAACAGTTACCCAGTCTAAATACCGAATTGGCGGAAATAACTCTACCCTCGCTATTGAAGCCGGGAGTTTCTTTAAATCTAGAGATTTAATTCTACCTATGGCTAAACCAGCCGGGAATTTCTGACTATAGGTAGATGTGGACACTAAATCACCTACTCTGGCATTAGGAACTTTTTCGTAAAATTCTAAGATCCCTTCTGCAGAAGAATCACCCTGTAAAATCCCTTTAGCTGAAGTCCGGCTGATAGTCACTCCCACTTGACTTTTTAAATCACTAACTAATAATACACGACTAGTATTATTAGTCACACTTTCTACCAAACCTACTAATCCACCATCAGCTTTAACAATAGAACCTTCTTGAATACCCGATGTTGTCCCCCGATTTAAAATCACTTGTTGCCACCAGTTATCAGCACTACGTCCCACCACCCGTGCTATAATCGGCTTTTGCAGCATGGATTCTCTCTCTGTATAACCCAATAAATTTTTTAATTTTTGATTTTGGCTTTCCAGATCAACTATGCGGGTTTGTAACTCTAAAAATCTCGCATTCTGAATACTTTGCTCAGGAATAACTCCTGACTGTAACCTCTGTAAAGGACTGGTTATTCCTTGATAAATTTCGCGTAACAATGCACCTTTTGTTTCTCTCAGAGTCCAAGCACCACTTATAACTAGAATCAATAACCCTACTTGTAATCCCTTGTATTCCCACCAGCGTCTTACAGTTAACATAACATATCCGTATATATTTCTATAAATTATTTAAAAGTAAATTACTCAAAATTCGCAGGAATATGGCTCACTCGACTCTCGGTGTTCCCTATGCCAAAATTCTGTTAGTAATTCTGCCAATAGTGTATAATTTTTGTCAAAAAAAGGATTCTATAGTTAAATAGTTGTTAATAAATACAGAACCCAGTATTTCTAACTAACTGATTTTTGCTACATATTGCGAGAACGTCCGCTGAATACTCTCTCCAACTGCTTGAAGTTTTCTAATACACGACCTGTTCCCAAAACTACACAGCATAGAGGATCTGCCGCTATGTGGGTAACAATACCTGTCTCATGACTAATTAAAGTATCTAGTCCTTTGAGTAATGCGCCACCGCCCGCTAACATGATACCACGATCAATAATGTCTGCCGCCAGTTCTGGCGGTGTGCGTTCTAGTGTGCGTCTCACTGCTTCTATAATTACTGCCAGTGGCTCTACCATGCTTTCCCGAATTTCAGCACCTTTGATGGTGACAGTCCTGGGTAAGCCAGAAAGCAAATGCAGTCCACGGACTTCCATTATTTTATCATTATCATCTTCGGTTGGATAGGCAGAACCAATCTTAATTTTAATGTCCTCAGCAGTACGTTCACCAATTACCAGATTATGAATTTTCTTCATATAATGAATAATTGCTTCCGTTAGTTCATCTCCTGCAATGCGTACTGACTCGCTAATTACTGTCCCTTGCAGACTTAATACCGCTACTTCTGTTGTTCCACCCCCAATATCAATAATCATATTACCAGTGGGTTCGGCAACTGGTAGTCCAGCACCAATGGCTGCTGCGACTGGTTCATCAATTAAATATACTTCTCTGGCACCAGCTTGAGTAGCTGCATCCATTACGGCTCGTCTTTCTACTCCTGTGACACCACTAGGAATACCAATCACAATGCGGGGTAACATTAGGGATCTACCTTCATTTACCCGCTGAATAAAGCTTTTTAGCATCAATTCTGCCGTATCAAAATCAGCAATCACACCGTCACGCAGGGGACGCAAAGCCACTACATTACCTGGTGTCCGACCGAGCATTTTTTTTGCTTCCTCTCCCACTGCCAGCGCCACTTTTAAATTTTGATCAATGGCAACTACGGAAGGTTCTTGCAGGACAATTCCTTTACCTGATACATAAACTAGGGTATTGGCTGTACCGAGGTCGATACCCATATCCCATGATGGACGAAAATTCCTGAAAAGACCCACGCGTCTGTGTTCCCCCTATTTATGCTAATTGTGACTATCAAGATAAGAGTTAATAATGATGGATTACATGATGTTTGTTTGCCTGATTCTAGTAAACTAGACTATTTTTTTATCTAGTTTTTGTCAATCTTGATTTTAGTTTCAGGACTGTTGTGTTCTATTTTTTGAATATCACTCGGTACAACCGGATAACTTTTTTAATGCCAATTATTTTTTGAATGTTTTGATAGACTTAATTATCATAATTGTAACAGATTTTCAATAATTTTACAATTAAACCCCATCTAGTTTGAAACCCACAGTTTTTTGTGATAGCAATTTCCATTCGAGTGAGGTACAAGAAGTAAGAATTAAACCCAGATCAATACAGATGATTTTGTACCTAATTAGACAGGGATTTTTTATAATCCTTATTAGTTCCCTGTTCCAGGCTGGAAAAACTCCAGTTTTCAACTCGGACGAGGTTTAGTTATTTTAGAGTTATTATAGTTAATATACAGCGGATTTCATCAAATGATGGGGTACACTTTTAGCGGGTAAGATGCCCGCACCACAAGATTTTTATGATTAATGTCTGTACCCGATCATCTCATAATATCGGAAACTGCTGTATGATGAATCATAAAATACAAATGTACCAAAAGTAAAAGCTATGAGCATTAATGTTGTTACCCTTGTTGGTCGTGTAGGTGGTGACCCAGATATGAAGTATTTTGAGTCGGGTACAGTTAAATGTAGATTGACTTTAGCAGTAAATAGAAGATCCCGTAACAACGATAAGCCAGATTGGTTTAATCTAGAACTCTGGGGAAAAACTGCGGAAGTTGCCGGTAATTATGTCCGTAAAGGTAGCTTGATTGGGGTTAAAGGTTCTTTGAAATTTGATTCCTGGAGCGATCGCCAAACCGGAGTCAATCGTTCTAGTCCAATTATTCATGTAGAACAACTAGAGTTACTCGGTTCTAAACGTGATACTGAAGCTGGTATGTCTGATATGTCTCCAGATAATTTTTAATCTACTTTTAATCCACAGGATTTACGCAAATGCGTAAGTCCTCCTAGAATACTCAAAAATTTTTACAATTTAGGAATCCCTGCTCAGATTTTATAAAAAAACAACCCAAGTAGATTATAATCAAAATTATTGTACAAAAAATAGTTGAGAATATCAAGCCCTCAAATTAACTTTTTTCGTTTAACTATTGAGAATATTCTCAAGATTATTGAGAATATAGGGGTTATTTAATAGTGCGACCTATTTTATAAAAGTTTGATTGAAAAAACTTATCGGTTTTGTGGGAAAATATTTAAAATCTAATTGGATTTTCCATACAGGGATTTCCTGGGTTTGCTATTATAGATAACCTTTAGTAATTCTCCATGCTACCACTAGTTCGGGGTGTAGTAATACCATCTTACTTCTCTAAAGATGGGTATTTAATCATGAAATAGGACTTACGCACGAGTCACGGAATAGGTATAATCAGGGTTTGAGAGGTATTTTGCGTAAATCCTATGATAAATTTACTTAAGACCTAGCCATGAAAGTACACCTTGATTGGTAGTGTATTCAATCACTACCATTAAAATGAAGCCAATCATAGCCGCTCTGCCATTTAATCGTTCAGCATATTCATTAAAGCCAAACTTGGGTTCTTCTAATTTAGGGGTAACAGTTGGTTGTTGTGTCATAATCAGTGGTTTCTCTCTTGTAATTGTCAAACAAAAATTTACAGGGATCTGGCAACCAAATTTCGGAGTATGGTGATCGGTGCTTTACATTTTTTCATTATTCTTTATCTATTGTAATAAAACTGGCCGATTAGTCAAGGTGAAAGAGACTAAAAATTTCGGATTTTGAATTGCTGAATATGAAAATAGTTAGATAGGTACTGGCACGCTAAAGTAAAACAATAAAATATGAGAGGTGATTAATGGAAATTGGTGTTCCTAAAGAAACTAAAGATCAAGAATTTCGAGTAGGGTTAAGTCCCTCTAGTGTCAGGGTCTTACGGGAAAATGGCCATCATATATTTGTAGAAAGTCAAGCTGGTAATGGTGCGGGATTTACTGATGAGGATTACAGCAATGCTGGGGCTGAAATTGTTGATAAAGCCAGTGCTGCTTGGGATAGAGAGTTAGTTATTAAGGTAAAAGAGCCTTTGACAAGTGAGTATAAGTTCTTGCAAAAAGAACAGTTGTTATTTACTTATTTGCATTTAGCAGCAAATCGCCAATTAACAGAATATTTAATTGATTGTGGCATTTGTGCGATCGCTTATGAAACCGTAGAACAACCGGGAGCAAATAGACTTCCCTTACTCACTCCTATGAGTATTGTTGCTGGTCGGTTAGCAGTCCAATTTGGTGCTAGATTCTTAGAACGTCAACAAGGAGGAAGAGGTGTACTTTTAGGGGGTATACCGGGAGTCAAGGCTGGTAAAGTGGTGATTTTAGGTGGTGGTGTAGTGGGTACAGAAGCCGCAAAAATTGCCGTGGGTATGGGCGCAATGGTGCAAATATTAGATGTTAACGTGGAACGGTTATCCTACCTAGAAACCCTGTTTGGTTCGAGAGTAGAATTACTTTACAGTAATTCTGCCCATATTGAAGCCGCAGTTAAAGAAGCTGATTTACTGATTGGTGCGGTGTTAATTCCTGGTAAAAAAGCACCGATTTTAGTATCCCGTGAATTAGTTAAACAAATGCGTCCTGGTTCAGTGATTGTTGACGTGGCTGTGGATCAAGGTGGATGTGTTGAAACACTACAACCAACATCTCATACAAATCCTGTATATATTGATGAGGGAGTAGTACATTATGGAGTTCCGAATATGCCAGGAGCAGTACCTTGGACATCAACACAAGCTCTAAACAACAGTACCTTACCCTATACTGTCCAGTTAGCAAATTTAGGAACTAAAGCTTTAGAGCTTAATCCAGCTTTAGCAAAAGGATTAAACGTTAAAAATCACCATCTTGTACACCCTGCTGTCAAAGAGGTATTCCCTGATTTAGGGTAAGCTGTACCCATTTGATTTGTATAATTATAGCGGGCAAGATGCCCGCACCACAAGATTGAGCCATATTATCCTGTAAAAGTATATTACTAGGGGTAAAAGTTAATAGATAAAATAGCGTCAAAAACTATTTCACCATTGATAAAATAATACCCACTAATGAACCGAGAATTAACGCAATACTACTTAAAGAACTAATTGCAAAACCTGGACCACGTTTTTCCGCCGCTTGGTAATATCCCCAAGCATAAGCAATACGTCCTACTACCCAAGCCGCACCTAGCCCAGAACCCCAAATAGGACTAACGTAAAGAGAAAATAACCATAAAGCTGGGATAAATAGAGCCAGTTGTTCTAAGGTGTTTTGCTGTACCCGTAATACTCTTTCAAAATCGGGATTTCCTGTAGTTTGTGGCACAGGGACTTGATACTTAAATCTAGCTCTACCAACATTGATTGTGACGAAGAAGTATAGTATAAGTGCGGAAACAGTCACTAAACTAGGATAAGGGGACATAAACTTTAATAAAATTAGAAATTGGCTTTATCTACAAAGTATTATAGATTATATCAAGTTCAGTTAATTAATTAAATTACAATAAGACCAATAAGACTTACGCAAGTGTCACAATAAATTATATAATCATATTATTTTATTTGTTTGTAGTCAGGGCTTTAGCCCTGATAAGTGTTACCATAGCTGATCAAAGATAGGAGTAAAGTCCTAACTACAATTTCATCTGTGATGCCAGTTGCCTAAGTCCTGTACAATTTTCTAGCATCCCTAGCTCATTCTGTGTCAGAGTTGGAGTTGCGGATTTGACAAATAGAGGAACTTATTTATTTAATTACCTATGACCAATGACAGAACCACTAATTGAATTAAGGGGTATTTCTAAATCCTTTGGTAAGAACAAAGTTTTAGATCATGTTGATCTGAAAATATACCGAGGCCAAGCACTAGGGATTATTGGACCATCGGGAACTGGTAAGTCAACAATTTTACGGGTAATAGCAGGTTTATTAAAACCCGATGCGGGAGAAATTTATATTCAAGGAGTACAAAGGAATGGTTTAATAGAAGATGCTGCTGATCCTGTGGGGATTGGGATGGTATTTCAACAAGCCGCCTTATTTGACTCCTTGACAGTGGAAGAAAATATCGGCTTTTTACTTTATCAAAATTCTAAGTTAAAGCGATCGCTCATTCGTGAACTAGTCCAGGAAAAATTAGAACTGGTGGGTTTAGCAGATATTAGTCATCTTTACCCCTCAGAACTTTCTGGAGGAATGCGAAAAAGGGTAAGCTTTGCGAGAGCAATTATGTCTAATCCTCAACGTCCTACAGATAATCCAGAGGTTTTATTATACGATGAACCTACCGCTGGACTCGACCCCATAGCCTCAACTGTCATTGAGGATCTCATCCGCAGTTTACAGCATACCCAGGGAGTTTGTAGTACATACTCCATTGTTACTCACCAAGATAGTACCATTCGCCGTACCTCTGACCAAATAGTATTTCTTTATCAGGGGAAAGTACAATGGCAAGGTACAGTAGCTGCCTTAGATCATACAGAAAATCCTTTGATTAGACAATTTATGAGTGGAAGCGTACATGGACCAATTCAAGTCACGGGCTAAGTACCAAGTCAATAAAAATTACCAAGCTTACTTTTTTTGGTGGAGGAATAAATGCGAGGTCTAATGAGCGGTTTTACGTCTACACGCATGATCAGGGAAGGTTCTGTAGGATTGTTACTCTTACTAGGGTTAGGCGCGTTTGGGGTAATTTTACTATGGTTGAATAGGCTCACCCCTGGACAAACATCTTATCAAGCAATTGTCGAATTTGCTAACGCCGGCGGAATGCAAAAAGGTTCATCCGTACGTTTTCGTGGTGTAAAAGTAGGTACTATTACCAGTGTTAAAGCCGGACCAAATGCTGTTGATGTCGAAATTCAAATTAATTCACCTGATTTAAAGATTCCCACTAATTCCCTAATTGAAGCCAATCAAAGTGGCTTAATTAGCGAAAATATTATTGATATTACACCAAAGGGAAATTTACCAACAAATATTACTGCCAAACCTCTAGATAAAGACTGTAATCCCAGTTTGATTATTTGTAATGGTTCTCGCTTAAAAGGTGTAATTGGTATCAGTATTGACGAAATGATACGTAAATCCTCTGAGTTTGCATCTCAGTATAGTAGCGAGAAATTCTATAATAATGTTAACCGCACCTTGGAAAATTCCGCCAATGCTGCTGCTAATATCGCAGCCTTGACTAAGGATTTGCAAAGTTTGAGCAAGGGCTTTCGCGGGCAATTGAATGTGTTTTCTGATACTGCAAAAACAATAAAAAGCTCTACAAACCAACTAACCGCAACAACAATAAAAACTGCGGATCAATTAAGAACCACAGCAAAGGATTTTAGTGTCACATCTAAACAGGCAAATCGTTTACTTAATAACTTAGATAGTCTTGTCACTACGAATCGTTCTTCTCTCGTTGGAACTTTGAATAGTATGACAGAAACCAGTAACCAACTTCGTCAAACAGTGATGAGTTTATCACCAACGATTAATCGCTTAACCCAAGGAGAATTACTGAAAAACTTAGAAACACTCTCAGCAAATGCAGCGGAAGCTTCCGCGAATTTAAAAGATGCTTCTAAAACTCTAAATGATCCAAAAAACATTGTCTTATTACAACAAACTTTAGATGCAGCTAGAGTAACATTTGAAAACACTCAAAAAATTACATCCGATTTAGACGAATTAACAGGTGATCCTAAGTTCCGCCAAAATTTACTACAATTAGTGAATGGTTTAAGTAAATTAGTTTCTTCTAGTAAAGATGTACAAGAACAGACAAAAGTAGCTTTAACTTTAGACTCTCTTAAAACCACTAGTAACCCGCCCAAGGTAGTAATTACCGCACCTGTTCCCGAAAAACAAGTATTGGTAATAAGTCCCGAACTGGAAACACCAAAGAAAGTAGAGACAATTCCCCAACCAGTCCCACAAACAGCCAATTCATCTTCAAAAGAACTACTTGAGCAACTGCGAGATAATCGAGAGCAGGGAAAAATAACAACTGACAATTGACCACCCACTAATTCCAGTCCTCCTCCTCTTTTTTGCCACGACTTTTGTAAATTCCGCCTGTATGATGGATTTGACGGGTTTTTGTGAATAATTCATCCTCCGTCAACCCCCAGCGGTTTAAAACCTGATCTAAATCATTTTGGATGTCTCGCGCACCTGGAAAACCTTGATAGCGGATTTTTAGTCTCGCTAATTCTGATAAATTGTAGTCGCTTGCGCCTTGAGCAAGTAGAATATCAATAAGGGGGCGATCGCGGTTGTAAAGTGGATGTTGTTGATCATTACTATCGGGCTTTTGTGTCATAATCAATACTAGTATAAAGTTGACAACACATCAACAACTCAAGGGCGAAAAATCTCGATCATTGCTAATTATCTATTATTATCTAAATAATGACGGCAACTACCCCTTGTCACTTACGGATCTCACTATTGCCATTGAGACTTAAATAAAGATACATTATCTTTAAGAAAATACAAAAAACTTTAGATAAGGGTGAACTTAATCTCACCCAAAATCCAAGCAGCACGAGGGAAAGAACCCGCTATGTTTGAACACTTCACTTCCGAAGCAATTCGGGTAATCATGTTAGCTCAGGAAGAAGCACGACGACTGGGACACAACTTTGTAGGAACAGAACAAATTCTCCTGGGTTTAATGGGAGAAGGAACAGGTGTTGCTGCGAAAGTGCTGGCTGAGTTGGGTGTCACTCTCAAAGAAGCACGTCGGGAAGTAGAAAAAATAATTGGCCGGGGTTCTGGGTTTGTCCCACCGGAAATTCCTTTTACCCCCAAAGTTAAAAGCCTGTTTGAGCAATCTTTCCGAGAAGCTCACGGTCTTGGACATAATTACATAAACACTGAACACTTATTATTAGGTTTAACGGAGGCCGGTGAAGGAGTCGCGGCCAAAGTATTGCAAAATCTAGGAGTAGATTTACCTGTTATCCGTGCGGCTGTAATGAAGCGCCTGGGTGAAGATACAGCGGTTGTCACGGGTGGGAGAAGCAATTCCCAGCGCAATCAAAATCTATCTATAGAGGAGTTCGGTAGAAATCTCACCAAATTGGCTCAGGATGGCAGATTAGACCCGGTAGTCGGTCGTCAACGAGAAATTGAAAGAACGGTACAAATTCTCGGTCGTAGAACCAAAAATAACCCGGTTTTGATTGGGGAACCTGGGGTAGGAAAAACAGCAATTGCTGAAGGTTTGGCTCAACGGATTATTAATCAAGATGTTCCCGAAATTTTGCTCAATAAGCAGGTAATTAGCCTGGATATGGGTTCTGTAGTCGCAGGAACTCGTTTCCGGGGTGACTTTGAGGAACGCTTGAAAAAAATCATGGACGAAGTTCGTACCGCAGGTAACATCATCTTAGTTATTGATGAAATTCATACCTTGGTCGGTGCGGGTGGTACGGAAGGCGGTTTAGATGCTGCTAATATACTTAAACCAGCTTTAGCACGGGGTGAACTTCAGTGTATTGGTGCTACTACTTTGGATGAATATCGTCAACATATTGAACGTGATGCAGCATTAGAAAGACGTTTTCAGCCCATTTTGGTAGGTGAACCATCCGTAACAGAAACTATTGATATTCTCTACGGTTTACGCGGTGCTTATGAACAGCATCACAAAGTCCATATTGCTGATGAAGCGATAGTAGCAGCCGCTGAATTAGCAGACCGTTATATCAGCGATCGCTTTTTACCGGACAAAGCCATTGACTTAATTGATGAAGCGGGTTCTCGCGTGCGGTTACGTCACTCCCGCATTAGCAATAACAAAGAACTCAAACGGGAATTAACCACCGCCACTAAAGCCAAATCTGAAGCTATCAGAGTCCAAGATTTTACTAAAGCTGGTAAATTACGTCAACAAGAATTATCAATTCAAGCCAGACTTGATTTAGAGGAAAACCAGGAAAGCGTTAACGCTCCCATTGTCAATGAAGAAGATATTGCTCAAATTGTCGCTGCTTGGACAGGTGTTCCCGTTAACAAACTGACTGAATCCGAATCTGAATTATTATTACATCTCGAAGACACTTTACACAAACGTCTAATTGGACAAGAACAAGCAGTTAGCTCCGTTTCTCGCGCTATTCGTCGCGCTCGTGTCGGCTTAAAAAGTCCTAATCGTCCTATTGCCAGCTTTATCTTTTCTGGTCCAACCGGTGTAGGTAAAACTGAATTAGCTAAAGCATTAGCCGCTTACTTCTTCGGTTCAGAAGAATCAATGGTGCGTTTAGATATGTCCGAATACATGGAAAGCCACAACGTTTCTAAGTTGATTGGTTCACCTCCAGGTTATGTAGGATACAATGAAGGCGGACAACTAACGGAAGCTGTGCGGCGCAAACCCTATACAGTGTTGCTATTCGACGAAATCGAAAAAGCGCATCCCGATGTATTTAATATGCTGCTGCAAATCTTAGATGACGGTCATCTTACGGATGCGAAAGGCCGAAAAGTGGACTTCAAGAATACATTAATTATCTTGACTTCTAATATTGGTTCTAAGGTAATCGAAAAAGGTGGTAGTAGCTTGGGATTTGAGTTTGATAACCACGCAGAAGCTAGTTATCATCGGATTCGTAACTTAGTCAACGAAGAACTCAAAGCTTATTTCCGTCCAGAATTTCTCAACCGTGTTGATGATATTATCGTCTTCACTCAACTTAACAAAGATGAAGTCAAGCAAATTGCTGGAATCATGCTGAATGATGTTGCTAGTCGCTTAAAAGATAAGAATATCACCTTAGAAGTGACAGCAGCTTTCCAAGATAAGGTTGTACAAGAAGGCTATGATCCTAGTTATGGTGCTAGACCATTACGCCGCGCTATTATGCGTTTGCTAGAAGATTCTCTTGTAGAAGCAATTTTATCTGGGGAAATAGCTGAGGGAGATAAGGCCATAGTTGATGTAGATGATGATGGTCAGGTAAAAGTCAGAAAGTCCGAAACCCGTGAGTTGTTATTAACTAATGTTGGTTAATTCGGGATTTCTATAATATCGGTAATTTATTTGGTGGGTGACTTTATTGTTAACCCACCTTTTTTATGGTTGTTTATAGGAGAATAGGGATAAATGAACCACGAAGGGACGAAGAACACGAAGGAAAAAGGAAGAAAAGAGGTAATCTGATGTTGGAAAATGATATCACACCATGATAAGTTTTAGTTAGTTTTGATACAGCATCTTTCTTTTCATTCATAGATAATAATTAAATAGTTAATTGATTTTAATTACCAACGAAACAAAATGACTAATTAGGTTTGGTTCTAATGTCAAATATTTACAATACTCAAGAATTAATTCACATTTTAGCAGCCGAGCGCCAAGCTTGCTTAAAAGGTGAACGTTTAAAGTTAGAATTAACCGTTTCTGGTAATCCATTAATAGACCAATTTGTGAGAACCGAAGGACTACAAAGATTCGCAGCTTACCAAGATTTTAAAACCTCTATTCATCAATATCAACGAGAAAATCAAGTTTCTGGAATTATCTGGAAAGATATCACTATTAAGAATAAAAATCTCCACTATCCAGAAATTGATCCCGAATTAATTGCTTTAGAAAGTGATTTACAAATATTGAAACTTGCCAAAAATTCAATTTTAGAATTTTGGTATATCACAACAGCAGAAATGGATTTATATTTAGGTTTTAATAATGGTAAACAACATCAAAAAATTACCAAAATAGACGTAGAAAGAATTACCCAAAGAACAGAATGGGCTACTTTATTAAAATGGGAAAACCCGAACTTTTTAGAAATTATCTTACAATTAGGTTGGGGACAACCCCAAGAAGCCGCTTATAAACGGGGAAGACCATTAGCGGGAAGTGAATTTATTCATGCAGTTAATCCAGGATGTTATCCTATCGGTTAATAATTAGGTTTTATGGGTTTCGTGGTTAATAAAAATATTTTTCAAACAAGCTCTTATAGAATTCATTTGGGATCTTTTTGACACAGCAAATAAAAAATATTTAGGGTGCATTAGGAAAACCCAATACACCCCAGAACTAATTAGCAACTTCAGCCATTTCAATTACCCGTCCGTCATAATCCTTAACTAAAAAATTTAAAGGCTTTTGATTGCGAATTTTGAACTTTAAACCCCGGACTTCTACCCGCATTAAAATTAATTCCAGACACTCATGATCAAAGCAAACATGACGATGCTGATCTTTGTTGCCTAAACTTGCACCAGTGATAATATGTAATTGAGTATTTTTCTTGAGTTGATACCATAGCCCGTCATTACCATTATTCGTAGTGCTGTTAGACCAACTGGGACTAGTGGACATATACAGCGGGTCAATACCTGTTGCACCAATGGTTTGCTCATAATTGTAATAATAGTGCAAAGGTACTTCCGCCACTGGCAAATCTAGCAATCCTTCATATAATTGTCGGGCAACTTCTAAATCCGATACCATGACAGTATAAACTTTAGGTGCGCTACTCAGGAACATCCACATAGCGCCAGCGTAAGCTGCCAACAGCATAACCATAATCCCTTGGGTGGAGAATAGGCTATCCAAGGGCAGAGAAGGCAAAAACGAGCCTAAAGTTAAAGTTAGTGGACTTAGCAGTAACATTATTGAACTAGCTTCTATAACCATGAACAAACAGTATCAAAATATTGGTATCAGCAGGGGGCTTTTAGTATTGTCAGTTAAGACTAACATTAAGTCCTTGTTTCTAGTTTATCAATAGTCTAGCAGTCTGATCTTAGTTTATTTAACAGACTTTCAGATATAATCGAAATGATACCTGCGGCGAAGGAAGCCATCGCTTAACCATTCATTGGTATATTTTAACAATCATCTAATCGCGATATTGTCGAAATTCCCCACTTTCCCGAAACTAATCACCTATTGGTAAAGTCGCTATTTGATCACAGTGATCAAGAATTACTGAGTCTGTTTGGACAATATCCAGATTGTGGCAGGTATTTTACGGTGATTTTTTGCTAGAAGCTGAATTACCTGCTGATATTCGGGATATTTATTTTAAGTGAAAATTCAATTTAGTTTCCGCCGTGATTTCCTGATTAAATTTTATAAAAAAGCACTATTTACTATCAAGCAATAGAATGAATTTAAGCAATGGTAAAAAATTCCCAGTTTTGACTTCTGATATCGTCTTGTTTACCTATTTATCCATAAGTACAGGTGCAAAAGGAATTGAGATTATAGAACAAATTCACTATCCTTTAAATAGTTACCCAGAGAAATGATCACGAAATTTAGCAGATAAATTGCTAAAATAGGAAATAAGTCATGTTTACTAAACAAAGAAAACTATGATACTATAGTCAGCAGGAGGATAAAAAACCAAAAAATAAAAAATTCACCCAATCAGATGATGAATTACATAAATCAAATGATTATCATCAGGTTTTGTCTATAAAATAGACTCGCTAATTTTTGTTCCTCAACTTTTTTAATCATGATTTTTTACATAGAAATTCCCTTAATTGGCAAAAAAGTTAAATATCCATTACGTTGGTTAATCGGTTTAATTGCTAGTGGTGTTTTAATTGTAGGAACAACAGCCACTATCAAAACCATCCAGCAAGGAAATAAACCACCAGATATAACTAAATTGACTGTGCCGGTGACAGCAAAAGATATCACTGTTCGCATTACTGCTAGCGGCAAAATCCAACCAATTCAAAGCGTCAATATTAGTCCTAAAAGTTCTGGACTGTTGGCAGAGTTAAATGTTGAACAGGGACAAACAGTCAAGAAAGGACAAATAATTGCTCGCATGGATAATTCGGAAATTAAAATGCGAATTATCCAATACAAAGCTAATTTAGAACAGGCAAAAGCGCAATTAGCGGAAAGCCTAGCGGGAAGTCGTCCCGAAGAAATTGCCCAAGGAAAAGCCCGTGTAGCCCAAGCACAGGCTCAATTAGCAATTATCCGTGAGGGGAATCGTTTACAGGAAATTCAACAAGCACAGGCTCAAGTAGACTCGGCAAAAGCCGCTGTAGAATTAACTGAATCACGTTTAAAACGTTATCAAGATTTAGCAAAAAATGGAGCGATTTCTCAAGATAGTTTAGAACAATACATCAGTGAAAATAGAAAAGCAAAAGCCAATTTAGAAGAAGCACAAAAACGATTATCCTTACTCAAAATTGGCAACCGTAACCAAGATATTCAAAAACAACAAGCAATAGTTAATCAGGAAAAGGAAGCTTTAAGAAAATTAGAAAATGGTAATCGTCCTGAAGAAATTGCCAGATTAAAAGCAGCAGTAGCTAGTGCAGAAGCTCAATTAAAACAACAACAAGTACAATTAGAAGATACAATTATCCGCGCTCCTTTTGCAGGCATTATTACTCAAAGATACGCGACAGTGGGGGGTTTTGTTAGTCCTGCTGTTTCTGCTTCCAGTAGTGCTTCTGCTACCTCAACTTCTATAGTAGCTTTAGCTAAAGGATTAGAAGTTTTAGCAAATGTTCCTGAAGTAGATATATCCCAAATTAAACAAAGACAAAAAGTAGAAATTACCGTTGATGCTTATCCCGATGAAATTTTTCAGGGACAAGTGCGTTTGATTGCTCCTGAAGCGGTAGTTGAGCAAAATGTCACCTCATTTCAGGTGCGGGTTACTGTTAATAAAGGGTCTGAAAAACTGCGTTCAGGAATGAATGTGAGTGAAGTGACATTTCTTGGTAATAACATCCAAAATGCCCTATTAATTCCCCAGGAGTTAATTGTTACTCGCAAGGGAAAGACTGGAGTGTGGTTATTAGGTGAAAAAAATCAACCTGAATTTAATCTAGTCAAAATTGGTGCGAATATTGATAACGAAGTTCAAGTTTTAGATGGTCTTAAAGCTGGAGATAGGATATTTATTGATCTACCTAAAACCAAGGAAAAAGGTAAAACAGAATCGAGCAAAGAAAGAAAATAAAAATTAAACATAAAAATTCAGCACAAATTATGGACATTTTAGAAAGCGTGAAAATGGCAACTACCACCTTATTAGCTAATAAGTTGCGGAGTGGTTTGACCATGTTGGGAATTATTATTGGCAATGCCTCAGTTATTGCTATGATTGGGATTGGAGAAGGGGCAAAAATATTTACAAATAAACAATTTCAATCCTTAGGACCTAATACTTTATTTGTTGTTCCCGGTAGTCCAGGAACTCGGAGTAGGGTGACAGGAGTACCTAGAACTTTAGTTTTACAAGACGCTAAAGCAATAGCTAAACAAGTCCGCGCAGTCAAAGAAGTTGCTCCAGAGATTAATAACCGAATTACAATCACTTATCGTAATCGAAATACAACAAGCACGGTGATCGGTACTACCCCTAATTATCCCACAGTTCGTAGTTTAGAAATTAAAGAAGGTAGGTTTTTTAATGACTTCGATATTAAACGGAGTAAAAGAGTAGCAATATTAGGTCCAGATTTAGCCAATAAACTATTTGATAATCAAAATCCCCTGGGTCAGAAAATCCGCATTCAAAATACTACTTTTGATGTCATTGGGTTAACAGTTGCTAAAGGTTCTTCCTTTGGGAGTAACAATGATGATACCGTTTATATTCCCATTAATACCATGTTTAGTCGTTTAGTTGGGAGAACATCACCTTTTGGTATTAATATCGCTATGATTTCTGTATCAGCGAAGGATGAAAATAGTATATCAGCAGCAGAGTTTCAAATGGCAAATTTACTGCGTCGTCGGCACAAAATTACCCGCGAAGATGATTTTACCATTCAAACCCAAAAAAACCTCTTAGAAATCAGTAATTCAATTACCGGAGGATTGACAATAATGTTAGCTGCAATAGCTAGTATTTCCTTATTTGTGGGTGGGATTGGGATTATGAATATTATGCTAGTTTCTGTGACTGAACGTACTCAAGAAATTGGACTGCGGAAAGCTATCGGTGCAACGCAACAGGACATCCTTCTGCAATTTATGATTGAAGCCGTGATATTATCAGTAACTGGTGGTTTAATCGGCATTATTTTAGGGGGTGGTAGCATCATTTTAGTGGGAATATTTACCCCTTTTCAATCTACAATTTCCCCAGCAGCAGTTCTTTTAACTGCGGGTGTTTCTGGCGCTATTGGTTTATTCTTCGGTGTAGTTCCGGCCCGTCGTGCGGCTCAACTTGATCCCATGGTAGCACTAAGAACGGCGTAAAAATAATTAAAAATTACAGGTTTGATATCGGGGCAACCACGGGGGTTTGCCCCTAGATGGGGAAATTTTCGGGGTTGTGGGGATGGAGGGGTCAATCTGAACTAACAATATTAAGTATCATACCTCATTCTTAGAAATAAATGCAGTTGTGTTTATCAAGAGGTAAAATAGGGTGTATATTATATCTTAGCCATTACATTATTTTATATCCTGCCCCTATGTTCCCTAACTTGACACAATTTGGTATCTTGATTTTGTTTATGTTTTTTGTGCTTTCAACACGATACCTAATTGTGTCATCGTTTCTCTATTGGTTGCTTTGGGTTCGTCGTCCCAAGTCTTGGGAAGGTCGTCGTCTTCATGATTTGGACGGACGTAAAAGTAAAATCAACAGCGAAATTAAGTGGTCACTTTTATCTTGTCTGATTTTTGCTGTACCTGGTGCTTTAATGATGACTATGATTATATCAGGATACACGAAAGTTTATTTTAATCCTCTGGAATATAGTTTAGGATATTTACCTTTGAGTTTGTTGATTTATTTATTTCTTCACGATACTTATTTTTACTGGACTCACCGCTGGTTACACATTCCACGTATATATCGTCGTTTTCATCAAATACATCACGAATCTATTAATCCTACACCCTGGACATCTTTTTCTTTTGATCCTGTTGAGAGTGTTATTCAAGCAATTATTATTCCTATTCTAGTTTTTATTATTCCCATTCATATTAGTATGGTACTTTTATTATTAACCTTAATGACGATATTTGGTGTTGTCAATCATACTGGTTATGAGGTTTATCCCCATTCTTGGATGAGTGGTTTTTGGGGTAAAAATTGGATTACACCAACACACCATACTCTTCATCATCACAAGTTTAATTGTAATTATGGTCTTTATTTTCGTTTTTGGGATAAATTGATAAATACAGATGTAATGATACCAAAGCCGGGAGTCAATAAAAGGGGGTTTTAAAAGTATTTTCGGTAATATTGAAACGAAACTTGAGTGATCTAACTTCAACCTCTGCTCTGGGAGGGAAGGGGAGTAGGACGGTTGAAGGTTGACTGTTAAGAGTTCCCTGTTCCCTACCCTCACAGATAACTTTTTTAGCAAGCCCTAATTATTTTATTTTACGATTCTTTAGCTGTTAACTGAATACTTGGATTTGGTAATAATGTATATCTCAAATAGAACCCCAACCACACAAATCCAATAATTAACAAAGTCCCAATTCCCAGGAAATTAGGTAACCAAAACACCACCTCTATATGATTGATAGCACCTGGTTTAAGTTTCCATATCAATTGATTACCATGCTTTTCTGGTTTGATAGCATTTTCATTATTGTCAATGTTTTTTGTTCCCCAAGGTGTCTGTAAACTAAAATCTAAGTTGACAATTGAATTATTATTGTTGGTGGTAAGCATGGCCAAAGAACGCAAATCTAAATCATAAACTAGATGATTTCTAGAAAATAGGAAAAAATTCCTATCTTCTGCTACCAAACTTGAGGTAATATCTGATATTTCTGAATTATTGCTATCTTGAGAACTGCGATTTTTGAAAAATATAGTAAATTTTCCTTGTAATTCCTTCGCACTAGTAAAGGGAATTTTAACAATAATTTCTGCTGGTGAAATTCTCTGTGTTGAACCTCCTAAAGTTCGTGCTTGATTTTCTAAAGTTTTTAACCATTCTGATAGATAATCACCACTAAAAATAGTGACTTTTTCCGCTAACTGAATATGCTGTATTAATTCCCCATTATTTGTGCTATTAAAATTGACTCCTAAATCATATTTTACACAACCAGATAGGAGCAATGAAGAAAGTATTACCATCAATACAATAGGTTTTATTTTGGTAATTTTGCCAATTTTACTAATTGAAAAAAATCGGGATTTTATCTTAATGAAAGTGAATACGTTCATTGTATTTTCTCCTTATTTGCTAAAAACTTAACCAAACTAAATAGAAAATTGTTAAACAAACAGCAATTAAAGCTACCCAAACAAAGCGATTATCTTTAGTATTGACCGTGCTAAGATCAATATATTCTGGTTCTACAGATTTAGGTTGAGATTGAGATTTTTTAGGTTGGGAATTGACAACTATTTTCGATTTGTGATCAGAAACTATACCAAAATCGGGAATTTCTGTCATCCATTCTTGAGGACGATTAAGTTTGGGTGCTTTTAAAATATAGACTAGGCGCTTTGCTTGTTGACGAATTTCATAATGGGGATGACCTACAAGTTGTTGACAAAGATTTATTGCTGCTTCTGAACGTCCCGCAGCTTCATAAGCATTCACCAACCAAATTTCTACTTCACCAGCAAAACGGGTATTTTTTCCTAATAAGGCGCTGGCTTTTTCTAAATTTTCTACAGCTTCCCGATATTGACCATTTTCAAAAGCAATTGTCCCCATTTGGTAACGAGATCTAGCGAGTTCTAAACTTTCTGTAGTCATTAGTTATTAAGTCATTAGTTATTAGTTAAATTGGCGGTTAGAAACCGCATCTACACAAACAAAACCCACCTGCGTGGGTGAGAAATATCTGGTTTTTATGCAGTCTGCGGAGGCGGAATTTGTTTGTGTAGCCGTGAATTTTATTCACCAGAACTATTAATCCTGATTATTGTCTCAACTGAGAACCAAGAATCATTGTCCCAATCCCCACATCTGTAAATACTTCTAACAGTAAAGCATGAGGAATACGACCATCAATGATATGTGAAGCTTTCACCCCTTGAGCTAGAGATCGCACACAACAATTCACTTTAGGAATCATCCCCCCACTAACTATACCATCAGCAATTAATTGTCGCGCTTCCCGAATATCTATTTTCGGAATCAAGGTAGAAGGGTCATGATAATCTTTTAAAATTCCTCTGGTATCGGTGAGCAAAATTAATTTTTCTGCTCCCAAAGCTGCGGCTATTTCCCCCGCTACGGTATCAGCATTAATATTATAAGCCTGTCCCGTTTCATCAGCAGCAACACTGGAAACTACGGGAATATAGCCATTACTAGAAAGTGTTTCTAAAATTTTGATATTGACACTGCTAACTTCCCCAACAAAACCAATTCCTTCATCACCTTGAGGACGAGCCGTAATTAAGTTACCATCTTTACCACAAAGTCCTACGGCCATACCTCCAGCCTGGTTAATTAGCGCGACAATTTCTTTATTTACACGCCCAACTAACACCATTTCTACTACATCCATTGTTGGTGCATCGGTAACACGCAAACCATTTTTAAATTGTGCTTCAATTCCTAACTTAGCTAACCAACTATTAATTTCTGGACCACCACCATGAACTAAAATTGGCCGCAAGCCGACGCAAGATAAAAAGACAACATCCCGAATCACTTTATCTTTGAGGTTGCTATCCTTCATGGCTGCGCCACCATATTTAACTACAACGGTGCGACCAGTGAATTGTTGGATGTAAGGTAATGCTTCACTGAGAATTTCGACGCGATTCGCTTCAGCTTTCCTGATATACTCTGTATCATTAATCATGTTTTTACCCAAGTTGCTAATTATCTAGTTTATTGGATAACTAGCAACTAGAGTTAATAAGCTATTGTGATGATAGCAGTGGGACAGGGAGCAGAGAGATATTCATTACCCATTACCCATTACCCATTACCCATTACCTATTCCTAAGAGAGTTGAAACAAGAAAGTCACTAAATCGCCCTTACCTAAGCTAATGCGATCGCCGGGACGGAGGCGATGTCTGTTTCCTGGTAATAGAGGTAAATTGTTGATGTAAGTACCATTGGAACTACCTGCATCTTCTATATAACAAGCATCTCCCTCAATCCGAATATCTGCGTGAATCCGGGAAACAATTTCCGAATTTGCGAATCCTGAAACATCTATATCTGGAGGAATTCGATCATTAGGCTTACCAATATGAACAACCGAGACATTTTGTGGTAATTCTATTTCTTGGTTAGCTTGAACATGAAATAACCGCGCCACTACCTGTTGTAATTGGGTGGTCGCCACCTTTACTGGTGCTGCTACCGGTGAAACTGCTGGGGCTGCTTCCACAACTGGTAGGGGATCTATTTGGGGTATATAAGCAGGCGGAATATAAACTTCTGGTTCTGGCGCTACAGGTGCAGGTGGAGGTGTAAGCACTGGCGGAATATAAACTTCTGGTTCTGGTGCTACAGGTGCAGGTACAGAAGGAATATAAACGGCTTGTTCCTGAACTACAGCTACGGGTGGGGGTGTGAGTACAGGGGGAATATAAACTTCTGATTCTGGTGCTACAGGAGGAACATAAACAGCTTGTTCCTGAACTACAGATGCAGGTTCAGCTACGGGAACTACTACTGTCGCTGGCGGGTTGCTAGCCTGAGCAATTCCCAAAGCATCGGGTTGTAACAGTTCCATCATTAGGTCAGGAGCGACTACAGGGGGGATATTAGGACTCCCAGTTGGGGCGACTGTGGTTGCTGCTGTGGCGGCGGCGTGAAAATGTAGGTTATAGCCACACTGACCACAGAAAGCGGCATCTGACTGTACTATTGCTCCACAATTAGGACACTTAGCTGTAGCTGGCAACGGTGTGTAGCAAGCTTCACATTGAACGGCAACATCTGGATTAGGGTGATTGCAATTAGGACAGACTATCATGGATTTAAGCCTTAGTGAAGGTCGTTGTAAAAATATTACTGGCAAGCACAGGAGTAATTTTAGCTTTTGATGCTAAAAATTACCTAGGGTGAGAAGAAGTTGATCATTGGTGATTATTCTTAATTATCTCAATCATCCAAATCTCAAGAATCATAGCTAGTGTTTGAGTTCTAAACCAGCAGCTGCATCTAGCAACCAGTAAAGTTCTCCCTGGGGTTTAATCAAGCGAGATGGATAAGCGAAATCATCTGCTATCGGTGCAAAAATTTGCCCCAGTGCTGGTCTTTTGTTAGCTCCAGCAACCATAAAAATCACATTTCGAGCCGCGTTAATAAATGGGTAAGTAAAGGTAATGCGAAGATTATCATCTTTATTACCGACAGTAATTAAGCGATCGCAAACCTTGAGAGCTTCCGTGTGGGGAAACAAAGATGCAGTATGGGCATCATCACCCATTCCCAATAAAACTACATCTAATGGAGGGAACTCTCCAGATACGGAATTAAAAAATGTTTGCAGATGCTGGTTATACTTAGCTGCGTCCACTTCTGGATTAGCGGACAAAGTGGGGATAGCATGAATATTAGCCGCTGGAATGGCAACCTGATCTAACCATGCACGTCGGGCCATTAGTTCGTTGCTATCAGGGTGATCTGCCGGCACATAACGCTCATCTCCCCAGAATATATGAATTTTATCCCAGGGCAACTTTTCCTTGGCTATGATTTCATACAAGGGTTTCGGTGTGCTGCCACCTGATAAAGCAATTGTAAATTTTCCCCGTTCCCTAATAGCAGTTTCCACTTTTGACAGGATCAATTCTAGCGCCCGTTGGACTAGCTCGGATACGCTGGAGTGAAATTCAACAGTTTTATTCATGGCATTATCATTGCATAGGCTGTTTCTTTGCAATACCATAGCGAACTTCTGACAATTTTCTGGTTTAACTCTGGAAACTTTTAATATCGTCAAGTTAAGCCGATAGCTTGTCTGGTGTAGCCATAAATTATCGTCTCCTATTTTCTTTATCATTATTCTTGGTTGCTGGTCAGTATTCAGTTGTACTAATCGCTGATAATCACTGCAAAGGACTGTTGAGAGAATAAAGGATACATCAGCAAACAAATAAAATAGCGATCCTGGGAATAAATTCCCAAACTTCCCAAAGAAGTCAGGGATATGAGGATCTAGAAATGATAATATTTTTAATTACTTCTCAGTAATATACTTTAGTAAACCGACCCAAAAAAGCTAACTAATGCTAACAAAAGTCTGCTTTTTCTTCCTGCTTCATCCTAGAAGTGTCGGCACTATCTAGTCCACAGGCTAACACGGTTAATCTAACCGCTTCTTGTTTTACATTAATTGCAGCGTTTACATCTCTATC
>NZ_JACJSB010000059.1 GCF_014697585.1 Dolichospermum sp. FACHB-1091 | reverse complement strand
GGAAAAAAGACAGCACCTAACAATCATCGTTAGACTGCTGGGTGAAATTCCAGCCAGAACCTTGAAAACTGCATAAGAGAAAGAGAAAAAGCAGGCAGACACAGACATTTAAATGGATGTGAAAGCAAAAGAAATTGTGGTCAAGCTAATAAGGGCTAATGGTGGATACCTAGGCACACAGAGGCGAAGAAGGACGTGGTTACCGACGAAATGTTCCGGGGAGTTGGAAGCAAACTGAGAGCCGGAAATATCCGAATGGGGCAACCCTAAATACTACCTGTTGAATATATAGACAGGAAAGAGCCAACCCAGCGAACTGAAACATCTTAGTAGCTGGAGGAAGAGAAATCAAAACAGAGATTCCCTAAGTAGTGGTGAGCGAAAGGGGAAGAGCCTAAACCAAAGGATTTATCCTTTGGGGTAGTGGGACAGCGATATCGAATCACTTAGACTAGACGAAACAGCTAAATACTGTACCAGAGGGGGTGAAAGTCCCGTAGTTGAAAGTCAAAGGATAGTAGCTGAATCCCGAGTAGTACGGAGCACGAGGAATTCCGTATGAATCAGCGAGGACCACCTCGTAAGGCTAAATACTACTGTGTGACCGATAGAGAACAAGTACCGCGAGGGAAAGGTGAAAAGAACCCCGGGAGGGGAGTGAAATAGAACATGAAACCATAGGCTTACAAGCAGTGGGAGTCCGATTAAACGGATGACCGCGTGCCTGTTGAAGAATGAGCCGGCGACTTATAGGCACTGGTAGGTTAAAGCGAGAATGCTGGAGCCAAAGGGAAACCGAGTCTGAAGAGGGCGAAAATCAGTGTTTATAGACCCGAACCCTGGTGATCTAACCATGTCCAGGATGAAGCTTGGGTAACACCAAGTGGAGGTCCGAACCGACTGATGTTGAAAAATCAGCGGATGAGGTGTGGTTAGGGGTGAAATACCAATCGAACCAGGAGCTAGCTGGTTCTCCCCGAAATGTGTTGAGGCGCAGCGGTAATGATTAAATTTGGGGGGTAAAGCACTGTTTCGGTGCGGGCTGGGAGACCGGTACCAAATCGAGACAAACTCAGAATACCCAGAGAACACATTGCCAGTGAGACAGTGGGGGATAAGCTTCATTGTCAAGAGGGAAACAGCCCAGACCACCAGCTAAGGTCCCCAAATCATCACTAAGTGATAAAGGAGGTGAGAATGCCTAGACAACTAGGAGGTTTGCCTAGAAGCAGCCACCCTTGAAAGAGTGCGTAATAGCTCACTAGTCAAGCGTTCTCGCGCCGAAAATGAACGGGGCTAAGTGATGTACCGAAGCTGTGGGATTACTAAAAATAATCGGTAGGGGAGCGTTCCGTAGTAGGGAGAAGCAGTAGCGGCGAGCAGCTGTGGACGAAACGGAAGTGAGAATGTCGGCTTGAGTAGCGCAAATGTATGTGAGAATCATACACCCCGAAACCCTAAGGGTTCCAGAGCCAGGTTCGTCCACTCTGGGTTAGTCGGGACCTAAGGCGAGGCCGAAAGGCGTAGTCGATGGACAAAGTGTCAATAGTCACTTACTGTTCTGTGGGAGCATAGACAGGGACGCATGAAAGATAGCCATACCCTAATTGGTTTGGGAGGGGTTTACGAACTCCGAGTGGTGAAGGAAAGTGCCAAGAAAAGCTGTGTATGTGATGAAGATAGAACACCCGTACCCGAAACCGACACAGGTAGGGAGGTTGAGAATACCAAGGGGCGCGAGATAACTCTCTCTAAGGAACTCGGCAAAATGGCCCCGTAACTTCGGAAGAAGGGGTGCCCACTGTATAAGTGGGTCGCAGTGAAGAGATCCAAGCGACTGTTTACCAAAAACACAGGTCTCCGCTAACTCGCAAGAGGACGTATGGGGGCTGACGCCTGCCCAGTGCCGGAAGGTTAAGGAAGCTGGTCAGCGAAAGTAAAGCTGGCGACCGAAGCCCCGGTGAACGGCGGCCGTAACTATAACGGTCCTAAGGTAGCGAAATTCCTTGTCGGGTAAGTTCCGACCCGCACGAAAGGCGTAACGATTTGGATGGTGTCTCAGAGAGAGACTCGGCGAAATAGGAATGTCTGTGAAGATACGGACTGCCTGCACCTGGACAGAAAGACCCTATGAAGCTTTACTGTAGCCTGGAATTGTGTTCGGGCTT
>NZ_JACJSB010000057.1 GCF_014697585.1 Dolichospermum sp. FACHB-1091 | reverse complement strand
CTCATAAGAGCGGAAACCCCTGTATCTCACGCAAAGACACAAAGGAACAAAAATAAACAGAAGTTTTTAAGCTACTCCATAATCTGTATAGGGGCGTTTATAAGGAGGATGTAAACCTAGTACAATATCCTCCCTGGAAACTCCCATTTTTACTAAGTCTGCTGCGGGATTTTCTTCTGTTAAATTTTGTTGTAGCCAAATTTTGCCATTTTTAATATCTAAGTGTATCACAGTGCGATAAACGCGATTTAAGTCTTCCCATCCCACATTCATCCATTGATAATGGTCATTTTCTGTATCAAAGATGAGTTGTACATCTATTTCTTCTGTGGAAATATCATCTTTAGCGTAATTTGTGAGTAGGGTTTTAATGTATTCTCGGTATAGGGTTATTTTATCCATTTTATGATTACCTCTTTTCTTGCTTCGTATACAATTTGAGTAAATTCAAGTTGAAAAAAATCTCGATAAGCATCTACCGGAACAGCCATATACAAAGTCCGATTTGGTTCAAGATTTTCTAGTGCTAAACGATAGCTAAGAAATTGACCTAAAGCAGCATAAAAATCTGTAATTGCTGAAGGATTCAGGAAACTTTTAATTTCTATAGCTATTTTCTCACCTTCTTTTTCAACAGCTACTAATTTCTCTGCACCTAAATCAACTTGAAAATTAACGTTGCCAAATTTGAATTTTAGTGGATCATCTGTAATTAACCACTACTCTTTTTCTAAAGCCTTTTTTACTGCTTCGTGAAATATATCTTTTGCAGACACGGGTAACACCAAATAGACATCTTTGGTAATTAAATGTGCCTGACTTACAACCCTTGTAGAGACGTTCCATGGGTAGGGATTCTCGGCTCTACAATATTTTTCACCAGATGTCTAATGTTGATAATTTTCAGTTTTACCATTATTTAATCTCTTTAATATTTAAACTTGTTTAGGTGCGGGGTAATCTAACCCCCAAGTCAGGTAAGCTGTACTGCATTTAATTTGTATAAGTTTAACAGGCTGTCTATACCTGTTCCACAAGAGTTAAGAATATTAGGATTATACAATTTAGTTGCACATCAGCTTATTCAGGATATAATAAAATATATAAATTGTCCAGAAACTATCTTAGCCAATTCACGTCATCTCAGATATCATATATTATTGACAATCCTATCATGAGTAATTCTATCCGTTGGCAATCTAGCACTGCTGCACTCATGGCTATGGCCATTACTACAGGTACAGCTATCCCCATGTTATCATTTAATCCTGTTTTTGCCCAAGGATTTAATCTCAATCAATCGCGGACAATTAGTATCCCCGCTAATGTAACTTTACCTGTTACCTATGAAAAGGAGAAAGTTATTGTCAAACCTGGTGAAACATTAGCCTTAACTTTGAAAATAGCTGACAATATTACTGATAATAACAGAAATATTTTAATCCCTGCTAATACTGAAGTTATTGGTGAGTTACAACCAGTAAGATTAAATGGGGCATCTACTAATAATAATAACCGCCAAGGTGTGCGCTTTGTAGCCAGGGAATTAGTATTTCCTTCTGGACAACGATTACAGATTTTTGCTAACTCTAAAACTATCACCCAAACGGAAACAATTACCAAAGGATCAAGCACTGGTCAAATATTAACAGATGCGGCTATTGGTGCGGGTGCTGCTACTTTGATTTCTTTGGTAACAGGTAATAAGAAAATTGAAGTTTTAGAACCTGTTGGTGGGGCAGCAGCGGGGGCTTTAGCTAGTGTATTATTACGGAAACAAAAAGCTGATGTTTTTGTCCTCAGACCAGAACAAGATTTAAATATTACCCTAACTTCAAATTTGGTGATCACTCGTCAATAAACTGAAGTTCATGATATATATCATGATATACAGCGGTTTTCGCTCTTATGAA
>NZ_JACJSB010000056.1 GCF_014697585.1 Dolichospermum sp. FACHB-1091 | reverse complement strand
TGTGCCAGTAGTAGTTTTTGTTGCTTGTTTACCTTGAGTTCTGTCTTGAATCCTAGTAGCATGAAGATATTTTACAACAAAATTCCAATATTGTTACCATAGAGGTGTGACTTGGCATAGGAAGCATAAGTAGTTAATTGTTATTAATTGTTAGCTTTTGAGTTACTGTTAATTAGCCCCAAAAACCTGTCCCACAGGTCAATAGGAGCTTTTTTTCCTAATTTTTGATTAATTAATATCAAAAATAAGCCCAAATGTTGATTGTCAAAAGGTTATAGCGATAGCTTCGCTCGCCGTAGGCATCGCAAATTTAGAAAATGAAAACGCCCTGCTCACTATAACGACAATTTTTCACGCCAACCTACCTAGTTATTTTTCGGTCTTCGTAATGGTTGGGAACTGATAGGACCCAAAAGTTGATTTAAACCCCGTAATTGTTCAGCAGTACCCATACAAATCAAAGTATCTCCCGACATTAACACCGTGTCTCCAGTCGGTCCACCAATGAGTTTACCATCAACGCGGCGAATTGCTAAAACTAAAGCCCCGGATTGCGATCGCAATTTAGCTTTTTGTAGAGTTTGACCAATAAAGGGACACTGAGACATATCTAGTAAAAATTCTTCCATATATAACTGGCGGTCTGCACCGGAGAGAATACCATCTACAAAGTCGAGAATCTGCGGTCTGAGGGCTGCTGCGGCCATGCGTTTACCGCCGGTAATATACGGTGAAATTACGGCATCTGCACCGCCACGCTGTAATTTTTGTAATGATTCTTCTGTACTAGCGCGAGCGATCGCCCGAATACCAGGATTAAGGGTTTTTGCTGATAGGACGGTATATAAATTTTCTGCGTCTGAAGGTAAAGCGGCCACAATGCAAATTGCTTTCAGAATACCAGCCTTGAGTAAACTATCATCTAATGTGGCATCACCCTGGTAAACAATATAACCAAGTTCCTGGGCTTTTTGTGCGGATTCCATTTCTGAGTCAATGACCACAAAAGAAACACCTTCCGCTTGAAACTCCTTAGCAATTTGTCGCCCGGTGCGGCTAAATCCACAGATGATATAATGACCTGACAATGATTCCATTAAACGCCTTTGTTGTCGGAGTCGAATTCCCTCTAAAAAATAGCCTTCAATAACTGCGGCTGTAAACCTATTGACAATATAACCAAGATTGACCACTCCCATGAAAATCAAGGCTATGGTAAACAAACGACCGCGACTACCCAAGGGGTGAGTTTCCCCATAACCGACGGTAGCTAAGGTAATTACAGTCATGTAAGCTGCGTCTTCCCATGACCAGCCTTCAATCAAACAATACCATAAAGTGCCAATTAAAAAAATACAGCCCAAGGCCAGCGCCCCGGCCATTAACTCTTTTTGAATACGTTGATATTTTTGCTCTAGGGTAGAATACACAGGTTAATAAAAATTAAGAGTTTAAAATTAAATGATGATTTATAGATGATACTCTAATATGAGCGATCGCTTTGTGAAAACATCTCATGATCCTATGCCTTTAACAAAGACAGGGTTAGGGTCGGTTAATATTGTACTAATATTTTAGTAATATATTCATAAATATTCCCTATTATTTCCTCCACCATGTCTAGACTCCTCGTTACTCAATACCAAGCGGAAGTAGAAAAAATCATTCAATATGGTGGTTCTCGCAAAGAAACATCCATTCGCGTCGCTTTCCAAAACCTCTTAAACGAATATTGTAAACCCCGTGATTTTCTGCTCATTCCCGAACTAGATTACAAACTACCAAATGGGAAAATTGTTTATCCCGACGGGACAATCAAAGATGCTTTGCGCTTAGATTGGGGTTATTGGGAAAGTAAAGACCAATACGACAAATTAGACGAGGAAATAGAAAAAAAATTAAATAAAGGTTATCCCGATAGTAATATACTATTTGAAGACTCTCAAACTGCGGTTTTAATTCAATCTGGACAAGAAACCCAGCGCGTGACTATGCGCGATGCGGATGCGGTAGATAGTATTATTAATAACTTCATTAATTATGTCCGTCCTGAAGTCCGGGACTTTCGGGAAGCAATAGATACATTTAGGCAGGATTTGCCCATTATCTTAGATTCTCTCAGAAAGTTGATAAAATGTCAAGAGGGTAATAATATATTATTTGAAAACGCCAGAGATAAGTTTTTTAATATTTGTCAAAAGTCCATAAATCCTGAAATTACCTTATTAGATATTCAGGAAATGATCATCCAACATAT
>NZ_JACJSB010000055.1 GCF_014697585.1 Dolichospermum sp. FACHB-1091 | reverse complement strand
ATATTCACACCATAGTTAGCATTCGTGCCAGAACCGCCTGTACCTGTAACATCGATCGCCCCATTTACGGAACTAATCCTGCTGTTAGTACCCTGAACGCGAACACCATAATTCTCAGTTCCTGTAGCAGTACCGCTTGCAGTGCCAGTCAAAGTAATCGTGCCATCAGTAGAAGTAATACTCGCAGTGTTAACTCGAATACCGATACTGTTAACCGTAGTCAATCCACCTTTGGCAATGAGATTAATATTACCAGTACCATCTCCTGTAGTCGTAGTTAAGCTAGAGCCACTATTAAAGACAATGCTCTGCCCTGCCGTCCAATTGACATCCCCTTGATCAGGTGTGTCAAAAACAGTTAGCCCCACATTCGTCGCCACATTAATAGTCTGCACTTGATCAATCGTGAAGTCATTACTGCGGAGATTGGCATTGAGGTTGACGACATCACCATTGGTATAACCACTACCATTGAGGATCAAATCGAGACTAAAACCAGTACCAACACCATTGACATTAAATGTGTTAGTTCCAGTTAAACCACCATTAATCTGCAAGCCATCACTGGTATTGTTATAGGTTGTCGTCCCACCGCCAGCACTAGAACTTACATCAGTATCTGTGGCATTAGTATTAGCCGCAATGGTAATAGTTTCAGGAACAGTAGTATAGTCTACCGTCACAGGTAAAACCCCTGCATAATTCGCTAAAACATTATTTTCAATCATCAGAGGCGTAGTGACTGCCCCAGTTTGCACCGCTAAACTCCAAGTACCACCTAAAGCATAATTACCGACCTTAGTAGTCGCCGCCGCCACTCTCGCGCCAGTAACTACAGCCAACTGCTTAACAAAATCTCGACCCGTTGCACCTGACGCAACCTCACAGGCATAAAGGGAAATTTCATCAACTTGCCATGATCGTAAAGCCGTTGCATAATTCAACAAATTACTCAAATTCAGGCTTGTATTACCTAGCCGTAACTCACCCTCAGAGCCATGAGTAACAATCTGCAAGGCTCTAAAATCACCAGCCCGTAGCACCTCATCAATTTGAGCAATCCCATCGCGATGTCGATCCAAGACCATCACATCAGCATCAGGCAAAACGCCCTTGATCAAAAACTTGCGATCATCAACAGCCGCATCAATAACCACGAGGTGCGGCGCGTGCATCTGATTATTTGTCATATTTTTCCTTGGTGTTAAAGTGTCAATAACTGAAGTAGTCGTATTTAATCCAGTCGAATTAATTAAGTTCGTCATCAAGCACAAGCCTAGCTATAAGACGAGACTAGATCGAACACCCTGTAGCCATTAACCAAAACTTTGATAATTATGTTATAATTTATGTATAATGTCAAGTATTACTAATTAGTGACGAATTGTGATTTTTGAGTAGGAGTATTCGGGACTTCACTCTTGCATGAGTGCCTCTTGCCTTCCTACAACAATAATTTCTAAGGCCAACCTACTTAATTTTGATCCTGATTTTTTAATTCATCCAACTTATCACGGACTGTCTGTATATCTTGCCACATGAGCCATTTCGGCTTTCCTTGTTCCCGCGAAGGGTTACGCAATAAGTAGGAGGGATGAAAAATAGGCATACATAAGCGTCCTTCCCATTCCAACCATTGACCACGAATTTTAGTAATAGGCCGTTTGTCTCCAATTACACTTTTAACTGAGGTTGCACCTGTCAATAAAATGATTTTTGGGTTAATTAAGCGAATTTGCTCTAATAAATAGGGTTTACAAGCCGCTATTTCTTCTCCTGTAGGGACGCGATTTTCCGGTGGTCTACACTTACAAATATTGGCTATATATATATCTGTATCTGTATTTAATTGAACTGATGCTAAGATATTTTCTAGTAGTTGTCCTGATCTACCGACGAATGGTAAACCTGTTTCGTCTTCGTTTTTTCCCGGTGCTTCCCCGATAATCATAATTTTGGCTTGGGGGTTACCACGGCCAACTACAGCATGAGTCCGGTTTGCTGCTAATGGACAACGGTGACAGTGATGACAGTGTTTTTCTAATTCTCCCATATTCTCATAAGTTCCGGGGACAATGGGAATTTGTCCGTTGACAGGAATTAGCGATCGCTGGTTTAAACTAGAATTATCAAAGAGACTTAGTTGAGTTTCGTGCTGCATGGAGTTTGGAAGGCAGAATATGACGGCCTATTTTAGATTTACAAGATATATTTCAATTCAGGGCAGGGTTGGGGTATGTTTGTACTTCACGAAGTTGAAATCTGCTGTGTTACCGTATGTATTATTGATCCTATCAGAAAATAGACTTATATCAAAACTATCTATCAGATGTTTTCAGAAAACCAGAAACTAAATTAAATTTAATATGCTCATCCTAGAACCTTTGTAGAGAATTGATCTGGTTAGGGATTCTCGACTCTACATTCTTTTTCATGAGGGGTCTATTGATGGGAATTTTTGTTTGCCATACTTGCTCAAATTCTGCTTGAGTAATTTCAAATTCTTGTATGTCTAGTATATCTATTTTCTGATCACACAACATCCCATAATCGTCTAAGAAGTGGCTATGATCATAAAATAAAACGTTGCCATTTTCATAGACTTCTATTTGTCTAAGAGGATATAAAGTATTGCCAATTTCCATGAAGTATGTACTAGTACCCCAATCATCAAATTCACCACCCAGGGATACATCCCAAACCCATTTATAATATTTTTTTGTTTCTTGTTTTAGAGACATAATAAATTTAATCCAGCCAGTAATTTTCCTCTAATAATAAGTTGCTATTTGTTCCCTATTCCCTATTCCCTGTTCTCCAGGGTTCAATTTCCCATCCGTTAAATTATTTTACAGCATAGACATCTTGATTACGACCAAAGGCAAAACCTAGAGATTCTGGTATATTGCGGCTAGATTGAGTCAAGAAAATTACAATCGTCAGAACTGTTAAACCCGTGATAAAACCAAACATACTACGATAACCAAAGGTTTGAGCAAATGTTCCCAAAATTGCACCTGCTATAGCGAAACCTAGATCAAATCCGATGAAAGAAACAGCAAATATTCTACCTCGTTCGTGGGGTAAACTTCTATCTGTTATTAATACGGAAATCATGGGAATTAGTATACCAGAAGCAGCGCCTTCCATTAATGCTCCTAATAAAAACATGAAAGTGCTATTTGCTTGCCATACGCAGATGATAGAGAGAGTATAAGCTATCAAACTCATAGTGACAAATAAACCACGTCCATATTGATCAGAAGCTTTACCAGTAAATAATCTACAACTAAAACTGGAAATGGCGGCCACGGAGAAAAATAAGCCTGGATTTAAATCCACTCCTGTTGATTTGATGAATAGGGAGATGAAAGTATGTAAACTACCTAAGGTCAAACCACTCAATAATAGGACTATAGCAGGAATCCGCACGGGAGGACTAGTTAGTATTTGCCAAAAGTTATCATTTTTGCTGTTAATTGGTTGAATGGCAATAGGTGGGTTGACAATGGGGATAATACATAGTAAACCTAGACATCCTAAGACGGCAGATGAGAGAAATAATGGGGTATAACCAGCAGTTGCTTGTAAAAACCCACCTATGGCAGGACCTATGCCCACACCCAAAGGACTTACCAAACTCATGTAACCGACAACTTCCCCCCGACGGTGTTCTGGTGTTAAATCTGCCACTAAGGCGGTGTAAGCTGTGGCAAAGGCAGCAATACTAATACCATGAAAGGCACGAATCAATATGAGGGGAATAACCGATTTTACCACTAAATATCCCAAAGGAGCGATCGCTACGACAAACATCCCTATCAATAAGACTATTTTCCGGCCTCGGTTATCAGCTAAAGCACCCATGGATGGTCTAATTAGTATTATACCAATGGCAAAGCTCCCCATAACCACACCAATTTCTTGCTTATTCGCGCCAATATGTTCAATATATAAAGGTAAGGTCGGCAATAATGAGGCTAAACCTGACCAAAAAAACAAACCTGCGGCAAATAACATGAGCAGGTTTTTCCGCAGTTCAGCGTCAAAAGTATCAAAAGCTTTCACGGCAGATGCAATAATCCTAAAAGTGTTATTTTCCTATTGTTACGTTACTTAACATTTTTTGCCACAACTTCCCGCACACGATAGATAGGCCTTCCCTGAGATTCATGGTATGTCCGCATTAACAACTCTGCCAAAAGACCGAAACAAAACAACTGTACCCCAGTTACTAGCAGCAAAACCGCCAAAATCAACAGAGGACGATTACCAATATTTACATGAAAAACCAATTTAACCAAAGTTAAGTATATTCCTATTCCCCCACCAGAAACCATAGAAATTAAGCCTAACAGTCCAAAGACGTGCATAGGACGGGTGAGGAACTTTTTCATAAATAGAATAGTTAATAAATCCATTAATACCCGAAATGTCCTTGATATGCCATACTTACTCTGTCCAAACCGCCGCGCATGATGACGCACAGGGACTTCAGTAATTCTCGCCCCTTCGATATATGCTAATGCGGGTAAAAAGCGGTGTAATTCCCCATAAAGATTCATATCCGCGACTAACTCAGCCCGATAAGCCTTGAGAGAACAACCATAATCATGAATATAAACGCTAGTAGCACCACGAATTAGCCAATTGGCGATTTTAGAAGGAAGTAGGCGATTTAATGCCCCATCTTGCCGATTTTGCCGCCAACCACTCACTAAATCATAACCTTCGTCCAGCTTTGTAATTAACATAGGGATATCAGCCGGATCGTTTTGTAAATCAGCATCTAAAGTCACAATTACCTTGGCCATAGCATAATGAAAGCCCGCAGACATGGCCGCAGTTTGTCCATAGTTACGACGCAAAATCACCGCTTTTAGATCAGTACGAATTTGTGCCTGTTCTTTGAGAAATTCCGCTGAACCATCCCTAGAACCATCATCTACACAAATAATTTCATAGTTCAATTTACTAGCTGTGAGAGTGGAAGAAATCGCTTCTAGTAATAAAGGTAGGCTTTCTACTTCATCTTTAATTGGTATAACTACGGATACATCTAAAATTGGTAATTGATGATTAGTCATTTTTTATAGCTGATAATTGATTGGATATAAATCCCCAAATTCTTGAGGAAGTCGGGGATCTGAAGGTTGTGGGTTAAATTATCTTGTTATCTTGTTCCTAGTTTCTGACTGGGAATCATATCACAGAGATTTCCATAATTGATTCTCATCCTTTTGATCTATCTGTCACTAAAACGCCTCTGGGTAGTCCCAAAATACAGTTCATCTATCCATGACCAGGATAACTTTTGATTACTCTACCAGCACCACGCAATTGTTGATAATAACACTGACTAACTTTGTCTCCTTCTAACTTTGTCTCCTTGTTCCGAAAGTTGGTCAATACCATTACCATTCCGGCCTTGATCTTTTCCTGAACTGTGGATATAATAACAATCACCTAAATATAAACCCACGTGAGTCGCTTTCTTTGAGGTACCAAAAAATATTAGATCTCCTAATTTTAATTCCGTCATATCAACTATTTGAGTGAAAGCCTCCTGTTGATAAGCATCTCTTGGTAGCCAAACACCTATAGATTTAAAAGCGGCTTGCATGAAACCCAAACAATCATAATTAGGTGCAACTGTACCACCCCGCAGTACATCTAACCAAAAGATAATTCAGATACTTCAGAGTATTCATTTGGTTATACTCAATCAGGAAGAACATATTTCTAATTGGAATAAGGACAGAGATTTTATCTTGAGTCTTTTACCAGATGATTGTTTACGTTACTATCAATTAGTCACCTAATTATTATCTTTATCAATTTAATTTCTATGAGTGGAGTGAAAATGAGCTAATCTCTTTGATTTATAGCTCCATTTTACTATGTGTATAATTTTGTTTTTTACTTTATCCTGAACATATCCCATCAATTACAGGATACTTTACCGCTCATACAGATATTATTGTAAATAATATCTTTTAAGTCATTTTTTCCTACTGTGCTTTGAGTTTATTGTTTCCGTTATCACTGCGTATGAATGAGTTAACAATAAATTATAATTAAAACTTATCTTAATAAGATAATACTTTTAATATTCATAACTTAGGAAAATTCAACTTTAGATTTTCTTAACAATTAATTGAGAATAATTTTTATTTAGCAACGAGCTTGCAATACTTTCGGCGATTTGCTAGAATTATTGAGAATTTCATAATTGGGTTAATATTGTCAATTTTGCACCCCGCTCAAAAGATGATTTTCAGAAGTCTTTATTTATAGTCGTTTCAGAGATCAATTTTGAAAAAATATATAAAACTCTACAAATTAGCAGTGGGTTAAAAGAGTAAATTGGGGAAAAATTATTCAGCAAATAATGTACTTTGACTAGTAGAACAAATATACTATTGACAAATAGGTTAACTTATGGTATGGAAAGAGTTTTTGGTAGTAGCTAGGTAAAGTTGTCACTAGAGATACGTAGGGTGTGTTAGCGACAGCGTAACGCACCATGTTATCATATCCTTTAAATTTTCTAATGTGCGGTTATTATTGAATCTTGGCGTTGCTGATTAAGAGTATGATTTTATTTCACGCAGTGGCGCTCCAGTCTCAGAGGGTAAGAGTTTCATTTTTTTGATTTTTCAATTTCATACCCCAATTCAGCAACGCCTGAATCTTGATCATATCGCATCAATCACAGGATACTTTAAGGCTAATGTAGAGACATTTCATGAAACGTCTCTACAAAGTTGTTCATCTACATGATACCAGAAGCTACGCTAGGGCAGTGGTAAAGTTACTAATTCCTAAAGTACCAGTTAAACCTGTCACCTCAATAATGGCATCCGTAGTGGCACTAAATCCTGCGGTAGCATCATTAATAGCGACAAAAGTACGAGTACCAAAGGTGAATTG
>NZ_JACJSB010000054.1 GCF_014697585.1 Dolichospermum sp. FACHB-1091 | reverse complement strand
AAGGCTATTTTTGAAGGGGTACATAAAAGTTTTAAGTTTGTGGTTTTGACTTTTGAAAATGGTAATAAAACTTTATCTTTTCCGGCTAGGTTTATGCGTCATGATGTGGGAGAGTTAAATAGTTTTCCTGATGATGATTGTATTCATATTTCTGTGGATTTAATTAAACGCTTATCTCCTGATTCTATTTCGGTTATGGAGTTTAAATCTGATTTAGAATTAAGCATTGCACAAAAATCAGCTAAACATTATCCTTTACATGATGGAAAGTCAATATATAATCATATTAACTTTGCGCGTGAATTAGCACCAGATTCACAATCAGAATATTATAAAATTTATCCTAGTAAAAACTTATTTCCTTTATTAGAAGGAAGAAATATTCATCAATTCACACATCAGTTTTCTAATGAATTTCGCTACTGGATAGCAGAACAGGACGCAAGAAAAATTATTTTAGGTAAAACTAAAGATGTTGGACAAAAATTAGATTATCAAACTTACAGATTAGCATTTCGTAAAATTGCAAGAAATACAGATATAAGAACAATGATATCAACAATAATTCCTGCTTCATTGTGTGTTGAAAATTTGCAAACAGTTAAAATGTTAGATGATATGGGTAAACAAATAGTAAGTTATACAGATATTTTATATTTGTCTAGTATTTTCAATAGTTTTACTTACGATTATTTATTAAGATTAAAAGTATCAGCTAATATAAATTTCTTTTTTATTTATAGCACTCAAGTACCCAGATTAACAGAAAAAGACCCATTTTTTCAAGAAATAGTAGAACGTGCAGCCAAACTAATCTGTACCACAGCAGAGTATGATGAATTAGCGAAAGAAGTAGGATTAACAAGTCATGAAAACGGAATTACAGACGAGAGAGAAAGGGGGAAAATCCGCGCGGAATTAGATGGAATAATTGCCCATTTATATGGATTAACAGAAACAGAATTTAGTCATATATTGAATACCTTTCCCATAGTAGCAGAAGAAGTGAAAAATGCGGCTTTAAATGCTTATCGGGAAATGGTTAAATAACGTTAAAGTAGGGGTAATTCATGAATTACCCCGACAATTTATAAATAAAAACAAATATCTGTTACTGGTTTTTTTTAATTGTGTCAATCAATGATAAATTCTATAGTAAATGCTTATCAGGAAATGGTTAAATAACGTTAACGTAGGGGTAATTCATGAATTACCCCTACAATTTATAATAAAAACGGATTAAGATTAAAACTAAGATCATGCTTGAAACAGTTCCATAACTGACTTAATTTCATCCATTAAAAAATTACCACTTTGTAATTCTTAAATTATTGGTTATTGGTTGAATATCAGTACGAATATGGCGATATTTTTTTGACAAACTGCGTATTTTTTGTTGAAAATTATCGGTAAAATTAACGATAACTGGTGTTTCACTCAACATCAATACCTTCCCAAAGTTCTGAAATTGGATGCACTTTACCTGCTTTAGCTTCTTGTAATGAGGTTTTCAAACTTTCTAAAACAGCTTCTTTTGATTCATCATCTTCATCTAATTCATCTTCAATAAACAAAACAATTAATTTAACCCGACTTGGTTTATTAACTATCAGAGGATGATCTAAAGAAATGTTACCATTTTGATCAATCCTTGCCATTATTTCTTGCGCTATCATATTTACTCACCTGTAATTACTACAACTATTTTACTATATTATAGTAAACATAATAGTAAACATTGATCAAGATCCCCAACTTCTGTTTTAATATTGTCAATCAATGATAAATTAATCATAGAAGACAGGGATATAAATAATGTGTTATAATATCCCAATTAGCAAGCAACAGGAGTAAAAACCATGACTGTTAAAGAATTGATTTATGCAGAAATTGATAAATTACCAGAAGATCAACTTAATGAATTTTATCAATTACTTAAAGAATTGAAGAAAAACACAAGAAAGAGTATGTTGTCATTAAATGACACATCAAAAACCACATTACAAAAATCAGAAAAAAATGTATCTAATTCTTATCCTGATCATGATTTAGATTATCTTGCAGGAACATGGGGAGAAGAAGATGAAGCAGAATTTTTAGCGGACTTTATTGATCAATAAAACTCTTTTTTAGATGATAAGCTGATGATGTAGCATAATATCCAATATTTATCCCATCCTGAAAATCCTAAAATCCTGGATATCCTGATTCAGACAATTAACCAAATAACTAATAATATAAAAAACTATGCCACACATTTTTGATAATATTAACGAAAAACTACTACCCCAACTCAAAGAAAGCCTCAAAGATGCCCATAGGGCAGATTTTTGTGTAGGTTATTTCAACTTACGGGGATGGAAATTAATCCAGGAAGAAATAGAACAATTTACCGGAGGAGAAAATAACTGTTGTCGCTTATTAATTGGAATGCAGAAATTACCCAAAGACGAACTTAACCAAATGTTAGGTTTAGGAATATCTCCTAAACCCATATCCCAGGGTGACGCAAATAACCTGAGAGAACGCATAGTCCAGGAATTTAGTCAACAATTAATGATCGGAAAACCAAATAATGATGATGAATTGGGTTTAAAAAGACTGAAATCACAATTAAAATCTAAAAAAGTAATAGTTAAACTCTATTTACGTCGTCCCCTTCATGCTAAACTTTATTTAATGCCTCAAAGCCATCATAATTTAAAAGCGATCGCTTTTTTAGGAAGTAGTAATTTAACTTTTTCTGGTTTATCAACCCAAGGAGAATTAAATGTTGATATCCTAGATAATGATGCAACCAATAAATTACAAACCTGGTTTGATGAACGTTGGGAAGATAGATTTTGTATAGATATTTCTGATGAATTGGCAGAAATTATAGATGAAAGTTGGGCAACGGAAAAGTTAATTTCTCCCTATTATGTTTATCTGAAAATGGCCTATCATCTCTCTCAAGAAGCGCGAGATGGTTTAAGTCAATATACTATACCTTATGATTTTCAATTATTCCCTTTTCAAGCAGCAGCAGTACAAATTGCTGCCCATTATGTTAACCGTCGTGGTGGTGTTTTGATTGGTGATGTGGTAGGATTAGGAAAAACCTTAGTCGGAACTGCGATAGCGAAAATTATTGAAGAGGAACTTGGAATTAGTACCTTGATTATTTGTCCAAAAAATCTCGTTTCTATGTGGGAAAATTATAAAGATGAATATGGGTTAACAGCTAAAGTAATTTCTATTAGTCAAGTGGGTAAAATATTACCCACAATTCCCGCACGTTTTCGGTTAGTCTTAATAGATGAAAGTCATAATTTAAGAAATAGAGAAGGACAACGTTACGCAGCTATTAAGGAATATATAGAACAAAGTGGAAGTCGTTGTATTTTATTAACAGCAACTCCCTATAATAAAAGCTATTTTGACTTATCTGCACAGTTACGGTTATTCGTTCCCGAAGATAAAGATTTAGGTATTAAACCAGAAAATTTAATCAAGGAATTAGGTGAAAAAAGAGACTTTCAACGTAAATTTCCCCAAACTAATATTAGCACTTTAGCAGCATTTGAAAAAAGCGAATATTTTGAAGATTGGCAATTATTAATGAATCGTTATATGATTAGAAGAACCCGCAGTTTCATTAAAAATAATTATGCTGATACAGACCCTATAAATGAACGTAAATATTTACAATTTCCTAATGGTACTCGTTCTTATTTTCCTACCCGTATCCCGAAAACTGCTAAATTTACGATTAATAATGATGATAATTATGGAAAATTATACTCTGGTGAAGTAGTAGAAATTATTACTTCTTTATCATTACCCCGTTATGGTTTAGGAAATTACACTTTAGATAAATATAAACAACCACCCACAGCAGCACAACAACAGATTTTAAATAGTTTATCCCGTGGTGGCAGACGTTTAATGGGTTTTTGTCGCACGAATTTATTTAAAAGATTAGAAAGTAGTGGCAATGCTTTTTTAGAATCATTAGAACGTCATATTTTACGGAATTATGTATATCTTCATGCTTTAGAAAATAAATTAGATATTCCTATTGGTACACAAGATGCAGAGTTTTTAGATACTACTAATAATGATGAAGATGCTGATAATATTAATTCTACCAATTTAGATTTTGAAATAGCTGATGATGATCATGAAGAAAATGATGATCATAATGATGAGGTGAATTTTGCCAGTTTAACAAGTAAAGAAGCAGAATATAAACGTCAAGCAAAGGCTATTTATGAACTCTATCAAAATAAATACCAAAAACGCTTTAAATGGTTAGATTCTCGATTGTTCAAATCTGAATTAAAAAAACATCTCCGCGAAGATGCTTTATCATTATTGAAGTTATTACATAATTGTGGAGAATGGAATTATCAAGAAGATCAAAAATTACAAACTTTGCAAAAATTAATCACGGAAACTCATCAAAATGAGAAAATATTGATATTTACCCAATTTGCAGATACAGCGCGTTATTTACAGGAGTGTTTAGAAAAAACCAATATCACCCAAACCGCATTAGTGACAGGAAAAATAAATGATCCCACAGCATTAGCTTATCGTTTTAGTCCAGAAAGTAATAAACAAAATATCCCCCAGGAACAACAAATTAGAATTTTAATTGCTACCGATGTTTTAAGTGAAGGTCAAAATTTACAGGATTGTCGGATAATTATTAATTATGACCTACCTTGGGCAATTATTCGCTTAATTCAAAGAATTGGTAGAGTAGATAGAATTGGCCAAAAAGCCTCAGAAATTCTCTGTTATTCGTTTTTACCTGCGGAGGGAGTAGAAGAATTAATTAATTTACGAGGGAGATTAAGCGAAAGATTACAACAAAATGCGAATGTGGTGGGAACAGATGAAGCATTTTTTGAAGATAGTCTTTCTGATCAGGAAATACTTGATCTTTATCATGAAAAATCAGATATCTTTGATAAAGAAGATGATGGAGAAGTTGATTTAACATCGGAAGCTTTTCAAATTTGGAAAAATGCTATAGATGCTGATCCTAGTTTAGAACAAACTATCAAAGGTCTTCCTAATGTTATTTATTCTACCCGCGAATATGAAGGCACAAATTTAGATCCCCAAGGGGTATTAATGTATTTGCGAACTGCTGAAGGTACGGATGCTTTAGCGTGGATAAATAAGGAAGGTAAAAGCGTTACTCAATCGCAAATGAGAATATTAAGAGTTGCTAGATGTAACCGGGATACACCCCCAATAAAAAGACATCCCCAACACCATGAAATTGTCTCTCAAGGGGCTGATTTAATCTTAGAACAGCAAAAAACAACGGGAGGACAATTGGGAAGTCCTAAAAGTGCAAGATATCGCACCTATTATAAATTAGATGCTTATATTAAAAGAATGGAAACACCGTTATTTTCATCAAGAGAAGATTGGCAAAATTTGAAAAAAGCTGTTGAAGAAATCTATCTTTATCCTTTAAAAGAAACCACAGTGATTAAAATTAATCGTCAGTTGAAAAGTGGAATTACAGATGAACAATTAGCGACAATGATTGTCTCTTTACGTGATAATAATTCTTTGTGTATTATTCATCCTGAAGATGTACAGCAGGAAGCGCGGATTATTTGTTCATTAGGGTTATTTTCAGTACCTTAATCTCGTCCCCAGTTTCCGACTCAGAGTGTAGAAATCAGGGATTTAACTGGTTAATAACCGCAATATCGAATAGCTGTAGCCAATTTTCAGAATTTTATCCATAATCACCACAATTCCGATAGAGTTGTGATATTTTACTTATTATAGGTGTGATACCATCACATCTGACACTTAAATAAAAATGAATTGCAGTTAAACCCCTATAAATCCATCAATGTACAGTAGTAATCTGAGTAGTCATCTGAATACAGATTGGAATAGCCAAAACTATGCTCTTCTGGAGCTTTCTGCAAAAGTAGAATACGCACTCCTAGCACTGTTAGAACTAGCCAAACATTATGATAAAAAAGTTCCTCTGACCATAAACGAAATAGCAGCCAAACAACCCATACCAGAACGGTATCTGGAACAAATTCTCGCTCAATTGCGACGTGCGGGTATGGTACAGAGTCAACGCGGCTCTAAAGGGGGTTTTGTGTTAATGAATGACCCGTGGCAAATTACTGTGCTGGAAATTGTCACTTTGGTGGAGGGGGAACGAAAGGAAAAAGAAAGCACTGGGACTCGAACCCTAGAGAAAGGGTTGATTTTAGAAGTCTGGGCAAAAGCTAATATTGCCTCAATAGAGGTTTTACGTAGCTATACACTCCAGGATTTGTACCATGAAACAGAGACTCGCTGCCAAAATAGCCCCATGTATTACATTTAGCAAGAGGTTTTCAGCGATTTTACATTTGTTTACACAGTTTGGTTTTTTCATGCCAACTTACTGTTACAGCAAGTTCAGATTGAGTGAGGTATACTTTATGCGGGCAAGATGCCCGCACCACAAGAGTTTTATCATTGGTAAGGTGCGTCAGATATCAAGAATCTGTTTATTTGCAAGATTTATGCAGTAGCAAAGCACCCTACAACTTGCACTTTAAAGACAAATTAAAATGTAAAGAGACGAAGAGTAATTATGTTTGTGCAACTAATTTCCAACTTACCATCATTAAAATTCCATAAATAGTAAATCTTAGTGGACGCAGAGGGATAATCTCACAAAGTTTCGCACCGATAATCACTCCGGGAACAGAACCTATCCAAATTGGGATTACTAAATTTAAATCAACAGTTCCCAATGTCAGATGTCCCAAAGATGTAAATATTAATAAAATTGCTGCTTGAGTAATATCTGTACCCACTAATTTACGGGCTTCTAACCGGAAAAATGTCATCAAAACCAGCGCAAAAATAGAACCTGATGAAACACTGGTCATACCCACACAGAAACCTAAGATTCCACCAATAATTACGGTAATCAAACGTCCTTTATTGGTGTTTACATTTAATTGTGGCAGTTCAGGTAAATTGATTTTGGGAAAAAAAGTCACTAAAAACATTTGTATTAATGCTGACAATGTAACTATAACAATCATTACTCCTAATAACCGTAGTAACAGGCTGTCTATGTGATGTTCTCCAGTCTTTCTCAGTTGGTATAAAACTGCTACACCCAGCAATGAACCAGAAACGCTACCCATTGCCAGCCATTTGACTAAATCTACATCAATGGTTTTTTGTTGCCAGTGTTTCCAACTCCCTACTACTTTCATTAATGTAGCAGCTACAACATCAGAACTGATAGCAATAGAAGGCGGTACGTGAAAGAAAAAAATCAACATAGGAGTGATTAGAGACGCGCCACCTATTCCTGTTATACCAACAATCATGCCAATAAAAAAGCTAAAAATCGGTAATAATAAGTAGTCCATATTCCTATTTAATAGTGTGTTTTAGTTGTGATGTGAAAGTATTGAAGGATCACTTTTTCTATTTGGTGAAAATCCCTGGTGTGATTTTTCAAATTTGCATAAAATACTAAAACTAGATTGACTTACCGTAGTTTAACATTAAACTGATCAAAAGTCTAGTGTCAGTCTCTATAAATTAATCCATATTTTTATGATGATATTGCATAGTAGAGATCATCATAGAAACTACAGTTATGTGGGATTGTATTCTTCATAAAACTAAATAAATAGTCAATTGAGAAAATATGATATTCTAAATTTTGTAGCCTAATAAAAAGACGAAATTTATAGCTGTCTTATAGGTATACCAGTCTTGAGAAAATAGATTGAAAAAAGAGGGCCTAAAATTGAGCATACTAGCATTTTCTTTACTAGTTTGGCTGGGGTCATTTAGCGCTGGCTTAGTAGGTGCATTAACGGGTTTAGGTGGTGGAGTTGTCATAGTTCCATTATTAACTTCCGTCTTTGGTGTTGATATTCGCTATGCGGTTGGTGCATCATTAGTATCAGTAATTGCCACATCCTTAGGTTCAGCTTCTACATACATTAAAAATGGCTATGCCAATTTACGGTTAGGAATGTTCCTGGAAGTAGCCACCACTATTGGCGCACTGATTGGTGCTTTACTGACAGTCCACGTGCCAGTAAAAATACTCTGCTTAATTTTAGCAATTGTGCTAATTTATTCAGCATATCTGTCTCAACGACCCAGACCAGAACAAACGGAAATGATTGCACCAGATCCTTTAGCAGAATATCTGCAACTTAATGGTACTTACCCCAGTCATGACCGTGTAATACCCTATCAGGTCTATGCTTTACCTGCTGGCTTCAGTATTATGTTAGTAGCAGGAATACTTTCCGGTTTATTGGGAATTGGTTCGGGAGCATTTAAAGTATTGGCTATGGACCAAGCCATGGGTCTCCCTTTTAAAGTCTCCACCACCACAAGTAATTTTATGATTGGTGTCACAGCGGCTGCTTCTTCCGGTGTTTATTTAACCCATGGATATATAAATCCGGCTTTATCCATGCCAGTCATGTTAGGAGTATTACCAGGTGCTTTTTTAGGTGCGCGAATCTTAATGGGTGCTAAAACCCAGATTTTGAGAATTATTTTCAGCTTTGTGTTGGTATTAATGGCATTAAAAATGGTCTATAACAGTCTCATAGGGAGTGTGTGATTATGTATAAATTAAATTCTGGTTTTCGGTGGACCTGCTCAACACAAATGGAAACAGAATTTGGAAACCTCGCTTTTAAACCGGAGGAAGAAGATTCTGATCTTCAACATTTATCAGAACAATACCTGACTCACACAATACAGAATTATCATGATGAAATTGTTAGCAATCAAAAACTGACGAAATCAACAAGTGAACAAAAGTTAGAATACTTACTCAGCAAATTACTTATGTACGGAGTTTTAATTGCTAGTTTTGTAGTATTATTTGGGGGTATTTTATACTTAATTAATCATGGCTTGGATATTGCTGAATATCAAGTATTTATAGGTACACAATCTCAATTTCACTCACCAACAGGTGTAGTTAATGCCGTTTTGGCGGGTAGTTCTCAGGGAATTATTCAACTAGGAATATTAATACTAATTGCTGTCCCTATTTTGCGTGTAATTATCTCTTTATTAACTTTTTTGTTAGAGGGAAAATTTATTTATGTAATTATTACCTCATTAGTTCTTGCTAGTCTAACTTACAGCATAGTCGGGGCGTATTACTAATATAACTGTTCGTTAACGCATTAAAATATCATACAACTAATTTTAGGAGTTTGAAGTACCAGGGTGTAGAATATCAATTGAGGACAAATCTAGCTTTGGTTTGTACCAAAATCAGCAGTTTAATTGTTGGCCACGTGACTAAGTGAGGACATTCCCAGTCTCCAGACTGGGAACGAGAATAGAGCTTGTCCTAAGTTGACAATTTAATAGACAAACCTGTACACTCATAGACACACCTATGAGTGACTTTATGTTTAAACCTCATGAATTTGCTAAAAAAATCGGAGTTTCAGT
>NZ_JACJSB010000053.1 GCF_014697585.1 Dolichospermum sp. FACHB-1091 | reverse complement strand
CAGCAGTACCTGCTTAATTTTAATAAACAGATTTCCCAATTTCGAATAACTATCAAGGTGTAGTTTTGATAGTTATTCATATTTCTAACAACAACAACAACAAGGACTTAAAAAAATGGCAGTTGAAAAAACCAATTCTTCCTCCAGCTTGGCAGAAGTTATTGACAGAATCTTAGACAAAGGTATCGTAATTGATGCTTGGGTTCGTGTTTCCTTAGTTGGTATCGAATTACTAGCAATTGAAGCTCGTATCGTTATCGCTTCCGTTGAAACCTACTTGAAATATGCTGAAGCAGTTGGTTTAACCCAATCTGCAGCAGTACCTGCTTAATTTTAATAGCGAATATTCAGAATTAAATTGATGTTTAATTCTGATATTGATTCTGCTTTTTTTAATTATCTATAGATTTGGAAATCAAGATTTCTCAAATGATATTACAAAGAAGTATGAATCTTTAAAATATATTCACTGAAAAAATTGTGAGTGAATGTATTTGATGCCAGTTTACTATTTTATTTTCTGGAGAATTTCATGATTTCTTTAATGGCCAGAATCCGACAAGAGCATCAGTCAATAGCTGCAAAGGTGGCTCAACTAGCTCTAGAGACTAATGAGTTTTTGTCCGTTACCACAGCCCAAAGACAAGCGCAAGCTCAAAAACAAGCTCAAGAATTGCTAGAATTCCATAAAAACCTTCAAGCAACAACTGAGCAGTTTTTATCAGAAACAGCCCAAGCAAGACAAGCACAAGCTGAAAAACAAGCTCAAGAATTGCTAGACTTCCACAAAGAACTTCAAGCAACAACTGAGCAGTTCTTATCAGAAACAACTAAAGCTAGATTTGCTCAAGCTCAAAAACAAGCTCAAGAATTGCTAGACTTCCACAAAGAACTTCAAGCAACAACTGAGCAGTTCTTATCAGAAACAGCTAAGGCCAGATTTGCTCAAGCTCAAAAACAAGCTCAAGAATTGTTAGCATTCTATCAAGAACTTCAAGCAACAACCGAGCAGTTCTTATCAGAAACAACTAAAGCCAGATTTGCTCAAGCTCAAAAACAAGCTCAAGAATTGCTAGAATTCCACAAAGAACTTCAAGCAACAACTGAGCAGTTCTTGTCAGAAACAACTAAGGCCAGATTTGCTCAAGCTAAAGAACAGAAGGAATCTCTCCTTAAGTTCCGTCAGGATTTGTTTGTAAGTATCTTTGGTTAATCTATACTCTCAATAATTTACAGCGTTTTCCACTCTGATGAGGTACAAAGTTAAATCATGAAACTCTTGTGGTGCGGGCATCTTGCCCGCTAGATATGTAACTCATAACACCAGGAAGTGCTGTAATTTATTGGAGAAATAGGGTTACATAATAAAACCCCCAATCTTACAGTTAAAAAACTGGTAAGATAAGGGGGTGATTAATAAAATTCAACAACAACAAGTTTTGGTGTGAGATTTAGGAAGTCTATATTTATACTATGTTTTTGTCAGATTAAACAATTAGTTAGCATTAATGCCCCTAACCTTATAAAAATAGGCATCCTACCTCATCAAACCAATGATATGATATTAGCGCATAAATTTTAAAAAAGCATTATATCATTCTTTTTTCTACGCATCTTAATTTTCTCTTAACTGTTTACCATATTCAACTTATGAGCATCACCAAAGTTAATCATAAAAGAGCCGTTCTTCGTCTTCGTCCAGGTCAGTTTGTAGTCACACCTGCTATTGAGCGAGTAGTCATTCGGGCGCTGCGCTATCTAAAATCAGGCTTTCCTATTCACCTACGGGGACCTGCAGGGACAGGAAAAACAACTTTGGGTATGCACTTGGCTAACTGTCTTGACAGACCAGTGATGTTACTGTTTGGAGATGACCAATTTAAAAGTTCGGATTTAATTGGTAGTGAATCCGGTTACACCCATAAAAAACTACTCGATAACTATATACACAGCGTTGTTAAGGTCGAGGATGAATTTAAGCAAAATTGGGTTGATTCCCGATTAACTTTAGCTTGTCGTGAAGGCTTTACTTTAGTATATGACGAATTTAACCGTTCACGTCCTGAAGTTAATAACGTCCTACTGTCAGCATTAGAAGAAAAAATTCTCAGTCTTCCTCCCAGCAGTAATCAGCCAGAATACCTGAGTGTTAATCCCCAGTTTCGGGTGATTTTTACATCAAATCCAGAAGAATATTGCGGAGTTCACTCCACGCAAGATGCTTTAATGGATAGATTGGTTACCATTAATATGCCAGAACCGGATGAGATCACTCAAACAGAAATATTAATTCAGAAAACAAACATAGGCCGAGAATCTGCTAACCTAATAGTTAGATTAGTCAAATCATTTCGTCTGGCTACAGGGGCAGAAAAAACTTCCGGTTTACGGTCTTGTTTAATGATTGCTAAAGTCTGTGCAGATCATGATATTCCGGCATCAATAGAAGATTTAGATTTTCGAGAAATTGCTATGGACATTCTGTTTAACCGCGCTCAGTTGTCTATCAGCGAATCCACTGATATTTTCATGGGGTTACTTGAGCAATTCTCAGCCGAAGAAATCAAGGTACTGAATGACACCCATTTCCCTACCGATGAACTTTTGATTAACAATTCCCAGTTTATAACCCAAGAATTAGTTACTCAGCCAAATACGGAATTGGCCAATGATATTTCCCAGGAGTTACGCAAAACAGAACAAAATTAGGGTATTAACCTTACGCAAGAGTAGAGTTTTCACTCATATCTTGTGTAAGTCCTGTTCCTTGTAAAAATTAAGTTTGCAACTACCTGGTTAAGCAAAAAAGTGAAGGATGAACGGGAATTCAAAAAGCCTTAAACATAGAGCGCGACATGAGCGTAAAAGCTCTATGTTCTTTGCATAAAAATTTTTAGCTTGCAAAGTCAATCGTGTTTATACCATTCAAGAGTTTAATCATTTGTGAATTCTAACCCAACACTGCCTACACGTCATCAAACAAACTCAAGTCGAACTATTAATACATCTACCCAAGGTTCGACTTTAGCGGACATTCTCGAAAGGGTTTTAGATAAAGGGATTGTGATTGCTGGAGATATTTCTATATCTATCGCGTCCACCGAACTGATAAATATTCGGATTCGCTTGTTGATTTCCTCCGTGGATAAAGCCAAGGAAATGGGTATCAATTGGTGGGAAAACGATCCTTATCTCAGTGCTAAGGCTCAAGGTTTGGTTGCAGAAAATGAACAACTTCGGCATCGTTTAGAAACTCTAGAATCCAAACTAAATTTGCTAACATCTTCTAGTAGTGTCAAAGAGGAAATTCCCCTACCAACAGATACTAAAGATGATTTTTTTCAAGAGAAGGAAGATAATCTATCACCTTTAGATGCACCGATTGAAGTTCTAGATTTTCAAGCTCAAACCATTCAAGAAGATTCATCACTTGTAGATACACAAGTGGAAATTATGGATCTCCAATTCGAAGAGAATCAAGAAACTCCATTATCTTTAAACCCAACCATAGAAATTACAGATTTTCAATCAGAAACTAGTGAAGAAACTTCACCCATAGATCTCCAAGTTGAAAGTAATCAAGAAACTCCATTATCTTTAAACCCAACCATAGAAATTACAGATTTTCAACCGGAAACTAGCGAAGAAACTTCAACGATAGAACCAACGATTGACCTTTAACCTCAACTGAAAATGTAGGAGTTATGAGTTATCCACATCTAATTAATCAAAGCTGAGACTTTTAAAACTTTAATAGTCAACTTGTATCAAAGACATTTAAAACTTTAGGTTGCATCATCAAAATGCTTTCCACTCCAGCTGATAACTTCGACGAGTCACTGACTACCGTTTCTAAATCTAAGAATGAAGCCGGTTTAGCCCCTTTGCTTTTGACTGTATTAGAATTGCTGCGTCAGTTGATGGAAGCTCAAGTAATTCGGCGTATGGAAGAGAATTTACTCAGTGAATCTGAATTAGAACGGGCAGCAGACAGTATTCAAAAGTTAGAAGAACAAATATTACAGTTGTGTGAGACTTTTGAAGTTGACCCAGCAGAGTTGAATGTAAATTTGGGAGATTTTGGTACTCTTTTACCACAATCTGGCTCTTATTATCCAGGAGAAACTGGTAGTCGCCCTTCCGTACTGGAATTATTAGATAGGCTTTTAAATACTGGAGTTGTTCTAGACGGCGAGATAGATTTAGGTCTAGCTCAACTTGATCTTATTCACGCTAAATTACGATTAGTTCTGACATCAAAACCAATTTAATACCAGTTTATCAGTCCTAATTTTAGGTTTAATTTATTTAAAACTTATGAACACAGATTTGGCAAATAACAATTTTGGTCTTTATTTGTACGGCATTTTCCCAGACATAATTCCTGAAACTATTGAGCTTAAAGGATTGGATGGAAAAAGTGTTCATAGCCAAGCAGTTGATGGGTTTACTTTTTTATATTCAGAGGCCTGTCAAGAAAAATATTTGGCTTCTCGCCGTAATTTGTTAGCTCATGAAAGAGTTTTGGAACAAACAATGCATGAAGGTTTTCATGTTCTTCTTCCCCTGCGCTTTGGATTAGTTGTTAAAGATTGGGAAACAATCATGAGCCAACTAATTAATCCTCATAAAGAACAATTACATAAATTGTTTCAAAAATTGGCAGGACAAAGAGAGGTAAGCATTAAAATTTTTTGGGATGCTAAGGCTGAATTGCAAGCCATGATGGAGTCTAATCATGAGTTGAGGCAGCAGCGCGACAACATGGAAGGTAAAAAGCTAAGTATGGAGGAAGTGATTCAAATAGGACAATCAATTGAAAGTAATTTGCAAGCCCGCAAACAAGCTGTAATTGAAGTCTTCACTAGAGAGCTAAATCCTTTTGCTCAAGAGATTGTAGTCAGTGACCCCATGACGGAAGAAATGATTTACAATGCTGCCTTTTTGATTCCCTGGGATAGCGAACCTCTCTTTAGCGAACGCGTCGAAGCGATTGACAAAAAATTTGGTACGCGCTTACGTATTCGCTACAACAATTTTACTGCCCCTTATACATTTGCCCTGCTTGATTCATAGGAGTTATTACGATGTTGACTCAACTTTTACTATTGCCAATCATGGGTCCACTTAATGGAGTTGTCTGGATTGCAGAACAAATCCAAGAACGGACTAATACTGAGTTTGATGCTCAAGAAAATTTGCATAAACAATTATTAAGTTTACAACTCTCTTTCGACATTGGCGAAATTTCTGAAGAGGAGTTTGAAATTCAAGAAGAAGAAATTCTTTTAAAAATCCAAGCTTTGGAAGAGGAAGCACGCTTGGAACTAGAAGCTGAACAAGAGCAAGCACGTTTGGAACTAGAAGCTGAACAAGAGCAAGCACCCTTGACACTAGAAGTTGAACAAGACGAATTTGAAAATCAACCTCAATTTACACCAACAATTGAGACATATAAGCATCTTGTTAAACTATAGGTGACAGGAAATATTTATTCCTCTCTGGCGGATTTAAACCTCTCAAGATACGGTAATTACGAATTGCGAATTATACTATAACTAGTACAATATCCAAATAACGTTTAAGGTGATCATAAAAAAACCCGCATTAGCGGGTAAATTATGGAATATCTGTTCATATTTTGCCAAATTGATCAAGATTTCGGATATTAATATTCAATCTCAAAAGTTTGGTAATTATTCGATTCAACAAAGGAGTTTGGAGTCACTATGTTTTGAGTAGCACTAGGCTGAGGTTGACGCAATTTTTTAATTGTTCTTTCTGTATCCTCTATCTGGCTATTAAGGATGTCCAAACGCTGTTGCAATACGGCAGTCCGTTCCTTGATATAACATAGTTCTCTCTGAATACGTTGCTTTTCCGTCACCATTTTATAAAGCTCTAATTGACTTGAAGCATCAGATTGATTTCTGGGCATCGTACTAACTTTAGCTCTGATAATACCGGGATTGCGAACATTTCTCATGAAGAATACCTGAATATTTCCTAGCATTATAACTAAGTTTTTGTGATTGTAAATCCCTAAATTATCCAGGTATAGATGAAAAAATTTATTCGGTATTGCAATCAATACGAATCTTAGGTAATTAATACCAGCAAATATTTTTATCTAGGTAAGATATATGGAATTAGAAAATTTCTACACTTATGCTTTTTTAGAAATACCCAGATTTCCCTTGATTTTGCCACAAGGTGCTGCTAGTCAAGTAATACTAATTAATGGTGCTGGACTTTCAGCTATTGTCGAGCCAGGAATATCCTTAGAATCATTTCAAAATAATGATGAAAAAATTATCCAGATGGCTTTATCTCATGATCGAGTGATTTGTGAAATTTTTCAACAGGTTACAGTTTTACCCTTGCGTTTTGGAACTTGTTTTACTTCCACAAACAACTTACTAAATTATCTAGAACTCCATAGACAAGAATATCAAGACAAACTAGAAAAAATTAATGGTAAAATTGAATTTACTTTAAAATTAGAACCGCAGACGATGGAAGAACCAGCACCACTGGAAAGAGGAGGTAGAGATTATTTTTTAGCCAAAAAACAACGCTATCAAGACCAGAATAACTTTAGAATTGCTCAAGCCGCAGAAAAACAAAATCTGATTGATTCAATTAGTAAAGTAAATCAATTACCATTTGTTATTCAGGAAAAAGAAGAAGTAGTAAATATTTACCTGTTAGTTAAGTCTCAAGATAAAACTTTACTTTTAGAACAATTCTTAAATTGGCAAAAAGCCTGTCCACGTTGGGATTTACTTTTGGGAGAGCCGCTTCCACCCTACCACTTTATTTAATGATTATTTATTAGTATTTTCGTAATTTATTAAGTTTAATATGAACCAGTACGACTCATTTCATTTAATCATGTTTAGTGGCAAAGGTGGAGTTGGTAAAACTACCACTTCTTGCACTTTTGCTCGTTATTGGGCCAAACAGTTCCCAGAAGAAACAATTTTGTTACTTTCTACAGACCCGGCACATTCTTTAGGAGATGTGTTACTGACAGAAGTTAAAGATTATGCTTCACCATTACCAGATTTGCCTAATTTAAGTGTTCAGTCCTTAGATGCTGAAAAACTGCTGTTAGAATTTAAGGCCAAATATAGCAAATTTTTAGAACTACTGGTTGAGCGAGGAAGTCTAGCAGACGGACAAGATTTAGCCCCAGTTTGGGATTTGGACTGGCCTGGTTTAAACGAATTAATGGGATTACTAGAAATCCAACGTCTACTATCTGAAAAAAAAGTAGACCGCATAGTAGTTGATATGGCTCCTTCTGGTCATACCTTAAACCTGTTGCGATTGGAAGATTTTTTAGATGTGATTTTAAACTCATTAGAGTTATTCCAAAAAAAGCATCAGGTGATCACAGAAACTTTAACCGGACGTTATACTCTTGATGAAGTTGATGACTTTTTAGCCGATCTAAAATTTCAATTAGCGGAAGGTAGACGACTACTACAAGATGATCAATTTACAGGTTGTATAGTTGTTGCGGTTTCTGAACCTATGTGTTTTGCGGAAACTGAGCGATTTATCGAAAGTTTAAAAACCTTAAATGTTCCCTATGGTGGCATAGTAATAAATCGAATTGTCAGTGATTCATCTATAGAGCCAGATCGCTATGCTGAACAGCAAAACTTTATCAATAAATTCTTGAAAATTTCTGAAAATAAACCCGTTTTCATAGTACCACAACAGCAATTCGCACCATTAGGGGGGTTAGCATTAGATAATCTAGCAGCACAAATTCAATATATTGATCATGTGGAACTCGCTGCTCCACCACCAATTCAATGGCCGACTAAAATTACACCTAGCTTTACTGACTTTGTAGCCGAAGGCTGTCAATTGATTGTTGTTGGTGGCAAAGGAGGGGTTGGTAAAACTACAGTGTCAGCAGCCATGGCCTGGGCTTTTGCCAATCGTTATCCTGATCAAAAAATTCGCGTAATTTCCATAGATCCTGCTCATTCCTTGGGAGATGCTTTTGGTGAAAAATTAGGACATGAACCAAAATTATTAGCTCCTAATTTAACTGGACAGGAAATTAATGCTGAGAAAATATTAGATCAATTTCGTGCCGATTACCTTTGGGAATTGGCGGATATGATTAGTGGTGAAGGAACAGAAGCAGACGCAACAATAAATATTGCCTATCTTCCGGAAGCTTGGCGGCAAATTATGTCTCAAGCTTTACCAGGTATTGATGAGATGCTATCCCTAATTACCATTATGGATTTATTAGACAGCAACCAGCAAGATTTGATTATTCTAGATACAGCACCCACAGGTCATCTTCTGCAATTTTTGTCAATGCCAACTGCATTAGGAGATTGGTTATCTTGGATATTTAAGCTGTGGATGAAATATCAGGATGTTTTGGGTCGAGTTGATTTCATTGGGCGGTTGCGAAGTCTGCGCCAACAAGTGGTCAAAGCTCAAAAGAAATTAAAAGACCCAAAGCACACCCAATTTGTGGGTGTCATTCAGGCAGAAGCGGCAATTATAGCTGAACACATCCGCTTAACACAATCTCTCAAAACTATAGGAATTCAACAGCGTTATGTGGTACAAAATCGCTACACACAAGATGTAGAGATTGAGAGCAGTTTATTTCCGCAGCAAACAATTATTCGCTTACCTAACTTACCCAGATCCGTCGAACCCATTGCCAGAATTAAAGCAGCCGCCAATCTTTTATTTTAAGTCTAGGACTTACCCATAAGTCGTGGAATAATTAATGAACCACGTTCACACAGGGTGCTGAGGGCATAGGCACTTAGAAAAAGAAAAAAAGAGGGTTTAGGGAAAGATATTTTGCGTAAGTCTTTAAGTGGATAATATAGTTAAGAAAAAATGGTCTTTTTAAAGTCAATTTTTGGAGGAATGTGATGAGTGAAAATTTATTCAAGGGGTTTGAGCAGTTATTAGAACTGGTAAAAACTCTCGAAGAGAAAGCAGAAAATGGAGAAATCAAAACCAATGTCCAGTTTAACTCCCGTCCATTAAGCAGTATTCCCAGAACAGGAAATATCCCCCGTAGCAGTAATATGGGGGGTAATATGGGCAGTATGGGTAATGATGTGGGTACAAGTCGCATGAATACCCAATCACCTCCGGCTTCTAGTGCAGGTCCGGCCGATGTAGTTGTTCCTCCCGATCCTACTTCAGGTATTGCTCTTAAAGATATCGGTGGACTGAGCGAAATTCTTAAAGAACTCAAAGAACTGGTTGCTATTCCTTTAAAACGCCCTGACTTACTGGCTAAATTGGGACTAGAACCCACCCATGGTGTATTATTAGTTGGTCCTCCAGGGACAGGTAAAACTCTCACAGCCCGGGCTTTGGCTGAAGAACTGGGCGTTAACTACATTGCTATTGTTGGTCCTGAGGTCATCAGTAAATATTATGGCGAAGCGGAACAAAAATTGCGCGGTATTTTTGAAAAAGCCGCCAAAAATGCGCCCTGTATTATTTTTATTGATGAAATTGATAGCCTCGCCCCAGACCGCAGTGCGGTAGAAGGGGAAGTTGAAAAGCGCCTCGTTGCCCAATTATTAGGCTTAATGGATGGTTTTTCCCATAGTCCAGGGGTAATTGTTCTCGCGGCTACCAACCGCCCTGACCACCTTGACCCTGCCTTGCGAAGACCAGGACGATTTGACAGGGAAGTTCAGTTTCGCATTCCTGATATCAACGGACGTAAAGAAATTCTGCAAATTCTCACCCGTTCTATGCCTTTGGATAACACCGTTGACCTCGATTTTATCGCCGAGCGGGCGGTGGGATTTGTCGGGGCTGATTTGAAGGCCGTTTGTCAAAAGGCGGCTTATAGCGCCCTCCGTCGTCAAGTTCCTTCTATAGAGGTGCAAGCTCCAGAAAACATGACGGTTACTCAAACTGATTTTTTACAGGGACTAAAGGAAATCAAACCGGCTGTACTTCGCAGTGTAGAGGTGGAAGTTCCCCAAGTTGCTTGGGATGATATTGGTGGTTTAGAGAATATTAAGCAAACCCTGCGAGAATCTGTAGAAGGGGCGCTACTTTATCCAGAACTTTACCTACAAACTAAGGCTATTGCTCCCAAGGGGATTTTGCTATGGGGTCCTCCGGGAACTGGTAAAACTTTATTAGCAAAGGCTGTGGCTTCCCAGGCCAGGGCTAATTTTATTGGTGTCAATGGACCGGAATTACTGACCCGTTGGGTGGGTGCGAGTGAACAAGCAGTGCGGGAATTATTTGCTAAGGCTCGACAAGCAGAACCCTGTGTGATATTCATTGATGAAATTGATACCTTAGCTCCAGCAAGGGGAAGTTACAGCGGTGATTCTGGCGTGAGTAACCGGGTAGTAGGGCAATTATTAACCGAATTGGATGGTGTAGAGGCGGGTGCAAGTATTCTGGTCATTGGGGCTACAAACCGTCCTGATGCTCTGGACTCAGCGTTATTACGGGCAGGTAGGTTAGATTTACAACTTAAAGTAGATTTGCCTGATTTAGCTAGTCGTTTAGATATTTTGCAGGTTTATACTGAGGGACGACCATTATTAGACGTGAATTTAACATATTGGTCTGAAGTCACAGAAGGTTGGAATGGTGCTGATTTAGTATTGCTGTGTAATCAAGCTGCTGTGGAAGCTATTCGCCGTTTCCGAGCGCAAGGACAGACAGATCCTGCTGATATCAGAATTACTAATGATGATTTTGAATATTCTCATCAGGTTTTAGTCAGTCAACGTCATGCTTAGTTAGATTCTCACTGTTACCCTCGGCTGCAAGGAATTTGTCCGGGGGTCGGAAAACATAGAAAAGTAAGTGTAATGGCCATACTACTGGTAATTGTTTTCAGAGTCGCTACAACTGGATACAATTGTTATGAGTTGATTAGGACTTACGCAAAATATTCCTCAAAAGCTCATTTCTCTGTGTTCTCTGTACCGGAGTTTGGGTTATTTATTCCGTTTTGTGTCGAACCAAGGGATGGATTGACCTACCATCCTTATATGGTAAGGGTCTTAAAAACTTACGGTTTAGGTTAGCATAATAAGTAACTAAGAGTATTACAGCACTTCCCGGTGTTATGAGGTACAGTAACAACAATTAGTGAACCAATTTTTTAAATGTTGAGGATTCATCAAATCGAGAGCAACAGAAATAACTTTATCAACCATTTC
>NZ_JACJSB010000052.1 GCF_014697585.1 Dolichospermum sp. FACHB-1091 | reverse complement strand
AAGCTATTTAACATAATTGAAAAATTGAAACATTAGTGATCTCTTTTTGATTTTATCAAGAAAAGATCACTATTCTTTTCTTCTTTACCTCGGAGAATGAAAACCCCCTGCTTTAGGAGTAGTATGAGTATAGCGCAGGAAATACTGTGAAAATGATAGCAGAAAATGTGAAAATATTACAATGTTATAACAATCAATATGTTGACGGGAAAATTTTACCTTTATCTCAGAAGCATATTCAAGAAATAGAACTTTCTTGGAAACCTGAACTTAAAAACCATGACTGCTGGGACAAAAATTTGGATTTTAGCAAGTATTTACATGAAAAAACACACTTAAAATTTTATGTGTTGGAATATAAATTAGTTACTCAAGGTATAATTGGTCTACATCTTGGTTATTGTTCAAGATTAGAATTGGCTGAAAATTTAGTTTATGTAAGTATATTAACTGTAGCACCTTGGAATCGTATTGACATTAACAGTTTACCAAAGTACAAAGGAATAGGAACAAACCTGATAACATTCGCAATTACATTGAGTATTAATTTAGGATTTGCAGGTAAAATAGGATTACATTCTGTGAAAGAAGCAGAAGAGTTTTATCAGAAATTGGGCTTTATTGATTTAGGGAATGATATAAGTTACAAGAATTTTAAATATTTAGAATTGTCTGCTGATAATGCTAAGTTATTGGTTCTAAGTTCCCTATTACTTTGCAATTTACAGTGATTTTTAGGTAAATAAACCACATTTTAAAGTCTCACGCAAAGGCGCAAAGGCGCAAAGGAAGAGCAGATTCAGAAAGAGTTGTTTTAACCTTTTTGAGTGCAGCAGAAATTCAAGAACAAACAGGATAGATTTGGAAAAGCCAGTCAATTAGATATAGCTTTATCAAAAGTAATCTTAGATAACGGTAGTTTAAAGCATTTAAACCATGAACTAGAACGTATCAAGAGTCGTGTTCTACCATCTGTTAAAAACCCTGATGATTGGATAAATAATGGTGTAGATTGTCAGATTTTAAAACCTAGTAAAAATTGGCAAAAAGGAAAATTAAGAATGAAAGTTTGTCTAGAATTTTGTCCTGACGAACCAGAATCACCCCTTGATGACTTAAGATAAATGAAGCTAGATCATAAATAAATTAGTCCACGCAGGTGGACTTTGTTTAGACGCGATTTCTCATCGTCTTAATTGTCTAAATCAGGATTTTATCAAAGGTAAATTTATGTTACAATCAATAATTAACAATATACTTATTAGTATAATTGTCCAAGGTGTTGAAAAATAAAAATATAAACACCAAACCACATCCTGTAAGTCCTAGATATCCTGATTTAGACAATATAAATCTATGTCAAACAACATCAAAACCAGAATCGAAAAATTCAACAACGGACGCAACCCAGAATTTTTAAAGTTAAAATACAAGAAACTCGCTACTGATCCATTTTATTTCTTTCGCGGAACTTGTCATTTATTTTATGAAGACCTTTCTGAAAATTCCGGGATGAATTTAGCACCTTTAACTTGGATTTGTGGAGACTTACATTTAGAAAATTTCGGTAGTTATAAAGGTGATAATCGGTTAGTTTATTTTGATATTAATGATTTTGATGAAGCCGTTATCGCACCTTGTACTTGGGAAATAGTGAGATTTATTACGAGTATTATTGTAGGTTCTCGTAGTTTGGGAGTAGATGAAAAAGAATCTCTAAATTTAAGTGAACTTTATCTCAAAACTTATTCACAAACTTTGTCCAAGGGAAAAGCTAAAACCGTAGAAAAAGAAACTGCTAAAGGTTTAGTTAAAGATTTATTGGAAAGTTTGAAAAAACGAAATCGTGCTGATTTCTTGGATAAACGTACTCAAGAAAAGAAAGGTAAACGGCGGTTAATTGTTGATAACAAGCGGATTGTTCCAGCAACAGCAACCGAACAAGAAAATGTTGAGAAATTAATTAAAAATTGGCATCATACTACAAATCAAAATGCCGATTTTTATCAAATTCTAGATATTCAAAAACGCATAGCTGGTACTGGTAGTTTAGGTTTAGAACGTTATATCATCTTAGTAGAAGGTAATGGTTCTCCTAATCAAAACTATTTACTAGATTTGAAAGAAACTCAATCCAGTTCTTTACAGCCTTATTTACCAGTTTCTCAGCCAGAATGGGAAACTCCAGCTAAAAGAGTTGTCGCTATTCAACAACGTTTACAAGGAACTTCTCGAGCATTATTAGAAGCAATAAATGATAGTGATAAATCCTATCTTTTACGAGAATTACAACCAGAAGAAGATGCAGTAAGTCTACAAGCTTGGGATGGAAAATTAGGACGGTTGCAAAAATTAATTCAAACAATGGCTGAAGTAACAGCTTGGGACCAATTACGCAGTGGAGGGAGACAAGGTTCTGCAATTGCTGATGAATTAATTAATTTTGGTCAATCTTCCCAATGGCATAATTCTGTTTTAGAATATGCGGTTTACTACTCTCAAAAAGTCAACCAAGATTTTGAAGAATTTTGTCAATCAATATAACCCACATTCCTCTTACCTCCGTGTTCTCTGTGCCTCTGTGGTTAGATCAATGGCTTTAAACCACTTAGTTATCCCATCAGCTAAGGTACTCGCCATTTTCCGCTGTGCTTGGGGATTCACTATCTCCTCAAATTCATAGGGATTACTCATAAAACCCAACTCCAATAATACCGCAGGTGCGACACTGGGACGAGTTAAGGCTAAATTATTCCAAAATACACCATAGTTAGGTTTACGGAGATTTGTAACGACGTAATTTTGTAAAAACACTGCCATGCTGTGGGACTGGGGATGATACCAAAAAGTACCAAATCCTTTAGTATTTTCCGCATCACCATTATCCGGTAAAGAGTTATGATGGATGGAAAGAGCGATCGCTGGTTCTTCTGTATTAATAATTACCTGACGTTCTACCAAAGATAGGTCTCGATCATCTTCTCTAGTCATTACCACCTTAGCGCCGCGTTTCACCAATTCATCCCGTAGCAATTTAGAAATTACCAAATTCACATCTTTTTCTAAATACCCATTTGGTCCACTAGCACCAGATTCTTTACCACCATGGCCTGGATCAAGTACAATTTTAATACCAGATAAAGGTCGGTGTTTGATCTGGGGAAAATGGGGGGGATGACGTAAAGTTAAAACTAGAGTTGTATTGTCATATCTCAGCTTATAACCCCACTGTTGGAGCTTTTTGAGGTTAAAGGTGTATTTCACCTGTTTAGGGCTTACCTGCTGCCAATCTAGGCGAGAAATTAGGGGGTTATCATCTAGGCGAATTGTGTCTGTTTGGGCAGTAGTATTGTAAAGGGTGAGAGTGAAGAAATTATTTCCCTGTTCTACACTCACAGGAACAGCAGTTTCTAAGGGAAAAATCATCTCTGTGGCTGTATTTAGTTGCCGATAGCCCACACTGCGAATCACTGTCTGTGGTGCAACTGCACCTGCTATAATTTTAGTCTCTTTGCTATTAATCCAAGCACCATAGTCTAAACGCAGCCATTCACCTTCTTTACCCGTTACCGTCGTCATAGTTCCCTTCGGTAAGGGTGTCAGTCGTGAATAATCTGTACCGGGTCCTGTGCGAGTAACGCCAGATTCTGATGTAATTTCTGCAACTGCTAACTGTGCTGGGGAGAGAATTTCGATTTTTCCTAACCCAGTTTGAGTTATTCTTTGATCATTCAGTTGTAAATTAAATTCAGGTTTTCCCAGGTCAGCAGCATTTGTGGCTGTTGTACAACCTTGGTATTTGCTAAAACTAGAACGATTAGGCTGATTGAAACCTGTTAAAATACTCGAATTAGGAGGTAATTGTGCAAATGATGGTTGAGGTAAAAGGGCAATATTTTGATTTACTAGATTTTGATTTACTAGATTAACCCGGACAGTGGCTTGAGGTGGCGCAACTGCACTAAAACAAATTAATTCTCCTGGTAATCTGGTAATATCCACGGCAGGGGTCAAGGAATTTTTAGCAAAGCCTAAACCTTGGGGTAACTCAGGTTGGGTAGATACCCTGTTAATTTTAAGCTCTCGTTCTTGATTTTGGTAACGGACTTTAAATATATTTTCTCCTAATTGCAAGGGAAAACTGGGGGAAAAATGCCCAGACTGACTACGTTTAATCACTTTACCATTAATTAAAACTTGTCCTGTCGGCGGTGCAGTACCAATAAAAAATATTTTTTCTGTACTGGTTTGGTAGTTTGTGGGGGGAAAAACTACTAAAAGTGATTCTCGCGCTAATGCAACCCAGGAGGTGAATGAAAAATTAAATAATACTAATCCTAATAATCCTAAAAGTTTTTTCATGGACAAATACAAGGGTTTTCAGAGTAGGAACTGTGGCAAAATGGGGAAGATGAAATAAAACATCAATTCATCCCGCATACAAGCTTCTAAAATCGTCTACACAAATTCTCACTAGGGACGAAAATCTATTTTTACAAGTTACTAGCAATTGAAAATACTATGACTAAGTTTATCTTTGTGACTGGAGGCGTTGTTTCCAGTATTGGTAAAGGCATTGTAGCAGCAAGTCTGGGTCGTTTGCTCAAATCCCGGGATTATTCCGTTTCCATTCTCAAACTTGACCCCTATATTAACGTTGATCCAGGCACAATGAGTCCTTTTCAGCATGGTGAAGTTTTTGTTACCCAAGACGGTGCGGAAACGGATTTAGATCTGGGACATTATGAACGGTTTACGGATACATCCATGTCTCGCCTAAACAGTGTTACTACTGGCTTGATTTATCAGTCGGTTATTAATAAGGAACGCCGAGGAGACTATAATGGCGGCACTGTTCAAGTAATTCCCCACATTACCAATGAAATTAAAGACCGAATTGTCAGAGTTGCTAAAGAAACTAATCCTTCTGCAGTAATTACAGAAATTGGCGGTACAGTGGGTGATATTGAATCACTACCGTTTTTAGAAGCAATTCGTCAATTACGCAAGGAAGTCGGTCGGCGCAATGTTCTATATATGCACGTTACTCTATTGCCTTGGATTGCTTCAGCAGGGGAAATGAAAACCAAACCCACTCAGCACTCTGTTAAGGAATTGAGATCAATTGGCATTCAACCAGATATTCTAGTATGTCGCAGCGATCGCCCCATTCCTGTAGGTTTGAAACAAAAGTTATCAGAATTTTGCGACGTAGCTGTAGAATGCGTAATTCCTGCCCCAGACGCTCGTAGTATCTATGAAGTACCAGTAATTTTAGAACGGGAAGGACTAGCAGAACAAGTCCTTGATTTGTTGCAAATGGAACAACGTCAACCCAATTTACAAGAATGGGAAACTATGGTAGAACGAATGTATACTCCCAAATACAGCGTCGAAATCGCCATTGTTGGTAAGTATGTCCGGTTAAGTGATGCCTACCTTTCCGTAGTTGAATCCTTACGTCATGCGGCTATTGCTACCCACGGTGATTTGCGTTTGCGGTGGGTAAATTCCGAAGCCCTGGAAACTGAACCAGCAGAAAACTATTTATCTGGTGTAGATGGTATCATAGTTCCCGGCGGTTTTGGTAGTCGAGGCATAGATGGGAAAATTGCGGCCATTAAATACGCCCGCGACCGGCAAATTCCCTTTTTAGGGTTATGCTTAGGAATGCAGTGTTCTGTAATTGAATGGGCTAGAAATGTCGAAGGCCTATCTCACGCCAATAGTGCTGAATTTGATCCAAACACTAATGATCCGGTTATTAATCTTTTACCGGAACAACAAGACGTGGTAGATTTAGGCGGAACAATGCGCTTGGGACTTTATCCCTGTCGGATACTTCCCAACACTCTCGCTTTCCAACTTTATCAAGAAGAAGTTATTTATGAACGCCACCGTCACCGTTATGAGTTTAACAATGTTTACCGAAACCAGTTATTAGATTCTGGTTATTTGGTCAGCGGTACATCTCCCGATGGTAGACTAGTGGAAATAGTGGAATATTCCAAACACCCATTTTTTATCGCTTGTCAATTTCACCCCGAATTTCAATCTCGCCCCAACGCACCCCATCCTTTATTTAAAGGATTTATAACCGCTGCTATTTCTCAAGCCCATTCTACTACGAATATACCAAAGCCAGTCAAAGTATCTTAGTTTTCCATTGTTAGCATTGTCAATGCTAATTTAGCAGCACCAACCATTCCCGCTGCATTTCCTAATTCTGCTGGAAGAATTTGTAACCCTGCGCGGGAAGTTGGTAAAACCCGTTTTTCGATTTCTGCTTGTAATGCAGGTAAGAAAAACTGAAAACTCCCACTCACACCACCACCAATAATAATTGCCTGGGGTGTCAGCACATAGAGTAAACTTGTTAAACCTCTTCCTAAATCTTTACCATATTCTTGCCAAAAAGTCAAGGCTTCTTCGTCTCCAATTTTGGCAAGTGCGCCTAACTCCGCCGGTTCTTTGCCTGTGCGGCGACGGATAGCAGCAATGGAAGTATATTGTTCTAAAGAACCTTGATTGCCACTATTGCACATTGGTCCATCAGGATTTAAGGTAATTAAACCTAATTCTGCTGCTGCTCCTTGATGTCCCACAAATAATTTACCATCGAGAATAATTGCCCCACCAACTCCAGTCCCCAAAGTCAGTAAAATCAAATTGGGGAAATTGCGGCCAGCACCTAACCAAGCTTCTCCTAAACCAGCACAATTAGCATCATTAGCCAAAATTGTCGGTTTACCAGTTTTAGCTTCTAACCAATCTGCCAAAGGTACATTATCCCATCCTACCAGATTAATAGCAACTTTGGCAACTCTTCCCGCAGCATCAGCAGGTCCAGGAGTACCTAAGCCGATAGCGATAGTTTCCTGATTAGGGTCAATTTGCGCTATGGCATCTACTATAGCTGATAATACAGCTTCAGGTGTTGCAGGTTGGGGAGTATCTACAGATAAAAATTGCAAACAATTACCATTTGCTGTAAACCGTCCTAACTTAATCCCAGTTCCCCCTAAATCAATACCAATTACTTGCTGCATGATGTTAAATTATTTTATAAAAAACTACATGAGAGATAAATATATCATTTTTTGAATTGATACTCTCAATTCTTAAAAATAAATTGGTGATTAAATATATAAAGTTTGATATCAGGTAAAATCTAACTATAAATGCAAGTGGTTAATCCCATGGATATTATACAAATTAAACATCAGGCTGATATTTATCTAAAACAATAATTACAGGGGTTTCCGCTCTTATGAGGTACATCCTAAGACCCCTCCTCGCACCCCCCTCAATCCCCCCGCTGCGGGGGGAAGAAAAGGATAAACTTTTGATATTGGAGGGGGTTGGGGGTGGGGTTCTTGTACCTCATAACATCAGGAAGTGCTGTATGTTTATCATTGTTATTGGTGGATTAGTAATTTAATAGGTTTAGATTACTATTATTTACTGGGTGAAACTCTTCCCGGTTGGTATTTTCATCGTCTCATTTATCCCCAAGATTTTGCAGAGGATATACTAGTCAATGCCGGAGATTTATTTAAATTATTACAAATTTGCGAAAAGTTATGAAAAATAGACATCTCCAAATCCAAAAAAGATGGTAGAGCCGAGAATCTCTACCCAAGTCACGTCTCTACAAGGGTTTCAGGTCAAGCACCTTTAATTTCTGGAGATGTCTAATAAGATCCCGACTTGTTTGATAATTATGGAATGTGAATCTTCCTATTTTTACAGATTAGAGAGAATTACTAAGAGGATGTTTGAAAAGTCGTAAAGTTTACCTTTAGCGAAAGTGTACCTTAGACATTGTCAGATATATAAGTTTTTTAAATATCCCTTTGGCGAAAAAATCGCCTTTCTATGTTTATTGAGAATATAGCTAGTTAATTCTCAAGATTATTGAGAATATAGTCAATAAGCCAACGAATTTACTAGGGTATTGACATCTTAACATTTTGTGGTAATATTATAGTGTATAATTTGCGGGATTGTATATCTAAAAAACATACTGAGAATAATCATTACTAGATTAGAGGATCAAAATCCAGAGAATAAATTTTGTGTCTTAGAGGTTGTTTGAAAAGTATTAGATGAAACCGATAATCTCCAGAAACCTAACCCCCCTTTCCTTCCCCCCAAGGGATATGTTCTGATTTAACCGCACTGTATATTAAACTAGTTAAATCCGGGTAACTTATGGTAGGGAGGCAAATAAAGACCTACCGGAAGCCGAAGGAAAATAAGTATGAAAACTGAATTACAAGCCAAGTTATTCCAAAATACCCTGAGTAAAAACAAAGATCACGACGGTTTTACTATTATTGAACTATTAATTGTATTTATCCTTGTTGGTATTCTATCTGCGATCGCTCTACCTTCCTTCCTCAGCAAGGCAAAAAGAGCCCAAGAATCTGAAGCAAAAACCTACATTGGTGCAGTCAACAGAGCGCAACAAGTTTACCGGATGGAAAATACAGCCTTTGCTCCAGATATTGACACCTTGCAAATTGGTATTCCTGTCTCAACGAGTAACTATACTTATAGACTTGATCCAGAACCAACATATACAAACACAGTTACCATCACAGCAACAGCTATAGATCTCGCCAATCTCAAAGGCTTTAATGGTGGTGTGACTGTTATCCTGACTGGACAGACCTTAGCCGTTGCTTGTCAAACCGCAGGACCACAAGCTACTAATCCCATTACACCTCCTAGTTTAACTCTCATGGGTGCTGATTGTGCGGGAACGATGAAAAAGATGGATTAGTATCGCAGGTTAGAATTTAGAATTTAGAATTTAGAATTTAGAATTTAGAATAAGTAGGTGAACGGAAAAAACCGGCATAAGTAACGAAAAGTAAAGTTGCCCAAAACCTGTTCCCTGTTCTCTCCCCTCACAGACAACTTTTTCAGCAAACCCTAAATAAACATGACATGAGCTTTTAAGGATTTGGAATGTCAATTATTTTTACTGACATCTGCACATTAACAATCGGGTGTAAATTATTATATGCCTGTTGCCAATTTGTGACCGGCGCACCTTTTAAAATACCAGATATAGCCACGGAAAGCATTAACCCACCGATAGCAGCCGCAATTAAAGTAATATTATCGTTCACACAATTCTCTCTGTTTGTTACTTGTCAGCTATTATACTGTTTCTTTGCGAGGATGGTCGGAATTTTTTAATATTTTCGGCCTTGCTGATTAAGGGTATGAATTTTAGTCTCACGCAAAGGCGCAAAGACGCAAAGGTAAGAGTTTTAAAGGTTCAATTTGGGAATTTTTCTCCTCAATTCAGCAACGCCATATTTTCTATCTCCTTGTCCTCCGCACCTTGATTTGTATTCGTGGTCAGTTGTCAGTTGTCAGTTCTTTATTGTCTATTGTCAATTGTTTATTTTCTTAGACGCGGATTGACAAATTCATTCAATCCCTCACCAAGTAGTGATAATCCTACTACCAAAGTTGTCATTGCTAAACCAGGAAATAAAGTAGTCCACCAAATGCCAGTAGGTAATGCTTCTAGAGCTTGTTTTAAATCATATCCCCATTCCGGCACCTCTTCAGGTAATCCTAACCCTAAAAATCCTAACCCGCCTAAAACTAAGATAGCATCTGCTGCATTGAGAGTAAATAAAACAGGTACGCTTTGAATGACATTTAAAAATAGATATCTTGATAAAATCACCCAAGTAGAAGCACCCATGGCTTGTGCCGCTTCTATATATACCTCTGTTTTGACGCTGACTGTATGGTTACGAACGACGCGATAATATTGGGGAATATAGGCTATACTAATAGCGATCGCTGCATTTAAGATTCCTCTTCCCACCACAAAAGCCAAGGTTACTGACAGTAGCAATCCAGGCAAAGTATAAATACTATCCATCAGAAATAATAGGGCTTTATCTAATTTCCCGCCTAAATATCCACTAACCATTCCCAAAGGCACACCGATGATCATGCTCAATGATGTCGCTAAAGTCACAACCGTTAAGGCTGCTTGCACACCAAATACACTGCGAGAAAAGACATCATAACCTAAACGACTTGTTCCAAACCAGTGTTGAGCGGAAGGTGCTTGATGAATAGGGTTGGAAAGAAATTCTTTCGGGTTTTGCAACCAGCCCCAACTTTGGAAAACTGGCGCAAAAATGGCTAAAAAGATGCAAAATAAGGTCATAACCAGACCAATTTGCATTAATCGCTGGGATAAGCTCGGATTTTTCGGAAATTTAACTAAATTTGGTAATCGTTTTTTTGTAATTGTCATCTAAACACTGGCTTTAAAAATTTGATTAGCAGTTAAACTCAACTCTAGCCAACTTGATCATACAAGCAGTTTAATACTTTACTTTTGAAAATGCTAGATCAATCAAGGTAAGTAGGTTGGCGTTAAAAATTGTCGTTATGACAAGGGAACTCTTAACTCTTAACAGGACTTACGCAAAATATCTCTCAAACCCTCTTTTCTTCGTTCTCTTCGTTCCTTCGTGGTTCATTATTCCGTGACTTGTGCGTAAGTCCTATCTTAACTGGGAAGAGGTTTTGGGCAACTTTACTTTTCGTTACTTATGTCGGTTTTTCCGTTTACTTACTTACATCTGGCATTTTTTATCACTAACTATTGAGTAGTTTATCTTGCTTAACAAAAATTTCAACACGGTGATATAAAACCAATCAGAAATGGGTAAGTTATTACCATGAAGAATTAAACAAAACTTATCCTACAGAGAAACTACCATGAAAAACGAATTGAAAGCCAAATTCTTACAACACCTGCTAAGTAAAAAGAAAGAAGACGAAGGTTTCACCCTAATTGAACTGTTAGTTGTAATTATTATTATCGGTATTCTGGCCGCTATTGCGTTACCTTCTTTCCTTAACCAAGCAGCAAAAGCAAAACAATCAGAAGCTAAAACCTACGTTGGTTCAGTTAACAGAGCGCAACAGTCTTACCGGATTGAAAATACATCCTTTGCTTCCAGTATTGCCTCATTGCAAATTGGTGTTCCAACCTCAACTGATTATTATGCCTATACTATCACCGGTGGGTCCAACACTACTACTGTTCTAGCAACAGCTGGAGATGCCATTGCTCTCAAAGGCTATTCTGGTGGTGTGACAATTCTCGACTCTGGAGTAACTGCAGCTGCCGCCTGTCAGACAAAAGGAGTGCAGCAATCAACTGCTGTTGCTCCTCCTACTTTGAGTAATTCTGGTGCATCTTGTACGGGAACTATGGAGAACGTGAAATAGAGCAATTCTTAAAGGGTTAGGTTTCTGGAGATTATCGGTTTTATCTAATACTTTTCATGTATAATAAACACCTCTAGTAAACCTCTCCAGTATTAAATGTTATTCCTTTTTCCTCTCCTCTTAGGAGGGCGCTAGGGAGAGGTAGGGAAGGGGGGTTAGGTTTTTCATGTTTATTTGTGTCTTATGATACTTTTAGAATATCCTCTAAGGTTTGCTTTATCAATCATCTCTAATTAAATTTAAAAACAGCCATCAAAGTTCTTCATCATGACCACCCGGTTAAATAATCAAATTTCTACCAACCCAATCTTATTGAGTGTTTCACAATATGAACAAAATATTACAGAAAATCCCGCAGAAGTTTCTAATTATTGGTATTTAGGATTAGCCTTATTATTAGAAGGAAGAGAAGAAGAAGCACAACTTACTTGGATGACTCCGATTCTCGAATTTGGGGAAGAAGAATCGGAACAATGGCTGCAAGAATTAACAGCAATTTTATTAAATACTGCTCAACAACAAGAAGAAAATTCCAATTTAAAATTGGCTTGGATAATTCGTCAACACATTAAAGAATTTATTCCTGATGATATTAATAATCTTTTAAAAATTATTGAGTTAAATATTGACTTACAAATTGAAGAGTGGGAAGTAAATATTAATCAATTAATTGCTACTATTTGTGAACTAACAGAAACTCCTATTTTTGAGGAAGATTTATTAGTTAAAGTGATTGAGAAATTAGTCCATCTTGATCCAGTTACTCCTCCTGTCTTTGTAGATCAACTGGTTGATGCCTTTATACCTCATTTATCAACCTCTGCAACTATTACAGCAGTTTCCGAAGTTATGAGGTACAGTTAGTAATAATAAAGATAATACTGTCATGAAAGCATATTCAGTGGATCTCCGAGAAAAAATAGTTGCAGCCCATATTGAGGAA
>NZ_JACJSB010000051.1 GCF_014697585.1 Dolichospermum sp. FACHB-1091 | reverse complement strand
ATTTGATTATTATAAATGTAGAGAGTTTGGAGATTAGTAAGTTGTCCTATTTCCGGTGGTAAACTGCTGATTTGATTATTATAAATGTAGAGAGTTTGGAGATTAGTAAGTTGTCCTATTTCCGGTGGTAAACTGCTGATTTGATTACGAGCAATGTTGAGAGTTTGGAGATTAGTAAGTTGGAATATTTCCGGTGGTAAACTGCTGATTTGATTATCATGGAGATCAAGTTCTGTTACTCCATCTTTTGCTGCTTGTTTAATTATTTGTATTAGTTCTGCTTTAGTCATTATCTGCTAATTCCATTTTTACATTGAGATCACATTAACGGCGTTGCTGAATTTAGAGTTTCTACCCTATAGAATTAGAGGGTATTTGAAAAGTCATAATTGATGTATTAAATATTTTTTACCCCACCCTAACCCTCCCCTTGCTAAGGGGAGGGAACTGGATTTTCTTGTTTCTCCCCTTTATAAAGAGAACTGGATTTTCTTGTTTCTCCCCTTTATAAAGAGAACTGGATTTTCTTGTTTCTCCCTTTTATAAAGGGGGGACTAAGGGGGGTAAAATACGGGATACCAATAAATTGTCTAATATACAAAAGTCGGTTTTAAACAAAATTGAATGATTTATTCCTGATCACAAATTACGTCCAACTAGCTAAACGGGGAACTTTTATTAGTTCTTGACTGAGACTATCATGAAGATGACCATTAGTAGCTAAAATTCTCCCTGATTCAATTTTGATCGGAGTCCCATCATAAGCAGTGACCTTTCCTCCCGCTTCCTGAACCAGTATTATCCCAGCCACAACGTCCCAAGGAGCTATTCCTCTCTCCCAATAACCATCAAGTCGTCCACAGGCTACATAGGCTAAATCTAAGGCTGCTGCACCACCACGACGCACACCTTGGGTAAGATGGGTCAGATGACAAAATTCAGCATAATTATTATCAGCGGTTTCTCGACGATCATAAGCAAATCCACTGGACAATAGGCTTTTATTTAATTCCGCTGTTTGGGAAACATGAATAGGACGACGGTTACGGGTTGCACCTAAACCCGCCCCAGCCCGAAATAATTCATCACGAAAAGGGTCATAAGTTACCCCTACTTTGGGTACACCCTGAATCAATAAGCCAATGGAAACAGCAAAACAAGGATATTGATGGGCGTAATTAGTTGTACCATCGAGGGGGTCAATAGCCCAGAGAAAATCATGGTCTTGATTTCCCAGTTTTCCCGACTCTTCTGCTAAAATTGAGTGTTGGGGAAAATGACGACGCAAGACTTCTAAAATTACCTGTTCTGAGGCTTTATCAGCAGCAGTAACTAAGTCACCCGGACGGCCTTTTTCGGTAATTGTGTCTTCTAATTTACCTAAATAATTTTGTAAAACTACACCTGCGGCCAGGGCCGCTTCTGTAGCAATATCTAGAAAAATTTGCATATTTGTTTGTTGTTAGTTGTCAGTGGATTTAACGATAAAGACGACGATACTCTCCAGGAGTGATTCGCATAGGTTGATCAGGGTTCCAGATACCTTTCCCCATGATTCTGGCCCATTGTTGGGCGTGTTCCAAACGTTGATTATATTTATTATTAGGCGATCGCGCTACAAATAAAGCATATCCTTGTTTAATGATTTCTTCGTTTAACAATAGTTGATCTTTCCATACATAAGCTAAGGTACGGTTAAATTTATCCTTGTTTTCTAGGTCAAATTCCAGTTTTAGAGATTGATTTACACCACCAATCAAAGTTTCTAGTGTTTTTTTTGCATCCTCCCCCCAAGGAGTTTGACCCATATCTGGAGCATCTAAACCAATTAATCGGATTTGGGAGGTTAAATTGGGTTGTGCTTCCATTCCCAACACTTCCAAACTTTGTCCACTCATAACCCGCGCTAATTTCACGTCCGAGGGAATTGTTGCGGATTTATTTTGGCTTTGACAACTCACCAAAAATAACAAACTGAACAAGATAATTATTTTTACCACAAGAACGCGAAGACGGAATACTATAGAAATCGTCCTCGCTATAAAATTTATTAACCTAAACACAGAAAAAGTATTAGTCCTCATCTAAGGGTAAACCCGCTTTAACTCTACCTTTACCAAAGAAGCGCCCAAATTGAAGTTCATAAACTTCATCTTCGTCTTGTGTTTCTACTTCTAAATCAGAACGGGCGTAACTTACACATAATAAGGCGTACCCTTGACGGCGTAAAGCAGGGGAAAGGCCAATGGCTTCTGGTTGATAAATTTCTCCTGATACAACTCTCACCGCACAGGTTGTACAAGCCCCATTACGACAAGAAAAGGGGAGTTCAGCCCCGTTATGTTCAGCAGTGTGCAAAATATAACGGTCTTCGGGAACTTCCAGGGTATGGGATATACCAGTTTGGCGATTATAAACTTTAATGGTGTGGGTTTGAACCATTTTGATTTTTAGCTTTTCCGATTTGGGGGTGTCAAAGTCCATTATAGGAAAATAGGCTGAAAACCCTGCATTTTCAGGTCAGGGAGTCATCAAAAAAAATATTTTTTTAAAATGCTTGCTTTTTTGAAAATTCTGTTGTAAGATTGTAAAGCGAGACACCTGGAGAGGTGGCCGAGTGGTTGAAGGCGCAGACCTGGAAAGTCTGTTATGCAGTAATGTATACGAGGGTTCGAATCCCTCCCTCTCCGTTCCCTGTTGGTTGATAAGAAAATTTCTCGACTCAGCGATTGATTAATCACCCCGGGTAAGTAAGTTCACTCCCCAGTTTTTAATAAATCTAGATTTTTCAATTTAGCTAAGGCATCTTCAGCAGCAGCTTTTTCTGCATCTTTTTTATTACGTCCTTGACCTGTTCCCCGCAATATTTCTATCCCGTTTACTACTTCAAATACATCAGACTTAAACACTGGTGTATGAGACTGTCCACCTATTTGTTTTGTGTTATATTTGGGGGGATTTGTGTTACCGTTTCTTTGTACCCATTCCTGAAAGCGGTTTTTTGAATCTACATTTGAACGAGTTTCTACAATGTCTCCTGATACAGAATTAAATAATGGTTCAACAATAACACGAACAGGTTCAACGTTACAATTATTATCTAAATAATAAGCACCAATTACTGCTTCAAAGGTGCTACTTAGTAAGTTAGGATTTTGAAAACCTCCATCTCTAATTGTCCCTTTTCCTAATCTCATTCTGAAGTCTAAACCTACTTCAAGAGCAAATTTTGCTAGTTGTTTTTCTTCTACCAATGCAGAACGCAGACGAGTTAATTCATCTTCTCCTTTTTGGGGATGACGACTATAAAGATATTGTCCACTGATGAAGTTAAGAATAGCATCACCAAGAAATTCTAAGCGCTCGTTATGTTCTCCTTCTCCGGGATTTTCGTTGACATAAGAACGGTGTGTGAGCGCTTGACGGAGCAGTTTTTCGTTATTGAATGTGAGTAGTTTGTGCATTTGTTTTCTAGATTTACTATGTTCAAAATCAAAAAAACCGCAAGGTGCGGTAGTTTTGGTAAAAACCAGTTTATTTAACTAGGTTTTAAAAGCTATATCAGGCAACTAATTCATTTAACTCAATTAGAAATAATTCCTGATTTTGCCTTTGGATTTTACCTGAATTTACAACAGCATCAACAAACTTACCAAAGTTCTTAAATTTCTTACCATTAGGTGTAGAGATAGAAGAAATACCTTGATACTTTGGGTAAAGCTGACGCATTAATCCATCAATGTAGCTGTAATTTATAGGTTTACCTTGGCTTAGTGCCTGTTTGACAGTTACAATTAAATATTCTACAGCTTCATTGTAACTAATTTGATGGTTAATCACCGTAGTGTGATCTTGAGTTTTTTTCCCAACTAACTGAAATAATTCATCTATAAAGTAAAATTCATCAGCACGTTCCTTCAGCTTTTGTTTTACTTTACCTATTTGACTAAATATTATGAAATGTTTACCCAACTTTTGACCATTACTAACTAATTTTACAAAATCTCCATCTCCCGATACTAGAATAAATATATCTGGAGGTATATTACTGTCAATATCCTCTAGATAATTAGCCATTAATTGGTTGTCAGCACTGTTTTTGAGATCACAGGGAACATCAAGACATTTATAACCAATACTATCTAGATCATCCATTGCAGCAAATTGATATTTACAATGTGAATTGTAGTAGACATTTTTGGTAATTAAAACGCCCTTAGATTTGGCAAATTCCAGCAATAGTGTAGCTGTATCTCTATTTAATTGAGTATTCTGAAAATCAACATAGATGGAAACTTTCAATTCTTGCTGTTTGGCTTTTTTAGATATTTGTAAAGAAGAAACTTTCATTTGATTAATACCTTGATTTCTTGAATTAAAATCAACAGGTTCAATCACATATCTGTTATAGCGGTATGTAGTTAGATGAGTTAGATCATGATCCCCTCTCTGTTTCCAGGAGGAGTTTGTGTATCTGGCTCATGGGAAAACCGCTATAGTAACAAAACAATGTGGAAAAGAAAACCAAAAAATTGGCTTTCTCTCATTGAGCTTCGCTATGTTAATCAGTTTCAGTCTTAGTAACAGAATTCTTTCCTGATAAATCTCGCATTATATCTTGGTATGAATATTCATCGGGGAATCAATACCCAAAGAAAGACATAATGCAGGACTCATCAAAAATTAATACTGGTGCTAAGACAATCACCGAAGCTTACGCGTTAAAACTTTGCTTGAGACTGTGATTATTTAGCTGTCTTAATTTATAGGATATCACAAAAATCTAAAAAATATCAATTAAGTTTTGTTAAGTTAAGTCAAGCAACCTTAAGACCTGAATAGATAGGCTCGTCAAGGGTAAACTGAGGATGGTAAACTAGATGGTGACATATAAAAGTGACTTAGGATGAAGTGTTAAATGGGTGTTTCCTCAACGGCTCCTCTCCTCCTTCGGGCTGCTCGTGGTGAACAGGTAGATCGTCCCCCTGTATGGATGATGCGACAAGCGGGACGCTATATGCAAGCTTATCGGGATTTGCGGGAAAAATATCCTTCATTCCGCGATCGCTCGGAAATTCCCGAAGTAGCGATCGAAGTTTCCCTCCAACCCTGGAGAGCTTTCCAACCCGACGGGGTAATTTTATTTTCCGATATTGTCACTCCCCTACCAGGAATGGGAATTGACATGGATATTGCGGAAGGGAAGGGACCGATTATTTATTCGCCCATACGCACTCAAGAACAAATTGAACAACTGCGTCCTTTAGATCCAGAAGCAGCACTGCCGTTCGTTAAAACGATTTTGCAAGCATTACGGCAGGAAGTAGGCAATCAATCAACGGTGTTAGGCTTTGTCGGCGCACCTTGGACTTTAGCGGCTTATGCAGTGGAAGGTAAGGGTTCTAAAACCTATTCCATCATCAAAAACATGGCCTTTTCAGATCCAACCGTTCTACATCAGCTATTAACTAAATTAGCTGAATCTATTGCTGATTATGTGCGCTATCAAATTGATTGTGGCGCTCAAGTGGTGCAAATGTTCGACTCTTGGGCGGGACAATTAAGCCCTCAAGATTATGATACCTTTGCCTTACCTTATCAAAAAATGGTATTCGAGAAAGTCAAAGCAACTCATCCTGACACACCATTAATTTTGTTAGTGACAGGTAGTGCGGGACTTTTAGAAAGAATGGCTACCTCCGGTGCTGATATTATTACTGTAGATTGGACAGTAGATATGGCAGATGCACGAACCAGATTAGGTAAGCACGTGAAAGTACAGGGTAATCTTGATCCAGGTGTATTATTTGGTTCTAAGGAATTTATCCGCAGTCGCGTTTTAGACACCGTTCGCAAAGCCGGTAACTGGGGACACATCCTCAATCTTGGTCATGGTGTACTTCCAGAAACACCAGAAGAAAACGTCGCTTTCTTCTTTGAAACTGCGAAAAGTCTCAACGCCTTGGTTTAGTTGGATATTCTTGTTTCACAAACTCAGTAAGGACGAGGTATTCTCGTCCTATTGAAAATCAAATAATCCAAGTAAATGAACGTAAAAAACCGACATAAGTAACGAAAAGTAAAGTTGCCCAAAACCTGTTAAGAGTTCCCTTGTACAATAAAGAAACTCCAGATTTACCCATGAACCGCATCTTTGGGATAACAAGTTTAGAACTTGGCTAAATATCACATTATTCAAAATTCAAACCTGCAAAATTCATGACCAAAAAACGCATTTTAGTTACAGGTGCAAGTGGCTGTATCGGTCACTACATCAGCGAAGCTTTAATTCAAAACACCAACCACGAATTGTATCTACTAGTTAGAAATCCAAATAAATTACAAATTGATACCACAGTCCGTCCTGATATCACCATTATTCAGGGTGATATGCGAGAAATTGGCAAATTCTCCGATTTACTCAAAACCATTGATATTGCGGTATTAACAGCCACTTCTTGGGGTGGTGAGGGCATTTTTGATATTAATGTCTTCAAAACTCTAGAATTAATGAATCTGTTAAATCCAAAAAAATGTGAGCAGGTAATTTATTTTTCCACTGCGAGTGTCTTAAACTATGATAATCAACCACTCAAAGAAGCCGGAGAAATCGGTACAGATTATATCCGTTCTAAATATGATTGTTTACATCAAATTGAAAAGTTAGCTATTTTTCCTAAAATTACTACGGTTTTTCCTACCTTGGTTTTAGGTGGTGATGACAAAAAACCCTATTCTCATCTCACCTCTGGTATTCCCGAAGTTACTAACTATATTGATATCATTCGTTTCCTACAAGCAGATGGTAGTTTTCACTTCATTCATGGCCGAGATATTGCCACAATTGTCCAATATTTAATTGATTATCCACCACAAGCAGGAGATCCACGCCGATTTGTTTTAGGACAATCTTCCCTAACTGCTAACCAAGCCATAGAAGAAGTTTGCGCTTATTTAAATAAAAAGATTTATTTCCGCATTCCTTTGTCTTTGGGTTTAGCTAATTTAATTATTGTCTTATTTCGCATTCAAATGGCAGCTTGGGATAGATTTTGTATGAATTATCGTCATTTTAACTATGCTAATGCCATTAATCCTAGCAGTTTCAATTTACCCAATTACTGTCCTACAATGGGCGATGTCTTGAAAATTAGCGGTGTTAAAAATGGTATTTAGATCATAGCCATTTTCAATCAGGGCATGGATAATGGGTAACAGGTAATTTTATACATAAGTTCAAGCTATCATTTGAATGATTCTCGATAAGTTTTTTTGAAGAAAATTTTTTATTTTTGGGTTTGCCTGGGTTTCCCTTGTGCTATATTTTTAATATAAATAATCGACTATAGGCAAAATTTTATTTAAAGTACACAGTCCCATTATAAAAATACCATATCTAGTCGGAAAAGTCAAGTGAATTACACACAAAAAACTGACTTGGAACTTACAGGGGTTTCAGCTCTTATGAGGTACATCCTAAGCCCCCTCACCGCACCCCCCTCAATCCCACCGCTGCGGGGGGAAGAAAAGGATAAACTTTTGATATTGGAGGGGGTTGGGGGTGGGGTTCTTGTACCTCATAACATCGGGAAGTGCTGTAAATTAAATTATACACTTATTAACCTACCTTCCGCACCCTAAACGGTCACACGACGAAAATTGGTCTTTTGGAGCTTTGAGATTGGCGAACTGCTTGCAGCAGCACTTCGCTGTCGCCTGGTATTCTTGTTTCCGGTACAAAATACAACATTAAGCACGGATAAAAATCCGAAAAAGCCGATTGTGACACATCCTGGTGCGGAATGTGGGTTAATATCCAATAATTACACAAAACACAGTGAACATGAACAAGGTGAAAGTAGAGGTAAGACCCTGCAGGAGGAAGCCTACATGAATTACCCCTTTATGCGTGTACCTGAGTCACAAATAGCTAGGTGAATTACAAACTAAAAACCACAAACTACAAACTAACTTCTTGCTTCCTGAAATAGTATGAACTATAGGTACTTGTGTAGTTATATCCAGATCCTTGGAACTTATCACCGTTGGCTACCAATCCTAGTACATTAATGGGGGATATTTTTAGGTTATCAACAACCTGCTGCAAGGCTGATTTATCAGTTTTATCAATTCTTGCAACTATAATCACCCCATCGGTCTTAATTGATACTAGTCTGGCATCTACCAGTCCCCCAAAAGGAGGTGAATCATAAATCACTAAATCAAAATTATGGGAGAAATATTCTATCAGTTGACTCATTTTATCTGATGACAACAATCTGGCAGGATCAGGTGGTAGAGGACCTGCAGTAATCACAGATAAACCATGAAATTGAGGCATTTCTTGAATTACTGGCTTTATGTCCATATCTGAAGAAATTAAACTACTTAATCCCCACAGATTATTTAATTGTGATAGCTTGTGAACCTGAGGCTTGCGGAGATCACAATCTACCAATAATACTTTTTTCCCCAAGGCCGCAGCCGTTTTTGCCAGATTAAATGCCACTGTACTCTTACCATCTCCTGGGAGAGAGGAGGAAATAACTAAAGACCTAATTGGTTGGTCAGAATTAAGCAGTTGAATATTATTATATAAAACTTGTAAGGATTCCCAAAAAGATCCCTCACCATAATAATTGCTAGATTGGGAAGACCTAATAGGAGAGGAATTAGATAGTTGACCCGCACTTCTGGAAAGATCGTCTGAAATCATTTCTCCATTCCTGACTGTGTTTGTCGGATTTAAAGATTGATTCCGAACTAAGTTTTTATCAAAGGGAAGGGTTCCTAATAAAGCTAGTCCCGTCTTATCTCGAATCTCCTCAGCAGCGTGATACGTATTATCCATCTTTTCTCTAAGCACAGCAGCAGCTATCCCCAACGCCAAACTACCCCCAAATCCCACAAGTAAATTGTGGTAAATATCTGATGAAACTAGCGCTGGTAGAATATATGGTCGAATTAATTCCCAAGGTAGTTCTGTTTGGGCTATTTCTATTTGCAGTTGTTCACGAGATGCTAAAAACCGATTTAAACTTTGATTGACTATTTCTAAATTCCGCTGAATGTCGACATATTGTCTAGACAAAACTGGCAATTGATCTATTTTTATTTGCAGTTGTTTTTCTAATTCTGATAAATATTGACTGTCTACTTCTAGTTTCTGAATTAGACTCCTGGCTTCAGACATTCTGATATTAATAGTGCGTGTGCCTTCGGCTTCAATAACAGGTAAAAGGTTAGCTCTTTTTTCCTGTAACGTGCGGATAACTGGGTTACTGGCTTGAAATCGAGCCAATTCTCCCGATATCTGGCTGTCCAATTGGCGTTGAGCAGAAATTAACTGTTGATAAAGAGGAGCATTATTAAGGATTGCTAACTGTTCTTCGCGTTTCTGTAAACTGGCATAATTGGCTCTTGCAGCAGTTAACTGTTGATTTAGACTTAGTCTTTGTTGCGATAAAGATTGGATTTGATTAGACACTATTCCCGATTGCTGCGCTGGATCAATAAAATTATATTTTTGTCGAAATGTTTGCATTTGCTTTTGTAAATCCACCAACCTTTTTTGAATCGAAGGTAGTTCTGCATCCACAAATTGGACTCCCTGACGCAGCTTAGTCTGCCGCTTGTTGAGGCTATATTTTAAATAGAAATCAGCAAGTGGGTCTAGTATAATTTTAATTCTTTTAAGATTGTCACTTCGATAGCTAACTTGGATTATTTTTGTTTCCCCAAGGCGATTAATAGATAAACTTCCCACAAGAGCAGGATAAGTAATTTCAGGATGAGATTTTTGTAATTCTTTAAGGAAGTCTTTCAGCAGTGCTTCACTTTTGAGAACTTCAATTTGGCTCTCGTAATCTAATTGACTCTGACGAACATTAGTCATTTCTAGGTTGATTTTCCCTATATTACTGTCGCTATTAACAGGTTCGACTAATATTCGGAAGTTGCCTTCATATACTGGTACTTGATTAAAAGTTGAATAAACGACACCAGCCATAGCAACAGCGAATACACCTATAATAATAGTGAATCGGCGCTTTAAAAGACCAATCAAGGGTTTTAATTTAAAATCACCCCCCTCTTCTGAAGACTGGGAAAATGTGTAATTCACGGGAGAATCAGAAGTTATGGGACCAGGGGAATTTGTTTTCTTTGTAATTTTCTCTTCAAGCATTGTTTTTTAGGTAAAAAATAGTCAGAGAATATTTGTTAGAGATCAGAGAATATTTGTTAGAGAATAGCTGTTAACATATATATATCACATTCACCTTGGGAATAAAATTGCACTCACCTACAAATATACAAATATATCGTATGAATGTAATAACATATATTTATAGTAGCAGTGTGAACTTACATGAGGTAAAATTTATGCAAGAAGCAAAACTTGTAATCTTCAATTGCACTGAGGTTACATCGAAACTTATGTACTGAATCCTACCGAATGATTTTTGTGATTATTCATTTTTAGTAGGGGAAGAAATAACATCTTGGGATTTTATCCTTTTTTTTATTGGTTGAGCTGGGTTACCTGAGTAGATGATGTTGGCTTCTAAGGACTTTCCCGTAACAGAACCTAGTGTTAAAACTGCTCCTTTACCAATGGTGACACCAGGACCGATAATTGATTTGGCTGCTATCCAACTACTTTCTTGAATGTGAATAGGAGCAGGAATGAGTTTAAAATCGCAGTGATTCCAGTCATGGTTACCAGTACATAAATAAACGCCTTGGGATAGACAAACATGATCCTCTATAATTACAGGAGCAATGTTATCAATCCAGGTATCTTCCCCAATCCAAACATAATTACCAATAGTCAAACGCCAGGGAAATTTAATTCTTACTCCTGTTTTAATGCGTACACCTTTACCTATATTAGCACCAAAAAGCTTCAATATCCTAACTTTTACGGATGATACGGGTATCCAATAACTTTCTACTAAAGGCGAGCCAATCAAGTACCAGAGAAGTTGTTGACTGTATGGTGATCCGGGTGTGTAATTACCAAGGGTATAATTGTCTAGACGCATACAATGGAGGACAAAAGGAATGGTTCTGAACAATAGCTTTGTATAATTTATATATTATGGTCTAGGCTATCGCTAACAGCTTTATTTGATTATTTGACGATTTGATTATACATTAATTTCTTAAATATGGTCTGATCTTACAATATCTTCGCCAACACATGATATTGATATGGTAAGGATTTCTGTTTCTTAGTAAGGGGATTAAGAGGGAGAAGACTTGTCTATTCTCTCTGTCTCTATTATATAGATACTCAGCAATATTTCTGCTAAAACTCGCTGAAATGTGTAATACCAGCCACGCCAACCGTCGAGAATAGCACCTTTGAGAAAGAGACAATAGATAAAAATAACGAAGGGAGCGAGAATTTTCCCTTTGCGGAGGCGATCGCCTATACTAAGTTCATAATCTGGTGTTTCTAAAAGTTTTTTACTTTCAATTACCATATAACGATCTTGCGCCCATAACCAACGACTCAATGGTTTGCGATCGTCGTGGTGGATGTATGCTGATAATTGACTAGATTTACCTTGTACCACAACTCTATGAGCGTGTCCATCATCTTGATAAATTGCTTTTTCTCTTTTATAAAGGACTTTGCGGGGTGGAAGCAAAGTACCGCGTAAGGGTTTACCAAAAACACAGTATTTGAACCTGACACTATAACTATTTATATCTGACTCTATTGGTAAAGATGTAATTTCCCGAATTAAATCATCGGTTAATATATAATCTGCATCTAGCGATAGTACCCATTCTGATATGATTTTTGACAGTCCATAATTGCATTGACTAGCGAAAGAATCAAACTTCCTGGAAAATACTTCTAATTGAGGATATTGAGACAAAATTTCTAATGTTGTATCGGTGCTATAACTGTCAATAACAATGATTTTACTTGCCCATTTAAGTTTTTCTAGGGTACGATTAATGTTATTTTCTTCGTTATAGGTAAGGATGAGAGGTGTAATTTGTTCTAACATGATGATATTGAAATAAATTCTCGTTATTAGACAATGGTACTAGAACACAACATAGTTTTCCAAAAATAGGGAAATCTACCTGCAAACTTAAACTTTATATTTGTATAGTTCTCTGATTTAAGTAAATCCGTCATAGTTGGTACGGAAAAGAATTTGATATGACCACCATCCCAAAGAGCGGTAAAATGGTTGTCCATTCTCCCTGTAGCAGCCATCACTAGGTTTTTTAAAAAACCATGATAGGGTGTAGTTAGGATTAACCCACCATTGGGTTTGAGGCATTTTTTAGCGCTTCTGACTAGTTCTTTAGGATAAAATAAATGCTCAATTACCTCAACAGCAATCACAATATCAAAGTTGTTTCCTAGTTCGGAGTATGGTAAATCATAAATGCTACCTTGAATAAAGCGACAACTGGGAAAACTTTGATTAGCTAATTTTACACCTGATTCAGATTCTTCAACACCAACAACTTCATAACCCTGCTGTGCTAGGAAATTGCTCAAGCTACCATTACCACAACCAATATCTAAAATCCGAGGTTTTTGGTTGTTATTGGGGGGGGGTAGCATTTCTGACATCATTTCCATAAGTGGTTTTAGCAAATAATTGTGATGATGTCCAGCTTGACTATTTTGATAGGAATATTCGTATTGGTTGGGTGTGGTAGTCATTTGTTTGAGTAGATTATTTGGTGAGTTATGGGGAGTATTACCCCACCCTAACCCTCCCCTTGTAAAGGGGAGGGGACTGGATTTTTGTTTACCCCTTTTGCCAGGAGACTGGATTTTTGTTTACCCCCTTTTGCCAGCAGGGGGTTTTCATTTTCTAAATTCTAGCAGAAGAAAGAGCGAAACTTTTACTATTATTCGCTCTTTTTTCCGTTCATAATCTATTGAGCAATTATTTTATTTTATCATTAGGTATTCCCTAGTTATTTTGACAGCAAAAAAACTCTCATTGCTTGATATACAATGAGTTCAGGTCTTTTTTATTTTTCTGTATTCGATATTTTTGGCAATAAATGTTTTCTAACTAC
>NZ_JACJSB010000050.1 GCF_014697585.1 Dolichospermum sp. FACHB-1091 | reverse complement strand
ATTAATTTATCGCGTTTGGCTAAAGCGTGAAAGTCTACCGAGGGATAACTGCTCCCATGCTCCCGTTGAAGTAGAAAGTAAAGTCTAGTTTTGTCTAGGTTTTATATAGCAGATGAAAACAACTCATACTCTAGAAATTGGAATGGCATATGGAGCTTCAACACTTGTTTTTTGTGCAACGCATTCAAATTTGAAGCTGGAAGAATCTGAACATATTGCTATCGATCCATTCCAAATTAAGCACTATGATGATTGTGGTGTTATCAGCATTCAAAATGCTAATTTAGATAAATATCTACAGATTTATTATGAGCCTTCTTGCTACGTTCTTCCTCAATTAATGCAACAAGGTAAAAAATATGACTTAATTTATATTGATGGTTCTCATCTGTTTGAGGACGCTTTTTTAGATGCGTACTTTACATTACGCTTACTTCGCACTGGAGGTGTAATGTTACTAGATGATAGTTCAGATCCCCATGTTGCTAAGGTGATTGCCTTTCTTCGTAGCAATCTTCCCACAGCTATAGAAGAAATAGATCTAACTCCATACCGACTACCAAGTCAGAGATCCTTTAAATATTACCTAGCTCGGCAACTTGGAAGAGTTCAATTGACAGGATTCCGTTTAATAGGAAAAGTAGATAGACCCTATGGAATATCACTAGCCAACTTCTAATATTAAGAATGTTACATCTTGTAATCGTAACATCTGCTTAAATATTGAAGGATCATAAAACGGTTAATTGAGTCAATTAACCCACAAATTAATTCAAGATGCTCAAGTGTACTTAAATTTTGTAGGAGATTTTGAGGAGGAATGAGTAATGCTGAGTAAACGGAATTGTATAAAGTATAAATTCTTACCTCTCCCGCAACAGGCATATAAATGGTGCAAATACATATTGATTACCATGTATTTAATCACAACTTTTCCATCGTTTATACTAATTATTCAATCTGAATTTTATAGATTTGCCACTCTTGAACAAATTACATCAAAAGTTTCCCATTTCAGAAAACCTGATTATGTTTTTCTTGGTGATTCTATCACTGGAGGTGGAAGAAATTGGGGATTAAGATTAGGTATATTACCCTTTTCAACAGTTAATCTGAGTAATAATGGGTACACAACTAGGCAAGTAGGTCTTTTATTGGATAAGGCTATCAAACTCAAGCCACGTTACATATTAATTATGGCTGGAACTAACGATATATTTGATCAGAGACTTTCAGATGAAGACATTAAACAAGATTGGAGAATCATCATAGAACAAGCTAAACAGAAAAGCACAGCTAAATTAGTTATAACTAGTGTACCAATTATGGCAGATAAGCGTTATGATCAACGCATTATTAAAATTAATAAATTTCTCAAAGAACTTGTGATAAGCAATGGATATAAATTTATTGATCTTAATGAGATTCTTTTATCTCAAGAAAGTTTAAATCATGATCGCAATCAATATTTTTCTGATGGTGTTCATTTCTCAGAAATTACATACAAATTATGGACTAAAAAAATTCATGCGGCTGTTAGTCAATAAAATTGATTAATGTAATATTCAAAAAAATTAAAGTAATATGAATCATTATGAATCTGAGAATTATTGCAGGTAGCGTTCTTAGCTATAGCTATAATCATATTTTAAGTAACTTACCATGTCATAAAGCTCGCCTAGCATATCTCAAGGCTTATCTAGGAACATTAGGGAATGGAACTTCTGTACAAATGGGATGTCGTTTTCTTAATGGGAGAAAAGTACATTTAGGCGATCGCAATGTAATTAACTTTGGCTGCTTATTTGATGGGCGGCATTACCAAATTAAAACAGGTAATGATGTTTCTATTGGACCGGAAGCCAGTATACTCACATTAGGTCATGATCCTCAGTCCGCAGAGTTTGCTGATAGAGGAGGAGATGTGATTATAGGCGATCGCGTTTGGATTGCTTATAGAGCTATTATCTTACCTGGTGTTACTTTAGGAGATGGAGTAGTGGTAGGTGCTGGTGCAGTAGTATCACGTTCTGTTGATCCCTATTGTATCGTTGCTGGTAATCCAGCTAGAGTCATAGGGGAAAGATCACAGGATCTTACTTATAAATTAAATTACTTTCCTTGGTTACTTTAATTTTTGTTAGTTTTTAGTTTACTGTTGATTAACCATTGTTGGTGCAGGTAGTGTAGTAACTAAAGATGTACCAGAGAGAGCGATCGCTGTTGGCAATCCAGCTAAAATAATTAAATACCGTAACTCAAAAATAGTTAACATGAGCTACCAACCGATACTAATGAGCATAAAAAAATGATCACTGATCGAGAAAAACTCAAACTTGAACTTGATTACATTGATGATTTTACCATTAACGTAGTGTATCGTATTGTGATGGCACTTAAACATCCCATACCTGTGGCTAACAATGAAATTAGCTGGTTCGTAAATAACCCACTAAAGAATAGTATCATATATGAAAAAGATATTATTAGCCCCATTGATGAAACGTGGGATGTTGAGACTTCAACATCCAAAAATTCAACTGTTAGCTTTAACACCAGAAATTGCGGTGCTGTCAACTAGATTACCAGGGAATTTTCATGGTGATCCAGCAGATCGATTGATTGTAGCCAGTAGTTTAGTTCACAAAGCACAGTTAATTTCCAAAGATGACAAAATTAAACAGTGGGGTTATCTACAAGTAATCTGGTAATGTCACCAAAAGTTTCCTCAAAGTAGACATATCATACATAAAAAGCGATCGCGTTTGGATTGCTTATAGAGCTATTATCTTACCTGGTGTGACTTTAGGAGATGGAGTAGTAGTGGGCGCTGGTGCAGTAGTATCACGTTCTATTGATCCCTATTGTATCGTTGCTGGTAATCCAGCTAGAGTCATAGGGGAAAGATCACAGGATTTTACTTATGAATTAAATTACTTTCCTTGGTTACTTTGATAAAACTATTTTTGATACAACTATTGTTGATGTTTTGATTGAAAACTTAACAAAATTTTTACAATTTACAATGAACAATAACTCACTGAGAATAAGCATCTGTATTCCCACTTACAACGCCGAAAAATTTATTCGCACCACCATCGCCTCCTGCCTCCAACAAACTCAATCTCCTTATGAAATTTTACTATCAGATGATGGTTCAGGCGATCGCACTGCTGATATACTCACAGAATATACCAATTATCCTCATGTAAAAATCATTTCCCCACCCCAAAGGTTAGGCATAGGAGATCACTATCGTTACTTATCTATGTCCGCTGCTGGTACTCACGCAGTTTTCCTTTCCTGTGATGATGCTCTCCACCCAAACTTCGTACAAATTGCCACCCGTGAATTAGCAAAAACCCCTCAAGTATCAATGTTAGCATTTGGGGGGTTTTCCTGTGATGCTAACCTTCAACCTCAAAGTCGTTTTGGATTAAGTTATCCCACTCGTCTCTTAGAACCACCCAACGGCTTTACTCACTTTATTCAAAGCTGTACTTATATCCTATCTACTTGTGTTTGGAATTGTGAATTTCTCCAGCAACTTGACCATTTACCGACAGCAGCCGGACTAGCTACAGATTGGTATTGGGCTTTGGAGGCAGGTCTGAAGTCACAGATTCGCCTATCGCGTCAGCCTTTAGGATATTATCGTTATCATGATACAAATTCATCCCACTCTAATCCAGAAAGATGGAAAAATCATGCCATTGAAATGCTAAATTATTTAGCGATGAATGATGAATTAACCCCAGCTTTGCAAAGCCAAATCGATCAAAGACTGCAAACTCTGATTGTTAACTTATCTGCACCAGAGAAAACTATTTCCCAGTCCCCATTAAAAATTAAAAACCTCAAAGAAATATTTAAGCGATTCCTTGTTCATAGCTTTGTAACTCATCCAGATTTTTTGCAATAATGTAGTTTTTCTTTTTCAAATAAATTCCTCTATTTGGTGAGATGTATGTGTAATAAATCCTGTATTGAATTTTATCAACGGGTAATTAAACCTAATGAAGTTAGCGGTAAAAAAATTCTTGAGGTAGGTTCGGCAAATTTGAATGGTGGACTACGTTCTTACCTAGAGAATCTTTCTCCCATAGAGTACATTGGAGTTGATATTCAAGAAGCTCCAGGAGTTGATATTGTTTTAAGGGCTGAAGATTTAGTTAAGCATTTTGGTGAAAATAAATTTGACTTTGTTGTCAGCACTGAAGTTTTAGAACATATTGCTGATTGGATCACCGTTATTAATAATCTCAAAAAAATTGTGTCCCCCAATGGAGTAATATTATTAACTACCCGTTCTATAGGGTTTCCTTATCATGGATTTCCCAATGATTATTGGAGATTTGAAGTTAAGGATATGCAACGGATTTTTGCCGATTTTGATATTATTGCTTTAGAAAGCGACCAGAGTGAACCTGGTGTTTTTATCAAAGCTATTAAACCATCACAAAATCCTCAAGTTTCCTCTGCGCTTGATAACTATAAACTATGGTCAATCATAACAGGGAAACGTGAATCTGCCTATTTTGCAAATAATTTTATAGCTTCACCCCCCCATTAAAGCGCATTGATTATCAGCTTAATCGGCTCTTCGCAAGACTATTTGCGTCCTTAAAAAGAAAAATAGCTATTTTGTTAAAATTAGTTATTTCCTAAATTACTATCTAATGAATTAAAATAAACCTTCTATGTCTTGCCTAGCCTGTAACGAAAGCGAGAACTTTAGCACTTTTACAGTGCGTGAGTTTATGATAGGAATTAATGATCAGCATCAATACAGAGAATGTTCTCAGTGTGGTAGCATTCAGATCCTCAATCCTGTAGAAAATTTAGCCGACTATTATCCTGAGAACTACTATTCTCTACAGAGAAAGGCAGAATCTTCTATTAAACAATGGCAAAGAATTGAAAGAGCAAAACAATCTCTGGGAAAATTCAGTCCTGTGGGTTGGTTGATGAATCAAATCCTGGGTAAAACCTACTTTGTGGATTGGATAACTTATGCTAGTATATCCAAAAATTCCGCTATTCTTGATGTCGGTTGTGGTAGTGGAACACTGCTTAAACACTTGCGAGACTGTGGATTTTGCAAATTAACAGGTATTGATCCATTTATGGAAAAATCTAACCATGATAGAGAAATACAACTGTTAAAACAAAATTTAGCAGAAACGGTAGGGGAATATGATCTAATTATGGCTCACCATTCCTTAGAACATATGCCAGATCCTCTATCTGCTTTGCAACAGATAGCTAGATTATTAAAACCCCAAGGTATATGCTTAATTCGTACTCCTGTAGCGGGAACTTGGGCATTTCGGACTTATGGATCACATTGGGTACAATTAGATGCACCACGCCATCTTTTTATACCATCCGTTAAAGGTATGCAAGAATTAGCAGTTCGCGCAGGATTAATAGTTGAAGAAGTTATTTTTGATTCCAATCGTTTTCAGATTACAGGAAGCGAAAAATGTCAACGTGGGTTAGATTTTTACAGTAGTGATCAGCAAATATTCTCCCCAACGCAACTCAAAGAGTTTGATCAAAGTTCTATCAAGCTAAATAAAGCTCAAGATGGGGATCAAGCTTGTTTTTGGTTAAAAAAGGCTCAATGAAAGAAACTTCACAACAGTGGTTAGTAGCGCTACTAGGAGCGCGAATGCACTATGCCGTTCCCCGCATCTTGCATCAAGAAAATTTACTTAAACATTTATACACAGATATTTGTGCTGTTAAGGGTTGGCCAAAGCTGCTGCAAATAATTCCCCAGTCCTTACAACCCTCCAGCCTCAAACGACTTATGGGACGAGTTCCTGAGGGGATACCAAATGAAAAGATCACAGCTTTTAATAGTTTTGGCTTTGAGTATGCCCAAAAACTACGTCACTCAAAATCCCCCTCAGAAACTACTCAGGCCTTTTTATGGGCTGGTAAAACCTTTGGTAAACTGATATTAAACCAAGGATTAGGAGAAGCATCCGGAATATATACTTTTAACACAGCAGGTTTAGAACTATTAGAAAATGCCCAAAAACAAGGGATAAAAGCAGTTACAGAACAAACAATTGCCCCGAAATTCATAGAGTATCAACTCTTACAACAAGAGCATGAGACTTTCCCTGATTGGGAGTTTCCTCCACAGGAAGATGGTTTTTTGGTAGAATTATCCAACAGGGAAAAAGAAGAATGGTCGAAAGCCGATATGATTCTTTGCGGCTCAGAATTTGTTAGGGATGGAATTGTTACCTGTGGAGGTCAAGCTGAAAAGTGTCAAATATTACCATACGGTGTAGATTGGCGTTTTTCACTGCCAAAAAAACCTCCTCATAGAGGAAATTTGCGTGTTTTAACCATTGGTGGAGTAGGATTAAGAAAAGGATCACCTTATGTTTTAGCAGCGGCACAAAAACTACAAAAATTGGCAATATTTCGCATGGTAGGTTCGTTGACCAGTATTAAACCAGGTATAAAGTCTGTTTTAGCAGATAACATGGAATTATTAGATGCTGTTCCCAGATCGGAAATATTTAACCACTATACTTGGGCGGACGTTTTTCTGCTTCCTTCCATTTGCGAAGGTTCAGCAACAGTTATATATGAAGCACTAGCAGCGGGACTGCCCGTAATTTGTACAGCCAATGCTGGTAGTGTAGTTAGAGATGGTATAGAAGGATTTATTGTTTCAGTGGGTAATTACGAAGCGATCGCTGATAAGTTAGAATTATTAGCGACTAACCCTGAGTTACGCAGTGAGATGTCTAAAAATGCTCGACAAAGGGCTAAAGAATTTACCTTAGATGGTTATCAAAAAAGATTAATAAAAATTATAGCTAAAATATAAAAATAAATCAAATGGTTGAACTTTTTCACTACATTTTAATAGGAATTTGTTTGATGATTGTGATTTGGACAATGATTAAAGTGGAACGTATTTACCAATTTCCATTTTTTATGGCCGCTATCATAATCATGTTTATTTTACCCCAGGTTACAGCCCTAATTAATAACCCAGGTCCAGTTACTCCACAGATGATAGTTCAAGTCTTGATCATGACTTGTCTTTGTCTTATTATGTGCTGCGTCGGATATAATTTTGCTCCCAATCGGAAATTATTATATAAATTTCAGAACCATTTGGACGAAAAGAAGCTGTTAAATGCGGGTATTTTTTTAACAGCTATGGGTTGTGTTTTCAGTATACTAACTCATGCGGAAGCCAGGAACTTTCAAAAAGCACAACCATGGACTGGTTCAATTACAATTTTTGTGACTTTTGCTGCGGTTATTTACGTCGGCTTTGCTATTTTCTTACTGCAACTTTTACAAAAACCGTCTGCGATTAATATTGCTGGAACTGTCATTGCAGCATTTCCCATTATCCAAACTGTTCTGAATGGGAGAAGACAGCCAACAATGACCTTTTTAATTATTATTGGTTTTTGTATTTGGTTTAGACTAAAGTTAGCGCCTCCCCGATGGGTTGTAATTATAGGTATTATTGCTGGTGTTTATGTTATCCCTATGTTAGCAGGACTCCGAGGTAATTTCTGGACATTAGTATTTCAACAAGATTGGGAAACTTTAAAAATTATTGCTGACTTGTCCTTTAATTCATTACAATCAGGGAAAATTCTAGAGTTAAGGAATGCAGCGCTAGCAATGGATGCAGCTACATTGTCCAACAAGTATGAATATGGAGCGGGATATTGGAATGCTTTTATATTTCAGTATATTCCGGGTCAGATACTAGGATATGATTTTAAGAATTCAATACAATTCAGTTTAAACAGAGAGCTTCTTATACGTAGCTATGGTTACGTATTCACGGTGGGGACAACCTGGACTGGAATTGGTGATTCTTATTTGCAATTTGGTTATTTTGGATCTTTGATATTTGCAGTAATAGGAAATTTATTTAAAACCTTATGGGTATCTTCGGTCTACCATAGAAGTATTACAGCTACTCTTTTAATGATCGGTTTAATTAGTCCAGCTATGGTATCTATTACCCATGGAACAGAGCGTTTTTTGCAAGAATTCATCTTTCAGGTGATTATAATCAGTTTAGTCGCTTATTATGCCCGGTTTACTTCTAAAAGGCGAATAATTTCAGATTTTTAAGATTAAAAATTCTAATGATCAAATCTTTACATCCTTCATCTCAAATAGCAATTTTATTTGCTAATTATGGTCCCTATCATATTGCCAGAGTTGCGTCCACCTATCACGCTTGTAAGTCTAGAGGATGGAATGTTTTTGGCATTCAATTGGCCCGTTCAGAAGAAGAATATCCCTGGCAAACACAAGCCGAACAGTTTCCCTGTGAAATTATCTCAGTCATTAATGATTGTCCACTAGAAAAATCAAAACCAACTGATTTATTCGGCAAATTAATCTCCCTTTTAAATCAAACTAACCCAGATGCTATAGCAATTTCTGGTTATGCCCGTCCTGCTATGCTTGTTGCTTTATTATGGTGTATTTGGCATAGAAAAACGGCTATTCTTTTATCGGAAACAACAGAAAACGATGAACCTCGTTCTTTGTGGAAAGAAAAGATTAAAAAATTCATCATTACCAGATATAAAGCGGCTTTAGTAGGAGGACAACCCCAAAAACGTTATTTAATCAAATTAGGAATGCCTTCAGATGCTATTTTTTTAGGTTACGATGTGGTAGGTAATGATGTTTTCCATCCTGATCAGATTAAATCCTTATCTTGTCCATTAGATAAACCATTCTTTTTAGCTATTAATAGATTTGTCACTAAAAAGAATTTACCATTTCTCCTTTCAGCTTATGCTAACTATCGTCAATTAGTGGCTACTAGTGCTTGGGATTTAGTTCTTTGTGGTGATGGTGAACTACGGTTACAAATTGAGGAACTTATTAACCAACTACAAATCCAAGATTCGGTTCATCTTCCTGGTTTTTTACAACAGGATCAACTTTTACCTTATTTTGCTTATGCAAAATGCTTTATTCATGCTAGTGTACAGGAACAATGGGGTTTAGTAGTCAATGAAGCTATGGCAGCAGGTTTACCAGTGTTGATTTCCAATCGTTGTGGCTGTTATGAAGATCTAATTATAGAAGGTGTGAATGGGTTTGGTTTTGATCCTGAAAATACTCAACAGCTAACTAACCTAATGCTGAAAATAAGTTCGGAAGACATTGATTTACATTCCATTGGTAATGCGGCTTTAGCACACATTCAAAAATTCTCCCCTGACTATTTTGCCCAAGGACTAATTCAAGCAATTAAAAGGACTTTACCACAGCATTGATTTCTTGATAAAACAATTTTTAATTCTGTTTTTTATTATTAAAATATATGAAAAATAACTCAAGAGATTGGGGGACAGATTTAGAATCATCTCGACTTATGGAATTGTGGTTATTCATGCTGGAGGTTATGCAACACCATCAGATAATTTAGCTATCAGATAATTTAGCTATTGAATTACCAAATATTTTTAGATTTGCTTTACCTTTTTTCCTGGCTGCTTCTTTCTATTTAATCTCTAACCAAAAAAAAGAATATAAGTTATTTGATCTCATTTATTCAAGATGGAATAGATTGATTATTCCTTACTTAATCTGGAGTCTAATATATCTTGTCTCTAGGATAATTAAAGAGTTAATTTCTGCTAGAAATGCAGATTTAACAAGTTTATTTCAAGATCCATTGTCTATAATATTTTTTGGTTCATCTGCTGTGCATTTATATTTTTTATATATTTTTTACCCCTATTATTTATAGGAAATTTATTTGAGATAGCAATTAAAAAGTTTAGAACAAACTTTAAATTTTCATGCCTATTATTTTTGATCAGTCTAACTATTTACAATATAGCTTTACAAGCTTGTACTAACTTTAGCATGAAACGGGTGACATTTTATGATGTATTTTATTCCTTGCAAGTTTCAGCACTGCAACCAATATTAAAGTTATTATTAATACAAGGTTGGTTTATTATTATCTGTCTTCCATATATATTTTTTGCCAGAATGATTCACACCTATCCATATAAGCATATATTTTATTCTCATATTCAAAAATATTTATATCCATTATTAATTTCCTGGTTTTTAATTGTTATTATAGTTGGAAGAACCTTAATCCCATCATTTATCAATGAACCTATATTGGGCTGTCTGTTTTTAATTTTAGCGTTGAATTTTTCATTTTTACCGGAAAATATTTTCCTGAAAAGGATTGTTTTGAATTTAAGTGAAGCCTCATTTGGAATTTATCTTATTCATCATTTAATAATTAATTTTTCTCAATTATTAATCTCTAAAATTTATCCGAATTTTATGAATCAAGTATCTATTTTAAGTCTATTACTTTTCTCTGTGTCTGGATTTTTTATAAGTTGGGTTACTGTTAACATTTTTCAAGGCAAAAAAATATAATATGGTATATTATATTTAGTTATCATTAGATATCAATGTTTATGAAAATTTTAATTGTTATACCCGCTTTGGGGAATGTTTATGGTGGACCATCTAAGGTTGTTCTTGAGTTAGCCGAATCTATTGGTAAATTAGGTATTAGTGTTGATGTCGTAGCTACTAACGCCAATGGAGAAATAAATTTGGATGTGAATCTCAATGAGTGGATTATACAAAACCATTATAGAGTCAGATATTTTTCCTATTTAAACTCCTTAGACTATAAGTTCACCTGGTCAATGAGTCAATGGTTATTTGCAAATGTATCTAATTATAATTTAGTTCATACTCATGCTGTTTTTTCCTATCCTGTTCTGGTAACATATTGGATGTGCCAATTACGCAAAATTCCTTATATTGCTACACCTCATGGAATGCTAGAACCATGGGCTTTAGCCTATAAAAATTGGAAAAAAAAACTTTATTTTACTTTTTTAGAAAAACCTGCTTTACAAAAGGCTAGTGCTATACAAATGTTAGCCTCCACAGAAGCAGAAGGAATCAAAAACCTCGATTTAAAGCCACCTGTAGTGATTGTTCCCAACGGAATTCATAGAGAAGATTTTGCCTCTCTTCCCGACCCAGAAATTTTTTATCATCAATTTCCAGAAACTAAAAATAAAAGATTAATTATATTTTTAGGACGCATTGATCCTAAAAAAGGATTAGATCTATTAGCACCAGCTTTTGCTCAAGCATATCAAAAATTTCCTGATACTCATTTAATTATTGCAGGTCCTGATAACACCGGATTTTTACCCACTGCTGAAAGCTACTTTATCAAAGCAGGTTGTCACCATGCTGTCACCTTTACGGGAATGTTAACAGGTGATATCAAGTATGCAGCCTTAGCAGCAGCGACAATATATGTTGCCCCTTCCTATTCTGAAGGCTTTAGTATGTCAGTATTAGAAGGAATGGCTGCGGCTTTACCCTGTGTCATTACCACTGGTTGTAATTTTCCCGAAGCGGGTGAAGCTGAAGCTGCTATAATTGTGAATATTGATGTTGGTAGTATAGCTAAGGCTATAATTCAACTTCTAGAAGATGATCAAAAGGCCAAGAATATGGGCGATTCCTACGGAGCGCTTCGCTATCGCGCTCGGCAGTTTATATTAGATAATTATACATGGGATCAAGTGGCATTAAAGATGATCTCTGTTTATGAAAAGATCATTCAAGGTAATAAACATTTATAGATGAGAATCCCTACATGAGGAACGTCTCTACACCCAAATTCATACTTAGTTTCAGCAACGCCATTAAATGCAGTACAGCTTAAAAAGCGATCGCTCTGGGTTGTCGACTATTGAAAAAAGGATTTGGAGCGATAGGGCGATTCCTAGGTCGCGCTTCGCTATCGCAGCTATAATACTATAACAGAGTAAACAATACTTAGGTGCTTTCATGAACACCATTAATGCTCTTTACGAACAAGATTATTTCCTTTGGCTGGAAGAAACCTATAAATTACTAGAAAATAATCGCATTGAGGAATTGGATTTTTTACATTTAAAGGAGGAAATTCTCAGTTTGGGTAATGAACAAAGGCGGAAAGTTGACAGTTACCTGCGTCAATTGCTCATTCACTTATTGTTGTATAAGTATTGGAACTCTGAAAAAGAATACTGTGCCAAAGGTTGCCAAAATGAAATTGATAACTTTCGATTTGAGCTTGAGTTATTGTTAAAGTCTAAAACGTTGTATAACTATTTCTTGCAAGAAATTGCAGAAATTTATGTTAAAGCCAGAAGACAGGTTATCAAAAAAAGTGAATTACCTGCTGATCTTTTTCCTGAAAGTTGTCCGTTTTCTGCCGATGATCTACTTGATCCAGAATTTCTTCCCGATTAAAATTAGTGATGTCCCTGTGAAATTTCTATAATAATGCTTCTCAAAAATGGGCGATTCCTAGGTCGCGCTTCGCTATCGCGCCCGGCAGTTTATATTAATGTAAGTTGCTAGTTAGGTAAATTTTCAGAAATGGCTAACGCCACACTTCGCTATCAGGATGTCCAGGATTAAAGGATGAACAGGATGAAACCAGAGTTTTTATTACCAATTACCTAGTATATGGAAGGAATTGAATATTAATAACTTAACTATTAAGTAGAGGGAGGCAAAAACAATGACTGTAGCTCTAGACAAAACCATAATCTATCCCGACAGTGATGGTCAGCCCATGGCAGATAACACCAAGCAATTTCGCTGGATTGTCCTGATTAAAGAAAATCTCGACTCCCTCTTTGCCAATGACGATACCGTTTTTGTGGCAGGAGATCTGCTGTGGTATCCCGTTGAAGGTCGTCCCGATATTCGTGTCGCTCCCGATGTCCTCGTGGTCTTTGGCCGACCCAAAGGCGATCGGGGGTCATACCGGCAATGGCAAGAAGATAATATTGCCCCTCAAGTAGTGTTTGAGATTTTGTCTCCAGGCAATACCCTCAAAGAAATGAGCCGTAAATTGTTATTCTATAACCGCTATGATGTGGAAGAATACTACATATATAACCCAGACTCTAATGAGTTGATGGGTTTTACCAGAGCCAACGAAGAACTCATATCCATTGAAAACATGGATCATTGGCTGAGTCCTCGTTTGGGTATTCGGTTTGAACTAACAGCGTCAACTCTAAATATTTATGATCATCAAGGCAATCTCTTCTTATCTCCGTTAGAACTACGCAAAAGCCTTGAACAGGAGAAAAAACGAGCAGAACAGGAAAAACAACGAGCAGAACAGGAAAAACAACGAGCAGAACAGGAAAAACAACGAGCAGAACAGGAAAAACAACGAGCAGAACAGGAAAAACAACGAGCAGACAAACTAGCAGAAAAACTGCGGGCTTTGGGGGTGAATTTAGATGAAATTTAAAGAAAATTAACCGAAGAAAGGATTTCTGCTTGGCGATCGCATTCGGCAAACAAGAATATTATGGAAAAAACACCCTAATTATCGTCCAAACCGATGTCAAAACTTTTCGTTACTTGTGTCGGTTTTTTCCGTTCACCTATTTAGGACGGCTTGGGGATTATTGTAGCAAAATTTGAATAGTCGCCTTTTGGTTTAATTGTATTAAACTACTTAGGCGTTTTTAAAATCTATAAGCATCTAATAAATCTAAACATTTTTGTGATCACCATTCCTGATTTATTTGTAAACTTGGATTATTCTTATGATTCACGTTGTTGTGAAAGGGGAAGAAAGTTTACATCTTCATAAAGTTCCGTCATTTTACCAATAAAATTGATAGTTGGTAATTGAAATGATGTTTGTTCTCCTATATAAGATTGTAAAGTCCAAAGTCCCTCTTCATTGCGTCTAAAACATTCAACTCTAGGTTTTTTCGTATTAATTAAAACGTATTCTTGCAAAGTTTCCAACATTTGATAATCAGCAAATTTATCACCTCTATCAAATCCTTCAGTAGAATTAGATAAAACCTCAATTATTAAACAAGGAAATCTTTTATAACCTGGAGTTTCTTGATCTCTTGAATCACAAGTTACCATCACATCAGGATAGTAAAATCTATTTAAGGATTCTATTCTGGCTTTGATATCAGCAATATATACCCGACAACCATAACCTCGAAGATGATTACGAATTAAAGAGGCTATATTTAAAGCTATAGTAACATGAGAATCAAATGCGCCAGCCATTGCATAAATATATCCATCAATATATTCATGTTTAACTGTGCTGTTTTCTTCGAGTGCTAAATATTCTTCTGGTGTGATGTAAAAATCGGGGGCAGCAATCATATTTTATCACCTCAAGATTCTCACTTTTGTCGTGGTTAATGGTACAAAAAACTATATTATCATAAATTAAATTGTCAGTAGGTGAACACAATAAAACCAAAGTCTGTAAAAAAATGTAAAGTAGCATCAAAGATGATCTCCGTTTACGAAAAGATCATTCAAAGTTATAATTTATAGAACATTCCAGGTAATGAAACACAGGAGATAGTCATCATGTATCAAAGTGAAGCACCTCCGCAAAAAAACCTGCCCACCATGTATGATTTACCCAGTGAGGATATTGATGAATTAGACTCCACAATTCATCCGCGTCCACCCTGGGAAACATTGCCAACGATGTATGATTTACCTAGTGAAAATCCAGAGGAGCCAGGGTTGCCAGACGAATTTCATGACTTTCAACCGCAATTATTACGGGAAACCTGCCAATCTCCCCTTTATCCCAAAGAGGAAATGTTCATTGGTACGGATTTAAACTTATACTATGATGTGCGACATTTTGCATGGTATAAAAGACCAGATTGGTTTTTAGTGTTAGGAGTGCCTGCTGCTGAAAAACAAGAAGATATGCGCTGGAGTTATGTAATTTGGCAAGAAGGATTAGCTCCATTTTTAATAGTAGAATTATTATCACGGGGTACGGAAGCAGAAGACTTAGGAAAAACATCAAGAAGTGCGACTAAACCACCAACAAAATGGCAAGCTTATGAACAGTATTTGCGATCGCCCTACTATGTTATTTTCGATAGATATGAAAATCGTCTGCGAGTATTTCAACTACTGGGGATAAAATATCAAGCAGTGGAACTGACAGAACCAAAATTCTGGTTTCCTGAATTGGAATTAGGAGTAGGAGTTTGGGCGGGAAAATATCAAGGTACAGAAGGTTTGTGGCTACGTTGGTATAATCAAGATGGTGATTGGATTCCTACCTTTGCTGAACGGGCAGAACAGGAAAAACAACGAGCAGAACAGGAAAAACAACGAGCAGAACAGGAAAAACAACGAGCAGACAAACTAGCTGAGAAACTGAGAGCTTTGGGAGTGAATTTAGATGATATTTAAAGAAAATTAACCCAAAAAAGCATTTCCGCAGGTATGTTATTGTGGGTGCCTATGACCAAGCACCCCATCCCCAAGCTATAATTGGCTTTAGGAGGTAGTCCAAAACGACAAAAATTTACAGCCGAATTTGCTTAAAAATATATGAAACAGTGGCACAGTCCAAAATTAGATGATATTATCCAAGAGCGCCGTTATAAGTTAGAACAAGAACGCAAAGATCTAATTGTCAAGACAAAACAATGGTTAGATGAATTTTCGCCAGAATTTGGCATAGATAAAGCCTACATTTTCGGTTCTGTAACCCGTGTTGGTAAATTTCGGCAAAATTCAGATGTTGATGTCGCAGTAGAAAATATCAATCCAGAAAAATATTGTTTAGCTATTAGCTTCCTGTCAACCTATTTAGAAAGGGATGTAGATATTATCAGATTGAATGATTGTCATTTTAGCGATCGCATTCGGCAAACAGGAATATTATGGAAAAAAACACCCTAATTATCTTCCAAACGGATGTCAAATATCAATTAGCGGTGATTACTGCTATTAACCAAAAATTGGTTGAACGTTCTGAAAATTTAACCTCTGATAATCCAGTTTTATTAGAAAGTATCGCTTACCAAATTCATAACTTATATGGTGCAACCGAAGATCTACTAAAAATAGTAGCCTCCTATTTTGAAAATAATATTACCGATACTGCCCAGTGGCACAGTGCATTACTCAGAAGAATGAGCCAAAATATTCCCGAAGTTCGTCCTTTTTTAATTTCTCCGTCAACCTACGAGATTTTAAATAGTTTAAGAGGATTTCGCCATTTCTTTCGTCATGCTTATGGGGTAGAAATAGAATATGAGCAACTAAAAATCAATTTATTTAAAGCATTAGCATTATTACCAAATCTTGAAAAAGATATTGAACTTTTCCTGGAAAAAATCAACTAGTCAACAGAAAAAAGATAAACTCATCAGCACTAAGCACAATGATAGAAAACATTTATACAGAAAATATCAATCAAACTCTAGAAGAAAGAAAACAAGAGGCATTACAAACGGCCGCAAAATGTCAGCAAATTCTCTTAGAAAATGGAGCTAAAGAGGTAATATTATTTGGTTCTTTATCAGGAGAAAGTCCTTGGCATTGGCAATCTGATTTAGATTTGGCTGTGAGAGGAATGTCGGAAAAACAACAATGGGAAGCCTATTCTCTTCTGGAAAAAATCACACCTAATTGGTTAAAAATAGATTTAGTAGCATTAGAAGAAATTCCAGATTTTGTCCGTTCTCGCATTCTCAAAGAAAAACCTATGCCTACTAATAAATATTTAGCCCTAAAAACTCGCATTGAAGATGAGATGATAGCTTTAGAGCAGAATTTTCAAGCTATGAAAACTGCTTTAGAGCAAAGTGATAATGTCCCAGAAATCTTTATCACTCCCACATTATCCAGCTATATTTGTGATTTTTACACAGCTTGTGAGCGAATTAGCGAAAGGGTGGCTGTTACCCTAGATGGGGGAATGCCAAAAACAGAAAATTGGCACGAACAACTATTGTTACAAATGGCAGAAATTGGTGGAGAAAATCGTCCTCCTTTATGGCAAGGTTCACTATTATTACAATTAAATGATTATCGCAAGTTTAGACATTTAGCACGGCACAATTATAATCTACAACTGCGAAAAGAAAGAGTATTAGAATTAGCCAAGCAAACAGAAGTAATTATAGCAAAAATCCAAGCAGCGATCGCTCTTTTTATTCAATGGCTAGAATCTCAAGTAAAAGACTTGTAAGTTACCCCCCTTAGTCCCCCCTGGCAAAAGCAGGGGGTTTTCATTCTCCGAGGTAAAGAAGAAAAGAATAGTGATCTTTTCTTGATAAAATCAAAAAGAGATCACTAATGTTTCAATTTTTCAATTATGTTAAATAGCTT
>NZ_JACJSB010000005.1 GCF_014697585.1 Dolichospermum sp. FACHB-1091 | reverse complement strand
GTGTCATTACCACTGCCAGTAGTGATAGTGTCATTCTGACTTGTACCAGTAATCTGAAACCGATTTATCCCAGAGAAATCAACTCTGTCTAAGTATTGACCAGTGGAGAGATTAGTTCGATAAGCTGTACCATAAAATCCTTCTGCACCTGCGTAGGTAGATAAGTCCATCCCACTTCCACTGTCACCAATGGAGTAATTAATAATTAGTAGATCATCTCCTACACCTCCATCGACAACATCTATACCTAACCCACTATTAATCGTGTCGTTGCCAGAAGTTCCTGTAATGGTATCATTCCTGTTAGTTCCTGTAAAATTCTGCTGCTCTACCTGAATATTTTGCCCATTTACCGTAATGGTCGCGTGATCATCCTCAGCCTTCAAAGCCTGTAAAGTCTGAGTATCCAGACTGTTACCCTGTACCAAAGCAGCAAAAATCGCCCCTTCATCTCCAGCACTATCACTGATATTGATGTGAGCATCAATAAAATGCCCAATTTCCTCTAACAAAACTTCACTAATAGCTTCTGCTGTAGAAGTTGCGAGAAAATTAGCTGATAAATAAATCTTATTATTGCTACTGCCATAAGCCCCATTGGCATTGCCAAGAATGCTACTATCTAAAATCTCAATTTGCGGAAGTTGACTAAAATCACCAGATAGCCACTGTAAACGCAGAATTTCCGCACCGCTACGGTTGTATTGTGTACCAAAAGCGGTATCAAATAAATTCCAGAAGTTGTCTAAATCGGCAAAGGTGCTGAGTTGGTTATATGTCAGCGTCAGGGCAGAGTTGAGCAAGATATTCATGGATTTGATGATTTATTCCTATGGAAATAATGTGACACAAATACTTACAACTGTCAATCTCTACATTCATACTACAAATTATAATCCAGTTGTAAGCTACTATGCACCTCAAGTTTATCATCCTAAAATAGTTAAAATCTTGTGGGGTGGGCATCTTACCCGCCAGATTTATACAAATTAAATGCAGTACAGCTTAATACTTATTGAAGTAGTCGTGCAAAATAAATTGAACATTTTAAAAATCCCTAAACCAATCAATTTTGGAGGGACAAACCCCCCAAAGTTGATAGTTCCCGGTAAACTACTATAATCAGTGCCGTTGGTAGCAGATCACCTTTTTGAGTCTAAACTAACACTTGTGCTTTTTCCTCTTCCAGCTTTACCTGAGCCTCTGCTTTGAGAAACTCAGCTACTTGTGCCTCAATTTCGTCGCGCACAATTTGACGATATTCCAAGAAATGCTCAATTTGAGCGCAAACAGATAAATAGCTACTGATACCACCAGGATTATGCTTGTACATACTCCAAAGATTACGCCAGAATTGCCACCGGGTATTACGTAACATACCTTGTCGCCAGCAAATAGTTAATAACGCCCGCAATACCTTCCAATTCAAGGGTTTTTTTGCACCCTTGCCCTTTTTCGGATAAGTAGCTTCACCTAAAATGCGGTAGTGACGGTAAGCACGATCTAAAAATCGTGATGGTTCGTATAATTCCCAAAATGCTTCTACATATTCACTAGCGATTTCTGCTAAAGGCCTTGTAGGGACAAAATTCATCAACGTAGTTTGATTAATATTTGCAGATTTACTGCGGAGTCGGTTTTCCTTTGCTAATCTGTGCCATAATGCAGTATCAGGAAGGGCTTGAAGCATACTAAATAAAGCAGTGGGAATTGATGTCTGCTCTACAAATTTGACAATTCTCGCCCCAGCCCCCGACTTTTCACCATCAAAACCAATAATAAAACCTGCCATAACTCGCAGTCCAGAGCGCGTAATCTTATATACCGCTTCACTCAGGGAATCCCGCGTATTTTGAAATTTTTGAGTAAAAGCGAGGCTTTCTTCGTCAGGGGTTTCAATACCCAAGAACACAGACCCGAAATTACACCTGACCATGGCATCCATTAGTTCTTGATCTTGGGCTAAATCCACGGAAGCCTCTGTCGCAAAGGAGAAAGGATACTCATGTGCAACCATCCAAGGTTGTAGTTCTTTTAAGAATAATTTAACGTTGCGTTTATTACCAATGAAGTTATCATCTACCATGAAAATACTGCGTCGCCAACCCAATTCATAAAGATAATCAAGTTCGGCGAGGAGTTGCGCTGGTGACTTGGTGCGGGGTTTGCGACCATAAAGGACAATAATATCACAAAATTCACACTGGAAGGGACAACCACGGGAAAATTGTACTGACATTTCCGCATAAGCATCAAATTCTAGCAAATCAAAGCGAGGAATGGGAGTATTTGTGACATCTGGTTTTTCACCACCTGAGCGGAATATTCCCGAAGATTCACCACGGCTAATTGCATCTATAAATAATGGTAAGGTAATTTCTCCTTCATCCAAAATTAAATAATCTGCACCCACGTCTGTGACTTCTTGGGGTAAAGCTGTTGGATAGGGTCCACCCACTGCTACACGCTTACCGCGCCCTTTTGCTTCTTGAATCTGTGCCAGTAAATCCTCTTTTTGGACAATCATTGCTGATAAAATCACTAAATCAGCCCAAGCCCATTCTGCTGCTGTAATTTGGCGAATATTCCGGTCTACTAACTTAAAATTCCACTCTTGGGGTAAAATGGCGGCCACCGTCACCAAACCCAAAGGTGGTAACATGGCTTTGCGGTCTAGTAAAGCTAGTGTTTTTTCAAAAGACCAAAAACTTTTCGGAAACAGTGGATATACTAGTAGAACATTCATGATATTAATTGTCAACCCTGAATTTTGCTTGTAGCTTGATTTTAAACAAAGACTGAAGATAAGTAGGTTGGCGTTAAAAATTGTCGTTATGACAAGGGAACAGGGAACAGGGAACAGGGAACAGGTTTTGGGCAAGTTTACTTTTCGTTACTTGTGTCGGTTTTTTCCGCTCACCTACTTAGAAAATATTGTTCACAACCCTACCCCCTTCCCTTGTGGGGTACGGGGGTTTCAAAGCCTCTCCCATAACATAATGAAAGCTTTTCCAATTCCGTCTCCTCTTAGGAGAGGGTTAGGGAGAGGTAAGAGAGAGGTTTTTCTGTAACCTTTTTAACTTGTGCATTTTTAACTTGTGCATTTTTAACTTGTGCATTCATACTCTAAATTACTGCTTCCACTTTTTCGGCTGCTTGTTCTTTAACGAGTATATAGGGTTTTTCCGCACCTTGGGCTAAATATGCGGCTAATTGACTTTCGATTTCGTCGCGGACAATTTGCCGGTATTCCATAAAATGCTCAATGTGGGCGCAGGTAGAAATGTATTGTTCAAGCACTTTCGGGTTATGCTTGAGAATACTAAATAAATGATGCCAGAATTTCCAGCGGGTTTGTCGTTTAAATCCTTGTCGCCAAATTACAATTAGTAAGGCTCTCACAACTACCCATTCTGGCATTTTTGCAGGTACTGTGTATTTAGCTGAACCTAACATCATAAAACAGCGATAGGTGCGGTCTAAATAGGCAACTGGGTCATATAAAGCACAGAAAGCCTCCACATATTCCCTAGCTAATTCTTCTAAAGGACGGGTAGGAATGAAGTTCATCAATGTGGTTTGATTGATGTTCCCATCTTGATTTTCCCGTAATCTTCCTTCTTTTTTCAAGCGATGCCACAATGCAGTATTGGGTAATGCTTGTAACATAGCGAAAGTTGTAGAAGGGATAGCTGCTAATTCAGCGAAGCGGACAATGCGATCGCCAGCACCAGTCTTTTCACCATCAAAGCCAATAATAAACCCAGCCATGGGTCGCAAACCTGCTTTAATAATAGTTTCTACAGATTCAGCCAAGGAACTGCGAGTATTTTGGAACTTCTTAGTTAGTTGTAAACTATCTTCATCTGGGGTTTCAATGCCCAAAAATACCGCTTTAAAACCACAATCTACCATCAATTCCATCATTTCGGCATCTTGTGCCAAATCAATGGAAGCTTCCGTGTCAAAATTGAAAGGATATTGATGTTGTTCCATCCAAACTTTTAACTCTTTGAGCAACAATTTTACATTACGTTTGTTGCCAATAAAGTTATCATCTACCATGAAAACACCCCGCCGCCAACCCAACTCATAGAGATAATCTAACTCGGCTAAAAGTTGTGCTGGGGTTTTAGTTCGGGGTTTGCGTCCATATAAAACAATGATGTCGCAAAATTCGCACTGGAAGGGACAACCGCGCGAAAACTGCACCGACATCATATCATAGGCATTAAACTCCAACAAATCAAAGCGGGGAATGGGTGTAGTTGTGACATCAGGTTTTTCTGTAGCCCGGAAAACTCCAGATTTTTCTCCCCGTTGTACCGCTTCCACAAACATGGGTAAAGTAATTTCTCCCTCGTCGAGAATGAGGAAATCTGCCCCCGCTGCTTCCACTTCATGGGGTGTGGAGGTGGGGTAGGGACCACCTAAAGCTACCAACTTACCGCGTTTTTTCGCTTCTCGAATTTGTGCCAATAAGTCTTGTTTTTGAACAATCATGGCAGAAAAAATCACCATATCTGCCCATGCCCACTCTTCCTCTGTGGCAGCGCGGATGTTACGATCTACAAGTTTAAATTCCCATTCTTGGGGTAAAATTGCCGCTACCGTTACTAAACCCAAAGGTGGTAATAACACCTTTCTGTCAACCAGCGCCAGAATTTTCTCATAAGACCAAAAGGTTTTTGGAAATATTGGATAAACTAGCAAAACACGCATAGTATCACCCCTCACGATTTATTTGTGATCTAACTGTAACTAAAAATTTAGACTAATTGACTTTTTTCTGAATTTGTCCGTTGTATGGGAGAATGGGGGGATTGTCAGAATCAGGATATCCAGGATTTAAGGATGAACAGGATGAAGACTGGGAACAATTAAAAAATACAAATAGTTTTGAGCTTATTCTACCTACTCATGCAGTCTGGTCAATTAGCATCTACTCTAAGCGTTACAATTTACAAAGCACCACAAAAAGGTAAAGGTCAAAAATTATTACAGGAAGGCTTTCAAGTCGTTGATTTTCCCTATAATCCCCCCTACCTTGATGGAAGTTGCTACTTTGCAGGATCAAATGACAGAAGCATTGCTGAGGAGTTCAACGAGAGCTATCAAGAGGGGATTCTTGAGGTATATATTGATCAGGCAAGCTACGAGCAGTATTTCAAATCTCTTGAATATCGTTATGATGAAAAAGATGGTTGTGAGCGAATTGAGGTGGTTGTTCCTCAAAGTTTGTTTCCAATCCTTAACCAATTTCCACGAGTTCTTAAATCACGGTGAATATTATGGATAGTACAAGTTGGGAAAATATTAAATCTAAATATAAGCTAGGTCAGTTTGTTCTGGGAAAAGTAGAATTTCATACACCCTTTGGCGTTTTTGTCAATATTGATGAGTCTTTAGTTAAGGGGTTGATCAAAATCCCTGACTTTTTAGATGAAGGGGGGATGAGTCCAGAAATGTATCCAGAAATTGGTACAACTGTAGGTGCGGTTGTGGTTGGATATAACGAGAGTAATTTTCGAGAAGTATATTTAAGTGCAAAACCTAGTGTACTGCATAAAGCTCTTGTACCCCTGAAGATTCCAGCTTTAGCTGGTTAGGACTGATTGAATTTGCACCTCAGTTTACAAGGGATATGTTGCATGGAAGCAAGAATCCGTAGTACAGAAGTGTTGAATGTTAAGATTTTGAGGATTGTGTCCAAGTTGTGCATTGGTATTGGTGATACCAAATTTGGTCAATTAATGACTCTATTCTCAATAGACAATGGATTTTACCTGGGTAAAACGCAAAGATTGTAAAGTTTTATTGCAGGATTCAACACTTGTGTCCGTAGTAATATAAGTTGTTAGTTAGGGAATTTGTCTGATAGCGAAGCGTGGCGCAAGCCATATCAGGATGTCCAGGATTTAAGGATTTACAGGATGAAGATAGAATTTTATCACTAACTACGTATCATTATGTGTACAAGTCTTGAATTAATAATTAGCAACTTGGGTTAGTATCAACTATGCTGAAAAAGGAAATTTTTCTAAAAAATATTGAGCATGGAATTACTTATTTAGAAGTGTCAACACGCAATAGAGGAAGATTAAGACTCTTTGATCAGCATATTATTGCTGAAGATTTTGTCGCCAAGCTACTAAATACAATCTATGATTATAACTTAATTAACTTAAATTCCAAGAATAAATCATATCCTGCAATTGATTTAGGTGACTACAACAAAAAAGTTTGTTTTCAAGTTACATCTACTTCTCCTGAAAATCAGCGAAAAAAAATAAAAGAAACAATAAGTATATTTATTAAAGAGAAAGATTACCAACGGTTTAATTTTCTGAAATTTTTATTTTTGGGAGACAAGCAGAAAGAATATCGAAGGGGATTTGATACCCAAAATTTATTTACATTTGATCCAAAGAAGGATGTTATAAATTTACAGGATTTAATAGATGAACTAAGCTCCCTTCCAGATGAAAAACTAGAACAATTGAATCATTTAATTGAAAGTGAACCATTTTATAAAAATAATTTCTCAGCAGAAATGCAGATCCTACAACAAGGAGATATTGAAGCATTAAAAATATATAGAGACGCATTTGATAGACCAGCACTCCAAGATTCATTTCACACAGAATCAAGCTATCAGGACTTTGAGGCTGCTTTAACAGATTTGATATCTCTCTTGAAAACAGGAGTTATAAACCGAAAATTGCTGGCAAAACCCATTCCTAAATTTGATGACAAAAATTTACGACAAGAACTTAACAATCTCTATAAGAAAGTAAAACAATTAAGACAATTATACAACGAGTATAAAAAAATGGGTGAAATTATTCCAGATCAAAACATTACTAAATTTAAAAGAACAAATACTCCTGATCTTTTCAATACGTTCAAGCAAAACGTAATTGATACTATAAATTCAATCTTAGAACAACATAATATCCTCCCCATAGATGGGGTTTCTTGAGTGCGATAAACCCCATTGTGGAGTTTTATTTTATTAGTACAGTTATCTTGTTTGCGTGGGAGCTATCACTCTTATTGTAGAGTTAAATTCTGAGGAATTACGCAAAATATCTCTGTAACTTCCTTCTCTTCGTATCCTTCGTGTCTTCGTGGTTTATTCTTCCCAATCTTCAAACCGTAAACCATTTACCCGGCTAAACTCCCGGACATTATGCGTTACTAATATCAAATTATTTACCATAGCAATAGCCGCAATTTGTAAATCATTAGCACCAATAATAATTCCTTTCGCTGATAATTCTGCACGAATTCTGCCATAAATGAAAGAAGCATCATCATCAAACGGCAATGAAACAAATAACTTGAGAAACTCTTGCTGTCTATCCAGGGTTTTTTCAAGATTATTACTTTTCATAGCACCATAAAATAACTCACCTTTAACTACTGAACAAACCGCAATATCCGCAATATTTGTTGATCGTAACCGCTGCCGAATTGCCAAAGACTTACCATTAAGATAACGAGCGCAAACATTAGTATCTAGCAAATAAATCATGCAGCTTCTTCTCTTTGGGCAAAATTATCCTCATCATCAATAACAATAGGATCATCTTGACAACTACCATAAGTTTGTTCAAAAAAACCAGGAGGCCAGCCTAATTCCTCTGGTGATTTTTGCTGAGATTTACCTTTTGTGTCTATATCATATTTTTGTGACTTGAACTGTAAAAACTCAATAAAATTTAAAACCTCCTCCTGTTGTTGAGGGGTTAGATTTTGGACTATTTCTAAAATAGATTTTTGCCTTTCTACTGCTTGAGTCATAATTAAAAATCCTCCTCTTCTAAATTTACAACTATTGTAGGTTGGGTAGACGCAAGGAAACTCCACACTATGATTTATTTTATCTAATTTTATCGAATATGTTCGGTTGTGAGCGATCGCCGTGAAGTATATTTACAGCACTTCCCGGTGTTATGAGGTACATATCTAGCGGGCAAGATGCCCGCACTACAAGAGTTTCATGATTCAACTTTGTACCTCATAAGAGCGGAAACCGCTGTAAGTGCTAAACCTAGTGTACTGATGACTTACGCAAATCTTCGTATCCTTCGTGTCTTCGTGGTTTATTCTTTCTTGACTTCTACCTTTTTGATTTGCGAGGGATATCTTCAGAGAGTCAAGGGATTCCCATAAGATAAACTAGGGAAGTGCGATCGCTCTCATTGTAAAGTTAAATTATTATAAATTACGCAAAATACCTCTTAAACTCTCTTATCTTCGTATCCTTCGTGTCTTCGTGGTTTATTCTTTCTTAACCTCTGCCTTTTTGATTTGCATCAGGGCGATTCTTGGGGTGAGGGAAGGGATCTTTATGGTTCATGTAGGATGATCAGGCGATCGCTATGATATAGCTATAAACTGTATTTAAGTATAATTTTAGCGGGCAAGATGCCCGCACCACAATATCTAGTTAGATTTGGGTGATTTGGTTTATTTAAACCAAGTCATCATCAGTGTAAATAAAGAAGATCATCCAGTTGACCTTTCCTATCTAGACGATACAGATCATCACAACCGCCAATGTGTTGATTATTAATAAATATTTGGGGAACGCTGCGGCGATTATTAGCGCGTATAGCCATGTCCGCCCTGGCTATTTCATCACCGTCAATTTTGTATTCTGTAAAATTAACACCTTTCCACCATAGTAGCATTTTGGCACGGATGCAGTAGGGGCAAGTTTGCCAAGTATAAATCTCTACATTGGCTTTGACGCGCTCTGGATGACGACCGAGAAGGGAATTGAGAAAATTTAGCATATCGTGAACTGGAAAGTTTGGTTTTAATTAAATCTTATCCTCAATATATCTTTGATATATCTTGTGCTTTTTTGACGTTTTTGTGCAAAACTTAGATTAGATCAGGATTAAATATCGCCCATTATTTACTTATGAAGTCTAGGAAATTATTTACAACTATCAAGCCCATTATATCTGGTATTGTCACACTGGAGTTAATATTTTCTCTGACTGCTTGTAGTGATCAACCGCAAACCCCAGGGAGTAAGGTTAATACTCCCCAAGGACAGGTTACTCGCGTGATCTGGAATCGCATTAAAAACCGTGGTCAGCTTGTTTGTGGAATTAGCGGTGAATTACCGGGATTTAGTTTTGTGGGGACTGACGGTAAATATAGCGGTATTGATGTTGATATTTGTCGCGCTGTATCAGCAGCGATATTTGATAATCCGGACGCAGTAGAATACCGTCCCCTTAACGCTAAAGAGCGGTTTACAGCTTTACAAACTGGAGAAGTAGACATTTTGAGTCGCAATACTAGCTGGACCTTTAGCCGGGGGACTGCTCAGGGTTTAGAGTTTGCACCTGTGGTATTTTATGATGGTCAGGCGGTTATGGTTCGCAAAAATAGCAGCATTAAATCTATTAAAGACCTGAAAGACAAAGCTATTTGTGTCCAAACAGGAACGACAACTGAACAGAATTTAGCAGACCAAATGCGAAAACGGGGTTTGACTTATAAACCCGTTGTTTTTGAGGATGTGAATGTTACCTTTGCTACTTATGCAGAAGGACGTTGTGATGCTGTCACCACAGACCGTTCTGGTTTGGTTTCTCGACGAACAACCCTACCGAAACCGGAAGATAACATCATTTTAGATGATGTTCTTTCTTCTGAACCCCTTGCGCCCGCAGTTGCTAAGGGTGATACTCAATGGAGTGATATAGTTAACTGGACTGTTTATGCTTTGATCAAAGGGGAAGAATTGGGGATTAATTCTCAAAATTTAGTAGAGTTTGCAAATAGTAAAGATCCCGATATTAAACGTTTTTTAGGAACAGAAGGAAATTTAGCAGCAGGAATTGGTTTAACAAATGATTTCGCAGCCAGAATTATTAAACACGTTGGTAATTATGGGGAAATTTATGAACGCAATTTGGGAACAAAGACAAAACTAAATCTCCCTCGTGGTCAAAATCAATTAGCGACAAAAGGAGGATTACTCTATTCTCCACCTTTCCGGTAGTATTTTAATACTAAATTCAAATAATGACTAATTCTAAACCTCCTTTATGGCGTGATCATCGTTTTTGGCAAAATGCTATTCAGTTAATTTTTGTATTTCTAGCAGTAGTTATAGTCGTGATATTGTGGAGTAATGTCAGACGGAATTTACAGCAATTAGGAATTCAATTTGGATTTAATTTTCTCAAGCAACAAGCATCTTTTGATATTGGTGAAACTATCGTTAATTATCAACCAACGGATGCTTATAATTATGCTTTATTAGTGGGATTAATTAATTCTTTACGAATTGCAATAATGAGTATATTATTAACTACAATTGTGGGAATTACTGCGGGGATTTCTAGACTATCAGATAATTGGTTAGTCAGGAAAATTAGTTTTGTTTATGTGGAGATTTTTCGGAATACACCATTATTATTACAATTGCTATTTTGGTACTTTGCAATTTTCTTGAGTTTCCCCAAAGCTGAAAATAAAATTTCTGTTTTGGGTTTCGCTAACTTTAGTCAAAATGGCATTGAATTTCCTTGGTTTACCTTGTCTCCAGAGTTTTCTAGTTTGTTATTAGGGTTAACTTTTTACACGGGTGCGTTTATTGCGGAAATTGTGCGGGGGGGAATTAAATCAGTTCCTCAAGGACAATGGGAAGCAGCAAAATCTCTGGGTTTAAAGCCAGGTTTAGCAATGCAATTGGTGATTTTTCCTCAAGCGTTAAGGGTGATTATTCCCCCATTAACTAGTCAATATCTGAGTTTAACAAAAAATTCCAGTTTAGCGATCGCTATCGGTTATCCTGATATTTATTTTGTTGCTTCTACGACTTTTAACCAAACTGGAAAAGCTGTAGAGGTAATGCTGTTAATTATGATTACCTATCTGACGTTGAGTTTGATAATTTCTTTCACCATGAATTTATTTAATCGTTCTGTACAGATTAAGGAAAGATAATATTAACCGCAGTATTCGCAAAGAGCGATAGATTTGCTAAAATTGTCATCATCACAACACCAATTAATCACTATGTACCCCGCCAATTTACAGCAAGAACTCTTACAAGCGATCGCTAATCTTAGTGATCAACAAATCCCACTTGTCTTACAATTTATCTCATCATTGGAAACACCTGTTAACAATTATCCAACTTCGGCTAAAACAGTTTTAGAACGAATGGGTGGTTATCCACAATTCTTACTAGAAGGATCAGGAGATTTGTCAGATAGAGATGTACGCAAAAAAGTAATTGGTGACAGGATTAAAGCAAGACAAACAACCATTTAATCGCATATTTTTACCTTAATTCAACTGACATTTTTATTATGATTACACTAACTTGGTTAAGAGAAAATCTGTTTAATACTTGGTACAATTGTTTATTAACTGTTTTTTGTTCAATTTTTCTATTTTGGCTATTTCAAGGATTTGCAATTTGGTTAATTACTAAGGCACAATGGCAAGTAGTTACAGTTAATTTACATTTATTTTTGGTGGGAAGGTTTCCCCAGAATTTATATTGGCGAATTTGGCTGGTTTTGGGAATATCTACAACTTTAACCTCAATTACTGGGGGTGCATTTACTAAAGAAGCAATATTCACAAAACGCAATTCTCTAATTTTTGGTTTTATTGTTGGGGTTTTATTATTAATTTTACCCTTCCCATTAACTAGTCGTTTGTCTTTATTATTAATTACAGGTTTAATAACTTTAGGTGTGATAATTGGTCAAAAATTTGCTGAAATTATCACACCTTGGCTTTCCCTAATGTGGTTATTATCCTTTCCGATAATTATCTGGTTAATTGGTGGTGGTTTAGGGTTACAACCTGTATCTACAAATTTATGGAATGGTTTATTACTCACCCTATTAATAGCAATAATTAGTATTGTGCTTTCCTTCCCCATAGGAGTTTTACTCGCATTAGGAAGAACAAGTAATTTACCTGTAGTGCGGTGGTTTTCTATTCTTTATATTGAAATTGTCAGAGGATTACCATTAATTGGTATTTTGTTTTTAGCCCAAGTTATGTTACCTTTATTCTTACCAGCAGATTTGCGTTTAGATAGATTATTCAGAAGTATGGTGGGACTAATATTATTTAGTGCAGCATACATGGCCGAAAACGTGCGCGGAGGACTACAATCAATTCCCAGGGGACAAATAGAAGCAGGAAAAGCACTAGGATTAAATACACCCTTATTACTCACATTAGTAATATTACCCCAAGCATTACGGGCAGTTATTCCCGCAATTGTTGGTCAATTTATTGGCTTATTTAAAGATACATCACTTTTATCATTAGTGGGATTAGTGGAATTAACAGGAATGGCACGTTCCATATTAGCCCAACCGCAATTTTTAGGAAGATATGCAGAAGTATATTTATTTATTGGTTTGATTTATTGGCTATTTTGTTATTCAATGTCCTTAGCTGCTAAAAAATTAGAAAAGCAATTAAATAATTAATTTTAATAAAACTCAATAAAACATCTCTTCCTTTGTGACTCTGAGTCCTCTGTGCCTCTGTGGTTGGTTAAAAAAGATTCAAAAAAAGTAAAATATGACAGAAAAAAACCCGATAATAATTGCCGAAAATACCCATAAATGGTATCGTAAATTTCATATTCTCCAAAGAATAAGCTTAACAGTTCTTCCTCTTTTACTCTGAGTCCTCTGTGCCTCTGTGGTTGGTTAAAAAAAATTCAAATTAAAAAAAGAGTAAAATATGACAGAAACAAAACCGATAATAATTGCCGAAAATGTCCATAAATGGTATGGTAAATTTCATGTTCTCCAAGGTGTAAGTTTAAGTGTAGAAAGAGGAGAAGTAGTTGTTTTAATGGGTCCTTCTGGTTCAGGAAAATCAACTTTTATTCGTACATTTAACGCTTTAGAAGCATATCAAAAAGGAATTATTAGTATTGACGGAATTATCCTCAGTCATGATTTAAGAAACATTGAAACAATTCGTCGAGAAGTGGGAATGGTATTTCAGCAATTTAACTTATTCCCCCATTTAACAGTTTTACAAAATATCACCTTAGCGCCAATATATGTCCGCAAAATATCCAAAGTAAAAGCGGAAGAATTAGCAATGCAATTATTAGAAAGGGTAGGAATTTTAGCACAAGCACAAAAATATCCCGGACAATTATCTGGTGGACAACAACAGCGAGTGGCTATAGCGCGTGCATTAGCAATGCAACCTAAGATTATGCTATTTGATGAACCGACATCAGCATTAGATCCAGAAATGGTGAGAGAAGTTTTAGATGTCATGCAAAATCTCGCTAGTGAGGGAATGACAATGGTAGTTGTTACCCATGAAGTGGGATTTGCGCGAGAAGTTGCTGATAGAGTGGTGCTAATGGATAGCGGTTTATTAGTTGAATCTGCTACCCCCGACACTTTTTTTACTAATCCCAAAGAAGAGAGAACTAAGAAATTTTTATCACAAATTCTCTAGGGTGATTCAATTCAGGCTAAATATCTCTGACTTCTTAATTTAATCTCTTGTAAATAATGATAGTTTATCAAAGAAGTCGGGGATCTAAATGCAGGTTTAACGATGTCCAAATATTGGGAAGATTTGATAATGTTCTTTATCTATTTCTGTCCAGCAATTTTCTAGTAATAATTTGGCTGTTTCTTCAAGCCAGATATTGAAGTCTATTTGATAAGTTATGGTCATAGATTTAATTTACCTCTGACTGCAATTATTTGATGACATGATAATCAATAATCAGTCAGTCATTTCATTTAAAGCTATATTAATTATTTCTTCACTAACTCCATGATATTTTAAATTTTCAATAAAAGTAGAAACTCCTTGATTACGACTTTCTAAATAATATAATATAGCTGCGATAGGAGATGGAGGATCAATAGGATAATTTTGTTGTTCATAGACTTCTACTAAAGTCGTTAAAATATCTAATTTCTCATATTCTGGTGTATTAGGTTCAGCATCAAAAATTTGTTCGATTTCTTTTAATGCCTGTTGATGATCTGATTCTGTTCTAATGGGTTTTAAGTTCATAATATCAAGCCTCCTTAAACAATAGTAGCATCTATTTTGTCATATTCTTGATGAGTACCAATAAAGCGAATAAAAATAATGCCAATTTCATAACGAATATGGATAATTAAACGATAATTATTACCTTTAATATTAAAAATTACTCGGTTATTGGCAATAATACTGGCATTAACATAAACTTCTTTAATATCTGATGGACTTTGCCAATTTGCACGGGAAGCATCATCAAACCATGCTTTTAAAGGCTGTTCTGTATCAGGATGTTTTTGCCAATATTCTCTTAGGGTACTCCGAGCAATAATTCTCATTGTGATAATTTTTATTAAACTGAATTGTTGTTTTAGACTCGCTAGGCTAACTGTATATATGGTATCTAAAATTACATTTATAAAAATTGTTTACCCTATCTACAAGTACATTCGTTCTATATTAGGATAATATGACATTCTCAATTTTTCAAGAGGAGTAAATTGTATGTCAAATCATAGCGGAAGTTATATGTTAAATGAAGTGATTACAATTTACAAGACGTGAGCATTGGTTTGATCATTTGGATCAAGAAAAGAAGCAAAATCTGATTGGAGAAATTGTCAAACTAGCTCGTTATGAAGATGATTGTAATCCGGGGGAAATTTTAGAAGGACACACAGACTATTTTAAAATCTGTTATTGCTGTTTGGCGAAAACTCATGATCTGGAATCTGGTCTTTGTGTAAAATGCAGGTGATACTTTGCATATTGTTTAAGGGTTGGTTGGGTTTTCTATTTTAATAGAATCGGATTCAGGCGATATCTTTCGATTTAATACTAATGATTATTATCTGAGATATTTTTTGATATTATCAGGTAGTTTTTCATTTTCTGTTTTTAAATTATTTTTATATCCATATTTAGATGACAGACTTACTAAATCTACCTCAGTCTATATAAGACAGCCAGGGAATAAATTCCCTGTCTAAAAACAAAAGTCGCTTAAAACCGACTCATAAAAAATAATTCTCCTTTGTTCTGCTTGATTGTGAATCGTTGCATTAACTTCTAATACTTTGATACCTAGTTTTCCGGCTATTTGTTTTGGTGTTAACTTTAATGTCCGTAAATTCAGGATTTCTTGTTTTTGTGCTGGTGTCATAATTTACTATTATCTACAAACAACCTATACAAAAATATTAAACCTTAATTAACACCATAGCAAATTTCAAGGTATTTTTAATTTTCAATTCTCCAAAGAAGTCGACAAAATAATTAATTCTCCTTGTTCACCACCTGCGGCTAATAATTGTCCTTGGGAATGCCAAGATAGAGTAGAAAAACCTGCTTCAGTATCGGTAAAAATCTGTGATACTTCCCTATTTTCATCCCATAAACATAACCAACCGTCAGCACCAGCGGAAGCGAGAATCAAGCTTTGGGGTGCAAAAGATATTGCTTGAATAATATCTACATGATTGGTTAATACTTGCGCTTCCCAACCCACAGATTCATCTACGGACTTCTCCCATAGTACTATGCCTTCAACGCTGGAAGCAGCCAAAATTGGCGCACCTGTGGAGTTTTTCAGGTCTGACCAAGCTAGTTGACGAATTTTTCCCGGAAAACCGCGCATTAGCCAAGGATCAGGATTTTCCCATTGTAAAACGGTGAGAGTTCGGTCCATATTTCCAGAGGCTAAATATTCACCATCCCCAGACCAAATTGTTGTTATACTAACGCTAGGTATGGAAAGGATAAATGGTTCTGCATTCCAATCTTGAGTAGACCAAATTTTTACACCTTTATAACCATTAATAGCCAAATATTTGCCATCTTTACGCCAGTCAATTCCTAAAATAGAGGAATCATTAAAGTTGAGGGTGACAACAACTTTTAATGTGTCTGCATCCCAAATTTGCACATAACGTCCTAAACTAAAAGCTAGGCGATTATTGGTATGACTCCATGCTAATTGATCAACCCAAACAGGTGCATTTTCTAAAGTTGTAATTAATTGATTTTCGCACCAAATTTTCACTTTTCCATCTTGTCCGCCAATGGCTAAATATTTACCATCATGGGAAAATGCTAGACAATTTACTGCTTGATTTGTAGCTGTTTGTAAGGTGATTAATTGGTGATTTTCCCATAAAACAATTTCACCAGCAGCAGAACTAGCAGCCAGTATTTCTCCTTGAGAAGACCAAGCTAAAGCGGTGACATAATCTGTAAGTTTTGTGGAATAGTGTTGAGTAAATTCTGGAGATTTGCTGGTTGTTAGGTTCATATTTGTTATCTTTTATTGATCAGAAATACTAAGCAACTAGAAGTCGCTACTACACAATTAAAGTCTACCTGCGTGGACTAAGTTTACTAGATTTTTAACCCACGCAGGTGGGTTTTATCTGTATAGCTGTGAATTTTATTTACCTAACTTATACAGGCAAAGAAATCTTTTTTTAACTGCACTTCATCTAAATTTCTCCCAATAAATACAAGTTCATTTTTACGAGGTTCATTTGCTTTCCAAGGTCTATCTACTTTACCTTCAAATATCATGTGTACTCCCTGAAAAACAAAGCGGTTATCTTCATTTTCAATATTCAAAATTCCCTTCATTCTGAAAATGTCTGTTCCTTGATTTCTGAGTAATTCTGATAGCCAAGCATTTAATTTTTCACCGTTGATAGTCCCTGGTGATACTATAGCAACTGAATAAACACTTTCATCATGAACATGAGCATCTTCTCCTAAGAAATTAGGATCAATTTCTAAAGCATGATCTAAATCAAATGCTTTTACTCCTAATAAAGCTGACATTGCTAATTGAGAATTATGAGTGCGGTAAATTTTTGCCATTGCATTCATTGACCGAATCCGGGTTTCTAATTCATCTAAAACTTCTGCTGTAACTAAATCGGTTTTATTCAATAAAATCACATCAGCAAAAGCAATTTGTTCCTGGGCTTCGTCTGCTTCCCAATGTTGCCAAATATGCTTGGAATCAACAACTGTAACCACTGCATCTAATGACAATTGACTTTGTAAATCTTCGTCTACAAAAAAGGTTTGAATTACAGGTGCAGGATCAGCTAATCCAGTGGTTTCAATTACTAAATGATCAAACTTATCTCGGCGTTTCATCAAGTTGCCAATAATGCGAATTAAATCACCTCTAACTGTACAACAAATACAGCCATTATTCATTTCAAATATTTCTTCATCCGCATCAATTACCAATTGATTATCAATACCGACTTCTCCAAATTCATTGACAATAACTGCGACTTTTTTACCATGTTCGTAGGTAAGAATGTGGTTTAATAAGGTGGTTTTACCAGCACCTAAATAGCCAGTTAAAACGGTTACTGGTATTGAACTGAATGTTTCTGAATTAATCATAATGTCAAAGCAACTTTGATAATCTTGCCTATCATAACCGATTTAAAAATGGTAGTATAAACTGAAAAACCTCCGCTGGAAATTCTTCATGAAGTCCTAAAGAACCCGGAACTACCACACTCTCTATTTTTGGTAACGCTGCTAATGCGTCCATTTCCTGACGTGATTTTGTCGGACTAGATGCGCCAATAACCGCCATAATTGGTACAGACAAAGATTGAGCTAGAGAAAGAAATTCTGATTGAGTGTAGAAGGTGTCAATATTACCTGTGACAAAAGCCGCTGAAGCAAATCTCGCTCCTGTTTTTTGGGTAGTTTGCCATTTATTGGCGATAAAATTGGGTGTAAGTTTGTCAGCATTACTAAAAACGTGACGAGTATACATCCATTTTAAAAAAGATCGTGCTGTATTGAGCTTATACAGGAATTGTCCAATAATGGGCAGTCTGATAATTGTCCGTACCATAGCCGCTATTTCCTGACTTGCACCCATTGTTGGCAAAGGTCCACGCCAAGTTGGAGCTATTAATACAATTTTGTTAAGTATTTGCGGTTCTTTAAAGGCTAGTTCGAGAATATAACCAGTAGCATGACCGGCAGCAATTACGGAAACTGTCCTATTAAATACAGATTTGACAAAATCCGCCAAAAATTGCTGATATATGACTGGTCTGTAATCTAAACCGAGTCGGGAAGAGTCACCAAACCCAGGCCAGTCTATGACTGTGACTTGAAAATGGGGTGCGAGTAATCTCGCTAATTCTGCCATTTCTGCCCTGGTAGAAACGCTGCTAAAGGCTGGTAATAATAGAATGGGTGAACCTTGGCCAAGGGTTTCATATACTATTCGTAATTCCTGATTTTCCCATTGCCAAGGATATTCCTGTACTTTACCACCAAATGCAGCAGCGGGATTTGTTAATAAATTAGTAGACATCTGATTAAGTTCACAATTAGAAAGAATTTACTTATTTCCTCATCTCTAACTTTCTAACTTACATTCTAAAGCTTTTTTTTGCATAGTTTTAAAAATGTTGTAAAAGCCATTAGCACGAGAAGGCGTTAAGCTAACATTTAAGCCAGTTTCTTGAATAAAATCGGGAGTAAGTTGGACTATTTCTGTGGGTGTTGATCCATTTAATCCTTCTATCAATAATGCTAATAATCCTTTGGTTAATTGGGAATCAGAATCACCCTGAAATATTACTTTATCGTCTGCTAAAGATGCGGTGACATATACTTGAGAAACACAACCGGGAACTTTGTTTTCTGGGAGTTTGTCAATTTCAGGAAACTCTTGCAGTTTTTGAGCGTACCATATTAACTGTTCATAGCGTCTTTTGGGTTCTGTAGCCCGTTGAAAGCGTTCGACAATTTTTTTCAGCGCAGGTGGTAAGGAATTAATAGTTGAGGACATGATCAATTTCAGGAAGTAATTACTTTTATCTTACCAATTATCAGCCCTTCCAGATACCATAAGTATGATAAAACACTAAAACTGGCTATTCAGTAGCATGATTGTTTCTATTGTGAATTGCAAACAAATGTTAAATTTTACTACAAAGTAAGCAATGATATAGATTTTTATTACCGAATATTTAGATGATATTGTTAAGTATCCCCAAATATCAGGAGTAAATTTAGATGTTAACTTCAACCTTGTTGGCTACAGCTACAACAACGTTAGAATGGAGTCCTAATATTGGCATCATTATGATTGTAGCCAATATTTTTGCGATCGCTGTGGGCAAATTTACCATTCAGCAGCCTAACGCTAAACCAGAATTACCAGCGCCTCAATTTTTCGGTGGTTTTGGTTTACCCGCTGTACTAGCAACTGCTTCTTTTGGACATATCTTGGGAGCAGGTATTATTTTAGGATTACACTACATTGGTAAAATCTAAATTTTGCTAACTGGAAATTAGAGAGAGGAAAATATATTCCTTCTCTCTTTTTCTCAGAATAATAAAAGAGAAAGGAAGTGCCAGGTTTTTAGATGGTAAGGTCTTAAAGGTCAGCATTTTTACTGTGACTATGGGAAAATTTGTTTTCGACAAATAACCCTGGCTCTTCCCTGTCCTCACAGGTAACTTTTATGGCGTAGACACAAAAGTTACCGGGAAAACCTACTTAATAAATAATAAATTTTCACCTAAACCTACTTATACAGAATTTTGTTTAAAAAATAGGCGTTGCTGAATTGGGGTATGAAATTGAAAAATCAAAAAAATGAAACTCTTACCCTCTGAGACTGGAGGGCCTCTGCGTGAAATAAAATCATACTCTTAATCAGCAACGCCAAAAAATAAAATGGGAGAATAAGGATTCTGTCCAGAAACTAAAGAGGAGAAATTGTCGTCATAGACATTTTAGGCTGAACATATATGAGTCCGAACCTGCAAAAGTAAATAAAACTCACCCAGTCAATTGGAACTTACCGGATAAATCCGTAGACTAGTTCAGAGCAATATCTTTCTCAAAATCCCTAGTTACAACCAAGATAAAGCCTATGACCTTAGCAAATAGATATTGGGTGTTGTCACTTATACTGTTATTCGGAAGCATTGCTCCCACTCATGCAGAGTCTGCACCTGTAAATCCGAAGGTGCTACATATAATTAATCGCTTGAGCTTTGGTCCTAGACCAGGAGACATAAAAAAAGTAGACTCTATAGGGGTAGAGGGTTATATTAAACAACAACTCTCCCCTGACTTTATTCCTGAACCGGAAAGTTTGACTAGTCAACTTTCACAACTGGAAACTTTAGGTTTCAACCCAGTACAGCTGAGGGAATATGCTGAGATTATCCCGCCAGGGGTAACATCAGATCGGGAAAAAAAGCAAGCTTTAAGGAAGCAAACTCTTCAAATCTTCAATGAAACAATTAAATCCAGATTATTAAGGGCCACTAGTAGTAACCGACAACTTCAAGAAGTGATGGTGGACTTTTGGTATAACCATTTTAACGTAGATGGATCTCAAGGACAAACTCAGATGTGGGTAGGTGCTTATGAGCAAGAGGCGATTCGCCCTTATACTCTGGGACGTTTCCGAAATTTATTGGGAGCAACAGCACATCACCCAGCCATGCTACTTTACCTGGATAATTCAAAAAATAAAGTTATTAATCGTCCAGGTGTTAACAGTAAAGTCACTGGTTTAAACGAAAATTATGCCCGTGAGTTAATGGAACTGCACACCTTGGGAGTAGATGGTGGTTATACTCAAAAAGATGTGATTGCCTTAGCACGTATTTTAAGTGGTTGGGGCATAGTTACTCGTCAAAATCAAAATCAAAATGATGGTTCTGGATTTGAATTTAACCCCAAGCATCATGATTTTGGTGATAAGGTTTTTTTAGGACACCTAATTAAAGGAAGGGGTGAAGCTGAGGGAGAAGAAGCTTTAGATATTTTGGCTCGGAGTCCGGCTACTGCTCATTATATTAGTTATAAGTTAGCACAGTATTTTGTCGCCGATAATCCCCCAAAACCTTTAGTAGAAAAACTGACTCGGCGATATCTTGCTACTAATGGCTATATTCGTGAGGTACTGAATACCCTGTTTCAAAGTTCGGAATTTTGGGATGAGAAAAACTTTAACAACAAGTTTAAAACACCCTATCAATACGGAATTTCCTTGGTACGGGCGACGGGGATGGAACTCAATAATACTAAACCAATTATAGAATTGTTCGAGCAGTTAGCCATGCCTCTCTATGGATGTCCGACTCCAGACGGTTACAAAAATACCAAGGAGGCTTGGTTAAATCCCGATGCTATAATTCGTCGCCTGAGTTTTGCCACAGCCATTGCCAATGGTAGTTTAAGTATATCCAGCCTGCCGCCGCAACAAAACCTAGAGCAGTTAAAAGAACAAGAGGCCAAAAAAGCTATTCCATTTGTCGATCATGGTAATTTAACCATCTTTAGCCCAACAGGACAAATGAAACCAATTACAAGCAAAGCTTCCCAACCGATAAAAGCCAATCAGTCTATAGCTGTAGACTATGAGCAACTCATCAATACATTGAGTAATTCTTTTTCTCCTCAAACCGAAAAAGCGATCGCTATAAGTTCCCCAGAAATTCGTAGCGGCTTAATTTTAGGTAGTCCAGAATTTATGCGGCGTTAATAAAAAACAACTTATTTCCATATATGAAAAGACGTGATTTTCTCCTCCAAGGCGGACTTTTTTCTACTTCACTCATTACCACTATTGGTAGTAATGCTTGGGTAGCACAATCCGCTACCCCCAATAACAACCCAAAACGCCTGATTATCATCTTTCTGAGAGGAGCAGTAGATGGTTTAAATATCGTTGTTCCCTATTTAGAAACAGCCTACTATCAAGTCAGACCCCAAATAGCAATTCCCCAACCAGGTAAAGAAGGGGGAGTGATAGATTTAGATGGTCGCTTCGGATTACATCCCGTACTATCCCCTTTAATGCCCTTTTGGCAACAGGGTAATCTAGCATTTGTCCATGCTTGCGGTTCACCAAACCCCACTCGGTCCCATTTTGATGCTCAAAAATATATGGAAAGTGGAACTCCGGGTAACAAAGGGACTAAAGATGGTTGGATGAATCGTTTACTAGCTGTAATATCTAAAAAAACGCCCGTACAAGCAGTAACAGTGGGACAAAACACACCCTGGATTTTGTATGGTCAGATGCCAATAGCCAATTTATTAGCAGGGGGAAATCCTAAAAAACGCTTACTGATAGATCGTCCCCAAGTAGCAAAAGCATTTGACCAACTCTACAGTGGAAAAGATAACCTCAGTCAAACTTATCGTCAAGGGAGAATGGCGCGTGAAGCTATCATGAAAGACTTGGATAATGAAATGAAAATGGCCAATAATGGAGCGCCTTTACCTGGTGGTTTTGCTAGGGATGCTAATAACCTGGCACAATTAATGGTCAAAGACCCCAGAATTGAGTTGGGATTTATGGCTTTGGGGGGTTGGGATACCCATACCGACCAAGGTAGCAGTCAAGGAAAATTAGCTCAGAATTTGGGCAAATTGGGAACAGGTTTAGCCGCTTTAGCTCAAGGTTTAGGGACAGTTTATCAAAATACGACTATTGTGGTTATGTCTGAATTTGGCCGCACAGTCCAGCAAAATAATGATGGAGGTACAGATCACGGACATGGTAATGTCTTCTGGGTGTTGGGTGGTAAAATCCGAGGTGGCAAAGTTTATGGAGAATGGCCTGGTTTATCACCATCTCAACTTTACCAAAAGCGAGATTTAGCGATCACTACTGATTTCCGTGATGTGATTTCTGCTTTGTTACAAGGTCATCTTAATTTAAATCCCAGTCAAATCAATCAAATCCTACCAAATTACACCCCTACTCAAAAAGTAGCGTTGCTAAGTTAGTGTAGAAAAGAGAGATTTTCAACCCCCCCACTCCCTCCCGGTGAATGGAGGTTAGGTTTTGTGGGTTTCGTGGTGACAACTATTTTCAAGTAAATAGACCACAAACCCAATAAAATCCTTAGGACATTAATAGGTTTTCAGGGTTTTGAGGTATTGCTATTTTTGAGATATTAAAATATCAGATCCAATTAGAGCAAGGGTTTTATCTATATTTTTTCAAAATGTCATCAAGGGAGTGGTAGGTTCAATTTTATTACTTATCTGGAATATGTTGTCGATGTTCATTCACAACATATAAGAAAATAAAAGATAGTGGAACTAACCAAATTCCAAATAAGCCCACCGCACTATCATAGCCTACCGTTACAGTTACTGGCATCATAGTAAGAATATAAGAATATACGGAATAAACTTTTTTGTCATGCAAGCAATATAATATACCATCAATTTGTATTGTGTTAATAACAAATAATGCAGTAATTAATGGAGAAAGCAATCCTCCCCATCTGCCGTAAGCCATTGCAAAGCCAGAAGCTACAAACATAAAATATCGACCAGCTAATCTGGAAGAGGCAACAGCTTCTATAGGCTCTTCCCCAATATCAATTCCAAATATATCAAGTATTGAAGATAAAAATTTTGTCAAACTATTACCTAATAATTGAAAACCTTCTGTTGATGGAAAGATTTCAAAATATCCAGCGTTTGCCTGTACGGGTACTTCTATAAGTCTCACTATAAATTTAGTAGTAAAATCTTCTTGTGATCTGGAAAGTCCAGTTAAAAAATACATGAACTGGATTGATAAAAAGGCAAATACAAGAGGAATTAATACAACCATCAAAATATTCAAAATATTCTTGAAAGTTAATTTTTTGGAAGTTAATTTTTCCCTAAGTTCTATATTAGAAATAGAACTTGATAATAAAAGCCCTGCGATATAATAAGTTATCCTTGCTTTTCCTAGTGTTGAAAATGCCACCATTCCACCAATAATAACAAAGATAATTGCTCTGCAAAAATTCCCATATTTTTTGGCTTCCCAAAAAATTGATAAATAGTAAATAGAGAAGAAAGGTATTAATGACAAACTAAATGATTTCAGAAAACTCATGACTATAGATTCAGATACAGCGTTTCTATATTCGTATACTAACGCAGAACTATTACTTGCATATAATGCAAATATTATTTTGCCTATTAAGTCATCAGCCACAAAATAGAATATGAATGCAATTAATAATATGATTTCAATAAAATGTATTTTTTTTAAAATTTTTCTTATAGTAACTCTATAATCATTGTTGCTCAAAACAAGGAAAATAAAAATTATTATTATAACAAGTATAGAAACGAATGTAGTAGAGTTAATGCAAATTAAAAACGATGATACCACCAATAATGGTAATAATCTATACAATCTATTCTTCAGAGAAATTTTTATATTAATATTTGATTTTTGGTAAAAAATCCCAATTATAAGTATCCAAGAAGTAATAATCTCATATAAATAAAATTCATCTGTATAATTAACGTAGGGAGGTGAACTATTTGGCTCAAATACGCTAACAAGTATGTATAAAAGAGTTAATATAGTATAAGGAATATATATTAATAACCGTTGGATTTTTAACCAAAAAATAATTGAAATTACTATGCCTAAAATACTTGTCAAAAAAGTAATTTGTTTTAATGCTTCTAATGTATCCATAAAGTTTTTATTAAGTATTTTTTCTTAACTAGTCCCGTGTATTTAGTAGATTAAATCAAGACATCTATTATTTTATTTGGCAATATTTATCTGGTAATTTTTGTTTTTGCTGGTTATTACACTTGCATCTGTTTTGGATCACACAGTTCATAATGGCTACTTAGTTAACAGAGTTAACGTTAAATAAATTAGCATAACAAGTAGCGGCATAAACATTGCTGAACGCTCAAAGTCGCAAAATTTCAAACTAAAAGCTCTATAGGAATGCATTGCAGAATACCATGAATAAAATCCCAAATAACCAGCCAAAGTTCCCACAGGGAAAGCATACACCCCAATTTGCTTAAATAAAACCAGGGCAACGACAAGATAAATAACCCCAGAAACGCCGTTCGCAATATGCCAAATAATATGATTAGTTGTGCTGTAAAGCTGGATGTGCATAGCACCGTAACGTTCAGCAAACATACTCAGACCCATTATACCCCAAAGCAAAGGACTGACAAATTCAACATTACTACCAATTAACCTCAGCAGTGGCGTTGCTAATACTCCCAGCCCAATGAATCCGGCCAGATAAGTCCAGTAAGCTAAAAGCATACCTCGTTTTGCCACATTCACCTGTTGCTCTAAATTTCCCTCAGAACGAAGCTTTGCTAACAGAGGAAGCTTACTATAAAAAGGAGCTTGGGAAAATTGACTGATCGTTTGCATTAGTCGCAACGCCAGTAAATAGGAAGCTACTCCCGAAGCAGTACCAAATTGAGCATAAATAACGCCACTAATCTGGACTAAACCATAGCTCATGAAAAGACCCAACCCACTACGCCAAGCACTAGGCCATACAGCTTCAAAAACTATGGGATCAATTTCTTTATGGGTAAATTGCTGAAAACGACCACTTTCAATTTTTGCACACAGCCAACGGTTACGGAAAATATTAAACACTAACCAGCCCTGGTTAGCAATTACTAACCCTAGCAAACCACCACCTAGCAACAAAACTATAAAACTGGTTCCGATTGCACCCAATGATGTTAGTATTTCCCAGCGACGTAAAAGAGCAATTTGATTTACTCCCTGAAGATAAGAACTATAAGTGTTTCCTAAAAGTGTAACAGTTGAAGCTAGTAAAATTATACTCCAAGCTATCCAGCCAGAAGTTATGTCACCTATTGTAGAAATTGGTTTCCATAAAGCATAAGTACCTAAAGTTGCTAATAAAAAAATTGAGATAACTGTCAAACGTAAGTATACTGCCTCCATGGTGGAGCAAATTTTCTCTATAGTCTCCCAATTAGGCTCGCTTAGACTAGGTGACTGTCTAATAGTACGAAGGTCTTTGAGATCAAATGTATTTAAGCCGCCCATCCCATAGGCAATCACCCTTGAGAAAGTTGGGCTAAACCCCACATCAGCCAGCAGCTGTAACCCGATGATTGTGCTGAAAAGATACCACAAGGCAATTTCTGCTGTCTTGAGTCGGGTAAGAATTAATGGTAAAACTATCACCAAGGATAGAGAGCGTGTTAAAAAACTGCCCCATGTCATTAAGGTGGGAGAGTTCCAAACTCGGTGAATGGACTTTTTAAATTCTGTTTCTAGAATGGTCAATTTTGCCATGCTTGGTGATGCTAAGGACTTATTAGAAATAATCAAACAGGATCATGCAACCTGATCCCAATTCCTCCATCCACACTCAAAGACGCACCAGTAATAAAACTTGCTTCTTGTGACACCAAAAATAAGGCTACACTAGCAATTTCCTCTGGTTGGGCAATCCTTCCCAAGGGGTGCATATTTGATAATTGCTGAAACTCTTCCTCCTTCCCTTCAAATCCAGCCAATAACATCGGTGTAGCAGTCTCGCTAGGGTATTGTGTTGAACGCATTGTTAGCTTTTAGCTTTCAATTCCAAGACATAGAATACTTGGGAGTTTAGGAAACCTCTCATTGCGGTAAGTGGGGAAAAACACTTTCTTTTGATTTCATACCCAGAAGAGGTAATAATATTTTCAAGGTTATGATAATCAAAGCCGACATGAGATGAGATATAAGCCTTCTGTCCTCTGTCAACCTTCATGCGAAAAAACGACTTTATTATGTTAAGTACAGTAGCATTTGGATGCGCTTGACGAAGATAATATCTGGCAATATTTTTTAGTAATCCTGATAATCCAATTTCTATTGGTACGGATATCACTAACCTTCCCCCATTTTTAAGGATGCGCTTTATCTGGGCTAGTATCAAACGCTGGTTATTTTCTGTCATGTGCTCAAGAACCTCAAGGCAACACACCTTATCAAATCGTTTGGCTTCAATGTTATCTAACTCGTTGGTTATTTCTACATTTTTATTATCAATGAATTCCTTGAGTTGCTTGTACTGGTGTTCTATTGGCTCGTAACCAATAATGCTCCGTGGGTTTTTAGAAAGTAGTTTATTAAGCATAAAGCCGTCTCCGGTACCGAAGTCCAAAATATCGTCGTTACCTTCAATGACCAACAACTTTAGGGCAATATCAAAGCGCTTTTGGTGACTAAATCTTTTTAGTCGCGAAGGGTTTTCAGTTGTGAGGTTTACATATGACATAAAGATCTATCCAAATGTGAGTAAAAGCCAACGGTTTAACAGACAATAGAATAGTATCAACTCAATGGGACATCCGCAATATACTCACTGATAGATGGCTCTTGAATTGCAAATAGTACTTAAGGGTACCTCTATGTAATTGCTTTTTGAGTAGAAAAATAGGGCTAGAAGTACTGATCTCTCGTTGCTCATTTTCGGAAAATTTGACTTTTTATAGGTGCCCTTAAGTGATCTAAGGTTACTCCCGCTTAAAAGTCTAATCGAATTTAAAAAAAATGGCATATTTTTATTTAAATATTTCAGATGAAAGTCTTCGATTAGAGAGGATCATGAAGTCGAACTCCAATTCCCCCATCCACACTCAAAGACGCACCAGTAATAAAACTTGCTTCTTGTGACACCAAAAATAAGGCTACACTAGCAATTTCCTCTGGTTGGGCAATCCTTCCCAAGGGGTGCATATTTGATAATTGCTGAAACTCTTCCTCCTTCCCTTCAAATCCAGCCAATAACATCGGTGTAGCAGTCGCGCCAGGGCAGATTGCATTAATCCGCAGGTCAGCCCCCAAATCTACTGCCATAGCCTTTGTCATCCCCACTAAAGCACTTTTGCTCGTGGCATAACAAACAAATCCTGGCTTTGTATTTATAGCATGAACGCTAGAAATATTAACTACCGAACCCTTGGCTTTTTTCAATTCTGGTAACAAACCCTGAATTAACAAAAAAGGCGCAATCAAATTTGTATCTAAAGTCCGTCGCCATTGTTCTACTTGGATTTCTTCTGTCTTACCCAATATTTGAACAGCAGCATTATTGACTAAAGCAAATAGACCTTGCTCATCCACATATCTACGCACCTGAGCAAAAATATTGGCGCCATACTCTGGATCAATACACAGTGTTTCAATATTAGCTTGGATGAAAACACCACAAGCACAATCCCCCGCAACTTGATCTGAGGCTATCACGAAATAGCCGGCATCTACAAACATTCTACATAAAGCCTTACCAATCCCACCATTGGCTCCTGTAATAAGGACACTTTTTGGCATCAGTTTACACCCAAAAGGTCAAATAGTTTGTTTTCCAACATATACAATCTCCATTGCGACATTAGTTCAAAAGGTAAAACCTGGGTCTGACACATCTTTAAGTAAGAGTTCTCGGTATTATGTTTTAAAGATATGAACTACCCCATCTTAGGCATTGTACAAATCTTTATGAAGTTTGCGGTGGTAGTGCAACATTTCATTAACTTGCCTATTGGGATATAGTCTGAAGGAAGCATTTAGCCGTGTTTCCGCTGGTGAATCACCATTATAAACACTAAAAGAATACAGGGGTTTTCGCTCGAGGTACATCCTAAGCCCCCTCCTCGCACCCCCCTCAATCCCCCCGCTGCGGGGGGAAGAAAAGGATAAACTTTTGATATTGGAGGGGGTTGGGGGTGGGGTTCTTGTACCTCATAACATCGGGAAGTGCTGTATATAAGATCTCATGAAATGCCGACAATCTAACATTTTGTCAAAAATTCAACTGTCCTCAAAATTCTTTTACTTGCAGCAAAAAACATTTTAAGAAGGTTTCGGTTTTGACTTGCTTACATCCCCATCATAAAAGTACATTGAGGGTGGGGAATTACGCAAAATTGTTAATTAAAGGAAGATTCTATTAGATATTTTAGTTTGCTAAGAGCCTTTGGCATATTTGAGATATATGAAATCCAAGATTTTTGCTTGATTAGATTATCAGAACCTTTAGGTTTATAAATTGACTTAATCAAATCTATCAGTTTTAACTCTTCTTGAGATCTAGGAGTCTCGCGTAAAAAAAGGTAATCTGCTTGAGAGGCAAAAGAGTTTTGATATCCAGTCCATCCAGCAACATAAAAACCTAACTCAGCTAAATAACTTTTAACTTCTTCTTCAGTAACTAGATTTTGATAAAGAGGATAACGGAATAACTCTAGCTCTAGACCAATACAATCATTTTCAAGATACTTTTTCGCTCCTTCTAATACAAAAAACTCTCCGCTTTGAGTATCACTTTTCAAAAAATGGAAAGGGATATTCTTTCCCAGAAATTTATTAAGTTCACCTAGAATAGTATCTAGTTTCTTTACAGGACATAAAAACTCTTTAGTAATTTGTGATCTCTCTAACCACGTATTATTTAATGTTGGATTTCCCTCTGAACTAATTATTTCAAAATTTTCTTTGACCCAATTATAATTTTGCTTCAGCAGGGAAGATCCAACCCCATCACGTCCCGATACGTAAAAGGGAGCCTCTCCATCAAAATTCCAAACAGCACAGTCATATTTTAGATTTTTTCCATTAATAATTGAAGTCTCATTCGGTTCAAAACTCAGGCTCCAATCAATAGAGTCGGTATGATTTTTCCAAGGAATATCAAACCCACCAACAGAACCGATATCAATAATGTTGATTTTTGGATTAGCCATAACTTCAATAAAGTAAACGAGAACTATTCTAATCTAATTAAGGCAGTTTCTTTGTTTCTTAAAGAAACTTAACTTAGAGGATGTTTGAAAAGTTTTTAATGTATAAATCAACCCCTCTGGTAAACCTCTCAAGTATTAAATGTTATTCCTTTTCCCTCTCCTAAGAGGAGAGGGTTAGGGAGAGGTGCGGGGAGAGGCTTTGAAACCCCCATTCCCTCGGTAGGGAAGGGAAGGGGGGAAGGAGGGTTAGGTTTCTGGACATCATCGGTTTCATATAATACTTTTTAAACAACCTCTTCTCTTATGCTCCCAAAAAATTGAATAATAATTGAATTGCTCTCTCACTAGCACGATGCACTGCATCCACAGTATTTGAGGCATTGTGAGAGCCAAAAATACACTGTTCAAATTGTCGTAGCGGTGATTCTTCCGGCAATGGTTCGACTTCAAAAACATCCAATGCTACTGAATATACCTGTCCCGATGCCAAAGCCTCAGCTAAAGCTACTTCATCAATTAATGGTCCGCGTGCTACATTAACAATCCGCAGCCCTCTTTTTGCTAAAGCTAAAGTTTCCTTATTTAATATATGCCAATTATCTGGAGTTAGGGCGCAAGTCAAGACAATAAAATCAGCCTCATCTAAGCGGTTAGGCCACTGGGCCGATTCAACAGTTTCTAATCCCGCTGCTGGTTGAAAATAAGGATCATAAGCAATAACTCGCATATCAGCAGCTAATAACCGTTTGGCTGTATTTCTGCCAATGTCACCAAACCCTAGTAAAGCTACTGTTTTTTCGGACAGAGATATACCAGAAGGCTTCAACCATTTTCCCAGTCTCACACCCCTGTCAATGAAGAACGTTTGTCTTGCTAACCCAATAACGTAACCCACTGCAATATCTGCTACTTCAGTGCCGAACATTCGGGGAGTATTGGCAATGGGAATCTCCAATTCCTTAGCAGCTACAAAATCCACATTATCTACACCAACGCCCCATTTCACTGCCGCTTTCAGTTTACCCAACTTACCAGCCATAAATACTTCTTTGGTTGCTGGATCATCACCAATTATCCAGCCATCATACTGGGGAACTAAAGATTTCAGTTCTTCTACTGATAGAGTTTGGACAACATGAGGGCAATCAACTTCAATTCCCTTGGCACTAAACACGGGTTTGAATGTGTCAATCAAACCAATCATTGGTGGGCAAGTAACTAGCACTTTCATAATTTTAAGCTGTTTCTATTGTTTGAAATTCCATAAACTGGGCAACTGATTCTGCCAAATACCAGTCGGTTTGATCATCTATGTCTATAGATTCTAAACGAGGCGTTTCAAACAAAATCGGCTTTCTGCCAATTCTAGCACCTGTAGCAGCAAAACTCTCAGCCGTAAAGATGTAGAGGTTAGAGTTTTCTTCATACCAAGGTTCTAAATCTTGAGTTCTAATCAAGTTATTAGGGTCATGATTGATTGCTGTACCATCTTCTCGATAAAACCGTGTTTGAAAGCGATTGACTGTAAATAAGGAGTCTGCACTACCATTTTCCCTGGCATCTAAAAACCGCTGTAGCGCCTTTTGAATAGTTGCGGAACTCAAGAGAGGATTGGTTGTATGAGTCATGAGATAAACATCCGCTGGGACATTAGCGATATCATCTCCTATGACTAGATTCATACTGACAAAATCACCGCAAATCTCTGGTTTTCTGTCTCTTATTTGTACTTTTTCTGAATCAACTAATTGATGTGATGCTAAAATGGCACGAGCATCAGTATTAATGACAACTTTTGAGATTTCGGGAATTGAAGTCAGGCTATCCAATATCCATTGAAAAAGCGGTTTTTTATGCAGAAATTTAAAATTTTTGCCTTTAACTCTTTCACTGTTGGCTTTCATTGGTAAAAGAGCAACTATTTTTAATGTTTTTGACATGATGGCTGCTTTTGTTGTGTCTGAATAATGATTTAAGAATCAATTTAAGAATAATTTTCCTTAGAAATATTTCGAGGATAGAAATACATTTCTTTCATTTGTGCAGAAATTTTTCTATGTTCATGGTTACCGCGATATGACCCCCAAAACTGCATTAACCGAAACATAAATATTTCACCAAGTTTACTGGATAACTTTTTCTGTTGCAGCGCACTACCAGCATCTAGTAACACCGCACTAATAAAATATCTAAGAAAATCTCCCAAGTTAATTTGTACTTCTGGCAGAATTTCTTGCAGTGCGATCGCTTCTCGCTCGTAACGCCTTTTTACCACACTCCAAGGTTCATCATGATAATGATAAACAGGTGCCTCAGCAACATAGCCAATCAAGCCACCAGCAGCAACAACTTGCTTACCTAAATACATATCTTCTAATCCGGTTATAGATTCATCGAATTTATATTTTTTCCACACACTTTTTAAAATAGCGGAGTTAGCGTTATTACAGAAAAAACTTTTCTGAGGAATTTGACTATCTTTCGGAAAGAATTTATCAAAAAGCTGATTTTCACTAAATTTTGTGGTTTCTCCACCTAATTGACGACCATAGGTAATGTCAATATTTTTAACTATCAACGGGTTGATTAAACTCATTAGCCAATACTCGTTAACTGGTACACAATGTCCACTAATAAATACTAAGTAATCTCCAGTCGCCGCCGCACAACCAATATTCAAGGAACGCCCAAATGAAAATTCGGATTTTGTGATGTGTAGAATTTTGGAATCAAATTTATTTGCGATTTCTAATGTTTTATCACTGGAGCCAGAATCAACAATTATTACTTCATAAACTAAATCATCCACTACTTGTTTTTGAATTGCTGTCAGGAGATTTTCAAGATATCGCTGCTCATTATAAGTTCTAATTATGATACTAGCAGTTAAACTCATTATTTATGACCTCAAAATAAACTGACAAGTTTACGACATTTAACAAGATTACTTTTGTATACATGGATACTTAATGCAACTCTTCAAGTCTTTCATGAGCGGGGAATCAAATCAATAGAGGAAAATAGACATCTTTAGAAATTAAGCACGTGTATCCTAGAACCTTTGTAGAGACGTAACATGAGTGGGGATTCTCGGATCTACAATCTTTACCTCCAGATGCCTATTATTGTCTATTATTACTGATGACTTTCCACAGGCTTCTTATTTACCTCTACTTTATCTCCGTAATAACCTCTAGAATAGTAGTAACCACCATAACCACTTTCCTCACTAACACCATTAACCACCATTCCCAAAACAGGCACTTTGGTCTGACTGAGTAATGATTTCGCCGACTTCAATGCTGAATACTCAACTTCGCCAGGACGGACAACCAACAATAACCCATCTACATATTTACCAACAACCAAGGGATCAGTAACGGCAGTCAAAGGTGGTGTGTCAATAATTATAAAATCATAATCGCTGGCGGCTGCTTGAATCAAATCAGCCATACACTTGGAATCTAAAAGTGTCACCGGGTTAGGTGGGATTTTTCCCGCTGGCAATACATCCAGATTAGGGAATACTTCCATGGTATTATTTTCTAACTGCGTTTGACCAGCTAAAATATTACTTAGTCCTAACAAGTTGGGTATGCCCCAAATGCGGTGCTGACGGGGACGACGCATATCGGCATCTATTAATAGCACTCGTCGTCCGACCTGGACTGCTGCTACCGCCAGATTTGCTGACACAAAGGATTTGCCCTCCCCAGATTTTGAACTAGTTATCAATATTACCCGCAACTCTTGATCAGAAACAGTGAAGCCCAGGTTGGTCTGGAGCATTTCGAAGGATGTACTAACTGGTGAATAGGGATTATCCAGCAAAGGCACTTCCACCAGACCTTCTGGCGCATTTTTCTGTGTTTTTTCACCATATTGAGGAATCGTCCCCAGCAAGGGAAAGCCCAACAACCGATTAGCTTCTTCAATATTTCTGAGGTGTTTATTCATAGATTCCAATGTTAGCGCCGTTCCCCCACCCAAAAGGATGGCAAAAAAGCCCCCTAGTAATAAGTTGAGAAGAATCTTGGGAGACACGGGAATTTCAGGAACTAAAGCATCAGAGATGATCCGCGCATTACCCACATTCTGATTTTCCAGCACTTGAACTAACTGGAATTGCCTCAGCAGTTCTTGATAAGTGGTTTGTGCCACTGTCAATTGTCGCTGTAGCTGTAACTGTTGTTGTTCTAGTCGAGGTAAGCTATCTAAGCGTTTTTTGTTGAGTATAAATACTTTCCGCAGTTCCCCGATTTGGTTTGTCAATGCTAACCTTTCTACCTCCGATTTCACTAGATCCTGAGTTAATGTTTGTTTGAGTTCTCCTATTTGCAAATTTTCTTTGGGTAAGAACTCAGAATTGCCAACGGTTTGAGTAACTCGCTCTTCTAGTTGGTTTTTCAGCGCCGCCTCTTTCATGACTAAATTAACAACTTTGGGATTATCATTGGTATAAAGAGTTCGTGCTACCGCTAGGTCGTGTTGTGTTTTCTGGTATTCTGTGAGTACCTCCTGTACAGCGGGGGACTGACTTAAGCTGCTGAGGTCTACGGCTTCTCGTGTACTCAGTTTCATTTCATTTTGTAAAGCTATGGAGCGAGTGTAAGCTGCAGCCAATTCTCCTTGGCTTTGAGTAATCGCCTCATTTAGCTTCCCTAGTGATTCCAAACTAACTTTGGCTTCTACATCCAAAGCCACCACTCGGTTTTTTTCTTTAAAGCGACGTAGGGCTATTTCTGCCGACGTAACTCGTTTCTCAGCCCTTGGTAACTCGCCGGACAAAAATTTCCGTGCGGCGATCGCTTGGGCGCGGTTAGTGCTAATATTGCTATCTAGGTAATATTTCATCAAGGAATTCACCACATTGGCTGCTTCTTGTGGATTAGTGCTTTTGTAGGAAAGCTCCAGCACATCCGTCCCTCGGATGGTTTTCAGTTTTAGTATTTTGAGGAAGTCATCTACAGAAAGTTGTTGTCCTAAATTATCCTTCAACTTCAGTTCGGTAATAGTTTTGATGACAATGGGGTACGAACGGATGATCTCGGACTCAGTATCTACTGGGTTACTTAAGTTTGTCAGTCCGCCTAGTTCTCCTACCTGTTGGGATATATCTGTGAGTGAAGAAAGCGCTGAAGCTGCATCTTTTTTGCTAAAAACTAGCTTACCTTCTGATTCGTAAACTGGTTTCATGACAAAAGTAGCAAGGGCTGTGAGTCCGAAAACAGACGCCATGACAATTGATGTCACCAGCCAACGTCTTTTGAGTATCAGCCAGTATTGTTGGATGTCAATAGATAAATCTTGGTCTTCTTGGTTATTGAACATGGGCTAATTGATTTCAGAAAATATTATGTGTATACAATTATGTGTTATGTGTTTGACGGATTATGGATTCCAGCATAGCTCGGTAATTTCATGACTTTGGAGATTAATTTTTGTTAAACGGAGTTTTTGGCTGTGTTGTGTTACATACACCCCACCTTTTACCAAGCCATCAACTTCTATTTATTCTATTTAGCTGTTTCTCTAACAGCCATGGTACAGGTTGAATGTCCCGGAATAAGGTTTATTTCATTTAATCAGGTAAAAATCTATACTAGCATGGCTATATAGCACCAAAATCAATAGTCTTTAATATAGCATAGGTCACAAATCAAATTTTACCAAATAAAATATATTCAATTATTGTCTATTATCAAAAACTTTGTTTGAAACCCCCGTCCTTCTAGGAAGGCTTTTCTTCGATGTCCGTCGTTAAAGTTAGATTTTGTACCTCATTGATTCGCAATCTGCTGTATGATATAATAACGGATAGCTACTAACTGGAAAATCCGAGTATTTTTCAACTTAAGTGGTATTAAGTAGTAGCAAATCAGATCAGAAAAAATGGATTAACAGGAAAAATTCTTAACATTAAAGATACAATTACAGTAGAGTTGAGGAGTCAGAAGAGGCGGTGTTAACCCCAAACGTCGGGAGTAAAACTCTCTTGGTGTCTGGCTTTGAAGTTAGATATTGTACTTCATTGATTCGCAATCTGCTGTATGAAGTTGATAACCAAAGGAGTTGTAAAATATACGGTATGCTAGAACTATATCAGTGGGAACTATCTCAATTCTCCGAAAAAGTCCGTCTCATCCTTGATTATAAAGGGTTAGAGTACCGCAAAATCGAAGTTGCACCGGGAATTGGACAACTGGAATTATTTAGACTGACTGGACAAAAACAAGTACCAGTGTTAAAAGATGGCAATAGATATATTTTCGATTCTACGGAAATCGCTAAGTATTTAGACTCAACATACCCAGATAGTCCGCTCATACCAACAGAACCCAAAAAACGGGCTTTGACTTTATTATTGGAGGATTGGGCAGATGAGTCAATGGGTGTAAAGGGCAGAAAGGCACTTTTTGCAGCTATTAGTCAAGACCAAAATTTCCGTAAGGCTTTGTTACCAGTTTCAACCCCAGATATTCTCAGAAATTTTGTCGAAGGTGTTCCTGGTGATTTTCTGTCTGTACTAGGTTTTGGGGTGGGTTTGACAACGGATGCGGTAAATGCGGCTATTATTAGCTTAAAAAAAGATTTGGAAATTATTACCCAATTATTGGCAGATAGTCCCTATTTAACAGGTGATGAGCCAACTTTAGCAGATTTAGCAGTAGCTAGTTTGTCAATGCTTTTAAAGTTTCCTGAAGGTGCTTACTTAGATTTACCAGTCTCTCTGAGAGGGAAAGGGTTGTCTAGTATAGCTGATAATCCCGATTATGAAGCATTTTTCGCCTGGCGCGATCGCATTTACTCACAATTTAGAAAACCATTACCAGGAATTACACCACCGGTGGGAAATGCACCTACAAACATTAACATTGATTAAGGAATTGGTAATTGGTCATCATCTTTTCCCCTATTCCCTGTTCCCTGACAACGAACAAGTGACAACTGACAACGGATAAGTAATAAAATTAACATGAATTGGGGACAGCCATTAGGTTCAGTTATTGAAGGTTCTCTGACCGGAGGGTTAGAAGTCAGATTACACCCAGATATCTCCGTAGAAGATATGCGGGTAGGTAAATTTCTCGTGGTAGAAGGGGTACGCTCTCGTTTTTTCTGTCTCCTAACAGATGTATCTTTAGGAACTGCAAATGACCGCATTGTTGCTAGTCCTCCCAATTGGGAAGATAGTTTTTTGCGCGAGGTATTAGCCGGTAGTGGTACTTATGGAATGATTAACCTAGCACCAATGTTGATGTTTACCCCCGAATCTCAAGAACCTGTTTTTTCCACCAATGGTAAATCCCCTAATTCTTTTATACCATCTTCTACGGGTTTAGCATCCTTTCAACCCCAAACCAGTACGACGATGGAATTATTACCTGTTAAAACTATTCCTAGTCACTTTAGCCAAGTTTACGAAGCAACCGAAGACGACTTTCGTAAGGTGTTTGGTTGGGAAGATGATCCTCAACGTAAAAACTTTTCTATCGGTAAACCATTAGATATGGATGTGCCGATTTGTATTGATTTAAATCGCTTTGTGGAACGGAGTAATGGTATTTTTGGTAAATCTGGTACTGGTAAATCTTTTCTCACTCGTTTAATTTTAGCTGGAGTGATTCGTAAAAATGCGGCTGTTAATTTGATTTTTGATATGCACTCGGAATATGGTTGGGAAGCAGTCGCAGAAGGGAAAAACGTTAATACTGTGAAGGGTTTAAAACAGTTATTTCCTGGAAAAGTGGAAGTTTACACCCTTGATCCAGACTCGACTAAACGCCGAGGTGTTAGGGACGCTCAAGAACTCTACCTTAGTTATGAACAGGTAGAAGTTGAAGATATTAAATTATGTAATCGTGAGTTAGGACTCTCAGAAGCGGCATTGGATAATGCTAATATTCTATTTAGCGAGTTGGGTAAATCTTGGATTATTCAATTGCTGAATATGAGTAATGAAGATATTGAGATGTTTTGTGCAGAAAAAAGAGGACACAAAGGCTCAATTATGTCGTTACAGCGTAAACTATTACGTTTAGACAGTTTAAAGTATATGCGTAGTGCTTGTCCACAAAATTATGTTAAAAATATAGTTCAATCTTTAGAAGCGGGAAAAAACGTAGTTATTGAATTTGGTTCCCAGTCAAATATGCTTTCATATATGTTAGTGACAAATATGATCACTAGACGGATACATGAGCATTATGTCAGAAAAGCTGATAAATTTCTCCAAAGTAAAAATCCTTTAGATCGGCCAACACCACTAATGATTACAATAGAGGAAGCACACCGCTTTCTTGACCCAGGAGTTGTCCAAAGTACGATTTTTGGGACTATTGCTAGAGAACTGCGGAAGTATTTTGTCACACTTTTGGTAGTTGATCAACGTCCATCAGGGATAGATAATGAAGTTATGTCCCAGATAGGGACTCGTATTACGGCTTTACTCAATGATGAGAAAGATATTGATGCTATTTTTACGGGTGTATCCGGTGGGGGGGGTTTACGTTCAGTCTTAGCTAAGTTAGACTCTAAACAACAAGCTTTGATTTTAGGACATGCTGTTCCTATGCCGGTGGTTGTGCGTACCCGCCCTTATGATACCACATTTTACGCTGAAATTGGGGATGTGGCTTGGGAAGAAAAGTCAGATGAAGAAGTATTCACCGCTGCTGAATTAGCTAAAGCGGACTTAGGCTTTTAGTTTTAAATTAACAACGGACAACGGACAACGGACAACTTCATAAAATCCCTCCATAATCTAAATAAATCAAGTTCGGTTATCCGGCCACTTGAAAGCAACTGAAGAGGAGCTTTTTGCGTCACCATGGATATGCTGGCAGGGTTTTTGAAAGTTAAGGTATGGTGGTATGCTCTTGAATGACATACAAAATTTACCTAGAAAATTATCCACCAAAACACTTTCAATTCTGTTCCCCGTTCCCCACTATGAAGTAGTTCTCTAATTTTTGGCTTGATGACTGAAACATTTAAAATTTGGGATTAAAATTTGGGAACTTTACTATTGCTATTGAGTCTGTTTTTGACATAATCACCGACCTGAAGGAACGGTGATTATTGACGGTTCACAGCAACCTGCTACCCAAGTAGTCTTATAGTCGCTCCCTGTCCGTTTAAAGTCTCCTAACGCCATAAGGTTAATGTTTTTATTGTGGCACAAATTCCGTAAAGCTGCCTTTCTTTCTAGGAAGAAGTTTAAAACCTAAATTTTCGATCAAAAAGAAGGACTGTTTTTAACAGTCAGGTGTATTCTTAGTGGTGGAAAATTGAGGGGAGGTGGGGATATCTATATCTTAATCTTAGAGTAGTAATACCCACGTAATATCTTGATCAATGTAATGATTAATGGTAAGTTTCCATAAGCAGACCTATGTATTTTATAGATTTTAAGCTTAGGAGTTTTCGGAATTGCCAGACTTACCGTTGTTGAAAAAAAATATTGATTATGTTTAAAAAGTAAAAAGTAGAGGATAAAAGCAACAATGCCTAATGTTAAAAATCATACAGAAAATATCAATACCAAATTTACAGCTGATATGGTGCGGACTTATCTACGGGAAATTGGCCGTGTACCTTTGTTAAGCCGTGAACAGGAAATTGTTTACGGTAAGCAAGTACAGCAAATGATGGTAATACTAGAAGCTAAGGAAGCTTTACGCAAGGAAATTGATCATGAACCCAGTTTAGCAGAATGGGCTGCCCATGTTAACCATTCAGAAACAGAATTAAATCATCTCATGGTACAAGGTAGACGAGCCAAGCAAAAAATGATTGAAGCCAATTTGCGCTTGGTTGTAGCTATTGCGAAAAAATATCAAAAGCGAAATATGGAATTTCTGGATTTAATTCAGGAAGGGACTTTGGGGTTAGAACGAGGTGTAGAAAAATTTGATCCTACCCGAGGTTATAAGTTCTCAACTTATGCTTATTGGTGGATTCGTCAAGCAATTACCAGGGCGATCGCCCAACAAGGTCGGACTATCCGCTTACCAATCCATATTACCGAGAAATTGAACAAAATTAAAAAAGTTCAGCGGGAATTGGCGCAAAAGCTAGGAAGGTCGCCCACACCAGTCGAAATTGCTCAAGAATTGGAGTTAGAACCCGCTCAAATTCGTGAATATCTAAACATGGCGCGTCAACCAGTCTCTTTAGACGTGCGTGTTGGTGATAACCAAGATACTGAGTTACAAGAAATGTTAGAAGATGATAGTCCTTCCCCTGAGCATTATACCACCCAGGAATTTCTGCGTCAGGACTTGAATAACTTACTGGCTGAACTCACACCCCAACAGCGTCAAGTTGTAGCCTTACGCTTTGGTTTAGAAGACGGAAATGAAATGTCCTTAGCGAAAGTTGGAGAACGATTAAACCTGAGTCGGGAACGAGTTCGCCAATTGGAGCATCAAGCTCTTGCACACCTACGTCGCCGCCGCGCTAATGTTAAGGAATACGTTGCGAGTTAGAAATATAAACGCGCACGAGGGTGTTTTAAATGATATCAATTGGATATACGCCTCCTGAACCCAGGGGGTAATTTTTACGATTTATTGTGCGAAATTTGTGAATTAGCCCTTGTATGTATTGATAAGTTAAGGAATTAAGGAGGTTTGACAATTTGTTCTCAAATACTGATATAAAAATGAACTGTATTATTGATCACTGAAAAATACAGGAGTATGGGCTTAAATGAGACATAAAATTTACCTAAAGCACTAGAGAAAACAAATTTTCGCTGCTATAGAACTCGTATTTGATTTTTGAAAAAAATTAGGTATTGTAGGGTGCTTTACTACTGCATAAATTCTATCAATAAACAGATTTGTAATATCTGACGCACCAACCGTATCTTTTCATAAATCAAATATTATTCCTATATACAGCATTACAACGACAAAGTAAAAAAGGATCAAATGTTGATTTTACATCCCTCAAATGGATGAATTGATTAAGTGAAACATAAATTTATTAAATAATAATTAAATCAGATTATTCCCAAAAATTCTATAAACAGCGATTTTTTGATGATTTAGAATCAAAATATATAGATGAAACTTTTGAGGGAATTTTTGGTAATTAGTATTTAGTTATTATTTGAGGACGCGAAAAAAAAAGTTAAGTTTGTTACAGGAGAAATGGTATGCTTGATTATATTTCTAAATTCATTACTTCCAGTAAATTAAAATTTCCCGTTGCTGGCTTGGTTTTTTCCGTTGGTGTTTTAGGTATTGTTTATTCCAGTCAACAACATCAAAAGCTGTTATCACTAACAACTTTGTCCACTAATTATGTATCACATAATCATCAGAATGAGATTAATTCTGAATCTTCCATTAGATCACGAGTTGGAGAAATAAAACAGGAGAAAGTTAAAAAATCTCAAGTGGCTAATTCCTATCAATTATCTCCTGATAAATTGACAGAAAACATCACAACATTATCCGCAAATACAAGAAAATTAGGGAAAAAAGAAAAACTCCAATTTCCAGAACAAGATGGTATTTATCTCTATGGACAATCATCAACACCAAATCAATTAGGACAAGGTTATATTGTCTTTGAAAAACACCAAAGTAAAATCATTGGTGCTTTGTATGTTCCTCAATCTGAATTTAGTTGTTTTCAAGGTAGTTTGGCTAAGTCAGGAGAATTAGCCATGACAGTGAAAAGTTACCCTGGTGAAGCCGGGACAATGGAGGTGGCGACAACAAGTACAATCCCTAAAATTAATGAAAATGAGTTGACAACCTATCCCTATTCAGTAACTTTACAAGACTATCAACAATTAAATTCTGTAAGTTCTAATGATAGGGAAATTTTACAGATATGTCAACAGGAAAGTGATGGTTTTAGGTAATTAATAAACTGGCGATAGATATTTGAATATCTACCACCGATACAAATTACTTTGTTAATTCTTTGTTAATTCTTAATATTCAATTCCTGCTTGCGCCTTCACACCTTGATCCTTAAAAGGATGTTTAATTAAGGTCATTTCAGTGACTAAATCAGCCTTTTCAATTAATGCGGGTGGTGCGCCTCTTCCCGTGAGAATTACGTGCTTTTCCGGTGGTTTTTCAGCTAAACCTGCTAATACTTGTTCAACTTGTAAATAACCCATTTTCAAAGCAATATTAATTTCATCTAAAAGCACTAATTTAAAATCGGGATTTTTGATAAATTCTAGGGATTTTTCCCAAGCAGCAGCGGCTTTATCCAAATCCCGATCACGATCTTGAGTTTCCCATGTAAAGCCTTCCCCCATAGCATGAAATTCTAGTTGGTTTTCCCAATGACTAAAAGCGCGTTTTTCTGCTGGTTCCCACGCGCCTTTAATGAATTGAATTATGGCTACTTTGTATCCATGACCAAGGGATCTTAAAACCATTCCCAAAGCCGCAGTAGTTTTACCTTTTCCATGACCAGTATTGACGATAATTAAGCCTTTTTCTGGTATGGCTTTAGCTATTCTTTGGTCTTGAATTTCTTTCCGTCGCTGCATTTTTTGACGGTATTTTTCATCAGTTTGCGATGATGATATTACCTCATCAATTAAACGGGAAATTTCTTGATCTGGATTTAATTCTTCTGGTGTGTCGCTTTTCATAAACCCTGTTGATAAATAACTGTTAAGACTAGGAGCATGAAGTATAATTTTCGTGTTTTGACAAATTCATTAGTTATGATAGACCAGAAATTACATAAATTCTGTTAGCTACGATCTGAATAATTTGTTTTATATTCTGCTTCAAGTCGTTGACATTCTTCTTGATATCGAGCAAATTCAATATCTAGTGATTCCTTATTAGCATAATAATAAGCCAACGCAGTGTAAATACCTGCAATTGTCAAATAAGGCTTATCTTCAATAATTTCTTCTGGGGTCATACCAGATTTAATTTCATTGACAATATACTGAACAGTAATACGAGTATCAGCAATTCGCGGACGACCACCACAAGTATCTGGTGTGCTAACAATTAAAGTAGAAATATCAATATTTGGGTTACGTCGCAACAATCCCCTGACAATAGTATTATCAAAATTCTCATCAGCCAGCAGTTTCAACATACTTCCCGTTCTGCTTTCCGCGCCAGCAATCTATTACGCAACCCTTGGGGGTCAAATCTGACCTCATTTATTCTACGAATTTCCTGTGCTTGTTGCTGTCTTTTCTGTAAATACACTTCCACTTCTTGTTGATGATTGAGATAGAAGGCAATGGTAGCATAAATATCAGCAAGTTTAAGGGATGGATAACGATAAGCAATTTCTTCTGCTGTTGTTCCTTGTTTAAAAACAGCAATTACCGTATCGAGTGTTACACGAGTTTTACCTATCCTAATCACACCATCAGTGGTAAATTCCAATGGTGCTGGTTCAGATACAATTCCTTCAGAGAGACTCACTAAAGCTTGTGCCATAATTAATAACAAGTTAGTTGTCTTTAATCATAGCAAATAATAGAAATACAAAACTGTATTAATCCCTCAGTATACCATTAAGGATTGTCCCTAACTCATATCGCTAAATAACATTTTAGGAACTTCCGTACAAATACGATAACATTATATTCGGCATATTTAGTATTCAGGATTCCTCAAAAATGTCACAAAAACAAGGTAAGAAAATTGCACCTACTCCCATATCTAACAATGTTAGCGTGGTTGATTTGATTGATACCTATTTTACCGCCTACAACTCAGCCCGGTTGCGGGAAGCCTGTCAACTGCTGACTAAGGAAGTGTTTCAAGAAGGTGTCACCGTAGGCGTTAGCCTGTCTGGGGCTATGACACCCGCAGGTTTTGGGGTTTCCGCCCTTGCGCCGCTAATTCGCAATGGTTTTATTGACTGGATGATTTGCACAGGTGCGAATCTTTACCATGATATGCATTATGGTTTGGGCTTTGAACTATTTGCTGGTAGTCCGTTTTTAGATGATGTCAAATTGCGGGAAGAAGGGACAATCAGAATTTATGACATTATTTTCGGTTACGATGTACTCCTAGAAACCGACGCTTTTATCCGTAAAGTTCTCCAAGCTGAACCTTTTCAAAAGCGTATGGGAACGGCGGAATTTCATTATTTACTCGGTAAGTGCGTGTGGGAAATAGAACAGCAATTGGGGGTGAAAAATTCCTGTTTGTTGGCGACGGCCTATGAATGTGGCGTACCTATTTACACTTCTTCTCCTGGTGATAGTTCTATCGGTATGAATGTCGCCGCCTTAGCTTTAGAAGGTTCAAAATTGGTATTAGATCCGGCTATTGATGTCAATGAAACCGCAGCGATTGTTTATGGAGCGCGAGAAAATGAAGGCACAAGTGCGGCAGTAATTATTGGTGGTGGTAGTCCTAAAAACTTTTTACTACAAACACAACCGCAAATACACGAGGTGTTAGGATTGGAAGAACGGGGACATGATTTCTTTGTTCAGTTTACTGATGCACGTCCTGATACTGGTGGTTTATCTGGGGCGACTCCCGCTGAAGCTGTGAGTTGGGGTAAAATTGATCCCGATGAATTACCTAGTGCTATTGTTTGTTATACTGATAGTACGATCGCTTTGCCTTTAATGACAGCTTATGTCCTGAATCAATGTCCACCTCGTTCCCTGAAGCGGTTGTATGATCAACGTCAAACTTTATTAGATACATTGCAAAAAGATTATCTAGCAGCTAAAGACAAGCCTGTAAGTGAGGATAGTGATCCCAAAGTAGCAACTTATCCTTGCGGTACACCTGTGAAAGGTTAGGGTTTTATTATCATATTGTGGGCGATAGCGAAGCGCTCCGCAGGAATAGCCCCTACATTTATCAGAAAACGCCGTAGTACCCCATCCCTCTACAGGGTGGGGATGTAAGTAAGGCGGGTAAAAATTAAACACCATCAACCCTTTGTGGTGTAGATTTTGTCATGATTCATTACCTGATTAAAGTGTATTGTCTATTTTAACCTAAAAAACGACTATTAAAAATCTCTGACAATCATTCAACTATTCCTGCTTAATTGCACTGATTAAAATTCCTAAAATCTTTTTCACATCCTTGATATAATATTCAGTTAAATCAATAGAAATAGTTTTATCTTCTAACTTCAAAAACTGCCAAATAGTACCGATAGTTACAGCACCATAAACAATCTTAATCGCATTTTGTTTTTGTTCATTAAACAATTGAGCAGCCAACATTTCAGCTATACATTGAGCTAAACCTAATTTCAAGTTTTCATTTTTACTTTCTACCAATGTAATTATAGGTGCGCGAATAAAAAGCTGTTCTTTAGAAAGACTAATTAGAAAATCACAAAAACCATTTAAACCTTGTTGATTATCAACATTAAAATCTACTCCCGAAAATAAACTGATTTCATTATTTAACTTTCTTCTTACTTCAAGTAAAATTGGACTAATTATCATCTCAGAACGGGCTTTTTCAGTATTAATTGAAACGGCTAAATCAACATTTTCCTTGAGGATTGTTGTTAGTAAATTACTAGGTTCTTCCTCTGGTACATCTGCAAATAATCCTGATACTTCATTTAATGTCAATTCAAATTTTTGGATAATTTCACTTAATTTAAAATCACTGTAAGCCATCTTTATTTACCTTGTTACTTTTAATAATTAGTTGGGAGAAAAAGTTTATTTTTACAATTGATTACTTCTCAGGTAGAAAAAGCCTGTCTTCTGGCTTTTCTGTGAGCTTTTTGTTCTTGGGTCTACTGAATTTCGGGAAATACTCGACCACGTCGGACAACCCTTAACCCATTGAAAATTTGATTAATCACTTGAGTGTGTGGTCTACTTTAACCTAAAAAACGACTATTAAAAATAGTCGAGGTTTTTGCTTGCAAAAAAAAACGCCAATAAAGAAGATCAAGGGGTTGACATTTGCTTTTAAATTTGTTATCATGGAGTTGATAAGGAAGAACTATCTTATTATAAATTAGTTGGCATAAAATAATACCCACTCAGTTTTAATACTGGTGGGTATTAATTAAATCAGTGCCGCAGGGATGCGATCTTCGTAAAACTACTTACTTTCGGTAAAATCAGCATCAATGACATCATCACCAGAGGGAGCAGAACCACCACCGGGGGATTGAGCGCCAGCAGCACCAGCATCACCACCAGCTTGTTGGTAAATATTACTACCAATAGCAAAGAGAGCTTGTTGCAGTTCTGGTGTTAATTTCTGGATTTGAGCATCATCTTCCTTGGCTATAGCGTCCCGAACTTCTTTAACTAAACCCTCAACCTTAGTCTTATCAGCAGCGGGGACTTTATCACCCAATTCTTGTAACTGCTTTTCTGCTTGATAAGCTAAAGTATCAGCTTGGTTTTTGCGTTCAATTTTTTCACGGCGCTCTTTATCAGAAGAAGCATTTTTCTCAGCTTCTCTGACCATGCGTTCTACATCATTCTTGTCAAGAGTAGAAGCACCTGTTATACTAATAGATTGTTCCTTACCAGTACCCTTATCCTTAGCAGCAACGTTGAGAATACCGTTAGCGTCAATATCAAAAGTAACTTCAATTTGGGGAACACCACGAGGAGCAGGAGGAATACCATCCAAACGGAAAGTACCTAAACTCTTGTTATCATTAGCAAATTCTCTCTCACCTTGGAGAACGTGAATTTCCACATTAGTTTGTCCGTCTACAGCAGTAGAGAACACTTCTGATTTTTTGGTGGGAATTGTAGTGTTACGAGGGATAATCTTAGTCATGACACCGCCCAAGGTTTCCACACCTAAAGACAATGGTGTTACATCTAACAATAAGATACCTGTAACATCACCTGCTAAAACTCCCGCTTGAATAGCAGCACCAACAGCTACCACCTCATCAGGGTTAACGCTTTGGTTAGGATCTTTACCTAGAACTCGCTTAACCACATCCTGAACAGCAGGAATCCGAGTAGAACCACCAACAAGAACAACTTCGTCAATATTGCTTTTATTTAATTTCGCGTCTCTGAGAGCATTTTCCACCGGAATGCGGCAACGGTCAATTAAATCAGAACAGAGTTCTTCAAAAGTGGCACGGGTGAGAGTTGTATCTAAATGCTTTGGTCCATCCTGGGTAGCGGTGATAAATGGTAGGTTAATTTCCGCCTGGGTAACGCTAGAAAGTTCAATTTTAGCTTTTTCTGCCGCTTCTGTTAAACGTTGTAAAGCTTGTTTGTCCTTGCGGAGGTCAATACCTTCATCTTTTTTGAACTTTTCTGCCAAGAAATCAACGATTTTTTTATCGAAGTCGTCACCACCTAAGTGAGTATCACCAGAGGTTGATAATACTTCAAATACACCATCACCTACTTCCAGTACAGATACGTCAAAAGTACCACCACCCAAGTCAAATACGAGGATAGTTTCATTGCTCTTCTTATCAAAACCATAAGCTAGAGAAGCAGCCGTAGGTTCGTTGATAATCCGTAATACCTCAATACCAGCGATTTTACCAGCGTCCTTGGTGGCTTGACGTTGGGAGTCGTTGAAATAAGCGGGAACAGTAATTACTGCTTGGGTAACAGTTTCCCCCAGGTACTTACTAGCATCTTCCACTAATTTGCGGAGAACCTTGGCGGATATTTCTTCAGGAGCAAATTGTTTACCAGCGCCGGGAGAATCTACTTTAACATTACCACCGCTACTGAGAACCTTATAGGAAACTTCTGTAGCTTCATTAGTGATTTCGTCATAACGACGACCAATAAAGCGTTTTACAGAATAAAAAGTATTTTCGGGGTTCATTACCGCTTGACGTTTAGCGATTTGACCAACTAAATTATCACCATTTTTAGCAAAGGCAACTACAGAGGGTGTTGTTCTAAAACCTTCTGCGTTAGCGATAACTGTGGGTTTACCACCTTCCATTACTGCCACACAGGAGTTAGTCGTACCTAAATCAATTCCAACTACTTTTGCCATTTTGGTTTTTTACTCCGTATAAAATTACTAAATGAATGAATGAGAGGGAATATAAAAAAGAGCATCAGAACACTACTGAATTCTTTTTTGATAAAATTGCATTAACTAATTGTCAATGGCAATCAATTGGGTTAGGCTGTGCTGGGAATTAAACCCCAAACTAGGCTATTATCATATAAACTCAGTGGTAGCCATGCCATGAAAGGTGGTTTACCGAACCGTCAAGGGAACGGCGAATTTTATAAATTATGTCTAGTGATCTCATGGATTAATGTGCGTTCACATTGACTAATGTATGAGAATTAATACTTTCAGGAATTGGGGTGAACCGTAACTTTATAGTCGTATTTGCCGTCAAGCCCTGTGGGGAGTTAAAAATTAAGAATTAAAGAGAGAAAATTATACCCCTTACTGCGTAATTGGTAATTATTCCCCCTATACCCTGCTCCATAATGCTTTTCCTCTTGTTTTGGTTGATCGAAAAAAACTTAAGAGATCAACTACCAAACCAGGGAGAATGAGCGAGTTCATCAGCGTCATAGGCTTGACAATATACATAACAATTAAAGGTATCAAAAATTGATATTGATCCCACATTCCGCACTTCATTTTGTAGTACACAGGACTTACGCAAGTCGGTGAAGCGTCAAGAATTACCGCGCCTTTAGGTCGGTGAGTATCTCAAATTATCTATATCCTTTCCAAGTAGTTACTTCTAATTCACCTTTAGGTGTAAATACTACTTGAAAATGAGCTAGGGGTTCCTTGTTGTTCGGTGCAGCCACATTAGAGCCATAAACCGATTGAAATAGCTGGGGAAGAGGAGTTTCTCGAAAATGGTCAAAAGCAACTTGATTAAGTGGTTCATAGTCAGCAATAATACCCCCTTTATTAACCGCCACTCGATATTTCAAGTCGCTAGAGAAAGTGGGAGTAACACTCCAATTTTGACGAATTGTACTATACAGCTTTTGATTTAGATATTTGATTTGACTAGTATCAGTAATTTTCTCACCGATTACTTCCGGTGTTTTAGTGTATCCTCCCCAAGGACTAATTTGTAAAATACCTGTTTGGGTAAAGACGACTTTGAATTGAGCAATGGATTGATTGGCTTTCGCATTAGCAGGATTATAAAGGAGTTGGGGCAGTGGGGTTTTTTCTATTGCGTTACTGGCTATCTGATTTACTGCTTTATACCCAATAATACTACCATCCGCAGCAACACCTAAACGATAAACTAAATTCTCTGGTAATTCTGAGCGATTTGTCCAAGCTGGATTAATTTGATTATAAAGTTGGCGATTTAATGCCCGTAACTGGGATGAATCTGTTATTTCCGGTACTGTCTTTAAAAGTGCTTCTAAATCTTTAACTGCCGTGGGGGCTGCTGTTTCTGTGGGTGTGGTCGTGGGAGTGGCTGCTGCTATGGGTGTAGGAGAGGTTGATGGTTGAGCGGTGGTTGTAGGTATTGTAGCGCTGGTCTGCTCCTCCGGTGTCAATTCAGGTGGACGGACTTGAGGAGCAGGAATCAAGAAAAAGGCTAATGCGGCTACCGCTAGGCCGGATACGCCTACGGTAGCTGGGATTGCTTGTTTGAGTAAAATTTGACTTGAATCACCATGACGGCGAATTACTGGATATAATTCTAAGGATAATTCTGGTAAAGTTTGGCTATCAGCAAAAAACTGATCTACAGCTTCAACTAAATCAAATAATTGCACTGTATTAAGAACGATTTCAAGAGGTTCTCCTGGGTTGGTGTTTTGCCCCAGGTTATCTTGTGTCATTTCTGCATAAACAATTAACTTGTGCCTGTTGTGATCAATTTTTTGTAATTCTACTAATTCTGATTGGTGATCTTGATTGTCAATTTTTTTGCTTTGCTGGTTGGGTATATTACTTAAAAACTCTTGGGCGTAAGTGCTGACGGATCTAACTAAGCTTTCAAAAAATTCCCTTCCCCCAACTATGGGTTGAGTGTAACTGGATAAATGGCATTCCGCATTTACCAATATAGATAGTTCTGGACGCAGTTCCTGAAAGTTAGCACCCCGTGTCATGTCACTTAACCCTTCTAGAAGCAGGGTACAATTAGGTAAACTGTATTTACGTTGAATATTCATTTTTCTTTACTCCACTTCACCATCAAAAAGAGAAATCCAGTACCGTTGCATCCCCGCTGTACCTGTGCAGAATAGTAATTTCCCTAATAAGTCTATAGCTAGTTCATCTAATTTATCGTCAGAATTTAATGCTAGTACACCAGAGCGACGGGAATTCATCCGACTTTTAAAATGCGCTCTAAACCTTTCTAGGTAATTAGCTAATCTTAAGTTTTGTTCTGGGGGAATCTGCTTTTGGGCTAATTGCTGGTATATAGTTAGCAGTTGGCGGATGGTAACTGTTAACCGTCTAGCAATGTAGCAAGCAATGACTACTAAGGCTTTGGCTTCTAAAATATCTAAAGGGCGGCGACTATGCGCTCTTCGCATGGGGTTAGAAGTTCGCATCCTCCATAAGTTTACCCGATTTTTGATAATTCCTTTCAGGTCTAATTCTTCAGCCAAGGACAAAATGGCTTCAGAACCGCCCACTTCTAAGGCTTCAATGGCTAGTAAAATTAGGTCTATTTCCAACCTAGTTTGGGCTGGACATACCTGCCCAGCGATCGCTGGATCTGGTAAAGTATCCAAAATCTGATGTATTCCCGGAGCATTTGGGCTGTTTATGTCTACAGGGGTAAGATTAGCGGCGACATTCATTCTATAAAATACCTTCAAATACTTTATGCGTTTTCAATCAAGTTATTAAGTTCCTCCCAATGCACATCGCTGGGGCGATATGACAGTTCAATTGTATACATTACGACCTATTAATTTTTGCTTTTTACTTTTGACTTGACGGCCGTACTAGTATCCAGGCTATGCCATTATAGGATAAGATATCTTTTGATTTTCAGAAAAATTTCTTTCTCTTCTCCTTTGTCTGTGTTGTGACTATTCTTCTTTGACCTATATGGATCTAAAATCGCTAATTCGTGATATACCAGATTTTCCTAAACCGGGAATTTTATTTCGGGATATCACCACTTTGTTAAGTAACCCCGATGGATTACGTTATACTATTGACTTCTTAAGCACAAAATGCTCTGAACTGGAACTTCAGGTGGACTACATTATCGGTATGGAGTCCCGGGGATTTATTTTTGGTGCACCTGTGGCCTATAGGTTAGGCGCTGGTTTTATTCCCGTTCGTAAAAAAGGAAAGTTACCTGCAGCAGTTCACGCCATTGAATATCAGCTGGAGTATGGTACAGATGTCTTGGAAGTACATCAGGATGCTTTGCGTCCCGGTAGCAAGGTTTTGATTGTAGATGATTTAATTGCTACAGGTGGAACTGCCAGTGCAACAGCAAAGTTAGTACAAAAGATTGACTGCGAACTTGTCGGCTTTGGATTTATCATTGAATTACGGGATTTACAAGGTCGGAAAAATTTACCTGATGTCCCGATTATCTCACTAGTTGAATATTAACAAAAAATAATTGACAATGGTAATCTGAGATGACCAGTACAAAAATTTCCCTGGAAACGAGTCGAAACTGGCTAATCAAGCTGGTTACTAGTGAAACCTTTATTTATATAATCAAACGGCTTTTACAGGCACTATTAACGATTTTTTTAGCGTCGGCTTTGTCCTTTTTTATTATGAAGTTATCTCCGGGGGATTTTGTAGACAACCTGCGACAAGATCCAAAAATTTCCCCACAACGGATTGAAGAATATAGGATAGAATATGGTTTAGATAAATCTTGGCCAGAACAGTTTGGATTTTGGTTAAAGCAAATTGTGACTAGAGGTAATTTTGGCACAAGCTTTGTTTATAAACGTTCTGTATCATCGCTGTTATGGGAACGAGTACCAGCAACTTTATTTTTAGCGATCGCTTCTTTGATTATAACATGGGCGATCGCTATTCCTTTAGGAATTCTCGCTGCTGTGCAACAAAATCGTATAACTGACCAGATTTTACAGATGGTCAGTTATACCGGTCAAGGTATTCCGAGTTTTATCACTGTCTTATTTTTGCTTTTCTTTGCCCAAATGACTACTCCACTTTTTCCGGTGGGTAATATGACTAGTATTGATCATGCAGATCTAACATGGTTAAGTAAAATTATGGATATAGCTTGGCATTCAGTTTTGCCATTAATTGCTTTAAGTATTACCAGCTTTGCTGGTTTACAACGCATTATGCGTGGTCAATTATTGGACGTTTTGCGTCAAGACTATATTCAAACCGCACGCGCTAAAGGACTACCAGAAAATCGCGTTATTTATGTTCATGCTTTGCGAAATGCTATTAACCCCTTAATTACGTTGTTGGGTTTTGAATTAGCAGGTTTGTTAAGTGGTGCATTTATTACGGAAAATTTCTTTAACTGGCCAGGTTTAGGAAAATTAACCCTACAAGCAGTTTTAGCTAAAGATCAATATTTAGTCATGGCGAGTTTGGTCATGAGTGCCGTATTATTAATTACTGGTAACTTAATCGCTGACTTAATTTTAAAAGCTGCCGATCCTCGAATTAAATTAGAAGATTTAAATTAGTAAATGGTAGGTTATCGGTTCTGATACTCACTAGACCCCTAGAGGTAAAGACTGTCCGGGCTTGAAGTATCTGTAGGACTTATAATCCTTAACCATAGAACGTCTCTAAAATTTTTACTTTTACAGGAGATGTCTATTATTTTCTAGGACTTACCCATTGACAGGATCAACCAAATATGGGGTATAGAAACCCTGACGGGATGTTTTTGACACTGCGATCGCTAAAAAATGTAAACTGGACATTTGTAGTTCTAATCACACAGAAAGTTTAATTAGTGGAAAATGCCATAGCAGGTAGATAATTGATCTCAAAAACAAGTGATGGGAAAATCAGGATTTGTACCTGTTAAAGCCAGATGAGTAATTGAAAGATCAAATTCCTGGATGGAAAGATGTAAAAGTTTGTCAAAAATTTTGAAAGAACCCTTGAAAATGCTACAACTAAGCTCAATCTTTCGAGAAAATGTGTATTTAGTGATGTAAATTTATGCCTATAACTCCTAATGAATATGCTGTTTTCCTGTTTTTAGAAGGTGGACATCGAGAAGAGGTGCGTTTTTCTACTATTCAAGAATTTCAAAAGTGGTACAGTGGTGAACTTGTGCCAAAATCTACTTCTAACGATTTTATGAGCGTACCGATTAAGAATATTCAGGGAGAATATATGATGGTGCGGCCGTCTAAAATTGCGGGGATTAGGGTAGAACCTGTTTTTAATTCGAGTATGGAAAGATGATGAAAAAAAACCTGACTTTATTTGCTTTCACTCTGGGAATTGCTTTTATAAATCCATTTTCGTCAGTTTTAGCCCAAATTCCGATTCCACAGCCGATAGAAGTCCCTCCGGCTACTCCCGAAACACCACCCGCAGGTTTACCACCGCTACAAAAGGTGGATATAGATACTGTTTGTACCCCTCAAAATTGCTTGGGTTGGGACGAACAACTTTGGGGTCAACAGGGGGATAAACAAGCACTAATAACTGCAATAGATAACAGTTTACGTTATCTGCAAAGCAATAGAGCGATCGCAGCCTATCAAGCTTACCCAATTACAGAAATTACTTTAGATCGGGTACGTCGGAGTTTGGTAAGATTTCGGGAAGTGGTAATTAGTTCTCAGTCAGCAGCAGAATTACAGGCCGCTGTGCGTCGGGAGTTTGTCTTTTATCAGTCCATAGGCAATGATAATAAAGGGACTGTGAAATTCACAGCTTATTATGAACCTGTGTATACTGCTAGTCGAGTCAGGACTTCTGTATATAAGTATCCTCTCTATCGTCTACCCAAGGACTTTCAGAAATGGCCCAAACCCCACCCGAAACGGATTGATTTGGAAGGGAAAAATGGTTTACTAGGTAATAGAAGCAGGTTAAAGGGTTTAGAAATTCTCTGGTTTAGTAATCGTTTAGAACCATACATGATTCATATCCAAGGTTCTGCCCAAATTAGATTAACTAATGGCCAAAGAACATCTGTTGGTTATGCTGGAGGAACGGATTATCCCTGGACGAGTATCGGTAAAGAATTGGCAAAAGATGGTAAACTACCCCTGAGCGGCCTAACTATGCCCAAATTAATTAGTTATTTCCGGGAAAATCCCAGACAGTTAAGCAATTATTTACCGCGTTGGGAAAGGTTTGTTTTCTTTGCGGAAACTAACGGTAGACCTGCTACGGGTAGTCTTATCATACCTGTAACCGCTGAACGTTCTATTGCTACGGACAAAGATATCATGCCTCCGGGAGCATTGGCACTAATTGTCAATTCCTTTCCCTACCCTAATAATCGTGGCAAGTTGGAATCTCGTCTAGTGAACCGTTTTGTTTTAGATCAGGATACCGGTAGTGCAATTAAAGGACCAGGAAGAGTTGATTATTTTATGGGTTCTGGTCAATTAGCCGGCGATCGCGCTGGTATTTCTGGCGGTAATGGTTTACTATTTTATTTATTACTAAAAGAGTAAGCAATAGCCAAGAGGCAAGAGAAAAACTTTATTTTCTGCCTCTTGGGGATGGTATGTCAATCTTTACTTAATAAGGTGGATAATCAAGTTCATCATCATCTGCATAAACATAGGAATTACTAATACCAGCCATTTCCGCTTTAGAACTTTCTGGTTTAACTACTTCCTTGCCAAATTCTTTGTATTCTTCAAAAGCTTTATGAATTATTTCCGATTCTGGGGAATCTGAAGCAATCATATAATCTGTAAAGGTTGCGACTGTAGGATGTTTATAATCTACAGTTGAAGCCACTAAAGCTGTATTTGGTTCAATTCCTCTTTCTTCTGCTTCAATTATCGGGCAATAAATTCCATGGGCATGAAATAAGGGACCTTTGGGAGTCACTGGTTTCTTTTGAAAACCAGCATAAGCTTTTTCTAATTCTCCCGCAAAACCGCCTGTAATTCTCCCCTGTTGATATTCAGCGTAATTTTTCCCAAAACTAGCACAAGCTGAACCACTCAGAGTTAATTGTAATGGTGATTGGTGCAAAAACTTTTTATCTTCACCGACTAAAAAAATTATATGGCGGGTAAAGGTTTTAAATTTCAGTTTATCCGCTAAAAAAGCATCGTAATTATCTTTAAAAGTTCCTAATTTAATTCCCGTTTCTCTGTCTTTCACAGATAACGGACCACGACGGACTATAACTAGTCTGGGCGTAGTTGTCAGAAATACCGTATTTACTTCTCCAGAACTAAATGTGTGCTGTATCTCTTGCCAATTATCATCGGGTTTGAAACCAACAGCTTGGGCATTATCCAACTTAATCGCTAAACCATAACTTTGTAAACCCTCTTCACCATAGCGAGGACTGATCATTTGACACCAAGGGATTACTTGGGACGGTGGGGCGTTAAATTTTTCGTCTTCAAAGTCGAACTTCGCAGATGCTTTCATGATTTTAGAATATCAAAGTGTTTAATTTTATAATTCTATCTTTTGTACCATATTTTGTACCATCTATAGGAATCCTGCTTGATTCCTGAACTTGTTTACCTTGGGAGGGAACTCTTAGCAGAGAATAAGTCATCGCAGGCTATCAAAAATCAAACAGGAGTCCTACATAAGATATTAGAGGATGTTTGAAAAGCATTAAAAGGGATAAGTAAGTCGGAAAAACCCAACACTCTTCCCTCCCCTCTTGGGAAAGGTTCTTGATAAAATTTTTGACTTTACACTGTGAAATCACATAAAATGGCAAACTTTCTTGTTTTCTGTTATTTTTAAACGATAGGGTTCTGTCCAGGTAGCGTCCCGTAGAGATATAAAACAAGGGAGTGCTACTGAAATTTTATTTCAAAATCCTCCACCCATTTGACAGATTTTGATCCAGATCTATTTGCGTGGGGATATTTGGGTGATAATTAAGAATTAACAATTATTTATGCCAGTTACTACTCAACAATTAACTCAGTGGAAACAACAGGGACGGCCGATTGTTGCGTTAACGGCCTGGGATTATACTATCGCTCAACTTTTAGATATATCCGGTGTAGACTTGGTTCTAGTAGGTGATTCTTTGGCGGTAATCCTTGGTTATGAAACTACGTTACCAATAACTTTAGAGGAAATGATCCATCACGCTAAAGCCGTCCGTCGTGGTGTGAAAAACGCACTAGTTGTAGTGGATTTACCATTTTTGACTTATCAAGAAAGTATGTCTCAAGCCATGCACTCTGCGGGTAGGGTGCTAAAAGAAACAGGAGCGCAAGCAGTAAAATTAGAAGGTGGCTATCCCGCAATGGTAGAAACGATTGTTCATTTAGTTCAATCTGGGATTCCTGTTCTGGGTCATGTCGGTTTAACACCTCAGTCAATACATCAGTTAGGATTGCGACAACAGGGAAAAACCCGGGAAGAGGGAGACAGAATTTTTAATGAAGCGATCGCTCTCGAAAAAGCTGGTGTTTTTGCTATAGTATTAGAACATATTCCCGCCCACTTGGCACTGCAAATTACTCAAAAACTTCGTATTCCCACTATTGGTATCGGTGCAGGTTATGATTGTGATGGTCAAGTATTAGTAACTTCTGATATTTTGGGACTTTCGGAAAAACACCCACCATTCGCCAAAGTTTATACAAACTTACGAGAAACAATTGGCAAAGCTGTACAAGATTACGCTGTGGAAGTGCGAGAACGACAGTTTCCAAAATAGACTTGTTCACCAATAATAAATCTTACTGTAAGTAAGTCAGCACCATGTAACCAATATATGTTTAATCTGTACTGCATTTAATTTGTATAATTATAGCGGACAGGATGCCAGCACCGCAATATCTAGCCATATTAGAATTGTACAATTTAGCTGCGTAACAGCTTAGTACAGCTTAGTTTTGTAAAAAATCTGAAATGACCTGTTTGTAAGGCATCTAACTTTTCATTTTATTTATTCAAGGAGTAAGTGCTGTGAATCAAATACAGTTAGCCTTAGTTATTGCCTATTTGCTGATGACAGTATATTTTTTCACTAACTGGTTAAATTTTTGCCTCCGTCACCCAACATCTTCTCCAGAGGATAAATTTTTATCCTTTATGATGTTTATCATCACTACTATCTTATGGCCTGTAGCTATCGTTACCTCTTGCTTAGAAGTAGTTAAAAAAGGCAAATTAGAATTTACTGTTCTATTTCCTGTACTTTTAGCAATATTCGCTTTTGGTATTTCCTACTATTTAAGTTCAGTACATGAAGATTGGCTGTGTTATCATGATTTATGGATGTCACCATTTAAACCATACGAGTTTGACAACCAATGGTTAATTCTAGTCTTATTGCTACACTCTATGTGAACCCTGCTACAGGAAAGGATAGTAATACTGGTTCTCGTCTCAATCCCTTGAAAAGTATTACCTGCGCCCTAAAACAAGCAAAAACATCCACAATTATTCAGTTGGCCAATGGAACTTATGGAACAGCAAATGGAGAGGTATTTCCCTTAGTCATTCCACCGGGGGTATTGGTAGTAGGGAATGAAGCCAATAAAGGTCAGGAAATTATCATTTCTGGCAGTGGGGAATATCAAAGCTCTAGTTTCGGGTTACAGAATATCACTTTACTATTGCGAGGTGATGCCAGTCTCTTAGGTGTAACCGTGATTAATACCATGGACAAAGGTACTGGTGTTTGGATTGAATCATCAGTTCCTACGGTAGCTAATAGTACATTTAAGAACTGTGCTAGAGAAGGAATATTTACTACTGGCAATGCTAAACCGGGCATTATAGATAATTTATTTATTAATAATCAATTCAGTGGGTTAGTCATAGCTAGGAATAGTAAAGGGGAAGTGCTGCGGAATTTATTTCAAAACAACACTTTAGGTATAGCCATTAACGATTTTGCAGCCCCTTTATTGGCAAATAATAAACTTTCGGAAAATGGGATAGCGATCGCCCTTGCTCGTGATGCTAGACCCGTATTACGACGAAATCTGATTGTCGGTAATACCCAAGGAGGTTTATTAGTCAATGGTAATGCCGTTCCCGATTTAGGAAATCCCCAAGATCCTGCTGACAACATTTTTCGGGAACAGGGGAAATTCGATTTACAAAATGTTACAAATCAAAAAATCATCTCCGTTGGTAATCAGTTAAATCCTGCCCGGGTGATGGGATTAATAGACTTCATAACTGCTACTGTTGATACCCCCAGTCAAATAGGAGTTAGTAGCAGCTTTGCCGATTTAGAAGGACATTGGTCTGTTGCTTTTGTGGAGGCATTGGTTAGCAAAGGTTTTATTAGCGGTTTTCCCGATGGGACTTTTCAACCAGCCACACCGATTAACCGCGCTCAATATGCGGCTGTGATCACTAAGACATTCCAACTTCCTCAGAGTAAGCAACTAGATAGATTCAAAGATGTCAAATCCAACTTTTGGGCGGCCAAAGCCATAGCCAGTGCTGCTGAGAACGGCTTTTTGACAGGGTTTCCCGATGGAACCTTTAGGCCAGAAAATAATTTAACAAAAATTCAAGCTTTAGTCTCCATTGTCAACGGTTTAAAATTGAGTGGTGGTAATCCTAACGTCTTAATGGTATACCGCGATCGCGCCCAAATTCCCAGTTATGCCACCAAGCCCGCTACCGTAGCCACCCAAAAATTATTAGTGGTGAATTATCCTCAACCAGATCAATTAGAACCTCTGCGGGAAATTACCCGTGCCGAAGTAGCCGCCCTAATTTACCAGGCATTAGTGGCCATAGGCCAAGAAAATCCCCTCCCCTGTTCCTATATTGTCAAACCAGAGACAGAGATTCCTTCCTTCTCCGATATTATCGGACATTGGGCAGAACCATTTATTCGAGCATTAGTTAGTATGAACTTAACTCAAGGTTTTGCCGATGGGACCTACCAACCAGATCAAGCTATGACCCGCGCCCAATACACGGCTGTAATTGCTACCGCCTTTAACCCCCCACGCAAACGCCCTAGCCCGGAATTTACAGACATACCCAAGGATTTTTGGGCGGCTAAAGCTATTGAAATAGCAGCCAGAGGTGGTTTTGTCGGCGGATTTAGCGATCGCACCTTCCGTCCCAATCAAAAAGTTCAACGGCTACAAATCATCGTCTCCTTGGTCAATGGACTGGGACTCTCGGCAACTGACCAGAAAAGCTTAACCTACAGCGACCATGATAAAATTCCCGAATATGCGCGAACAGCGGTTACCATAGCTACTCAGCAAAAAATCATTGTTAATTATCCAGATCCCAATTTACTTGCACCTACGAGGGAAGCTACTCGTGCTGAAGTTGCCGCCATGGTCTATCAGGCATTAGTAGCTAGTCAACGCACAAAAGTTATCAATTCACCTTATATTGTTTTGCAAATTAGCAATTGACAAGTAGAATAGAAAACACTGCCTATCAATTTTGCCGCTGGTGAAAAACCACTCATGTAGCTAAAATTACGTTAGGCTAGATGCGATGGGTCAAATGTTTATACCTGTTGCCTGCAATTTATAGCCCATGTTAACAACATCCCCCGTTACTCAAACTTTTGCGGCGCCTGCCGAATTAGCAGCTAAATTATTAACTCACTATAGCTTTGATCTGAATGGATATAATGCTAGTGAGTTAATTGACCGCTGGCAAGTAGAATATCCCATTCATTGGTTACACCTGGCGGTAATTGAGGCTTTGTATCAAGGTCGTTATAAGGCTATATCTGTACAGCAAATCTTGACCTTTTGGCGGCGAAAGGGAGAGACAACGTATCATTTTAACATGGAATTTGAGCGCATGATTTGTAGCAAATTCCCTGAACGTCTCACTTCCCCCTCCTTACCAGTTTTACCACCAGCTAAACAGGAGATCAGGACTGAAAAATATAAACATCCTCAATTATTACCAGCTAATCTGAGCTATAAGTACCAAATAAATAATAGTTTACCGACATCAGCAGAAAACTGGGATTCTGAGGCAGAAAATGTTGCCCCTATATCTCCTGGTTTTGAATTAACGACAGTAGTAAGTCAACAGGACATTATTGAGGACATTTCACCTCACCCAGTACAACAGCTTATGCCGCCAGCAACAGTTAATCATCCTCCCATTGGACAGTTTACTCCCCAAAAGAGCGATCGCACCGAATCCTTTACTTCCAAACTCAAAGCCCTCACCAGTGAAAACTTGGAGTTGGTATTTTATTGACATACTCACCGGGCTGAAGCCTCGATGATTCTTGACGCTTTATAGACTGACGCAACCACACTGAATTGACCGGATTTTTAAATCAAGTTTGCCCCATTTGTATCCACACTCGGAGGAAATTTCACTTGTTGGTTCCCATCTACTAATAACACGAAATGTCCTACCAAACTTCTGCGATTTAGCTTCACATTTGGACAGTTGTCCGTTTTTACTAATTACCCATTACTTCCCAGGCTCAATAAAGACTGTGAAACCTTTGCTCTTGAAGATGTTGACTATTTTGCTGGCCTTTTCTCGATTACTAAATACTCCCACTTGCACCACCCTCACTCTGCCACCGGGCCAAGCTTTAGAAAAAGCACCAGCAGCCAGAGAACTAACTAAATCCTGTTGTTGTTGATTTTCAACTACCACTAGCACCCGGTAATAAGTATTTTTTGCAGTAGATGTATAACTTTGGGGAGATGAATTGCGAAGATTTTCCCGTGTTCCGGCTTGAGGGGCAACAAATTCAATAGCGCCTGAGTCAAGTCCCACAGAATTAAATTGGGGTGAATTAGAGTTCTTTGGTAATTCTGGTAGTCGAGTGTTAGGCGGATTTCTAATCATTAAAGGTGTTATAGTTCTTTGAGGAGGAGAATTTCGGGCTTTAGGTGCGCTTGTACCTTGAATATCTACTTTACCGCTAATGCGATTACTAACCAAATTGTTCCCAGCGGCAGAAACTAGCAATTTAGCAGTTTTTGCGTTGATATCATAACGACCATTATTCCGAAATACATTTTTCCCTGGATCATAATTAGTACCTAAATCTGGTCTACCTTGGGCAATAACTACTAGACCATCTTCTTTGTTACCTTGAATAAAATTATTCCTGAATAGTGGTGTAGCATTTGCTTGGACAATAATACCCGATCTGTTTTCCTGAATTTGGTTAGCTACTACTACCGGAGCAGCATTTTGGGCAATGTTAATCCCAAAACCAGTTTGTTGAAAGACATTTTCCCTGATTTCCGGGCGAGCATTCCCAGAAATAGTTATACCATTAGCACCATTGGCAACAAAATAATTTTTGCTAATACTAGCCGTACTATCACCTGTGACAGCAATTCCATCTTGAGTATTATTAGTAAAGGTATTTTCCCGAACTATAATATTATTCGATTCAATCCATAACCCATAACCACGATTATTGGAGTTAGTCACGGTGACACCAGTTAAACTAGTTTGGTTAGTGCCGACAATAGCAACATTTTGACCGCCAAAACTGCGACTAAGGTATTCACCACCTCCAATAATTGTCACAGTTTTGCCTTTATTACTCATATCCCCTTGAATGGCTACACCAGGCTTTAACATTAAAGGAAATATTTCGCCAGTTTTGGTACTATATGTACCAGGAGAGAGGATAATTAAAGTGTTAGCCTTTGATCTTTCTAAGGCTTGACTAATTGTTTGCCAAGGTGCGCTTTCACTACCATTACCTGTTTTGTCATTTCCTGTACTTGGGTTGACAAAAGACTGGTTAACCTGAGATATTGTTTTCTTGTCTGGCAGTTTTTGTTCTAATCCTGTGGGTATTTGAGCAAGGACGCTATGTAAACTGGTAGTTAAGAGTGTTATACTTGTAAATCCTAAACTAACTGTTAAACTCAAAATTGAGAAACTCACGGAATTATTAGGGGTGTTAACAGATTTTTCTGGAATTATCATTTCTATAAGACTCCTGTAAAACACATACTAAGCATAGTATATCAACTGCTACTGCTATACAATCAATTTTTATACTATTAATTCATAGTAGTATATCCACGATGTTACTTGTACCTTGACATAATTAGTTAGCAAATATTTAATCATCAAACATAATGAATCAGGCTGGCTATTACGATGAATAGCAATAAAAATGAGGTTGCTGTAATGGGTTCAAACCACAGCCACACGCAGCAAACTGTTTATCGCATTTTAGATGCTAATTTAGATCGCGCTCGTGAGGGTTTGCGAATTATTGAAGAATGGTGTCGCTTTGGTTTAAATAATTCCCAGTTTTCAAGTATATGTAAACATCTACGTCAAGAGTTGGGAACTTGGCATACAGCAGAAATACGAGCAGCAAGAGATACACCTGGAGATCCGGGAACTGATTTAAGCCACCCCCAAGAGGAAGAAAGGGCTGATATTACATCTCTATTACAGGCTAATTTTTGCCGTGTGCAAGAAGCACTCAGAGTCCTGGAGGAATATGGTAAGCTTTATCACCCTCAAAAGGATATGCAAATGGGAACAGCCTGTAAGCAAATGCGTTATCAGGTTTATACCCTGGAAAGTAATTTGATGGGTTATCAGCGTCATCGTTTATTATGGCGATCGCATTTATATCTGGTAACATCTCCTACAGAGAACTTATTGGCAATTGTGGAAGCGTCTCTTCAAGGTGGATTAACTCTGTTACAATATCGAGAAAAGACCGCTGATGATTCGGTGCGTTTAGAACGGGCTATACAGTTACGGGAGCTATGTCACCATTACGGAGCTTTATTCATTATTAATGATCGGGTGGATTTAGCATTGGCTGTAGATGCTGATGGTGTACATTTGGGACAACAGGATATACCCATTGCTGTGGCTCGTCAATTACTGGGAAATCAGCGTATTATCGGCCGCTCTACCACAAATCCGCAAGAAATGCAAGGAGCAATTACCCAAGGTGCAGATTATATTGGTGTGGGACCTGTGTATGAAACACCAACTAAAGCAGGTAAAGCCGCAGCGGGTTTAGAATATGTTAAGTATGTTTCCCAAAATTGTCAAATTCCCTGGTTTGCAATTGGGGGCATAGATGGGAGTAATCTGAATGATGTCATGAATGCGGGAGCGCAGCGAGTAGCGATAGTGCGATCGCTCATGCAATCGGATCAACCTAGCTTAGTAACGCAGTATTTTCTCTCTCAACTCCATCGAGTCAAATAAAAACGGTTTTATGTCTGATCAAATTAGTCTCCAAGTCAATGGAGAAACTCGCAATTGTTTATCCCCAACTCCTTTACCAGAATTACTTCAACAACTAGGTTTTAATCCTCGTTTAGTTGCGGTAGAATACAACGGTGAAATATTACATCGTCAATTTTGGTCAGAAACTGAAATTAAACATGGTGATTGTTTGGAAATAGTCACCATAGTTGGTGGTGGTTAATTCAACAAACAAGAAGAAGAAGATTCAGGAGAATATAACCAGCGATGATAGTTTTTCCGTTTCGCTAATTCCTTACCTTGACGGCCAAGTTTTTCTCGTAATTGTGAATCTTGACACAAACGATTAAAAGTTTGTAAAACCTCATAACCAGAATTAGGATTTACTAATAAACCATTTTCTTCATGATGAACTGCATCTAAAACACTTCCCAAACGAGGAGCAATTACAGGTTTACCAAAATAACCTGCTTCTAAATAAACTAAACCAAAGTTATCTATAGTATTATCGTCATGATCATCTGAATTTAGCATAGCGAAAATATCACAAGCTGCATAATAACCGGCTAAATCTCGTTCTGGTACATAGCCAGCAAAATGAACCTGTTTAGTGATTCGCAGTCTTTGGGCTTGGGATTTTAGCTGGTTTTCACAAGATCCTGCACCGCAAATAATACAATGAACATCAAAACCAATAGTTAGTAATACAGGAATATTATCTATTACTCGATCAAAGTTTTGATATTTAACCAAATTACCAATAGAAAGAATGACAATTGCTGTTTCTGAGATATTGTAAGTTTGACGAATGCGGTGACGCAAATCATCAATATGACTAAAACTAGTAGGAGTACCAAATCTTTCTGGCCTGACTACCGGATTAATCACATGAGTTGGAGTATCTAAACGAAAAGTATTTCTTAAAGAATTGCGAATATGAGAACTATTACAAACAATTCCATCAGCGCGTTTGAGAGTTAATTTTAATAGCCATTTCCATAAAGGATTAGTAGCTATCCTCAGTAAATCATGATCATGTAAATAGATAAAAAAGCGAATTGGTAAAATATAACTGAGTACCAGCAAAGCCGGGAAATCATAACCATGACACCATTCAATGTAGCGGTAATGATAGCGAAAATATAATTTAATAGCTAGTAAAAAAGCAGCAGTAATATTCAAACCAGATTGGAGAATATTTCCTAACCAGTTATCGCACCAAGCAGGAAAATAAAACCAACGATAAACCGGAAATTGCTGGGATTTATCAAATTTTTTATCTCCAGTACAACCACCAGCTAAGACAATTACCCGGTCTGGATCTTGTAAACAACGATTATAGACATATTCACCAATTACAGCTTCTTGTGGCCGGAATATTCGGGAAATAACTAGGATATCTGGATAAGCTGTTTTATCTCTAACTTGTAACCCTAGTTGCGATATATTTTCCATAATTAAGCCTAATAAATTAACTAGAATTAGGGCGTTATCTTGAATTAAATTCATCAAGATTTATTACTTACTGCTAAATAGCAATCTCAATAAATTGCTAAAAATATCTAACTGGTAATTTCCAGAGATTAGTGATTACAGAAATTGAGATAATCATCTTTGAGAAATTTAACAACAGAAAAGAGGTAGAAATAGGGATTTTTTAATGCTGAATATTAGCAAAAAATTTGCAATTTTAAAGTTAATTAGGTATTGACATTTTTGCTAACTAGTAAAACTCTCACTTTCCAATTAATACACAAGAGCAAGATGAATTTATATTATGAAACACCTGGCTGACAAAACTATAAATTTATCACCTATTTTGTCGCCAATTATTGTTGAATTTGCTCAATGTTATCAATGCTGGACAAGTTATCTGCATAATCAAAGATAGCTATGATTTATCATTGACACTTCCAAGAGATTACTCAGAAACTACTTGGAGAATTGTTCAATCTAACTATTTCCTCTATAATACCCTAAATATTGGCTATTTTCGTGCCAAATCGCCAGAAAATATCCACCAATTTTGTAATCTGCATGATAGCATTTACGGTCAAATAATGATTTAATAATGCCCATTATTTTTACTTTTGTTGCTTACATGATTTTCATCATAATTTAGGGTATCAATCGTTGCATTTACCCGCCATTAATTTGAAAATATTTAGGCGGTAATCATAGCTATATTTGCTACATTACAACCTAGATATAAACAAATTTTTCAACTTGCTCCTATAGTTAATAGGTAGTAAATGTAAAATTTTAATTGTCATTCTACTTACATCATTTATTAAAAGTCAAACCCCCTGGACTATAGGTGCTACATATTCCGTCTCTATCCGGAAAAAATTAGTTAGTAGCAAAATTATGAATAGAAAAAAATCCAATCACTTAGAATACTTTTCCGAGACAGTAGCAAGATTCACACTTAACTAATAAGTGCTAAAATAGTAAATTAGAATTATTAATGATACTCATTAATTTTTTAGCGCTAAGATTATTAAATATGGCATGACTGGAAAATAGAAATAATTAATTAATTCCAAAGTTTTTTGACGGTGAGGAGATTTCACGGTACGGTTATCAACATCAAAAATCCTCCTTAATTCGCCGCCTAACTAACATAACAAGCGTTAGATTAAGAGTAGTGCTATGGCTTGCACTGCTTTTCCCAGGGAAGCCAGCGTAAAAATACAGTTGTCGTCATCAATGAATTATGAATAAAAAATTACAAGGATTTCTCAAACCCCTATTTAAAACCGTCTTTATCCTTACCTTAGTCCTAACTTTAGCCTTTAGCCATGGCAGTGATGCCCTAGCAGCCCGTTCTGGTGGTAGAATTGGTGGTGGTTCTTTTAGAATGCCTTCTAGCCGTACCTATGCACCCCGTCCCAATATGCCTAGTAGTGGCGGTTACTACGCCCCCTATGGTGGTGGTTTTGGCTTTCCCTTTCTTTTACCCTTATGGGGTTTTGGAGGCGGTTTTGGTGGGTTGTTTGGGATTTTAATCTTTTTTGCTATGGCGAATTTTTTAGTCCAAACCTTCCGCCGTGTTACTGGTGGAGAAACGGAAGAAGTAAGTTACAATAGTAACCCTTCCGTGTCTGTAACTCGTTTACAAGTTGGGTTATTAGCTCAAGCCAGAGATTTACAAACCGAACTGAATCACATTGCGGAAACTGCTGATACTAATACCCCAGCAGGAAGAAGCGAAGTTTTACAAGAGGCTAGTTTAGCTTTACTGCGTCATCCTGAATACTGGGTATATGCGGGTGGTGGAACTCAACAAGCAAAGTTAAATGCCGCCGAATCCCAATTTAATCGTTTATCTTTAGCTGAACGCAGTAAGTTTAGCGAAGAAACCCTCTCTAATGTGAATAATCAACTAAAAGCTGTTTTGAGCAAAGAAGCTTTATCTGGGGAGGATAACCCCACCCGCTTAATTAGCCAAGGTCCTGGAGAATATATTATTGTCACCTTGTTAGCAGCGACTTTAGGTAAATGTCAAATTCCGGCTATTAATAGCGCTGATGATTTGCGTCAAGCTTTGCGTCAAATTGGTAGTCTTCCCAGTGAACAACTGTTAGCGATTGAAGTTTTGTGGACTCCCCAAGCACCAGGGGATACACTGACATCAGATGATTTGTTTGCGGAATATCCTGATTTGAAGTTGGTTTAATTAAGAGGGAACAGGGAACTCTTAACTGGGAACAGGGAACAGGTTTTGGGCAATTTTACTTTTCGTTACTTATGTCGGTTTTTTTCGTTCAGCTACTTATCTGTTCTGTTTTTATTCTTGTTTCCTTGTTTTTCATCAAGAATTTCCCCCCGTAACAGTTGGGGTACGGAATGTGGGTTTTAAGCTTTGGATTTGTAAATTAAATATTCACTAGCTTGCTATTTGCTGTATTTCCTTAAAGCTGTGATAATTTCCCCATTTGCTTCTGGAAAAGTGAAATCATCTAATTCATGCAAACTTACCCAGCGAATTTCATCACATTCTATGGTTTGGGGAATACCGGTTAAATATTGAGAATGATGTACTGTTAATGTCACCCGCAAATGACTATAGGTATGGTCAATAGTAATTAGGTGTTCTCCAACTGCAATTTCTATTCCCAACTCTTCCGAAATTTCTCGTTTAATACATTCTTGAATAGTTTCACCTATTTCCAGTTTTCCCCCCGGAAATTCCCATAAACCACCCATTTTACCTTGGGGAAGACGACGATCAATTAAAATCTGTTTTTGGTCATTCCAAATCACAGCAACACCAATAATTTTATGGGGAATAGAAGAAGAACTGATTTCATTCACATCTTTGGGTTAGAAACAATAGGGTAATTTTAACATACAGCAGATTGCAGGTAAATAAGGCAGAAATATTAATAGCAAAACTCTTGTGGGATGGGCATCTTGCCTCTAAAAGCTTACCTTTATAGTTTATTGTGAAATATGCTGTAGGTAGTCTAGAAGATTTAGGTAAATACAGGGGTTTCCGCTCGAGGTACATCCTAAGCACCCTCCTCGCACCCCCCTCAATCCCCCCTCAACCCCCCCGCAGCGGGGGGAAGAAAAGGATAAACTTTTGATATTGGAGGGGGTTGGGGGTGGGGTTCTTGTACCTCATAACATCGGTAAGTGCTGTAGTTTATTTGTTAATGTTTAATATCCCCTTTTCTCCGTCTAATGTTACCATCATTCCCACAGGTAAAGCAGCATTGGGGCTATCATGACCAAAGGGGAGATCAGAAACTATGGGAATACCCAAATCAGCCAAGCGTTCTTTCAAAACTTCCTCTATACCCAAACTGGGTACATTGGGTGGTGGGTCACATTTAGTAAAACCCCCTAAAGCAATACCGCGAACTTTAGACAGAATACCACTTAATCGCCATTGAGTCAACATTCTATCTATCCGATAAGGTGCTTCTGTCACATCTTCTAAGGCTAATATTACACCATCAAGGTTAGGAAAAATTGGTGTTGCTAAAAGATGAGTTGCTACCGTCAAATTACCAGGAAGCAAGATTCCCGTACTTGTACCACCACCCCAACCTTTACCCTTTAAGGGTGTAAGACAACGACCTTCTACTATGTCAAATAGCCTCTGTATTGACCATTCTGGCTCATTTGCTAGGGTGGTGAGGACGGGACCATGGACACTGACAATATCAGCGTTGTAGAGACTCCAAAGCAAGGCTGTGATGTCAGAAAAGCCGATTAACCATTTAGGTGGAATGATATTTTCTGGCCAATTCCAATCTTCTAAAATCCGGGTACAGCCAAAACCACCTCTCGCGCAGAGGATACCCCGACATTCTGGATCTTCCCATGCTGTGGCTAGTTGCTGACGACGGTGGATATCTGTACCAGCGAGATAACCATGTTTATCATCTATGTTAGACGGAATTTCAACGCGATAACCACGCGCTTTCCAAATTTCCACACTTTGATGAAACGCTTCCATTTCTCGTAATGCACCACTGGGAGCAATTACGCGCAGCAAATCACCTGGTTTGAGATATGGGGGTAAGATAGGGAGTGACATCAGTAGAAAATGTAAGTAATAGTTATATTTTTGTGATATTTTTGGTAGTTATCGGTGATTTAGCTCTGTTTAAGGGACTTTTTTCGGGGATAGTTCTAAAACTAATGATTCCTCTGTGGTATTTGTTTCTGTGATAGTAATTGTCTGATTTTTTACCCCAATATTTTCCCGCTGATTGATTAAATAAATACTGATTAATGTGAGAAAAACACCTAACCACTGGATAATGGTCAAGACCTCTGAGAGGAAAATATAACCGAATATTAAGGCAAAAACCGGTGTCAAAAAGGTGAGAGAACTTAAACTAGTGAGATTACCACTGGAAGCAAAATAGAAAAATAAACCATAAGCGATCGCACTACCAAATACAGTAGCATAACTTAATGCTATCCAATCTGATAGTACAATATTTTGCCATTGTTGACCTTCTAATACTGAAGAAATTCCCCACAAGGGCAAGCCTCCGATAATCATGTGCCATCCTGTAGCCATGACTGGATCTGCATATTGGCACACAAACCGAATCAACACCGTTCCCACAGCCATTGATAAAGCTGCCAGTAACATTAATAACTCACCACTATTAAATAAATCTTGCCAATTATCTGTGGTAATTGTCACTCCTGAATCAAGAAGATGAAAAATCCATTCTTCTGGTAAACCAATCAGACTAATTCCTGTGATTCCCAAACCTAACCCCAACCATCCCCATAAACCAATATGTTCTTTAAATAACCAGAGAGACAGTAAAGCTACTGCTAGAGGTTGGGAGTCTATCATTACCGAACCTAAACCAGCATTGGTTCTGACTAAACCTTCTGCTAAAAAGCCTTGAAATAAAGTACCATCAACTAAAGCAAATATAATAATCCATAACCATGCTAACCAACTTTTAGGTACAGGTTTACCCATGAATGCTGCTACCATGAGAATTAACACCCCAGCAGGTATTAATCTAACTCCAGCCATAAATAGGGGTGTGGTGTGAGAAATTACACCTTTCATGGCCACCATTGCTGTACCCCAAAGGAAAAAAGGAGCGATTAATAGTAGATACGCTAGGGGATTTTTAGATCCACTGAGTTGCACTTGCATGGGATGATCGTGGTTTTTAGTAAATAGATGAAAATATTACTTTACCTGATTTTGGGGTTTTTTGAATTGCCCGGATATTTCGCGGTTAGATATTCTTATAGAATGGGATTTTTCAAATCATGAACCGCGATGATCCTTGTATCAATTTACTATTAGGAGCATAAGATAAATGATCACAATTAAACCCAGGGTTGAAGATAGTTTTGGAATTACACTAGCACCATTGTCTGTAGAGGAAATCTATAGTAAGGTGGATAGTCCTGCTCATGGTGCGGTGGTAATCATGAGTGGGATGGTTCGTAATCAAACTGACGGTAAGTCTGTGGTGGCTTTGGAGTATCAAGCTTATGAACCAATGGCTTTACAGGTATTCTATCAAATTGCTGATCAGATTCGCCATCAATGGTCTGATGTCAGTCGAGTGGCAATATATCATCGCATTGGGAGATTGTCAATTGGGGAAATTAGTGTACTTGTAGCTATAGGTTGTCCACACCGTGGTCAGGCTTTTGCGGCTTGTGAATATGCTATTGATACGTTGAAACACAACGCACCTATTTGGAAAAAAGAACATTATTACAAGATTGAAGAAGATGGGTCTAAAATCGTAGATTCATCTTGGATTTCCATAAGCACTTGCAAGCATTAAAACTATTTAAAAAGATGAATGGTAAATTAATCGTATTTGAAGGCGTAGAAGGATGTGGTAAAACTACTCAGATGCACCTTTTTTCTCAGTGGTTAGAAAGTTTAAATATATCAGTGGTACTGACTCGTGAACCGGGGGGAACGGAGTTAGGAAAAGATTTGCGGAGGTTATTATTGTCAAAGTCACCAAGTAAGCCAATAGAGGAAATTACGGAACTGTTGTTGTATGCTGCGGATAGGGCGCAACATATTGAAGAGGAATTAAAACCAAATTTAGCTATGGGAAAATATATTTTATGCGATCGCTTTACTGATTCTACCATTGCTTATCAGGGTTATGGCAGGGGCTTAGATATGAGTCTAATTAATCATCTGAACCAGATTGCTACAGGGGGTTTAACAAGTGATATAACTATTTGGTTAGATGTAGATGTGGAGGTGGGTTTATCGCGTAAACGTGGACAAGCTAAATTAGATAGAATTGAACAGGAAACAATTGCTTTTCATCGTCGAGTACAAAGGGGATATACGGATTTATATGTATCCTATCCATCCCGAATTGTGCGAGTAGATGGCAGTCGCAGTCAAGAAAATGTGCAACAAACTATACAAAATATTTTACAGAAACGCCTGTTTTCATAATTATGTTTTCGTCATTAATAGGACAACAGCAAGCAGTAGAATTACTAACCCAGTCCGTTAAACAAAACCGAGTTGCACCTGCTTATATGTTTGTGGGTGCTGATGGTGTGGGTAGAAGTTTAGCAGCACGGTGTTTTATTGAATTACTTTTTTCTAGTTTTGTAAAACCTGATCAAATTCCGGTTTTACAACATCGAATTAAACAAAGAAATCATCCAGCTTTATTGTGGGTAGAACCAACTTATCAATATCAAGGACAAAGATTTACTCCACTCGAAGCAGCACAAAAGGGAGTTAAACGCAAAGCACCACCAGTAATTCGTTTAGAACAAATTCGAGAAATTACCCAATTTCTGGCTCGTCCACCCTTAGAAGCGGCGAGAAATGTGATAGTATTAGAACAAGCAGAAACAATGGCAGAATCTGCGGCCAATGCGTTATTAAAAACTTTAGAAGAACCGGGAAAAGCGACATTAATTTTAATTGCACCTTCCCCAGAATCTGTATTACCAACTTTAGTATCTCGTTGTCAGAAAATTCCTTTTTATCGTTTAGATAATGCTGCTATGAAACAGGTATTGACGCAAACAGGAAATACAGAGATTTTGCAACATCCAGAAGTTTTAAATATAGCCGCAGGTAGTCCAGGAAATGCGATTTCATCTTACCAGCAATTGCAAAATATTCCTAGCGAATTTATAGCACAGGTGAAAAAAAGACCAACATCTTATCGTCATGCTTTAGAATTAGGGAAGAAAATTGATCAGGAATTAGATACAGAAGCGCAATTATGGTTAATTGATTATTTACAACAATATTATTGGCAACAAATACATGAACCGAGAATTATTCAACAGCTAGAAAAAACCAGGAAAAACTTACTTTGTTATGCTCAACCTCGTTTAGTTTGGGAATGTACATTTTTAGCTTTTTTTCAGCTATCGCTAATGTAGTTAAGTGGTTGTTTTAAAAGTAATTAAATGTATAAATAAACCCCTCTAAACTTAAAATTACAATTACAATATAGGCTGTTCAAACAATAGTAACGCCAATATAAAATCCATAATAAAAATTGCCACCCAAGTAGTGACAACAGCCGTAGTTGCTGACTCTCCCACCTCCTTTGCTCCCCCTTGAGTTGTCAGTCCCCAACTACAGCCATTAACAGCAACTATAGCCCCAAAAATTAACCCTTTAAGTAAAATAATAAAAATATCTGATGGTACTAAAAACTCTCTCACTGATTCTAAAAATGTTTCGGGAACAACTTGATAAAACTGCATGGCCGCAAAAGTACCGCCCATAATACCTATAATTAAGGCAAAAATCATCATTATAGGCATCATTAAACAGCAAGCAATAACTCTAGGTAAAACTAAATAATCAATAGGGTCTGTTCTGAGTATATATAAAGCATCAATTTGTTCTGTAACCCGCATTGCTCCCAATTCTGCCGCAAAAGCTGAACCAACTTGTCCCGCGATAATACTAGCAGTTAAAATTGGTGCTAATTCCCGACAAAATGCCAAAGCAAACGCACCACCAACAGTGTTTACAGCCCCAAATCTCACTAATTCCCTAGCGGTTTGAATAGTGAAAATCATTCCAGCAAAACCGCTGACTAATAACACTGGAGGAAGAGAAGCAGGTCCGGCTGTTACTGTATGTTCTAATATCTTGCGATAATAGGTTTTTCCGCGCAGAAAATGTAATGAAATTTGACCTAACAACAGAAATGCTGACAAACACCGAATTAGCCAAGATTGCTCTGAATTTCTTTTTGGTTGCAAGTTTACGGCCACTAATTGAATTTTTTTATTTGGTAATTATGACAATTTAGTTTTCTATTTTAATTTTCTATAAATAAGGTATTCCAATCACTAATTGCATTTCTTTGGGCAATTAGTAATTGCTGTATACCTTGTTCAGAAAAATCTAACATTTGATTCAATTGTTGACGACTAAAACTTCCTGCTTCCGCTGTTCCCTGAACTTCAATAATTTGCATTTTATGATTCATAACTACATTAAAATCTACATCTGCGGCTACATCCTCAACGTAATTAAGATCTAAAAATGGTTCACCTTGTAATAAGCCTACAGAAACCGCTGCTATTTGTCTACATAAAGGCGATCGCTCTAACACTCCTTGCTGTAATAATTGAGATATAGCATGAGCTAAAGCTACAAAACCCCCTGTAATTGCCATTGTCCTCGTTCCCGCGTCGGCCTGTAATACGTCTGTGTCCACCATTAGCGTCCATTCTCCTAAAATCTCAAAATCTAAAGCAGCCCTTAAACTTCTGCCAATTAAACGTTGAATTTCCTGGGTTCTCCCGGATAATTTCATTAATTCCCGTTCCTGGCGTTTTTGAGTAGCTGATGGCAACATTCTATACTCCGCTGTCAACCAACCCTGACCACTACCAGTCAAAAATTTAGGTACTCCTTCAGCTACACTCACGGTACAAAGAACTTGAGTATCACCACACTTCGCTAAAACCGAACCTGGTGCAAAGCGGGTGAAATGGGGATAAAAACTATGGGGACGGAGTTCACTGGGTTTTCTGCCGTCAGGACGTTGCCAAACCATTAAAATTTCCTTTTGAATTTTTGCCTATTGTCTTATACATATTAACCGCATGAAGTCAGGATATTTTGCTGTGGGAATACTCAATAGTGCTGTATGATAATTATGTCTTTTGATTTGTAAATTATTAAATTTACTTTAGTGAATAAAAGCATAGATTTATCTCACGCAAAGGCGCAAAGAGTAAAAATTTGAGCAATGCAATTTTTGACTTTTATACCTCAATTTAGTAACACCATTAAATTTATAGCCAGGTTTTCAACTTTGTCCTATGGTTGCCCAATTAGAAATTCCAGCTTCAAATTCGAATCTCAGCTTACCATATTCCGTAGAGGGATTAGTGCAAGTTTTCACAAGTTCTCAACGTAGCTTTTTTACAAGCGTCATGGCACAAGTGCTGAGAATTGCCGGACAAGGTACACCAGTATTAATAGTTCAGTTTCTTAAAGGTGGTATCCGTCAAGGATTTGAACGACCTACCCAAATGGGAAAACATTTAGACTGGATTCGCTGTGATTTGCCTCGTTGTATTGATAATTCAGATTTAGATGAATCGGAAAATCAAGCTTTACAAGAACTTTGGCAATATACCCAAAAGGTAGTTAATGAAGGCAAGTATTCTTTACTGGTATTAGATGAGTTGAGTTTAGCGGTTAATTTCGGTTTAATTCCTGAAAGTGAGGTTTTAGATTTTCTTTCTCACCGTCCTCCTCATCTTGATATTATTCTTACAGGTTCTCAAATGCCCAAGTCTCTTTTAGAGATAGCAGATCAAATTACAGAAATTCGTCGCTCTCATCAACCTTGAACATTGTTACAACAGTAATAATCTTTACCAACAAAAAGAAACCCTATTGACATAGTCACGATTTTATCGGGTTGTACTGGGCTTTCTCCCAAGAGGAAAAAATCAGGGATTTTCCATGGGTAAAAGCCAAAAATTGTAAAATGTTGTTACAGGATTCATCAATTCTACAATCAAGTTTGATAGAGTAACTGAGAATCAGTACAAAAACACTCATGTCACAAAACCATGTCAGACATATATAATATTGCTGTCGTAGGAATGGGTTGCTGTTATCCTGGGGCTAAAACTTTATTAGAACTTTGGGAAAATATACTTACTCGCAAACAACAATTTCGTTCCAATCCAGATGTAAGATTACCTTTATCTGAATATTATGACCCAAATCCGCAAACACCGGATCACACTTATGGAAGTCGTATGGCTGTGATTGATGGTTTTGACTTTGATTGGCGCAAACATCGCATTCCTAAAAGTACCATAGATTCTACTGATATAGTGCAATGGTTGGCTCTTGATACAGCCATGAAAGCATTAGAAAATGCAGGTTATTCCCGTGAAACTGTACCTACTGAACTAACAGGAGTAATTTTAGGAAACACTTTAACCGGTGAACAAACCAGAAGTTCTGGACTGAGATTACGTTGGCCTTTTGTGAGAAAAACATTACGTGCGGCTGCTCAAGCTAAAGGTTTACCTCCTGCAACTATAGAAACACTTGTAGAAACTATGGAAAAATTTTACAAGTCTGTTTTTCCTCCCATTACCGAAGATTCCTTAGCAGGTGGACTTTCTAATACTATTGCTGGAAGAATATGTAATTTCTTTAACTTCGATGGTGGTGGTTACACTGTTGATGGTGCTTGCTCTTCATCATTAATTGCAGTAGCAGACGCTTGTACAAAGCTGATTAGTGGTGAATTGAGTCTTGTTTTGGCGGGGGGGTGGATGTAAGTTTAGATACATTTGAACTGATTGGTTTTGCAAAAACTGGTGCTTTAACTGCTAGTGATATGACAGTTTATGATAAACGTGCTAGTGGTTTTATACCGGGTGAAGGTTGTGGTTTTGTGGTGCTAAAACGTTTAGAAGATGCTCAACGTGATGGCAATTATATCTATGCTACTATTAACGGTTGGGGAATTTCTTCTGATGGTAAAGGTGGAATCACAGCACCTTCTAAAATTGGTCAATCAAAAGCACTATTAAGAGCTTATCAGAAAGCCGGTTATAGTCCTCATACTCTTAATTTTATAGAAGGACATGGAACTGGAACTGCGGTAGGTGATAGGACAGAATTAGAAGGTATTGCCTTAGCAATGAGTCAACATGGTGAAATTGTACCTCGTTCAGTAGGTATGACCTCGTTTAAATCCATAGTGGGACACACAAAAGCAGCTTCAGGAATAGGTGCTTTTATTAAATCAGTAATAGCAGTCAATCAAAGAATTTTACCACCCACCGCAGGTTGCAAAGAACCTAATCCAATATTTGATACATCTGCACAATGTCTTTATCCTGTTTTAACTGGTGAAATTCGCAACCCTAATGAAACATTAAAAGCCGGGATTTTTGGTGCAGGTTTTGGTGGTATTAATTGTCATGTAGCAATTTCCTCTGGAGATGCACCAGCTAATCATCTGAAATCTTCTGTTAGAGAAGCATCTTTATTAGTATCTAATCAGGATACCGAAATATTTATCATGAGTGCGTTTTTTGTAGAAGATTTGTTAGAACGCATTTTAATATTAATTGAGCTTGCTCAAGGGATGAGCATAGGGGAAATGGTAGATTTAGCTGCTAAACTTGCTCAAGAAAATCAAGATTCTTTACCTATACGAGCGGCAATTGTTGCCCATAATCCTACTCAATTATTGGATAGTCTTGTCAGAATTAAGCAAATACTGAATAATCATTCATTAACAAAAGGAGAAGTAATAATTTCCCCAGAAAAAGATATTTATATTGCCAATCAAATCAAACGTGATCGCATAGGGTTTTTATTTCCCGGACAAGGTTCACAAAAGTTAAATATGGCGCGTATTTTAGTACAACGCTATGATTGGGCAAAGCAATTAGTAAATCAAGCAGATGAATGGCTGAAAGAAATAGGAATTGCACCCATTAGTCAATTTATTTATTGTTCTTTAGAACGTGCTATCAATCAAGAAGAAATTAAAGAATGGTCACAATTATTAGCTCGTACAGAGTTTGCTCAACCTGCTTTATGTCTGACTTCTTTAATATGGATACGTTATTTGGAAAATTTAGGTATTCAACCAGTAGTAGTAGGAGGTCATAGTTTAGGAGAATTAATTGCTTTTTATAATGCAGGTGCTTATGATGAAAAAACCTTAATTTGTTTTGCAGCAATGCGCGGTCAAGCTATGTCTACATCCTCAGAAGATGCAGGTAGTATGGCTAGTTTAGCTTGTGATCAAGTAACAGCAAAAAGTATTTTATCACAAGTTCAAGGTTATGCAATTGTGGCTAATATTAATAGTCCAAATCAAACTATAATTTCAGGTGATCGCTCTGCTATAGACGCAGCAATTACAATTGCTAAACAACAAAATATTCAGACTCATTTATTACCAGTTTCCAACGCATTTCACTCGGAAAAAGTTAAAAATGCGGCTGAATATTTACAAAATAATGCACCAATTTCAGAAGAACTTACTAATCTTTCTGTACCTTTATTTTCTAGTATTAATGGATTAGAAATTAAAACAGGAATTAATTTGCCAGAACATTTTGCTAATCAAGTAATTTCCCAAGTTGATTTTATATCACTTGTAGAAAATATGACTGCTAAATGTGACTTGATGGTAGAAGTAGGATCAGGAAGGGTACTATCAGGATTAGTGAGTAATATTCCTAATAGTTGTCAGTGTTTTCCTGTAGAGTCAAAACCTGGAAATGATTCAGACTTAAACAGTTTTTTAGCCTATTATTTTGTTAATGGAGGTGATATTAAATGGGAAGAACTTTACAAAAATCGTCTGGTTCGTCCTTTCATTCCCGCAGCAGAAAAGATTTTTATTGACAATCCTTGTGAACGTAATTTTAATGTTTCCATTGATTATGAAAATCCAGAACAAATATTAGATAAAAAAGTGGGTTTTCAAACGATGCCATCACAACTTGCAATAAATAATGAAGAGTTAGAAACTTTACTCTCTAGTTATGTAAGAGAAAGAGGAGCTTTTTTAGCTGAATTGATTAAAGCCGATTTGGAATCTTTACCATTTTTCTAAAATACATAAACGAAACAATTATCAGGGAGAAAACCATGAAAAATTCAACTAATTTGGAAAACGAGTTTAATAAACAAGAACTACTAGGAGTTTTAACTCGGTTACTTACACAACGTAGTGGTTTTTATGCTAAAGTCATTCTTGCTGATTTGCAAAATTTAGGTTATTTGCAGGGAAGTTTAAACAACTCTCGCTCAGAACCAAAATTAAACATTATTTCATCTTCTGATCAAGATAAAAAAGAACCTCCACTATTACCAATTTCCGAATTACCAAGTATTCAAGTAGTTGAAAGTAAACCTGTTAAAATACAGGAACAAATACGGGAAAAAGTAGTAGAAATTGCGGCAGAAAAAACGGGATTAGCTAAAGAAGTAATTAAGTTAGAATACCGTCTTTTAGATGATCTAAATCTTGACAGCATCAAAGTTGGTTCTTTAATGGCTGAAATTGCTAAAATATATCACTTGGAAGGTGAATTTGAACCTTCAGAATTTGCCAATAGTACCTTAGGAGAAATTAGCGAAGCGATTATTTCTTATCTTCAGAAATTATCTATTCAAAAACCTAAAGTACCATCAGAACCTACTATTTCACAATCTTATGTGAGAAGTTTTACAGTTGAAATGCTAAGGGAGGAATTAACAACTGATGTTAGAGACACAGTTGAGAAAATAGCCATTGCTTGCATCAAATCTCATCATAAATTAGCTGAAAATATAGCCCAATTATGGGATGGTTTTAATATACCTGATCGCTTGTTAATTTTAATCCCAGAAACATGGGAAGATTTAACAGAAACTATAGAAATATTGACCAATGTAGCTCAAAAAACTGCTGGAAAAATTTGCGAATTAGGATTTATTCAATTTGGCAATGGTTATTTTTCTCGCTGCGAAAATAATGATCCACCTACTTCTGTTTTTAGTGTAGCTTCCTTTGCTGCAAGTTTACATTTAGAACGTCCTAAGCTGAAAATTCGGGTTGTAGAATTTGATCACAGACTGTCTTTGGAGATTATTAACCAGAAAATAAAAGCTGAATTTACCACAAGCGATAATTATAGTGTAGCTGGTTATAATTATGAAATGCAAAGAAGTCAAATGGTTTATGACTTAGCACAGAAAAAATCACAATCAAGAAATGTTAATCTCACATCAGAAGACGTAATTATCGTTACAGGTGGTGCTAAAGGAATTACGGCTGAATGTGCTATTGCTGTTGCTGAAAAATATCACTGTAAAATGGCTTTAGTTGGTAGTTCTCCTATCAATGACGAAGTACAAAATACTCTCAAAAAATACACAGATGCTCAATTAATAGCTAAATATTACTCTTGCAATATTACTGACTTAAATGCAGTCAATCAACTGATTCAAAAAGTAACAACTGAATTAGGAACTATCACAACAGTAATTCACGGAGCAGGTACTAATAAACCTCGCCGAACAGAACAAGTATCTTCTAGCGAAGCATATCAAGAAATAGCACCTAAATTAATTGGTGCGTGGAATTTGATTACAGCCTTAAAATACCATCAATTAAAATATTTTATTGCCTTTACTTCTATTATTGGAGTTACAGGAATGTTAGGGAATAGTTGGTATGCTTTTTCTAACGAAACGGTAGATTTATTATTAAGAAATCTCAAAAAACAAACAGGAACAGAGACAATAACTCTAGCCTATAGTGTTTGGAGTGAAGTAGGAATGGGTGCAAAAATGGGCAGCACTAAAACATTAGCTAATATGGGAATTGATGCTATACCTCCCCATCTTGGAGTAGCAGAATTTTTGCACTGGATAGAAAATTGTGCAGACGATCAACAAATTGTTATTGCGGCTAAATTAGGTGGTTTAGATACTTGGAGACGTAATACTTATAATTTACCCTTTGCTAATCGTTATCTAGAAAAAGTAGAGTATTTTGAACCAGGAATAGAGTTAATTGTGCGTTGTTCTCTTAATCGTCAAAATGACCTTTATGTTAATAATCATAACTTCAATGGTTCGCTATTATTTCCTACAGTATTTGGTTTAGAAGCAATGACACAAGCAGCGTCTTATGTCACAGGAATTACTAATATCAATTCTGTCAAATTAGAACATATTTCTCTTTTGCGTCCTATCGTAGTACCTGAAAATGGAGAAATCAAAATTCAGATTCACGCTAGAGTAGATAGAAATAAAGTTTTTGCAGCTATTTCTACCGAAGAATCTAATTATAAAACTCCTCATTTTTCAGCAGAAATTACCTTAAACCACAGCAATGAAAAGCCAACAAAAAATTTGAATATACCCAATAAATCTTTACATCTTGAGTCAAAAACAGATATCTATAGTTGGCTACTTTTTCAGGGTTCTACCTATCAAAATATTGACAAGGTTTATCTGCTTAATTCTGATCAAGTAATTTTGTCAACCAAGGGTTTTCATACTGATACTTCTGAAATTTGCTTTTCATCTAATAAATTAGCTCCTTTTAGTTTAGGTAGTCCACTTTTGCGTGATGTGCTGTTACAGTCTGGTCAACTTGTCCTCACACAAAATGTTTACCTACCTATCAGTATAGAGGAATGGCAGATTTTTAATATTCAAAATTTCTCCAGCAGAGGTTTTGTAGAAGCAACACTTGTTAAAGTAGAAGAGCAAACAGCAGTTAGCAATGTAGTCTTTGTTAATGATCAGAATGAAGTTATAGAAAAGATTTTTGGTTATCATATTAAATCGCTTAAACCAACTCCTGAATATCCACGTCCAAAAGATATTGGCGATCGCTCTTTCATTGAAAACAAAATTACACAAGGTTTCAAATCCTATGAACATTTATTGACAGATAAACCCCAGTTAATTGTTTACAAACATTCTGAATTATTCAATAGTTTGGACATCGAAACCCGTCATCAGATAGAACAACAAGTATTTACAGAAAAATATGCTTCTGTGAACGGAATTAATCAAGAACCAATAACTTGGTTAGACAGTGGAAAACCACAAATTCCTAACAGTAACTTACAGATTTCTATAGCTCATAGTCGCACCTTATTGTTAATGACTATTGGGCAAAATATTCAAGGTTGCGACTTAGAATTTGTGGAACAAAGAACACTAGACCACTGGTTAGAATTACTCGGAAATCAGTATCAATCTTTATTGCAGCAATTTAAAAAATATGATGATACTCTTTGCTCTTTTGCTACAAGATTATGGTGTGTCAAAGAGTCAACTTTCAAAGCTACGGGTACTTTTCCCCAATTAATTACAGTAGAAAGGAAACATGAAAGAGGAGTTATTTTTACTGTTCAAATAGAGGGTAATTCTTTTCATGTTTTAACATTTCCTGTGAATATTTGGCACAAAAACATGGTCATTGTAGCTAGTGTAGTTCATCTAAAGATAGCAGAAACGTCTGGTGAAATTGACACTGCAATACCTTCACTAGTTGAAGATTTGATAAGTGGTAAAACTATTTATAGATTCGCAACAACATTCAAAGATTGTAAAGCTATTTGTGGTAAAACATATTTTACTAACTTTCCAGTTTGGGTAGGACAACTAAGGGAACTTACATTAAACCCTGTCAGTCATAAATTGCTGCGAGACTTCCAAACTGGTGAATATGGTATAGTGACAAATGTTTCTAGCACAAGAATTTATAACGAAGCAGAAACACTGAATAATATGGTCGGCAAAATCTGGATGACTGATAAATCCAATTTAGAACAATCATTTATTGATCTAGAATTTGAATGGTTTAAAGAAAATATTGATGGAACTTTGATCAAAATCGCAGAAAGTAACCTATCTACTACATGGGTAAAAATTGCAGGACATGGTATTGTCAAACAAACACCACTACCACCTTATCTTTATGATTACTTGCAAAAAATGCTTAACAATAGTATTCCAGCAATTAGAACTGAAAATCAAATAGAATATGTTTCTATTCAAGATTTAGGAGAAATTAAATATAAATCACAGACAAAACCTCGTCCTGATCTAGTTCTGAGTAGTAAAACTTATCAAACAGGAATTTATGATAGCAATTCTGTAGGCAATCTTTATTACTCTAACTACTACGACTGGCAAGCAAAAACACTGGAGCAGTTCATTTATAAACTTATGCCTGATGTTTTTACCACAAGGAGTAAACGAGGTGAATATATTTGTCTTGAAGTTGTGGTTAATCACTTACAAGAAGCAATGCCTTTTGAAGAAATTGAGGTAAATATGTATTTAGAACGGTGGTTTACTAATGGTTTTAACCTGTACTTTGAATATTACAGCCTATCAGGAGGAAGACGTAAATTAGCTTACGGAAATAATACCTTAATTTGGGCTTTGCGTGATCATGAAAGTGCTAAACCAGTAGCTTGTGAATTACCAAAAATAATCCAGGATTATTTCCAGAAATTATTGTAATCAATGTGGAATAGGCATCTTGCCTGTCACAATTCAAAAATACAGGTAGGATGCCTGTACTACATTAAAAGTAACAGAGGTAATCAAAAATGAACCCACAAAATCAACAACAAATAGAACCTTCAATTAACAATAATTACGATGTTATTATCATCGGAGCAGGATTAGGAGGCTTAACTGCGGGTGCAAAACTTGCAAAAGAAGGGAGAAAAGTTTTGTTAGTCGAACAACATTATGTGGTCGGTGGATGTGCTACTATTTTTAAGCGCAAAGATTTCAGCTTTGAGGTAGGATTACATCAACTTGATGGGCTACATGACAAAGATCCCAAGAAAAAAATATTTGCAGAATTAGGAGTATTTGATCATGTTGAATTTATTAAAATAGATGAATTTTACCGCTTTAAAAATAATCGCCTTGATTTTACAATTCCTGCTGATGCAGAATTAGCAATTGCGAAATTATGCCAAAAATTTCCCCATGAAAAAAAAGGTATCAGAAAATTTTTTCAGAAAATAAATGCCATTGCTGAAGAAGTAACTAGATTACCAGAAGAACATTGGCAACAACTTTTATTAATGCCTGTCTTTCCTTTTATTTACCCTAATTTGACTTTGGCAATTAAGCAAACTTTGGGTAATTTTTTAGATTCAATTATCAAAGATCAAGAATTAAAATTATTACTTTGTGGAAATATGTATTATTACCATACCAATCCGTACACATTGTCTCTCGTATTTTACTCTCTTGCACAATCTAGTTATTTTCATGGATCTTGGTTTATCAAAGGTGGATCTCAAGTTTTATCTAATTATTTAGCTTCTGTAATTAAAGAGCATAACGGGGAGATATTATTATCTCATCTAGTAACCAAAATAATGACAAATAAAGGAAAAGTTATCGGGATTGAGTGCGAGAGTAAACCAAAGAAAAAGGTTAAACAATTTTTCGCTCAAACTATTATAGCTAATGCCGCTATTCCTAATATTGTAAATTTACTTCCTGATCCAGAAAATAATCTTTTACAAAAGCAGATTCAAAACTATGTCGCTGGTTGTACATTTATTGCTATTTACTTGGGTTTTAAAAGAGAAATATCTCAACTTGGCAACTTAAACTATTCTATATTTAGGTTTGATGATGATATTCATAGTTTAGATGATATGAATATTAATAATACAGCCGAATATGAGAAGCGAATCTTTACTTTTGTGGATTATAGTCAAATTGATTCAGGACTTGCTCCTTCTGGTAAAAGTACCGGATCTTTTTTATTAGTTGATCATTTATCAGATTGGGAAGGACTTAGCTTACAAGAATACAAGAAAAAGAAAGAATCAATTGCTCAAATAGCTTTAGAACGCTTAGAAAAAGAGATTCCGGGCATTAGTGGAGAGGTAGAACATTATGAAGTAGCAACATCAAAAACTATTCAAAGATATACATTAAATCCTCAAGGTACACCCTACGGATTTGCAGCTATACCTAGTCAGGTGGGATTATTTAGACTACCTAATAAATCTCCTATTCCGGGGCTTTATTTTGCCTCAGCTTGGACTTATCCAGGACATGGGTTTGGAGGAACTATTATAAGTGGTTATTTATGTGCTAGAGAAGTTCATAAATTTCTCAATATTAAAATACAACTTAAAGGTATATTAAGATAATAACGCAATTAAAAACGTGAGAAAATATGAATTTACAACTATTCAATTCTTTCAAAAAGAGCGGTACAACTACCTTAATTATGGCTATAGTTAGTTTAGGGTTTGTAACGGCGATCGCCTACTCTATAGTTAAAAAACAGTTACCGACTAAGACATCTTTACCAACTTCTTCACAAAATCAGAATCTTCCTCAAGCAATAGCAGCTTTAGGATATTTAGAACCCCAGGGAGAAGTCATTCAACTATCAGCCCCCGCTTTTATGGAAGGTGCAAGAGTTAAAAAACTTTTAGTTAACCGTGGACAACAAATAAACGCTGGACAAATCATTGCAATTCTTGATAATAGCGATCGCCTCACTGCAATTTTAGAAGAAGCTAAAACAAATGTTAAAGTTGCCAATGCCCGTTTACAACAAATAAAAGCTGGTGCAAAACAAGGTGAAATTACTGCTCAAAAATCCAAATTTCAAGCAACTCAAGCCGAATTACAAGGACAAATTGCCACCCAAAAAGCCACCATTGCTAGTTTAAAATACGATTTAGAAGGGCAAAAAAATACTCAAAAAGCTGTCATTCAGAGAATTGAATCTGAATTAAAAAATGCTCAAACAGAATGTAGTCGCTATGAAAATTTATATACAGATGGTGCTGTTTCCACTTCTCAAAAAGATAACATTTGTCTGCAAAAAGAAATCAAAGAAAATCAACTAAAAGAAGCAAAATCAACTTTAAATCAAGTTATTACCACTAAACAGGAACAAATTAATCAAGCTACCGCAAATCTTAATCGTACTATTAACACAGTTAGTCGTCAAATCAGTCAGGATCAAGCAACTTTAGCCGCAGTATCAGAAGTAAGACCTACAGATGTAATTTTAGCAAATACACAATTAGAAGCTGCACAAAAAGCCGTCAAAACTGCTCAAGCTAATTTAGATTTATCCTATGTTCGTTCCCCTCAAAATGGGCAAATTATTAAAATTCACACTTGGCCAGGTGAACTTATTAGTAATAAAGGCATTGTTGCGATTGGTAATACTCAACAAATGTATGTCACAACTGAAATATATGAAACCGATATTAATAAAGTGAAATTAGGGCAAATTGCCACCATAAAAGCTGATGGTATTGTTGAAGGATTAACGGGGATTGTGGATGAAATTGGCTTAGAAATTAGTAGCAAAAATGTATTAAGCACAGATCCAGTAGCAGACGCAGATGCTAGAGTTGTGGAAGTAAAAATTAAATTAAATCCCCAAGACAGTATCAAAGTTTCTCGGTTGACTAATTTACAAGTTAATGTCATTATTAATCCTGGAAAAACTGATAATTAATATCTTGTTTAATATCTCAATCATCACTCATAAAATCAATCATGTTTAACAAACTACCAACGGCTTGGCTACAACTAAGATATCAAAAAATTAGACTAATTGTCGCCCTTTCTGGCGTAATTTTCGCAGTAGTTATTGTTTTTATGCAGTTAGGTATTCGTGATGCTTTATTTGATAGTGCTGTTCATTTACATCAAGGATTAAATGGAGATTATTTTTTAATTAGTCCTCGTAGTACCGCTTTAATTGCTATGGAAAGTTTTCCTGAACGTCGTTTAACTCAAACTTTAGCTTTTCCAGAAGTAGATTTTGTTAACCCAATTTATTTGGGTTTTGGCCAATGGAAAAATCCTCAAACCAGAAATAATTGGCGTAATATTTTTATCATTGGTTTTGATATTAGACATCAAATTTTCGATTTACCAGGTGTTCATGAAAATATAGATAAATTAAAAATACCAGATAAAGTATTATTTGATCAAGGTTCAAGAAGTGAATTTGGTCCAGTTGTTGATGAATTTAAAAAACAAAAAACAGTAAATACTGAAATAACAGCTAGTGGAAATAATCGGAAAATCACAGTAGCTGGTTTATTTCAATTAGGTACATCTTTTGGTTCAGATGGTAATTTAATCACCAGTCATTTGAATTTTCAAAGGATTTTTTCTAACCGTAAAAAAGGGATAATAGATATTGGTTTTATTAAATTAAAACCTGATGCAAATTTAGAATATTTTGGTAAAAAAATTAAACAGTATTTACCCAAAGATGTGAAAATTTTAAGTAAACAAGAATTTATTAACTTTGAAAAAAATTACTGGCAAACTAGCACAGCAATTGGCTTTATTTTTAACTTAGGAGTTGCATTAGGAATTATTGTGGGAATTGTCGTTGTTTATCAAATTCTTTATTCTAATGTTTCTGAACATTTACCCCAATATGCTACATTAAAAGCCATTGGTTATCGTAATAAATACCTCCTATCAATGGTATTACAACAAGCTGTTTTAATTGCTATTTTAGGCTATATTCCCGGCTTTCTCATTGCCATAATTCAATACCATTTTACAAAAGCAGCTACTCTTTTACCTATAGTTATGACTTGGGAAAGAGGAATCTTTGTCTTCATCGCAACAATGTTAATGTGTTTTATTTCTGGTGCAACTGCCGTTGCTAAATTAAAATCTGCCGATCCTGCTGATATTTTTTAATAGTTTTTTAACAGTTTTGAGGAGTTTTAACTAGTTATGAACCCAAGTATAAAAATTGAGGATTTAAACCATTTTTATGGTGAAAAAGAATTAACAAAACAGGTATTATTTGATATTAATTTAGAAATTAAACCAGGAGAAATTGTAATTTTGACAGGTCCTTCTGGTTCAGGAAAAACAACTTTACTTTCCTTAATTGGTGCTTTACGCTCAGTACAAAATGGTAGTTTACAAGAATTAAATCAAGAATTATATGGAGCAAGTGAAGAGCAATTAGTACAAATACGTCGTCATATTGGTTATATTTTTCAGGCACATAATTTATTACCTTTTTTAACAGCAAGAGAAAATGTACAAATGTCCATAGAACTTCATGAAAATATTAGCAAAAAACAAGCGATCGCTAAATCAGAAGCTATATTAAAAGAAGTTGGTTTAGGTGAAAGAATAAACTATTATCCTGATAATTTATCTGGAGGACAAAAACAAAGAGTAGCGATCGCTCGTGCTTTAGTCAGTCATCCTAGCATAGTTTTAGCAGATGAACCTACAGCAGCATTAGATAAAAAAACAGGTAGAGATGTAGTTAATTTAATGCAAATTTTAGCCAAAGAGCAACATTGTACTATTTTACTTGTTACCCATGATGATCGAATTTTAGATATAGCTGATCGTGTTATTCACATGGAAGATGGAAGACTTGATACTACCACAAATTTTGCTGAATAGGAGTGTACAATCAAGAAAATATGGTTACACCACACGATCAAAATCTCAAACTTTCAGCTTTTGTGGGAAACATAATTCATACTGCTATTATGCAACGACTAAAATATACTAAAATAGAAAATTTATGCACTGATACACTAGGTCTAGTATTAAGATATCCTAATAACTTGGCTTCAACAAAAAAAATCAACCCGTGATTAAAAACGACATCTGGATTACCAAAATGGCTCAAAAAGGCATGATTTCGCCTTTTGAGTCTAGTTTAATTCGTCATTTTGAAAAACTACCCGTAATTTCATTTGGACTTAGTAGCTTTGGCTACGATATTCGACTATCGGCAGAAGATTTTCGTATTTTTAGACATATTCCCGGAACCGTTGTAGATCCTAAACATTTTAATCCTGAAAACTTGGAATCAACAAAACTTCATCAAGATCCTAATGGTAGCTACTTTATCCTTCCAGCACATTCCTATGGACTTGGGGTTGCACTTGAAAGGCTACAAATCCCGGATAACATAACAGTAATTTGCATAGGTAAAAGCACTTATGCTCGTTGTGGTATAATTGCCAATGTAACTCCTGCTGAAGCTGCTTGGCGCGGTTATTTGACTTTAGAATTATCTAATGCTTCAAGTGCTGACTGTCGTATTTATGCTAATGAGGGAATAGTGCAGTTGATGTTTTTGGAAGGTGAACCCTGTGCTGTGAATTACGAAGCACGTCAGGGTAAATATCAAGACCAATTATCTGTTGTAACTCTACCTAAGGTTTAAATTTAATGTAGAGAATAGGGGGATTAACAAATGTCAGTGCTTACAAATACCGATTTGAGAAGAATTTTATGTTATGATGAAAACCAGTGGCATGAAAAACCACTATTAATCGAGGATGGTTTAGATGATTGTATTACACCTATGGGCTATGATTTAAGGGTAGGTGGATTTTACAAAAGACTAATTGGCAAGCCAAACCTTGATACGTTAGATGAAGGAAAGTCAATTGAAATCAAGCCTGGAGATATAGCTTTAATTAGTACGTACGAAAAGCTGAAAATGCCAAAAGATGCTTCAATTTCAGCTTTGATATTATCAAGAGTATCACAAGTTTCACGTGGACTATCCAATATATCTACAAAAGTTGATCCAGGCTGGGGAGAAGGTGAACTATTAATACCAGTACAAAATTTTTCAAAAGATGTTATTACACTAAAATATAAGGAGAAATTTTGTACTATAGTATTTTTTAATAATGAATCACCAGCTTCTCCTGCATACAAACCAAGTTCAAGCAGGGCAAATTTTTTTAAATTACTTTCTCAGACAAATAGAGCATCTTTAGTAAAAGATTTTCAGCTAGGCCTAGTATCTATCTTGATAATAGGAATAGCAGTTACTATGGGCTATTCCTATTTTGGTAATTCCCCCGGTTTTGGAGTTACAGTAACAGCAGGTATAGCAATAGAAAGATTGGCCTCAGTTATAGCTTCGAGATTGATAGGTAGAAGATAATTAGAATATGATGACTGAAGCCGTTTTAGATCATCAAGAAGTGACAAAAAGAAACATTAGTCAATTATTGTCGCAATTGACTAATACCTATCAAAACACACGTAGCAAAAGAAAGGAAATTGTTACTCAGTTTAAGAGTTAAAAATTTAGTTAGATTCTTTTTTAAGCCACATTTCGCACCCGCACTGTTACGTTGTTGGAACGGATATTATGAGTCGCTCCCGAATTATTCAGCCTGGTCAAAGTTACACTTTTAGTAAATACTTTGAATTACCATTTTCTCCAGAAGATATTTTGGCAGAACTTGGTTGTGTTTATCAACGTGAAAGGCTGAAATTACCAACGACAGAATCCACACCTCGCTATATTAAGGAATTGCAACGAGTAATTGAACGTAACTTACAACGAGTTAAATTACTAAGTGAAGATGCTCGCAAACAAGCAATTATAGCGCCGATTCTTTTAGAAGTTTGTGAAATCACAGAAACTCAATTGAATATTGAATATCCTATTAGCGTTAGCGACCAATTAAAAGGTAGTTTAGACTATTACATTAATAAAGGTGAGGGTTTATTAGTTATTGAAGCTAAACAAGCTGATTTGAGTAGAGGATTTACACAATTAGCTATTGAATTAATTGCTCTTGACCAATGGATAAATTCACAAAAACCAATACTTTATGGAGCAGTAACTACTGGTGAAGATTGGCGATTTGCTATTTATAAATGTCAGCAAAAAGAAATAATTGAAGATATAAAATTATATCGAGTTCCTGAAGAATTAACTGAATTAGTTAGAATTTTAGTGGCTATAGTTAGCAATTAGTAAAGTTATTGTTAATCCTAATTTAATTTTTCACGCAGAGGCGCGGAGAGGAATAAAAATACATTTTATGGGTTTAAAATTGTATTTTTTTCAGTGGTTTATCCTGTTCATAAATCAACTGTTCTTTCATTAATAAAGCCATTTCGGCTTTTTGCAATTCTACACCTAAATACATTGCATGAGATACTTGTAAACCAGGACAATCTGTAAATATTTGCTGGGAAAGTTTATGTGCAGATTTACCAGAATAACAATTAACTACTTCTCCAGATCCAGGAGTTGTATGTTCGACAATAATTTGATTATCCTGGATAGTAATAATAAAACTACCCGCAGGATCAAAATAGTCTTTTCTTTGAGCAATTTTACTATATTGAGATGAAATTACGTTGGCGACATTTTCAAAACAATCATCATAAATATGGGCACTTTGACTAATGGTAATTAATGCCCCCATTTTTAATATATGATCGGTTTTATTAATTAAAGCATCATAAATATACTTTTGTAAAGCTCTTAATCCCATCGCATTTGCTGGCCAAGCTGAAAACATATCATTACTACGAAAAGTCGCAGTTAAAGATAGTTCATTATCCACTATTCTCACCCAAATATGATTTAAACAAGGTGGATTATCGTTATGATCTTGACTAGCATCCCATAAAGACATTACAGCCCTTGCAGAATTAATATCATGAGCTAATTTTTCAATTACCTGTTCAATTTGATCTCTCCCAAACCAAGAACGCAACCGTTGTCCATAGGTGTATTTTACCCCCTCTTGATTAATTGCATCATCTAATATTTGCGAAATATATTCTTCTAAAAAACTTCTATCTATTGGTAAATAATTAGGTTCAGGAAAATAAAAATCATCAGGTTCTTCGGTGACAACTGCCATTAAATCTATCAATTCTTGCCATTTTCCATCATAACCAGTCGGTCTAATTGTCCCCGTTGTTTTAATTCTGTGGATGATTTTTACCCAAGTTTCAGCAATGGTTTTTCCCTCAATTCTATGTCCATAGCGTGTTCCTGGAAAAACATTTGATTCAACTACATTCATGGGAAATTGTAATGGTATTCCCCAGGATGTAACTATTTTTTTATTTCCATAAAATTTGATTTTTTCAACAGCATCAGAAATTGATATTGCGTCTTGAATTTCTACAGAATGGCGTAATTTTTCTAAAGCATTGATATCAATATCAATATCAATATAACCCGGAATTAAAGAACGAATTACCCAAGATTTTCGCCCGGTATCACTAATACTTGCTTCTACACCATAACGGAAAAAATCACCTAAACATTGACAAGCACCTGCGTTTTTATCTTCTTTGGTAGCATTTAGAATAACTAAGTATCTAACATGAGGATTTAACAATAAATTACGAATTAATAAATTTATACCCCTTGTTGGTGAGTATAATTGTCCAATGACAGCATATTCAGTTTCTTTTAAATGTTTATACACAGTTTCTTTTACAGTCCATCCCGTAATTACCGCAGTTTGCCCACTTCCGTAAATTAATTGATTGGGTTTATGTTGGGCTGTATAATAAAATTGAGTAATTTGCTTGCTCACTTGACTTACCAGATTTTTATTACTAATGATTGATTATTTAGGATACAATAATTGATCTAGATTAATAAATTGTGTGATAATCATAACCTAAGTAATAAATTGATAATGGTATAATTAAGCATGGATTATCGGGATGCAGGCGTTGATGTTGAAGCAGGTAGAGCCTTTGTAGACCAAATTCGTAATTTGGTTCACAGCACCTTTAGAAAAGAGGTTTTGGGGGGACTGGGTGGCTTTGGTGGCTGCTTTCAACTCCCCACAGGTTACAAAGAACCTGTTTTAGTTTCGGGAACAGATGGTGTCGGCACAAAATTGAAAATAGCTCAAATTCTCAACCGTCATGATACTGTGGGTATAGATTTGGTGGCGATGTGCGTTAATGATGTGTTGACATCAGGTGCAGAACCCTTGTTCTTTCTTGATTATGTAGCTACGGGTAAATTAGACAAAGAACAATTAACTCAGGTAGTCGCAGGAATAGCTACAGGTTGTAAATTAGCCGGTTCAGCCTTATTAGGGGGAGAAACGGCGGAAATGCCCGGTTTTTACCAAGTTGGTGAATATGACTTGGCGGGTTTTTGTGTGGGAATTGTCGAAAAAAGCCGAATGTTAGACGGTTCTCAGGTGCAAATAGGAGATGTAGCTATAGGTTTAGCTAGTACAGGTGTCCATAGTAATGGGTTGAGTTTAGTCCGTAAAATTGTTAGTGATGGCGGGTTTGCATGGACTGATACACCAGATATACTACATGGAAAATCTATTGGTGAGACTTTCCTCACGCCCACACGCATTTATGTTAAATCTGTTTTAGCCGCTTTGCAATCAGGTTTAGAAATTCATGGTATGGCTCACATTACTGGTGGAGGTTTACCAGAAAATTTACCTAGATGTTTAAGCAAGGATCAAGCGATTAAAATGATACCCGATAGCTGGACTATTCCTCCCGTCTTTCGTTGGTTAGCTGCTGCTGGTTCTGTTGGCACTGAAGCTATGTATAATACATTTAACATGGGTATTGGTTTTGTATTATTAGTTCCACCCCAACAAGTAGAACAAATAATTACTCATTTTCAGTCTCAGGATATTCCCGCTTATGTAATTGGCGAAGTTATAACTGGAACAGGTCAATTAGTCGCTTTATTGTAAAGTAAAAAGTCTAACTTATTACCTATATTGGACTATATACACAAAACCCATCTTCATGGGTTTCAAAACCTGAATTTTTCCTTATTCCACATAGATTGACTTTGTTTGTGTAGTAGGGATCTATAATCTTTTTATACTTTGAAAACAACTGTGGTTAATTCCTTTTTCATCTGTAGCAGGATGACAAGTTATCATTATCAATATATATACAAAATATATACAAACTTTAGATTTCCTGATGGAAGTAATCAAAAATACTCATATTTATCAGCGTTAATATTTGCTAAGATAGTATTGACATATTGCAAAAATCCATTGGTGTAGTTAAAGAAGTACCTGTAATTACCATTTAGCGGTATTCGTTATATCTCACTTATTAAGTATGACCTGTTGGTGTTTTGAGAAAAATGTAATTTTTGTGTAGAGGGGTTATGGTTGCAAATTTTGCCCGGACTACTGTTTCCAAGGAACTACTAAAGCAAGTATTCCAACATATTGATGCTCAAAGTTGTCCCCAATTATTTAATTTTCATATGCACACGGTTCACTCCGATGGTAGACTAGAACCGAGTGAATTGATGAGTCAAGCGATCGCAATTGGCTTAAAAGGTCTAGCAATCACTGATCATCATAGTATTGATGGTTACAAAGTAGCCCAAGCTTGGTTAGAAAATTGGAAATGCAGTCATCCAGATACACATACTCCATACCTGTGGAGTGGTGCGGAAATTAGCGCCAATTTACTAGATACTGATGTCCACATTTTGGCTTATGCTTTTGAGTCAGAACACCCCAGCATGAAACCTTATTTACAAAAAATACCTGTGGTGGGTAAGGCTTATCAAGCAAATAACGTGATTACAGCCATTCAAGAAGCGGGGGGATTAGCCGTACTTGCTCACCCAGCCCGGTATAAGCGATCGCATTTTGATCTAATTCCTGCGGCTGTAGATAACGGAATTGATGGTGTGGAGACTTTCTACGCTTACAGTAATCCTAAACCCTGGAAACCAAGTATTGTGGAAACAGAGGAAGTACAACAGTTAGCGGAGAAATTCAATTTATTTAACACCTGTGGTACTGATACACATGGTGTAAATTTACTGCAAAGGTTGTAAATATGTATTAAAATATCTATCTAAATCTCCTCATATCTACTCAATAAGTATGCTATACTTCAGATATGAGTAAATTAACTAGATCAGAGGCGGCAAAGCTAAAAAGTGTCAGTGTTTACACTCCCAGTTGGTGAGAGTTAGAAGGCAAATTAGTACCTAAAAGAACTCCCAAAAGCTCAAAGTAGATTTGAGCTTTATTTTATACAATCGTCTGAAGAGTCCGCATTTTCCCTCTGAGCCATGGTAAAAATTTTATCAGTAGACTCAACAAAATGTTAAATCTTTCTATAATAGGAAAATTAAATATATTAGTTAACAAAACTTCAGAAATAACTTATTGAATTTTGATCCATTGTGGGGTAAGCTACAAATTCAGTGATGTGCAGTTTTTTCTCCCTTGCTCATCCCATGACTAAATCGGTCTTCCGAGAAAATGCTTCATGACCAATCTTTACCCCCTTGAGGTAGATAGATCAGGAAAAAAGAGAATTGCAGCAAACCAGGTTAATATCTGGAATGTAGTTTTCCGGTAAAGTTCCGCAGAAGACCAATAAAGGCCAGTTAATCTTAATCAAATCGGTTGAGTGGGATATGCTTTCCTCAAGATGAAAAGATTTTGTATTGCTGGGACGAAAAACAACAGCGTCAAAAGAGTACGTCTGGATCATGGTAAAAAATAAGTTATGGTAATTCTAACCATAGCTTAATTCGTGCAGCCGCACTGCCACCATAGAAACTAATCGCCCCAAAATATAAGCAAAACTTATGATCTTATTAAGAATGAATAAAGAGTAAGAATGAGAAGAAGTTGCACATAACGTGATTTGATAGTAATAAAGAAAGACTTCTTGGAAGAAAAATATGTCTTACGCGCAAACTAAGACTCAGGCTAAGTCTGGGTATCAAGCTGGGGTTAAAGATTACAGACTAACTTATTACACACCGGATTACACACCCAAAGATACAGATTTACTAGCAGCATTTCGGATGACTCCCCAACCTGGAGTTCCCCCCGAAGAAGCTGGTGCGGCTGTAGCTGCTGAGTCTTCCACTGGTACTTGGACAACAGTTTGGACAGACTTACTCACCGACCTAGATCGCTACAAAGGTCGTTGTTATGATATCGAACCAGTTCCCGGTGAAGATAACCAATACATCTGTTACGTTGCTTATCCTTTAGACTTGTTTGAAGAAGGTTCTATCACCAACGTATTGACATCTATTGTCGGTAACGTATTTGGTTTTAAAGCTTTGCGGGCTTTACGTTTGGAAGACATTCGTTTTCCAGTAGCTTACATCAAGACCTTCCAAGGACCTCCTCACGGTATTCAAGTTGAGCGCGACAAATTGAACAAATATGGTCGTCCTCTGTTGGGTTGTACAATTAAGCCCAAATTAGGTCTTTCCGCGAAGAACTACGGACGTGCTGTATACGAATGTTTACGTGGTGGTTTGGACTTCACCAAAGACGACGAAAACATCAACTCAGCACCATTCCAAAGATGGCGCGATCGCTTCTTGTTCGTAGCTGAAGCTATCAACAAAGCCCAAGCAGAAACCGGCGAAATCAAAGGTCACTACCTGAACGTTACCGCTCCTACCTGCGAAGAAATGTTGAAACGGGCTGAGTACGCTAAAGAACTCAAACAGCCCATCATCATGCACGACTACCTAACCGCAGGTTTCACCGCTAACACCACCTTGGCTCGTTGGTGTCGTGATAACGGTATTCTGTTGCACATTCACCGTGCTATGCACGCTGTAATTGACCGTCAGAAAAACCACGGTATCCACTTCCGCGTATTAGCTAAAGCTCTCCGCTTGTCTGGTGGTGATCACATCCACACCGGTACAGTTGTTGGTAAATTAGAAGGTGAACGCGGTATCACCATGGGCTTCGTTGACCTATTACGTGAAAACTACGTTGAGCAAGACAAGTCTCGCGGTATTTACTTTACCCAAGATTGGGCTTCTCTACCTGGTGTAATGGCCGTTGCTTCCGGTGGTATCCACGTATGGCACATGCCCGCGTTGGTTGAGATCTTCGGTGATGACTCCGTACTACAATTCGGTGGTGGTACTCTTGGACACCCCTGGGGTAACGCTCCCGGTGCTACAGCTAACCGCGTAGCTCTAGAAGCTTGTATCCAAGCTCGTAACGAAGGACGTAACATGGCTCGTGAAGGTAACGACATTATCCGCGAAGCTGCTAAGTGGTCTCCTGAGTTGGCTGTTGCTTGCGAACTGTGGAAAGAAATTAAGTTCGAGTTTGAAGCAATGGATACCGTCTGATCATTTAAGATTTGGGATTTTGGATTCATAAACAATCCAAAATCTAACAATCTAAAGGGCTGGGTCAAGCATGGATTTAAAGCAAATTGCGAAAGAAACAGCCAAAACTCTCCAAAGTTACCTGACTTATCAGGCATTAAGGACTGTATTGGCGCAGCTAGGCGAAACAAATCCACCTTTAGCACATTGGTTGCAAAACTTTTCCGCCGGCAAAATCCAGGATGGAGAGGCTTATATTGAGGAACTGTTTCTAGAAAAGTCAGATTTAGCCTTGCGGATTATGACTGTCAGGGAACACATAGCGGCGGAAGTGACAGAGTTTTTACCAGAAATGGTGATAACTGGTATTCAGCAGGCCAATATGGAACAGCGTCGCCAGCATCTCGAACGTATTACGCAATTAAATTTATCAAGTCCCAGCCTCGAAACTGAAAGACAAACAATATCTGATTCTGATTTAGATAATTTATCTAATTAGTCACTGGATTTTGGATTTACGATTTTGGATTTTGGATTGACCTCACCCTCAAGTTTAGAAGCTCAAAAATTTTAGATTTGGGAGTTACAATTTTTCCATCCTCAAGGATGGGGACTTGTGCCAATTTTTTGAATCTAAAATCTAAAATCTAAAATCTAAAATTCTCAATCAGTCAACCAAGTAATAAAAAATCTCCCCCACTTATCAAAAACTATGCAAACTTTACCTAAAGAGCGTCGTTACGAAACCCTTTCTTACCTTCCCCCTCTGTCTGACGCGCAAATTGCCAAGCAAGTTCAATATATTTTGAACCAAGGCTACATCCCCGCAATTGAATTTAACGAAACTTCTGAACCTACAGAACTTTACTGGACAATGTGGAAGTTACCTTTGTTCGGCGCTAAATCTACTCAAGAAGTATTGAGCGAAGTTCAAGGTTGCCGTTCTCAGTATAGCAACTGCTACATCCGTGTTGTTGGTTTTGACAACATTAAGCAGTGTCAAGTTCTTAGCTTCATTGTTCACAAACCCAGCAGATACTAAAATCTGATTTGGTTTAATTAAGCTTATTTACACCCTGTGAGAGATAGAGTTTTCTATCTCTTTTTTTTAGTTTTTAGTACAGAATATCCTTGCAGAATCGCCATAGCTAGACTAGACTTAGTTCACAAACCTAGTCCATTAAAATCATGGCAACTGTAAATATTCATCAGGCTAAGACAAACCTTTCTCGACTACTTTCCCGTGTGGAGCTTGGAGAGGAAATTATTATTTCCAACCGAGGCGTTCCAGTTGCTAAACTAGTTCCATTTCGGACATCGTTAGATCGTCGTTCTAGCTTAGGTCAAGATCGAGGAAAATTTATTGTTCCAGATGATTTTAATGCTCCTCTACCCGAAGATATTTTAGTTGCATTTGAAGGCGGTGCAGAGTGAGGCTTTTATTAGATACTCAATGCTGGTTATGGTGGTTTTCTCAACCAGAAAAGTTGAATCAGAAGGTAATTGAGCAAATTGCGGATGAAACCAATGAAGTATGGTTCTCAGTTGCTAGTGTTTGGGAGATAGGAATTAAGGTTTCCATCGGTAAGTTGCCACTACCGGAACAAATAGAAGATTATATTTCCACTCGCATGAACCAACTAGGAGCTAGATCTTTAGAGATTACTACTTCTCATGCTTTGCGGGTAGCTGCACTACCTTTACATCATCGTGATCCTTTTGACAGAATGCTGATTGCACAAGCTCAAGTAGAAGAAATGACGCTTGTAAGTCCAGATTCAACATTTAATCAATATGAAGTCTCCTTAATCTGGGCATCTAGTGAAACCTGAATTTAATAACTGGATAACTTTTGATAGCGATCGCATTCCGTCCACCGGAGGCGATCGCTCATAATATCTTAGGAAACTGCTGTATTTGGGTGAAAATCAATTACAAAAGGATAGCTTAGGCACTTAGATAAAGAAGCTACTAACAGCAATAGTACCCAAAGCTGGTAATGTACCACTGTATCCTGTGATATTCACCAATAGGTCATTACTAGATTGGAAGCCAGCCACACCATCATTAATAACTAAATAAGTTCCGGCAATACCAGAAGTGGTGACACTGACTAAAGCTGCACTATTTACACCTAAAGCCTGATTACCAGTTAACGCTCCATCAGCATCAGTAAATACACTATTGACCACATTTGTTAAGGTAGTGTCTGTACTATTAGCAGCGCGAGTGAAAGCAGTGGGAGCATTCATAGCTACACCCAGGGAAGTCAACAGGTCAATTTTATCAGTGCCAATGGCAAAGTCGGTAATTCGGTCTGCTCCTGATACTGGGGATTGTCCAAATTGGAAAACCAAGATATCGCTTCCTGTTCCACCTGTGAGGGTGTCTGCACCAGCACCACCGTTAAGAAGATCGTTACCAGTACCACCGTTAAGAAGATCGTTACCAGCATTTCCTGTGAGGGTATTATTGCCAATATTACCTGTTAATGAATTGTCACCTGCATTCCCAGTACCATTAATAACAGCTGTTCCTGTTAAGGTCAGATTTTCGATGTTGGGGAAAACCGTTAAATCAAAGGTAACAGAAGATTGAATGATATCTGTTCCTTCTCCTGAGTTTTCAGTAAGGGTATCAGTAGTGCTATCTACGACATAAATATCATCACCTAAACCACCAATTAAGGTATCAATGCCAGCGCCACCGTTAAGAGTATCGTTACCAGCATTTCCTGTGAGGATATTATTGCCTGTGTTGCCAGTGAGGCTATTGTTGAGGTTATTGCCTGTACCATTGAGGTTAGCACTTCCCGTAAGGGTAAGATTTTCAAAGTTATCGGTCAGGGTGTAGGAAATAGATGCGTTAACTAAATCAGTTCCCTCACTGGGGTTTTCTACTACCACATCACCCGCATTATTCACAGTATAGGTGTCGTTGCCCGCTAAACCTATAAGACAATCAACATTTATAGTACCACTGAGAGTATCATTACCAGAAGTGCCGAACACTGGGAGAATCGGTTGACTACCATCATCATTTAAAATGATGCCTGTGGCACTGCGAGTACCGATAGTAGCTCGGGAGGGAGTAGACAAATAAACCGTAAAGGTTTCGTTGGATTCAATGGTGCTGTCTCCTCTGACCCGCACTCTTATTTCCTTGCTGGTTTCTCCTGGTAAAAAGGTGAGGCTTTCTCCTGGTGGCATTGCTCCACCAAAAAAATCGGTGGAGTTAACGGGGTTATTACCAGACGGGGTAATAAACCAATCTACTGTGCTTGTACCACTAGTGTCTCCTGACCGAGTGACAGTAAACACAAATGGCTTCTGATCTGAGTTGCCCTCCGTTTGTATGCTAGATGTACCAGTGATGTTTAGGACAGCATTACTGGCGATATAATTGAAATAGCTACCAGTGAGGTTAAATTGCAATGAGTTGATTAAACCCTGGGTATTTTCTAAAACAGCAATCAGTTCATCAGGTTCGCTATCAGGTTTATTGATGTAGAGGTTAATGTTATTACCTGAAACTGTGGTCGTATAATCACTACTGGAACCCAAAAGCTGAATGATATCTTCCAGGGGATTAAAGTCTTTGATGATCAGGTAGTCACTTGTACCAGCAGTGGTACGATTATAGTCATCATAACCAATCCATGTGACATCGCCCAGAATAAAAGTGTCCTCTCCTGTTCCCCCAGTGACTGTATCTACAGTCCCTAACCCTGGTTTGGCGACATTGGTATTTACTGGTATGATAGTATCACTTCCATCTCCACCCGCGATATCATCATTCCCCTCACCCCCGATGAGCTTGTCATCTCCACCGTAGCCTCTGAGGTAGTCTGCATAAGCTGTCCCGGTAATCTCAAATGTTTCTATATTGCTAAAGGACAATAGTGGGATATTTGCAGACCACGGCTGGGACGAAAATTGACGACTTCCTCTATAATCATGAAAGGCAATAGTTGACCAATATCCATTGGACACTCCCAATCCATTTGTACCTAATCCACTAAAGGTTGCACTGCTATAATCCACAACTAGTTTATCAGTGCCACCCCCAGCGTTAATGCTGCCATTGCTGACCAATAAATTACCAGTGGCAATAGTGGTGTCATAACCACTGCCTAAAGTCACAGAGGAAATATTCTCAAAATTGTTAATGCGGGTATTATTATCCCCACTTACCTGTTCTGTAACTCTTAAATTCAGAACTAAATCTACATCTAAACTGCTCAGGTCTAGGCTTTGTAGCGTATCTGTTCCTTCTCCCCCGTCAATGCTGTCTCCAGCTTTAGCACTGACTACTGTGTCATTCCCTGTTCCTCCACGGATAACATGACGACCTGTGCCACCATCAATGATATCATTGCCATTACCACCCTCAATTTCGTCATTTCCACCTTCCCCTTTCAGGGTGTCGTTGCCATCTCCTCCTTTGATCAGGTCATTGCCATCTCCTCCCGCGATATCATCATTCCCCTCACCCCCGATGAGCTTGTCATCTCCACTGTAGCCTCTGAGGTAGTCTGCATAAGCTGTCCCGGTAATCTCAAATGTTTCTATATTGCTAAAGGACAATAGTGGGATATTTGCAGACCACGGCTGGGACGAAAATTGACGACTTCCTCTATAATCATGAAAGGCAATAGTTGACCAATATCCATTGGACACTCCCAATCCATTTGTACCTAATCCGCTAAAGGTTGCACTGCTATAATTCACAATCAGTTTGTCAGTGCCACCCCCAGCGTTAATCCTGCCATTGCTGACCAGTAAATTACCAGTGGCAATAGTGGTGTCATAACCACTGCCTAAAGTCACTGAGGAAATATTCTCAAAATTGTTAATGCGGGTATTATTATCCCCACTTACCTGTTCTGTAACTCTTAAATTCAGAACTAAATCTACATCTAAACTGCTCAGGTCTAGGCTTTGTAGGGTATCTGTTCCTTCTCCCCCGTCAATGCTGTCTCCAGCTTTAGCACTGACTACTGTGTCATCCCCTGTTCCTCCACGGATAACATGACGACCTGTGCCACCATCAATGGTATCATTGCCATCACCACCCTCAATTTCGTCATTTCCACCTCCTCCCGCGATATCATCATTCCCCTCACCCCCGATGAGCTTGTCATCCCCACTGTAGCCTCTGAGGTAGTCTGCGTAAGCTGTCCCGGTAATCTCAAATGTTTCTATATTGCTAAAGGACAATAGTGGGATATTTGCAGACCACGGCTGGGACGAAAATTGACGACTTCCTCTATAATCATGAAAGGCAATAGTTGACCAATATCCATTGGACACTCCTAATCCATTTGTACCTAATCCACTAAAGGTTGCACTGCTATAATTCACAATCAGTTTGTCAGTGCCACCCCCAGCGTTAATGCTGCCATTGCTAACCAATAAATTACCAGTGGCAATCATGGTGTCATGACCACTGCCTAGGGTGACAGAGGAAATATTCTCAAAATTGTTAATACGGGTATTATTATCCCCACTTACCTGTTCTGTAGCTCTTAAATCCAGCACTAAATTTACACCTAAACTGCTCAGGTCTAGGCTTTGTAGGGTGTCGTTGCCTTCTCCCCCGTCAATGCTGTCTCCAGCTTTGGCATCATCAATGGTATCATTGCCATTACCACCCTCAATTTCGTCATTTCCACCTTCCCCCTTCAGGGTGTCGTTGCCATCTCCTCCTTTGATCAGGTCATTGCCATCTCCTCCCGCGATATCATCATTCCCCTCACCCCCGATGAGCTTGTCATCTCCACTGTAACCTCTGAGGTAGTCTGCATAAGCTGTCCCGGTAATCTCAAATGTTTCTATATTGCTAAAGGACAATAGTGGGATATTTGCAGACCACGGCTGGGACGAAAATTGACGACTTCCTCTATAATCATGAAAGGCACTATTTGACCAATATCCATTGGACACTCCCAATCCATTTGTACCTAATCCACTAAAGGTTGCACTGCTATAATTCACAATCAGGGTGTCAGTGCCACCCCCACCGTCATATATCTTGTTGCTGACTAGATTACTGCCTGTTGCTTCCAACTGATCATTCCCGTTGGTAATCGTTCCAGTCAATTCTGTGGTCGTGCCAATGATATAATCTGTCGCTGTTGCCAGGGTTAAGATGATAGTCTCGTCATTTTCTTGAATGTTGTCCTCAAGAGGAGAAATTGTTAGGGTAACTGTATCCGCTCCAGCCGCAAAGGAAACTGTTCCGGTAGTGGCAGTATGGGATGTGGCACCAGTCTGACTATAGTCTGTGTTGAATATAGCTGAACCTGATACGGTGTAATTGACGGTTAACGCACTGGTGATATTGCCTATTCGGGTGAAGGTGTAGAGAATATTCGCTCCACTATGTTCTGCTACTTTTTTCGTAGAAGTAGCTAATGTGACTATTGGTTTTGTCGTTACCTCGGTAGTATCAATAGCTATTGACCATCCGCCCGCGATGTTACCAATATCTACCCCTGTATCGTCCACTACATATATATTCCATGCACCATTGGGGATGGTGTTGTTAAATACGGAAAAATCTATTCCATAGTTACCACTGGGAGCAGGAGAATTATTAAATCTGTCACCTGTTTCATAGTCTGTGGCTCGATAACTACCACTGCTGATCTGACTTTGATCCGGCAGAAAATCTCTGGCATTGGGGTCAAAGGTTAAGGTGACATTGTTTAAGTCCCAAGACCAACCTGCGTCTGACATTAACAAGACCTTGGCACCTGTAGGACCTATCAGTAGAACATCAAGGTCATCGGGATAAGTATGAGTAATATTGCTTAGGGTTACTTTCAAACTCGTAATTGTGCCATTTAACCCGGAGACGTTGATACTTGAGGGGTAGGTTGTTGCTGCTCCACCATTAGGAATGGTAATTTCATTGGGATTAGTGAAAACTAGATTTTGCTGACTCATTTTAATTACTCCTGGTTTAGTTAGCACGCAGAAATGTTGCGTATATAAAAAAACGACTGTTATGTAATATTCTGAGTGTAGTAGCTTCTTCCTAGAATGAGTAAGGGAAGCATAACACATCACTTTTAAATGTAATTTTGATCAAACAAACAGCCTACAGGCGATCGCTCTTAACTCACTAGAGTCACCAGTTACGACATTTCAGCGTAATTACCTCAAACAAAATTTTTACTGATCCTAGTATAAATCCAAATATATCAAATCCTGTCTAAGTAATGATTATTTTCTGTTTAACTTTTAATGAAAATTAATGAAAAGAAACTGCTGTGACTAAATAATTCAAACACTGGACACAAAAGGATATGGTGCTATAATGATTATATTTACAAGTAGTACAATTTATGATAAATATGTATCAGCTTATTACTGTATAGTTATAAGCTATAATATGGGAATTAGGTGCGTTACGCTGTCGCTAACACACCCTACTCAATAAACTACTACATAATTAAATTAATTAAGTTATTAATAAGAATTAGTTTCTTATTTTTTAAAACTCATAACCCATGATATAATCATCCAACACAAAACCATTGCCAAAATCTATTACCTGACTATCAATAATTCTAAAACCAAATCGAGAATAAGCTTTAATCCCTTTTTCATTCTTTTTATTGACATTAAGAATTATTTTTTTCAATTTCATTGCTTGCGCTTTTTGGTAAATATGAAATAACATCTTTTGACCATATCCAAAACCATGTAATGACGGTAATAAATAACATTTATGTAATTTTAAATAACTGATATTATCCATCATTTCTGACCCATAAGATAAATAACCGACTAATTGGGAATTATGTAATACCTGATCATAAAATATCCCTTGATTATAAATTTCATTTTCAATTACTCCTATTCCATACATTTTATCTAGCATATACTCGATTTGTTCATTGCTGATAATTGTAGGATAATAAGTAAACCAAATTTCTCGACTGATTTTTCTGAGTGTTTCCAAATCTGTATCTAATAACTGAGTAATGGTAATTGATGAATCATTCATAGCGAGAATTAGAACCTACGGAAATATTGAGAATATATAAACAACAGCAATCAACAGAGAGAGGATTTAGATTTATCAAAGACCCATTGTTTTTTGCCAATAGTCTATTTTTGAAAAATCCAGAAAGAGTAGAGACAATGATGATGTTAATGGCATTGTGTCTTTTAGTTTATAATCTAGGACAAAGACAAATAAGAATCTCATTAAAGACCCAAAAGTCTACCGTTAAAAATCAAATGAATAAACCCACAGAACCTCCCACATTAAGGTGGATATTTCAATGTTTTCAGGGGAGTTATATTTTAATTACACAAGGATTTCAGAGGATTCTTAAGAGGATTCTTAACTTAACGGATGAACATTATAGGATATTACAATTCCTACCTGATTCTTGTCAAAAATATTATTTATTATCTTGGTTTTAAAATCTAGAATTTCTTCTGACATAGTCTGGTTTTTTATCACTAGTTTAAAAATTCAAAGAGAACAGTTATAATTTATGAGTCTCTAAAATATATCCTACAGTAGTCAATGAGTTACTGTGTCAATCCTAACTGTTCACAACCGCAAAACAGCAGACATCCCTTATACGTAAGTTGGCACTATAAAATCAATATATATTCTTTTGTAAAAACCCTGAAATAACCTGTTTATAAGGTATTTGTTGAATTTACATTTCGTTACATATGTTGATTGTTTAACGCCAACTTACTTAGGAAACTAGTTAAGGTTAATGATGAAATTTTCATCATTTTTTATATCTTCTGCATAGGTCTACAGCCTCATCTATAGATAGTTTGTCAAATACTTTTAGATTACCATTGATAGTAGCATCGTAAATATTTCTATTATCCTTCTCAAAAGTTTCCCGTGCAATTTGAAAGGCTAGTTCAGATGCTTTAAGGTCCGGCAACTGCCATTTGATTCCAGGTCCAAAATATGCAGGATCAAAGTGGTTACTATCGGCACTTTTACTAGTAATTAGTTTGTGAGGTTTTCCTTGAGTTTCAAATTTGTGATCCAATCCTACAATAATTACAGGATCTGCACCAGCATGATAAGCAAATTGGAGAGCAGCGTAGGTTACTGTTGCGCCAGCATCTAAGCCAGAGGAGATATCATCTCCGAAATGTCCCAAGAGTCGGTGAAGAAAGTAAGTAAACTTGTTTCTATTTTCTTGTCTAACTTTGTGACGCGTTTTCCAGACCAGACCAGTAGGAATTCCTGATGAAATAAAGGTGTCTTGCCAATTTTCAACAACAAAGGGATTCGTGCAGAGAACTAAGTCGGGACGCCAGGTGGTTTTGTCAAAAATTAAGTGGATTTTATTTAGTCCAATTGATTGTAAAAAATTAAACCTCTCAAGAGGAGTATTATTTAAGCTTGGACCATTGCAGACAATTAATAATGGTTCTGGCTTTAAACACTTTAAGAGATTCTTTACACGACCCGGCTGATCACTATTAATATACATATATTTATCAGCGGAGTAATAACAGTGCCGAAAGAAAGATTTAATACTCAGCATTAATCCATTTCCCTTGAAATAAAGTAACATATTAGATTACGGTGTATGGCTTCAAAAACCATTTGCATGAGAAACAAATTCTTTTAAATCAACTCTTGGAAGCAAATTTAATGAACCGCCTTCTGTCGCATTTAGTAATTTACGCCCAAATGCATTATACACTTCGTATGCCAAACTGTAAGCAGCCTCGCTCATGGGTAAATCAGGAAGATTCCATTTAACTCCACCGGCAAAATAATTTTGGTCAAAATGATTGACATCCTTATCCTCCGCAATAGCGGTTGCATGAGCTGTACCCTTCGTAGCAAAATTATGATCACAGCCAATGAGCGCAACTTCTTGAAAGCCAAAATGAAAAGCTAGTTGCATGGCGACAAAGGTTACAGTTCCTCCCTGGGAAACACTGAGGGAACAATCTCTAGCAAAACTAAGTTCTCGACTTCCGAAGGAATGTAAAAAGACTACATTCTCTTTGGGCTTAACAAAGTTTAGTGCACAGCTGTCAAGGAATAATGGAGTATCTGTTGTGTTGTAAAACATACTATTTTGTTCAACAACAAAAGAATTAACAGCAATAATACATGAGGGTCGGAAGTCCGATTTATCAAAAAGTAAGTTGATCTTATTAAGACCGAAAGTGAAAATTCCGTTCGAGACCAAACAAGACAAGTCACTCTTAAGCAAGCTTGGTCCATTGCATATAATAACCGCTTTTCTACCTTGATATTGATCTTTCAGTTTTATAAGTTTGCGGCGGGATATCCAAGACTCTGGATTTAAATCCCAAAGCAATCTTCTCTTCAAGAGAGAACCGGCATTGTAATAAGGATTTATGGTCTGCCGCGAATTTAAGAGTGGATTTTTAGTAATTACCATTGTCGTAAATGATGTAAATTAATAGAATAGAGGAATTTTTTTCTGAAAATTGAATTTCAATTGAAGGAAAATCTTAAACCTTGTTTATAAAGAGTAGGTTGCGATAATTCTCAAATATCAAATATAGCTACCTTGAGTTACGACTGCGTCAAAGTTTCCAACAATCGCTAAGTATAAAATACAAGCTAAATTTGGTATTGCATATGTATGATTAACATCAAGTTTATCTCGACTAATCTTAATTAAGTTGACTAGAGATATTACAGAGAGAAGAGTTAAACTTAAATAGATAAACAAACCTAAATAGCCAATATCAATCATTTGCTGAAAAATAGTAGAATGTAAAGAAAAAAACCTAACTCGTTGATTAAAATAGTTACTAAACACCGAGCTTTCATAGGCTGCATTAAGTCCGCTCTTGTATTGTCCCCACATTCTATAACCAATTATATGTTCTGGATCAAAAGCCGAAAAAAATGTTAATACAGAATCCCATATTATCTCTCTCTCTGTAAAAGAAGAAGTACTACTACTACGATTCATACCATATTCTTGAAGAAGAGGTTGCAAAAAATCACTGACAAAATGAAAAATAAAAGAGAATGAATAATTAGCAATAAATATCAAGGGTGTATAACTTATATTAAGTTTAAAATGTGATTTTTTTAAGTTGATTACGAAGAAAAAAGCTAATACTAGTATCACTGAAATCAGCGCTGCTCTTGTATCGAGAATTAACAACGCAAAGAAACAAAGAATAGCAGAAATATAGTTAGACAGTGTATTGAAAAAAGAAAGGTTAGGGGTATTTCTACGATATATAATCCTAATAGAAGATTCAACTACAACTATACCAACTATTGAGGCAAGATGTGTAATACCATAAGATGCAGAAAGGGGAAAAATTGTGCGCTTTAATTCTAAGCCTAACAATGCGCCAATTACACCTTCTCCAAGCTGATTTTGCCCCAGACGGTTTTCTACCACAAAGGGCGATTGTATCTGAAGAATATACAATATAAATAAATTGAGAATCATGTAGAAAGCAATTCCCAAACAAAGAACTGAAAATGTAGTGTCTTTTCTGACTACTTCATTTTCACTACCTACTGAAGCCAGTAATCCAACAAAATAGAAAAATGTTAACATTGTAACATAAAAAACTAAGGCATTTGCATTGATAAAATTACTAAAATAACCCCTGATAAGAGATACTATATTTAGTAGTAAAAAAACAATTATCAAAAGATATATTTTTTTAGAAAGCTGAGAAAAATATATCTTCCTTGATTTATATTTTAGAGTTGTTAGGAAACGATAAATTATCCAGACAGTTAAAATTATTTGAATTAAAATAGCAGATCTGGTTATCCAAGGAAAAAAAACATAAGCTGTTGTTAAAGTTGGATATAAAAAGATAAAAACTAACAAAAAAATATTCATAAAAGTTCCCTAAATCACATTAATAATTAAATTATTTTAAATATAGCCGTAGCTCACTGGTGACAATTTAAGGCTGTAAGTCTTTTGTCAAGAGGATTTCAGAGAATTGTTGAAAAAAAATTTATCAGCCCCACGCTCATGATCGGGAAATGGATCAACAATTAACTTAACTAAAAGCATCTTCAATTCGCTATCTTCGCTATACAAGATCAAACATGGATAAAAATCCCAAAAAACCGATTGTGACACGAGGCTTGCGGAATGTGGTATAAAACCACCACCAATATAGCCTTATCTAACAAAATTTGTCAATGTATATTCTATCCAAATATTTTTGTTATTATTTTACAATTTGTTTGTGGCTAGGAAGCGTGACTAGAAGGAGTTTTAGCTCTAAATTGCTATAGCTGTAACCATTTCCGGCACTAAATTGGTGGATACTGAACCAAAATATAACACCATAATTTGCGCTGGAAGCAACCCAACTGATTCATAAGTTTGTCCATTACTATTGCTAAATTCTACTTCCAAATCAGTACCATCAGCTAATAATTGAGCAGAAAATCTTTTAAACTCTCATTCCCTCCTAACCTCCCTGTCCTCTGTGTCCTCTGTGGTTCATTATTTAATTTTCATAATTTAATTTTCATAATCAAAACAGGTAACTTTTAGATCAAATCATAATAAACTACCACCATTGCCCCACATAAACCCCATGATTACCACTAAAACCACATTTACCTCCTGGATAACTTGCCCTAAACCCAATATCGAGGCAAAATTACGCCTATTTTGCCTCCCCTATGCTGGTGGTAGTGCGACGGTTTTTCGTACCTGGACTGATGATTTACCGAAAAATATTGAATTATGTCCTATAGAAATTCCCGGTAGAGGAAGACAAATCAAATCACCTCCATACACAGAAATTCAACCTTTAGTGCGAGAAATAGCCACCAATATCATCCCCTATCTAGATAAACCTTATGCTTTTTTCGGTTACAGTATGGGTGCATTAATTAGTTTTGAGTTAATCAGGTTACTACGTTCTGAATATAATTTTCAACCTTTACATCTTTTTGTTGCTGCCCGTCCCGCTCCCCAATTACCATCGGAAAAACCGCCGATTTCTCAATTATCAGATGCGGATTTTTTAGCGGAAATATATCGCTTAAATGGGACTCCCAAGGAAGTGCTAGAAAATGCCGAACTCATGCAGCTTTTTATGCCTGTTATTCGCGCTGATTTTGCCCTGATAGAATCCTATATTTACGATCCTCAACCAGCTTTAGATTGTCCTATTGATACCTTTGGCGGTTTACAAGACCGAGAAGTTAGTTATAATTCCCTGGCAGCATGGCAAGAACAAACTACTGCTGATTTTTCATTACAAATGATGGACGGTGATCACTTTTTTATCAATACAGCTAAAACCACTTTACTTAATAGTGTGATTCAATGTTTACAGTCGCATATCTAAGATATTTTTGTCCAAAAAAATAGCGGAAATTCCTATATTTATCTTTTAGATTCCGAATTTAGAGTTACTATTTAAATAGTACGGTAATTACGATAACAATATCTATAAAACCGAACTGTAATCAATTTATTTTCCAGTGTTACTATTTAGTTGGGAGGCTAAAGCTTAGGCTTTTTGGAAGTTAAAGGTTAGAAGTTTTGCCAGTCATATTATTGTTTACCAAGTCAAGAGCTTAAAATTCAGTCTCGCCAAGTCAAGAAGTCAAATAGTGAGTTTTAAGGAGATAGCTATGACACTTGTACGTTGGGATCCGTTACGAGAAATGGAACGCTGGGACCCATTCCCTGAAATGGGCGCTCTCCAGCGGCAAATGAATCGCTTGTTTGAACAATTATTGCCAACAGACGGTGGTGAAAGGACAGGATTGACTTTCATTCCTGCGGCTGAGATTGCCGAAACTGATGGCGATTTGAGGTTGAAAATAGAAATACCAGGTGTTGACCCGAAGGATCTTAATGTTGAGGTCACTCCTGAATCGGTTTCTATTAGCGGTGAGCGTAAGTCAGAAACTACAACGGAAGAGGGCGGTATGACTCGCTCAGAATTTCGTTATGGCAAGTTCAAACGGGTAATCGCTTTACCTGCTGTCGTAGACAATGAAAGAGTGGGAGCGGAATACAAGGATGGTATTCTCCGTCTTACCATTCCTAAGGCCGAATCAGAACGACAAAAGGCTGTAAAGGTTCGTCTTGGTTAATTGCCTCAAGGTAAGTTAAATTAGGAAGGGTGAAAGGATTATAGAATCCTTTCATCCTTCATTTTTTTTGTAGGGATGATCGCAGATATTTTTTTAAAGTATGTCTGAAAGTATGTTTTTAGTTCTATAATTAATTCTTAGGATAGATGCTACAAAGCACTCTTGCATCTACTAGTTATGAATGAATACAACCAGTTGATACTAGATTATTTTTTATATTGTTTTTTATATTATTAGGTGCAAGATGAGTAAATATATCTCTCTCGCTGTTAATATATCAGAAATTGTAGTTTGTGTTCCTGTTTGGATAGGATTGACTAATTTTTTGGCAAACTTCTATAAAAACACACACTGATACAGTTTTATTTGCTTGAATAGCTTTATAAAGAGGATTTGAATTGGTAATTACTAATTATGGCAACAAAAGTAGTTAATGTTAGAGAGTATACTGTCAGAGCGCACAAAAGAGTGATTCATACACGAGTTTTTAACTTTGTTTGTAAAGAATGTAATCAGGCTACAAAGAGGGAAACTTTCGGAACACGCCCTTTATATTGCGAAAGTTGTCGTCCTCCCCAACCACCTAAAAAATCAGTCCAGGTATCTGAACCGAGTAAACCGCGCCCCATGTCTTACACCAGCGATACAAATTTAGATTGAGTAAATTGCTATGAATTCTCCAGGACAATTACAACCACCATCCAATTTATTTATTACGCCATTGTTGGAATTGAGAGATTACTATGGGAGTCTCGCACAAAAGTACCAACGTCTGTTCATAGAGGCGCGATCGCAATTAGAACATGTAGAATCTTTATTATCTACTTGGTCCTATACTAATGGCAATCAACCAATTGAGGCTATTAAGAAAGACGATTCATTGTTATTGCTTTCTTCTAATCGCGCTTCTGATGTAGAATCTTTGGAGTCTCTAGAGTCAGAAATTGCTCAATTAGACTCTTTAAAAGCAGATAATTCCCTTTCTCAATTTAGGAACTCAGACAATTTTGCTTCTGAGCGTCGTTACTATGTCAGTAAAGGGGAAGAAGTTCCCATGCTTCCCCACTATGGAAATATGACTCGCATGGAAGCACTAAAAAAGCTGTTGCGAGAATATATTGGAACTGTGTGCCACATAGATTTTATTGTGCGATCGCTTTATGGTGATTTAGAGTCTACCATCTTCAAGGTAGTTAAAGGTAGAGTCCAATCATCTCTAACTCAAGGGAGAGAAAGTGGTTATTGGTCAGCGATTCCTAATGAACCTGGTTGTTATACCCTAGATTTAAATTCACTAGGTCCGATTCATGCTAGGGGAATATCTAAAGGGATTAAATCCACCAAAACCAACAAAAATTTTGCAAAACCCCAGTCCAAAACAGTAGCAATGCTACCGCAATTTGATGGTCAATTTTTAATTGATGCTCTTACCCTGTTGCTAGAACAAAATGCCGGACGAATTTTCAATGTTAATGAGATAATCAATGGAATTTATGGACATCTGGATGCAGAGGAAGTCAGAGAGGTCAAAAATAAGGTTCTTAATGAACTATCTAGGGGGCATCGTACAGGCCGGTTTATGAGAGTTCCCAACCAAATCGGTTTGTATACCTGGGATATGAATGTAATCGCTTAAACTTAACATATAAATGGTGCGTTACAGCTTGTTAACGCACCTTATAAAAAATTACTTATAGCATAACTGGCCATAGCCCCACCCAATATTAACGCGTTTAAAAAATGGAACTACCTGGAGCGTCTGTGGGTGAGACAAATTCCTATCTTCGTACACGAACGCATTAAAATTTATACAAGCTCATTTAGAAAAACAAATTTTTAGTTTATGCAATAAAAGCAATTATGATATCCTGTTTTTGCAAAATTACTCAAATTTAGTAACCTAGTATACGAATTGTTATAAAAAATCGCACTAAGTTATCAATATCGCAACTGTTATACCACCAATAAAGAAATCACTATCAGTTATTTCCTCAAAGTGGCAAATACAGAAGCGATGAAAGGGTACACAGTCAATTTAGCCCTGTTCCCCATAAAACAGACCATGACAGAAACAGCAACTACCACAGACAAACTGAATAAATTCGAGAAATTCAAAGCCGAAAAAGACGGACTCGCAGTTAAAAACGAAATCGAGAATTTTGCCCAAATCGGCTGGGAAGCAATGGACGAAAATGACCTTAACCATCGCCTAAAATGGTTAGGTGTGTTTTTCCGTCCAGTGACCCCCGGTAAATTCATGATGCGAATGCGGATACCTAATGGTATTCTCACTAGCAATCAATTATCGGTTTTAGCAGAGGTAGTACAGCGTTACGGTGACGACGGCAGCGCTGACATTACCACTAGACAGAATATACAACTACGCGGGATCAATTTTTCAGATATTCCAGATATCTTTAATAAATTTAACAAAGTCGGATTGACTACTATCCAATCTGGGATGGATAACATCCGTAATATTACAGGTGATTCTGTAGCTGGTTTAGATGTAAATGAATTATATGATACCAGACAATTAGTCCAGCAAATCCAGGATATGCTGACTAACAATGGTGAAGGTAATCCAGAATTTAGCAATCTTCCCCGGAAATTTAACATTGCAATTACTGGGGGAAGAGATAATTCAGTTCACGCAGAAATTAACGATTTAGCCTTTATTCCCGCTTTTTTGACAAATCAAGAGCAAATCCCAGTCTTTGGCTTTAACGTCATTGTCGGTGGTTTATTTTCTGCTAAACGTTGCGAAACGGCCATTCCTTTAAATGTTTGGGTATTACCGGCTGATGTTGTATCATTATCCAAAGTCATTGTCGAGATATTCCGAGATCATGGTTTACGCGCAAACAGACAAAAAGCCCGGTTGATTTGGCTACTTGATGAGTGGGGTATAGAAAAATTCCGCGCTGAAGTAGAAAAGCGTTTTGGTAAATCATTATTACCCGCAGCAGCAAAAGATGAAATTGATTGGGACAAACGGAATCATTTAGGAATACATAAGCAAAAACAAGCGGGATTTAACTACGCAGGTTTAAATATTCCCGTAGGGAGATTATCTGCTCATGATATGTTGGAAATTGCGCGGTTAGCAGAAGTTTATGGAAGTGGAGAAATCCGGTTTACCGTCGAACAAAATATCATTATTCCTAATATTCCCGATAGTAGTTTAACAACATTTTTCACAGAAGGGATATTAGAGAAATTTGCAGTTAATCCTGGTTTATTAATGGGATCATTGGTATCATGTACCGGCGCACAATTTTGTAATTTTGCCTTAATAGAAACCAAAAATCGCGCCTTAGAAATGATTAAATCATTGGAATCTGAATTAACTTTATCACGTCCGGTGCGAATTCATTGGACAGGATGCCCAAATTCCTGTGGACAACCCCAAGTAGCAGATATTGGACTCATGGGAACTAAAACGCGTAAAAATGGACAAATGTTAGAAGGTGTGGATATTTATATGGGTGGAACAGTGGGGAAAGATGCACATTTAGGAACTTGTGTGAAAAAGGGTATTCCTTGCGAAGACTTACAACCCATATTAAGAGATTTACTTATTCACAACTTTGGTGCAAAATTACGAGAACCAGCAATAGCTTAACCTCATAAACTAGATATCAAATCATCCGCGTTTATCTGCGTTTATCCGCGTTTGATAAATCATTAATTTTGGCAATTTAATCATTGTCAGTGGATTTTCATAACCAATTTTTCAATTATTTTGTGAGCAAAGAAAATGCTAAAAGGACTATTTTCGCTTCAGGGACGTTATCGAATTTTACATCAGACATGGTTTGCATTTTTCTTAACATTTGTTTGTTGGTTTAACTTTGCACCCTTCGCAACCACAATTGGTAAAGAATTACATTTAGCGCCAGAACAAATTAAAACCTTAGGAATTTGTAACCTAGCATTAACAATTCCCGCGCGGATTATTATTGGGATGTTATTGGATAAATTCGGTCCAAGAATCACCTATTCCCTATTATTAATGTTTGCGGTTATTCCCTGTTTAGCCACAGCATTAGCCCAAGACTTCAACCAATTAGTAATTAGTCGTTTATTAATGGGAATAGTTGGTTGTGGGTTTGTTGTTGGTATTCGCATGGTAGCCGAGTGGTTTCCTCCGAAAGAAATGGGAATTGCTCAAGGTATTTATGGTGGTTGGGGTAACTTTGGAGCATTTGGAGCAGAATTTGCATTACCAACAATTGCAATTGCAACTAGTTTTTTAGATGGTGGTTTATCAAATTGGCGTTTAACGATAGCATTAACAGGAATTATTACCGCAACTTACGGATTATTCTATTATCAAAGCGTGCAAGATACACCCCATGGTAAAGTTTATCAGAAACCCAAGAAACATGGCTCATTAGAAGTAACTTCCATCAAAAGTTTTTGGGCAATGATTGTTTCTAATTTTGGTTTAATATTCGCCTTGGGTTTATTAGCTTGGCGCTTAGAACACAAGAAAATTCATTTTCTCACACTCAGCCAAATGTATATAGTTTGGATTTTCTTAGCAGGATTATTTGCTTATCAAACTTACCAAGCATATCAAGTCAATCAAGAATTATTAACAGGAAAAAAAACCTACCCAGCAAATCAACGTTATCAATTTGGACAAGTAGCATTATTAGAATTTACCTACATTACCAACTTTGGTTCAGAACTAGCAGCGGTTTCTATGCTACCTGCATTCTTTGAAAAAACCTTTGGCTTAGAACACGTTCTCGCTGCAATGATTGCATCTATTTATCCGTTTCTTAACTTATTTTCCCGTCCCAGTGGCGGTTTAATTTCTGATAAATTAGGTTCGCGTAAATGGACAATGACCATTATTTCTGCTGGGATTGCAATTGGTTACTTAATGACACATTTTATTAACAAAGATTGGCCTATTCCCCTCGCAATTGCAGTCACAATGTTTGCTGCTTACTTTGCTCAAGCTGGTTGTGGTGCAACTTACGGAATAGTCCCATTAATCAAAAAAGAAGCAACAGGACAAATAGCCGGAAATGTTGGTGCTTACGGTAACTTTGGTGGCGTAGTTTATCTAACAATCTACAGTTTAACAGACCCATCAACCCTATTTGCCACAATGGGAATAGCCGCCATGATTTGCGCCTTTATGTGTGGATTCTTCCTGAAAGAGCCAAAAGATTCATTTGCATCAGATAATGAAAATGAAGCAGAAATAATTAATCACCAATCTGTTTTAATAGAAGAATAATTATCTCACACAGAGGCGCAAAAGTAAGAAGATAAAAACTAGAAATTAACAATATTTCTCCTCTTATGAAATTATCTCTGTGTCCTCTGTGGTTCGTTTATCATAACTTTGCGCCTTTGCTCCTTAGCGTCTACCCTGCGGGATCTCTAAGAGAGATTGCGCGAAATAACTTTTTAAACCTGCAAATATTATGACAGAATTTACTAAAACACTTTGTCCTTATTGCGGTGTTGGTTGCGGTTTAGAAGTTTCTCCACCAGCCCAACATGGAAAGGCTACAAATCGAGATCATCAAGGAATTCCGATTTGGCGAGTTAGAGGTGATAAAACCCATCCTTCTAGTCAAGGAATGGTATGTGTTAAAGGTGCAACTATTGCTGAATCCTTGGATAAAAATAGATTGTATCATCCTATGGTACGCGATTCTTTAAATGAAGAATTTCGGCGTGTAAGTTGGAATGAAGCTTTTGATATTATTACCCAACGGATTCAAGTATTACGATTAAATCAAGCTACAGATTCTATCTGTATGTACGGTTCTGGACAATTTCAAACTGAAGATTATTATATTGCTCAAAAGTTACTTAAAGGTTGTTTAGGAACTAATAATTTCGATGCTAATTCCCGGTTGTGTATGTCTAGTGCGGTATCTGGGTACATTCAAAGTTTTGGCTCTGATGGTCCTCCTTGTTGTTACGATGATTTGGAATTAACTGATTGTGCTTTTTTAATTGGCACAAATACGGCGGAATGTCATCCAATTATTTTTAATCGCTTGGAAAAATATCATAAAAAAAATCGTCGTGTTAAAATAATTGTGGTTGATCCTCGGCGCACTCCTACCGCAGAAGCAGCCGATTTACATTTAGCTATTCGTCCAGGTACAGATATTGATTTATTAAATGGTATTGCCCATTTATTAATGAAATGGAATTATATAGATCCGGTTTTTATTGATGATTATACTAGCAATTTTCCGGCTTATACGGAAGTAATTCGCCATTATTCACCGGAGGTTGTCGCTAGTCGTTGTGGTATTAGTGTTGAAGATGTAGAAACTGCTGCTAAATATTGGGGAAAATCAAAATCTGTACTTTCTTTATGGTCAATGGGTGTTAATCAATCTTCAGAAGGTACGGCTAAAGTTAGAACTATTATTAATTTACATTTGATGACCAAACAAATCGGTAAACCTGGTGCTGGTCCTTTTTCTTTAACTGGTCAACCTAATGCTATGGGTGGTAGAGAAGCGGGAGGTTTATCACATTTATTACCAGGTTATCGGTTAGTAAAAAATCCACAGCACCGCGCAGAAGTTGAGGCTTTTTGGGGTTTAGAAACAGGTCAAATTTCCCCTGTTCCGGGTTTGACTGCTTGGGAAATGATCACTGGTTTAGAAACTGGAAATGTGGGTTTATTGTGGATTGCTGCGACTAATCCGGCTGTGAGTATGCCAGATTTAGAACGCACTAAAAAAGCTTTATTAAAATCTCCTTTTACTATCTATCAAGATGCTTATTACCCAACAGAAACATCAGCTTATGCTCATGTTTTATTACCTGCGTCCCAGTGGGGTGAAAAAACTGGAGTTATGACTAATTCGGAAAGAAGGGTAACTCTATGTTCGGCTTTTCGTGAACCACCCAGACAAGCAAAGCCTGACTGGGAAATTTTTGCAGAAGTGGGAAAAAGATTAGGTTTTGCTGATAAGTTTAATTTCCAAAATTCGGCGGAAGTTTATCAAGAATTTGTCCAGTTAACTCGTCAGCGTCCTTGTGATATGTCCGGTTTAAGTCATGGGTTTTTAGCTGCACAAGGTCCAACTCATTGGCCTTATTCACGGGGTAGTAATTCAGAAACTAAACGTCTATATACTAATTTACGTTTTCATACTCCTGACGGACGCGCTAGGTTTGGTGCGTATTATTCTCAAGGACTCGCTGAACCACCTGATCCTAACTATCCTTTTATATTAACTACTGGTAGATTATACGGTCATTGGCACACACAAACACGCACTGGCAGAATTGAGAAAATTCGCAAACTACACCCCCAACCATTTATCGAAATTCATCCCCGTGATGCTGCTGGTTTAGGTATTATTGATAATCAGTGGTTAGAAGTGCGATCGCGTCGTGGTACAACTAAGTTCCCTGCTAAAATTACAAAAGCTATTTCTCCGGGTACTGTCTTTGTCCATATCCACTGGGGTAAACTATGGGCTGATGACGCTGAAGCTAATACGCTTACTCATTCAGAAGCTTGTCCTGATTCTCTGCAACCAGAATTAAAGGCCTGTGCTGTGCAATTAATCCCCATTGCTGTAAAATCTAATGTTAAAAGTTATCAACTTCAATCGTCCCCATGGTAAGCTGTTGCTCATACACTAATTTAACTGATAACTAATTCAAGTCATAGGCGATTATCAATCGTTATGATTATGTTTTTAAATATTCTGGAAAACAGAAAAGTTTCCCACTAGTTTAAAATTAAGAAACTTCAAAAACTTTTAATTGGTGAATTTTTAATTTTTAGTTGTTTATCCCCTAGATTTATCTATGGGATTTTTGTTTGTTTATTCCTAATTTTTAAAAAGGAGCGCCCCATGAGAAAGTTAATTAAGGATTTTCTAGGACTTGCCAGCGATAAAAATTTCATGCACATAATTGAAATTGTCGAGGTAATAGTTTCAAAAATCCTATCTTTATTGATGATAATAGTAATATTTGCTACACTTTTTGACTTGGGAATCTTTATTTTTAAGGAAATATTTTCTTTAGGAGAAAATCATTTTAGTCAAACATTATTTAAGATTTTTGGCTTATTCCTGAATGTCTTAATCGCTTTAGAAATATTAGAAAATATCACGGCTTATCTGAAAAAGCAGGTTTTACAAGTCGAGTTAGTGATTGTTACTTCTTTAATTGCTATTGCTCGAAAAATTATTATTCTTGATTTGAAAGCTACTGAGGGTATAGAAATTATTGGCTTAGGTATTGCTATTCTTTCCTTATCAATTAGTTATTTGATAATTCGGAGTAGTAATTCTAGAAATGAAAATTAAATCAGGACTATTCTAGAATACTCCTTAGGCTAGTAGTTGGGGATCTGACATCCTGGCTTATGCAGTTTTTTAATATCACCTATTTGCATATTCTTGTGTAAATTCTGTTTTGATTTTGTATTTTGAGTGGAAACAAAGGGAAGGTTAGTGAAGCTATAGTATATTTATTTAGCAATGGTGCAGCTGTAGAGCTAAAGTACAAAATAGAAATCGCCTAGCATTGCTTTAGCCCTCAGCCACGCTCCCATAAAGCTAGAGAATTTGTTTAGATATACTCACTAACTCGATGACAGGCAAAAAAGCAAGACAGAATGCGTTTCTGCGGCTGGTGACGACAATGGCTAGGCCGCGCGAGCTATCGGTCGAAGTTTCAGAACCAGTATCCCGCTACCGGTTACTTCCTGGTAAAGAAATGGTAATTGGACGTGACCCTAGCTGCCAAATTGTCTTGGATGCCATGATCTATCGGATGGTATCTCGTCGTCATGCGGTAGTTTCCAATATTCAGGAAAAAGATGGCCGTTACAACTGGGTAATTTGTGATTTGAATAGCGCCAATGGCACTTTTTTAAATGGACAACATTTACAGGGGTGTCAAGAATTACATTCAGGTGATCGCATTTCCCTTGGTACTGATGGACCACAATTTGTCTTCGAGTATGAGATTATTCCTCCACCAAAGATGATAGACCTCAATAAAGCTACAGTATTATCCTCTGTTAATAAACACAATTCCTCTTCTAAGCAAGATTCTGTCAGCTTTACACAATTATTTCCGATTATTTCCACTGGTAAGGATTTAACCCGGAAAGCTTACTTAATACCAGGAATCTTGACGGTAGTTTTTGTTGTGCTGATGTTTGCTACCGTAGGTCGTCCCCAAGCCAATCAAGTAATTGTAGGATCTTATATCGCTTTTGCGGCCTACTACTTTGTTTATCAACTTTGTGGTAAACCTAAACCTTGGTGGGTACTCATGGCTGTAGCATTGAGTACAATGTTAATTTTACTCAGTCCTCTGTTAGATTTATTCATTAAAGTGTTCCGGGATATCTTACCTGGCTCTTTGAACCCTGGATCTCAAAATGAGATTACCTTTACCGAATTACTAGTGCGGATGTTTTTTGGTGCGGGATTAATGGAAGAGTTGCTAAAAATATTACCAGTATTGGCAGCATATCTGATGGGAAATTTATTACCGTCACCCTGGCGAGAACGAATTGGGGTTTGGGAACCTCTAGATGGTATCCTTTTAGGTACGGCTTCCGCTGTGGGTTTTACTTTACTGGAAACTCTTGGTCAATATGTACCCTTAATTTCTGAAAATTCTGGTCAATTGGTGGGTTTACAGCTACTAATTCCCCGCATTTTAGGCTCTGTAGCTGGACACATGGCTTACAGCGGCTATTTAGGCTATTTTATTGGTTTGGCTGTGTTAAAACCCCTGAGAGGAAAGCAAATTCTCTCAGTAGGTTATTTGAGTGCCTCTGCACTTCACGCTTTATGGAATGCGACAGGTTCTATTAATGCTTTTTTGTTGGTAGTAGTTGGTGTTTTATCTTATGCTTTTTTAATGGCAGCTATTCTCAAAGCACGAGCCTTATCACCAACCAGATCACAAAATTTTGCTACCCGCTTTCTTGACCCAAAATAAACTCCAAAATCAACTATGGCAACAGAGTAAAATTAGGGTTGAGAGTTAGATTTTGAAAGATATTCTAAGGCATAATTTGCGATCGCTAAACTCGTTTTAGCCTGTTCTATTTCTGATAAACTAGACCAATCTCGATTTTCCCAGTCTTTAATTACAGATGTCAATTTATCTGGTTCACTACTTCGCATATAATAAGCAAAAGGACGGGCTAAAACTAATAGATCATCTCTATCCCAATTGGGTAATAAAGTTTGTACACATTCCACTAGTTTTTCACCAGTTGATTTTTCCAGCATCAAGACTTCAGTGGCTTTTTGTGCTATGGCTGCCAGTAAAACTTCGGGGATAAACGAGAAAGCATTTGACAAAGCTTTTTGGAGATAATTAACCTTATTGTCCCTAGTATTTTCAGCTTCAACAACGACTTGCTCCCAAATTCTATCTAGATTTTGATAAAAATTATTTGCACTTGCAATCAGTTCTGTTTCTAGGAAATCCTGCCAGTCAAATTGTTGTTCTAAGTCCTCAAAATAAGCTGCTGAGGCTTCATCAGCAGGATTCCAGGGGTAAACAGCATCAACAGATTCCAGCAATGCTTTTACTAGTTCCAAATCAATGGGAGATGAGACGGTATTCAAAGTATTTAAGTTGTTAATTTGATTGTTCATTTTCCTGCCACTATTAATTCACTTGTCTTCTTCACAGCTACAACCCCAAGAATTAGATTTTCGTAAAATAAATGAACAAAAATATGGGATTACATGATCGCGGTATAAATCATAGCAGTTATCCCTCGATAAACATATTCGTCCAGCCTTTGCCACGCTATCATGCTTTAGCCAAATGCGATAAAATTATAAGCAGCTTCTAGAATATCCTTGGGCTTTTGTAAATCAATACCCAGCAAAAGGTAATCTCCTGATTGTAAAGTTCAGGAAACTTGATTTAAGAAAATATCACAATTATTCGCAAATAAATTCCCAAATTTCACCTTTAGCACTGCCGAACATTAACTGCATTCCCGATGTTAAAGCCACTTCCTGCCGAAGAATCTGTTGCCAACCGTGGGGACTTAAATACCAGGTAGTTCCGTAAGTAGATAAATCTTGCAGGTAATACGTTGTACTTGATGTATTTTCATTCAGAGTATTTCTGCATAAAATTTCCGCGTGGCGTTTGGAAATGTATATTTCCGGGATCACAATATCATTATCCTTCGTGCGGCCAATACGAGTGACTCCAGAACGCAATAACCAAATTTTACCCCCTGATGAAAGAGATCGCACATAAGCTGTGTTTACAGGCGAATATATGCGATCATCGGGAATTTCTGTAATTCCTTCATCTACGCTTTTAATTAGTTCCCCATCAAAATCAGGATGAAGGTATAGAACTGGTAATGTCCAAGCTGGTTGATTGAATTTATACAGTGTTAACAGTTCTTGTCTTGCGGCCGCTACTGCTTCATCAATGGATTTGCCCCATCGCAATGCTTCTGCAAAAGCTTTGATAAAACTATGACTTTCTGCGTCAGTAATTTCATCACGCATTCCCAATACAGCTGGTACACCATAACGAATCAGCACTTCTGCCAAACTACTGCTAGGTATAGCTTGATGGTTGATTGCTGCTGGTTGCGCCCCCCAGCAGGCGTTAAAAACTCCCAGTTTTACACCTGTACGAGTTAAGACCTGAGCTAATTCTATGCCATTAATGTTGTGTCCAGTTGCCAAAAATAATAAGCCCCCGTCCGGGTCTTGCTCCCCGTGTCCAGCATAAAATAAAACATTGTAAGCTTTGGTTTCTAACTCCTCAATTAACTCTGTCCTGGTAGGTTGTACCAGTGTTTTAACTTTACAAGCTGCATATTCTGGGGCGGATTTTCCCACAGGACGACCTTCTAACAATATCTTTTTCAGCAAGGATGCTTCTTGCTCTAGTTGTAATTTATGATCATGTCCTAACACCAGGAGAATATTTAAAGCCCTGTCAGTTCGCAACTGCGATAAAGGTTCAACTTCATTGCTGGTGCGACTAAATAAAATATCCTGAGTCAGAGATATGGCTGCTTGTCCGGCTTTCTGCTGCATAATTTCCCAAGGTAAGGCAATTAGATCGGGATCACGAATTTCCAAACGAAAGCGTAATTGCCTTTTTTGACCCGTAGCCATACCCCGACTACGTTCCCAACTACCAAGAATCACTCCATCAAATACCCATTGCCATAAATTGATGCCCAAGGATTGCATCAGCCGAATACTGTAAGGAGATACACTTGTACTTTGACCTTCAAACGGCGAAATTTCAGCTAATTGTTTTTTGGGAGGTAAGGTGACAGATGGAGAAACAGATGGATAAGTTGAAGGGGAAGTAATATCTAAGGGATTCTTACTGGCAAACATTTGTTGCCATTCTTGCCAAACTTGATTAAGTTCAGCGGAAAAAACACAATCACGGAGAACATAGCCACTGGGATAGGGGGCCTTGACTACCCAAATGACGAAGTTATCTGTACCAGTATTGACTAGACGGGCGATCGCTAAATTCAGGCAAGACATGGATTTTGGTAATTGGTAAGTAATTGGGTAATTGGTAATTGGTAATTAAATGCCTACCTATTCCCTGTTCCCTGTTCCCTCTTTCCTGTTCCCTCTTCTGTTTGTGCTTGACTAGCCGACGGGGTTGGAGAGGAAGTTGTTGGTGGTTGTGATTTAAATTGCTCTTTCCACTTGTTTGCTAATAATAAACCAAATATTAACCCAAATCCCACAATAACAACTAACAATAGTGGTAATAATGGGGAAAATTTAACGGTCTTATTTTCCGTAATCACTTGAGTTTTCTGGTGATCATCCAATGGATCTAATTCTGTGTCAGCTAAAACCTGAGAAATATCTACTGTAATTGTTAAATCTGGTTCAGAATATTTCACATCATAATGTACTAAAGCAATGGTGACATTATCATGTCCATTTTTAGTATTGGCAATTTCTATGAGTCGTTGTCCAACATTTTCTATACTTTTATTCTCGGAGATAATAAGTAAAATTTCTGCTTCCCCACATTCTTCTACTCGGTCAAAATCACTCAAACCATCGGATGTCAGCAAGAAAACAGCATCTTCATCAATAATAAAGCGTTGTGATGTGGGGTGTAATGAGCTACTTTTGCTCATTCCCAAAGCCTGAATTAATGATCCAGAACCACTGTGTTGCAATGCTTCCCTGTAGAGAGCATAACCTAAACGGACTTCGCGGGAAGCGACATCATCATCTAAGGTAACTTGATGACAACTATGGCGAGTAATCCAATAGGCACGACTATCACCGACATGAGTAATATACATTTCATGGGCGATAGGTAAGGCCATGACAATGGTTGTTCCCATGCGTTGTCGCCCTTGGCGATTTTCGCTATCGTTTTGCTGGCTAATTTTGTCGTTAGCGGTTGCTACTGCTTGTTCTAACTTGTGTAGTATGACTGAGGGATTTATTTGATCATCGGTAACTGGAATCAGTTCTTTGACTTCTTGCACGATAGTTTCAATTGCTAAATTAGAAGCCACACTACCTCCATCGTGTCCACCAATACCATCACAGACAATTGCCAGGGCGTTATCCTGGGGTGGTTTAGTAATTAAAGTGTCGCTGGCAGGGTAACAAGCATCTTCATTCCGTGGACGGACTGGACCTGAGTCAGTTTTAGTATAGATTTTAATAGTAGTTGCTTGGAATCTTTCTAATTGCTTCAATCCCTGATCTAAAACTTGGATTAATCCGCTTGATGACTTAATTTCTCCCTCCATCAGCAGCTTACACACTTCTTGCATAAAAGGAGCAATATTTGGTTTGGCACTTTTGAGGAGTTCTTGCCAAAATGCTCCCAATTGAGATAATGTCGGTGTGTTTTGTCTATCAAAACGCAATTCTAATAAGCGAACTAATACCCCCTCAACTCTTAATACATAAGGATCTAGTAGGGTAGATACTACACCTTGGCTGACTAAGGGTTGCCATAAATTTGCTAATTGCCATAGCCAATGAATTTGGCGAATTGATGAGGCTTCACTCCAGGCATCATCTAAACTACTGCACAGACTTACTTGAGTAATACCTGCATCAACTAATAATGGCGATCTTTCTAATAATAATATTTCTGATTGGGGCTGCCCATTACCTAAGTCGAGGATTCCATAAACTTGGGGTATATGGAGACGATAGGGAATTAGTTTCAGATAAGGTCTAATTTTTCCTAAATCCTCTAATTCAGGGATTTGGGGCAATAACCCAGGTTTGATATCTAAAAGTATGGATTTATTAATGACTAAATAGCGGTCAGCTAAGATAGATCCAGGATGACTTGGGCTGAAATCATCCCCCACAGCCCAGAGGTAACGCTTAGGTAAGGGTGTGGAACACTGCTGGCAAAATTTGTGGGTAAGGGGATTAGCAAATTGACATTCAATATTTGGGCAGCAGAGCGTTACCGCATCATTTTCCATAGTTTTCCCACCGGTTCTGCAATTGGCATTTTATTCAACAGTATTTGGTAACGGCATTTGATACCGCCCATATTTTCTTTAACCCACAGCCCAATCATAACTGCTATTGTGCTGGGAATATGTAGCTAAGTAGGTTGGCGTTAAAAATTGTCGTTATGACAAGGGAACTCTTAACTCTTAACTCTTAACTGGGAAGAGGTTTTGGGCAACTTTACTTTTCGTTACTTGTGTCGGGTTTTTTCCGTTCACTTACTTATATCAGAACTAATTTTCAACTTTTGACATACCGACTAAACAAAATTTTACCACAATAATCGCCAAGCAGTCCTAGAAGGACGGGGCTTGTGTTCCATGTTTTTGGTCACTAAAGCTTGACATACCTGGCGAATTAGATTCGCCAGGATTAGGTAGATATGTACTAAGTTTATTGATTTTCTACAACTGCAACTTGAGGTAGTCCCATGCTGTAGTTAGTAACGCGACTAGAGAGATTGTAGCTAATTTCGCCTTTTTGGAGGAGCGATCGCAAATAATGCTCTAAGTCTGAACCAATGCGGCGTAAGTTATAATCGGTTAGATCCTCGCCACTAGATGCTTCTACCAGTTGATCAAACTGGCGATAAACTTTTTGCAGGGCATCTTCGCTCCAGTTAAATTCATTATCTGGATCAATATCTAGTGTCAAGACTTGATTACTCGGAATCAGTTCATAGGAGTCCATTTCCGCCGCAAAAATGCGAATATGACGGGTTGTGGACTTAAGCAGCATTGGGTTATCCATGAGGGTGTAAGAGTTTGGCTGAATTACACTGCAATTATTTTAACAATAATACAGAACTTCAAGCGTTCAGGGGTCAGAATTTTGGGAATTGATTTTTTTGCTGATGCTGCTTTTTTATAAAGAGCATCGTTATGATAAGCGTTATGATAAGCATTGAAGTATTACAACTTGGCAAAGGTAAAAATAATAATATTTCTTGACGTTTTGAGCAAATTGATGTAAAAAACTTTGACAAGGACTAATCAGTTTTTTACGAAAACCTTATGGCATGACAACTCAAAAATCGAATAATAGTTTATGGCTTATGGCTTACATGAGTCATAAATAGTAAAGAAACACCAAAAAACAGTAAGATATAACTGAAAAACACAGGGGGAGTAAATAGAATGCCAGTTTGTTCCGGGAGAATTGAAGTAAAAATGCCTAAAAATATGGCTACGCCACGCAGACTATCAAAATTTTAAACTTTGCGCCTTTGCGCCTTTGCGTTTTTATGTAAAACATGACTCATGCCAACATTATGCAAAGCTGCTAGTTTTATGGATGAGGAAAAATTCTTATCTTTAATAACTTTGGATTCACAAAAGTATAGAAAAAGCATAAGTAATTTTTCTAGAGATTTAATCCATCACCCGTATCACCACTAAGTAGAGGAATCTTCAAAACTATGAACTCCAAAGCATTACCGCGCCAAATAAATAATCTTGAAGTCGGTGTTTATGAATGTGAAATCCACCTCAAATTCCGTCTGATTGAAGAAAAAAGTCTGCTAAGTGATCGGGAGCAACTATTACAAGTATTACTAGAGGCTTTAACGGAAGGGGCTGATGAATTTTTGGAAACCTTGCAAGCTTCTGTAAAAGCTCAGGAAATATCGGAGTTTAAAGCCTCCCCACAAATGCGTCGTCAACTCATGCGCTTACGCAATTTCTCCGATACTATCCCCCAGTAGTAATCGCTGTAATTTTCCACCATAACAAGCCTGATTTAGAGTTTTGAAGATTGAGTTTTTCAGGTCTGCACCTGTTTTTCCTAATCATGAGTTAGCTAGAAAACGTAAAATTGAGTCTACATATCATTGTTACCTCAATACTGGCAAGCTAGGAAGACCACAGGTAGGAATCTGTAACATTATGTTACTATTGTGTTAGGGAAATTAGCCAGGTGTATTTTACCATTTCTTTACCAATTAACTGCCATCATTGCGGGTGGTTTATTTAGCTAGACCATGTTCTAGCGCGAAACGAACCAATTCTGTGCGACTATTAGTACCAGTCTTACTAAATAAACGACTGACATATTTTTCCACATTGCGGACACTTGTTTCCAAGCGTCGAGCAATTTCTTTGTTCATCAATCCTTCGGCTACTAGGTTTAAAACACTTTGCTCTCTAGGAGTCAAATCTATCTTAAAAGGGGCTGGGGATTGGGATATGGCACTTCTATGAGTTAATAGTATTCTAATTTGAGCGATTTGATTAGCCAATTCGGCAAGATTTGGAGTTTCACCCTCCTCCCCGGAAGCAGAGGTTTGAGCGCTGCGACGAGCCAATAAATTTTCGACTATGGCCACTAATTCATCGGGGTCGAAGGGTTTGGGTAAATAAGCGTCAACACTCGCTTTGTAGCCTTGAATGCGATCGCATGTCATCCCTTTGGCGGTTAAAAACACCACAGGTAATGCTTGAAAACGGGGATCATCGCGCAGTTGTTTGAGGAACTGATAGCCATCCACCTGGGGCATCATAATATCAGAAATCACTAAATCGGCGGTGTTCTCTTGCATCCAGTCCCAACCTTCACGGGCATTACTGGCAGTTTGAACCCTAAAACCGCTTTCTTGTAAGTATTCTTTCACTGCTTCCCGTAATCCCGGTTCGTCATCTACCAGTAACAGTTGTGCTGACATTGAAAAGTCCTATAAGTGTACATTCTTCTAATGTAGCGAAATTTAGTAAAGATTGACTACTAGACAACCAGAGCATTCTCAACAAGTCTAGAATTAAAATTAACTTTGTTCTCTAATTTTAGATTTTACTTAATCTGTGACTACTACACCCCTCTCTCTGAATTTCTCACAAACTGCTTTAGTCCCCGATACTTTAGGGCGTTTTGGCCGCTTTGGTGGTAAATATGTTCCTGAAACCCTCATGCCAGCTTTAGCCGAGTTAGAAACAGCATATCAGCAATATCGCCATGAACCTAGTTTCCAAGCTGAATTACAAGGTTTATTACGTGATTATGTCGGACGTGCCACACCTTTGTATTTTGCCGAACGCCTTACCGCTAATTATGCCCGTCCTGATGGTACAGGAGCGCAAATCTATTTAAAGCGTGAAGACTTGAATCATACTGGCGCACATAAAATTAATAATGCCCTTGGTCAAGTATTATTGGCAAAACGTATGGGCAAAAAGCGCATTATTGCGGAAACCGGGGCGGGACAACATGGCGTAGCGACCGCTACAGTTTGCGCCCGCTTCGGTTTAGAATGTATTATTTACATGGGTGTTCACGATATGGAACGCCAATCTTTAAATGTGTTCAGAATGCGGTTGATGGGGGCAGAAGTTCGTCCAGTGTCTGCAGGTACGGGAACTCTCAAAGATGCCACTTCTGAAGCCATTAGAGACTGGGTAACGAACGTAGAAACTACCCATTACATCCTCGGTTCTGTGGCAGGTCCCCATCCTTACCCGATGATGGTGCGGGATTTTCATGCTGTAATTGGTGAAGAAACCCGCGCTCAAGCTATGGAAAAATGGGGCGGTTTACCTGATATTCTCTTGGCTTGTGTGGGTGGTGGTTCTAACGCTATGGGACTATTTCACGAGTTTGTTCAAGAACCGTCGGTACGTTTGATTGGTATAGAAGCCGCTGGAGAAGGTGTAAATACTGATAAACACGCTGCCACACTCACGAAAGGAACAGTGGGTGTATTACATGGTTCTATGAGTTATCTTTTGCAAGATGAGTATGGTCAGGTGATTGAACCGCATTCTATTAGTGCTGGTTTAGATTATCCTGGTGTAGGTCCAGAACACAGTTATATGAAAGATAGTGGTCGCGCTGAGTATTATAGCGTTACCGATGCTGAGGCTTTGGACGCATTTCAGAGATTATCTAAATTAGAGGGTATTATACCAGCATTGGAGACTTCTCATGCGATCGCTTATTTAGAAACTCTTTGTCCACAACTTGCTGGTAGTCCCAAAATAATCATCAACTGTTCTGGAAGAGGCGACAAGGATGTACAAACTGCTGCTAAGTTCTTAATTCATTAAGTACAGTTGGGGAGAATTAGGAATACAAGTTCTTTTGAACTTGTGAGTAATTTCCTCCACCTCCCCAAGCAATTAATTTTCAAAGGTGATCAATCATGCTGAAAAACTTTATTTTCGCTGCTAGTGCGGGTTTTTTGGTTTTAGTTAGTGGAACAATGGCTAGTTCAGAACCTAATTTATCGACCGGATTAACTCCTAATTACCAAGTTGCACAAGGTAATGTGAATACTGCTGCCATAGAAGCATCGGTTTTCCGACGAATCAACCAGTATCGGGCTTCGCAAAATCTACCCGCACTTACCCGTAATTCTACCATTGACAATCAAGCAAGAATTCACAGTCAAAATATGGCTAGTGGTAGAGTCGCTTTTGGACATGATGGATTTTCAGGACGAGTAGCAGCAACAGGTATTGCTTACAGTCGAGTCGCCGAAAATGTCGCTTATAACCAAGGACATCAAGATCCCGCGGATCGAGCCGTTCAAGGCTGGGTGAATAGTTCAGGACATAGGGCTAATATTAGGGGCGATTATAACCTAACGGGGATTGGTGTAGCCAGAAATAACCAAGGGAAAATTTATTTTACACAAATTTTCCTGCGGTCAAGATAAATGTTTGTAAATTATAAGATTTTAGTATCCATGACATCTATCATTGGATACTATTTTTTATTAATTATTTTAATTTTAATTAGTTTAGTAATGTAGTGTAAATAGCATTGACAAAACCTATTCTCTGTTAAGACTAAATATGGCTGCTCTACGCGATGACAATAAACAAAAGTATTATCCAGATAACTGATTGAAATTGTGAAAATTCAATGATTCTTGAGTTTATATTTGGTAAATAGTATCCTGGTAAGTATTCCGATCATCAGAAGATAGGGTATATATCCTATAAATCCATACATTACTTAATTTAAACCTCATGTTAAGACAAACTGCTTTTGGCATCGCTTTAAGTACGCTTGTCCTTGCTAGTGGCTATATGACTGCTGCTAATCCAGATAATAGTTCTGCTAAACAAACTGGCCGATATCAGCGTTCATCACTTGTGACAAGTCAAGCCAAAATATCTAATTTTAGTTTTGAAACTAATAATTTAGAGAAATCAGTTTTTACTCAAATTAATCAATATCGAGCAAAACGGGGACTAGGAAAGTTAAATTTAAGCGAAAAGATTAGTCAGCAAGCGAGAATTCATAGTCAAAATATGGCTAGTGGTAAAGTTCCTTTTAGCCATCAAGGATTTGAACGGCGCGTTATGGCTATTCCTCTTAAATACAGCAGTGCGGCAGAAAATGTCGCTTACAATATGGGATATAGTAATCCTGCAAATGAGGCGGTTTCTGGCTGGTTAAAAAGTCCTGGACATCTTAAGAATCTTCAGGGTAAATATAATCTAACTGGGGTTGGTGTGGCTACCAATGAGCAAGGCCAAGTCTATCTAACACAAATATTTTTAAACGCTACAGTCCCAGGGCGCAATTAAGAATTAGTCGTTGGATAATGGTGGTATGAATTATATTTCGCGCCAAGTTACAAAGGAGCAAAGGCGCGAAGGAAAACAGATTTTTCGGTAATGGTATTATTAATAATAATTTTAAAAGATGCCTCTGGTTTGATAAGAGGTATAAATCGGTTTATGAATTTTGCCTTTTTGACTGGAGTGTTAAAAACAGTATTAAAATCTGGCACAATAAAGATAATTTATATTTGATAACTTCATGATATTGCAGGATTTTCAAGTTGGTGACGGTGATTTAACTGATGCTGCCCTTTCTGAGTATTTAAAAGCTCCAGCGATCGCTGTTGATACGGAAACAATGGGACTTTTGCCACAACGAGACCGTTTGTGTCTGGTTCAACTTTGTAACCCAGAAGGACAAGTTACTGCTATTGGCATATCTAGAGGACAAACAGCCGCACCTAATTTAAAAACACTTATGGAAGCAACCCATATCATCAAAGTTTTTCACTTTGCTAGGTTTGATATGGCTACTTTAAGGCATAATTTAGAGATTTTTGTTCAGCCCGTCTTTTGTACTAAAATTGCTAGTAAGTTAGCACGTACTTATACAAATCGTCACGGGCTAAAAGACGTAGTGTTAGAACTGGAAAAAGTAGAATTAGATAAAAGCGCCCAGAGTTCTGATTGGGGTAATGCTAGTAATTTATCTGATGTACAATTAAGTTACGCTGCTAATGATGTGCGTTACCTACTGAGTATACAGCAAAAACTTACTGTGATGTTACAACGGGAAGAGCGTTGGCAACTTGCCCAAGAATGTTTTCAAACTTTATCCACAATTGTCGCCTTAGATCTATTACAATTCAAGGACTTATTTGAACATTAGATATCTTAGGAACTTACGCAAAGTAGGGGTAATTCATGAATTACCCCTAAATAAGAATAGGCCTTGAGTAACTTAGTTAAATATAACAATACTTGCAATTTTGATAGAGACGTTCCATGGAACGTCTCTACAAGCATTTTGAAATCAGCAACGCCTTACAGCGATTTTTAGGTAAATAAACCACATTTTAAAGTCTCACGCCAAGGCGCAAAGTCGCAAAGGAACAAAGGAATATAAAAATTTGTAAGTTTGCGACTGTTCCTAAAATAGACATCTGCGGTAAAGATTGTAGAGATATGACATTTTTTTTAAAAGTCTATTAATAAAAGAATCAAATATTACATATATAAATATTGCTCAATTCCTCAGAACCTTGATAATCATCTTCTCGGCTGCTTTAATAGGTTGAGTATTTGGTTATCAGGTGTAACTAATTTAGCCAGATTATTAAAAATAACGGAAAATAAATAGTCATACAACATTGGGAAAATAATTTATCTCTAATCTAGAATTTTGTAAATACTCCTTATGACACTATTTAGACAGTCATACAATATTGTATTACCTCTAATCTAGAATTTTGTAAATACTCCTTATGACACTATTTAAACAGTCATACAATATTGTATTACCTCTAATCTAGAATTTTGTAAATACTCCTTATGACACTATTTAAACAGTCATTTAATACGCAATTTTAACCTGACATTTTTTCTATTATTTAGAGGCACAAAGTGCCAATTTGGCTTACTAGTTACTGAAAACATAGTATTCTATATATAATAGTGTCACAATGGGTATTTACAAAACTGTAGATAGCAAATGTCAGGAAATATTTCAATATTGTATGACTATTTAAATAGTGTCATAATTAGATTAGCTGTATTTCCTATTCGTTATCAAACAATCAAATTAGGCATAAAATACTAGGAATTTACCTATATTTTTTACTAATAGAAGGGTAATGAGTTTAGTAATTTACCAATTTATACACGCAAACAATTCGGAATCTAATTTATTTAGATAAAAAATTGCCCATGGTACAACAAAGATTACAAGACTACTAATTACTTAACAGATATAGGGTTATTTGAATGTAAACCGCTTCTGAATAAACCTCACAGAAAATTAATAAAATTCTCTGATAACCACAAATAATATTGATATTCAATCGAAAAGTTGTCGCTATACTCGAACTTAGATATCAAGGTTATTTACCAAGAGAATTAAATTCTTTGCATATCATCTGTATATAACGGTGTGATATCCGATATCCCATGAATTTCTGGCTGTAATTTGGGATTTAGAGCATTAGAAGTCATGAGTTACAAGACTTATCAAATCAGGATAAAAGTTCCCAAGTTTGATCATCAAGGTCTGATTAATTTTGACTAAAAGATTCTCTATTCTCAGTTATTACAACCTCTTCCATTTCAGTCCTACAAGATTAAATCAGGGTTAGTTATGAACTATTCAGCTTCTTATTCTCAGAAAGATTTTCATAGTGTTATCACTCCTGAACAATTCAATCATATCATCGAGGCTATTGCTGATGGTCGGTATTCTTGGGCTTGTGTGCTGATTTTACGTTATATTGGTTATAATCCGATACATTATATTCCTCAACGTACTTACAGCCGATTAATTAAAGAAAACCGTCAAATTTCTGCACTGGTAACAGCTAGTAAACAAAAAACATCCTCTGATATTCAAGCTTCTGTCAATAGTCCTAATTACAGAGATTTATCTCAACTCGTAACCGCAGGAGAAAGGTAGATTCAACTGTAAATGATTTCGGATACCTGTTGTTATATATCCCATGCTAACTTTAGTATGGGGTATTTTATAGTATGGTAGGACTTACGCACAAGTCACGGAATAATGAACCACGTTCGCGGAGCGTCCCGTCAGGGATAGGAACGAAGAGAAGGAAGAAAAGAGGGTTTGAGAGATATTTTGCGTAAGTCCTGTATGGTAGGGAATTGCTTTGAATATTAGCCAATAGATAGATGAAAATTATGATAATTTTTGCCAGTCTAGAAGACAGAGTAATCTTTAATTCATGAAGATATAAAACAATGGCTAAAATATTACAGTGCAATGCCGATATTTATCAAATTGATGTCAAGTTGCTTCTGGAAGATATGACTCTAGAGGAAACAGAAGTTTTTTTAGGGGGTTATTGCTATATTGATTTATTCAAAAATAAGTTAAAAAAACAAAATATCGGTGGAGATGATAAATACAGCAAGCAGAAAATTAACAGTGTAGATAATTCCAAAAAAACTTACTTTAATGGGGTATCTATACCCAGAAAAGGAAACACTGTAATTATATACGAGTAATATAAAGATATGAATCCGAAAAATAAAATTTTTGCCACTATAGACGGTAATGAAGCTGTTGCTCAGGTTGTTTATCAATTAAACGAGGTAATTGCTATTTACCCTATTACACCATCTTCACCCATGGCTGAATGGTCTGATAGTTGGATGAATGAGGGAAAACCGAACATTTGGGGAACTGTTCCTTCAGTGGTGCAGTTACAGAGTGAGGGGGGGGTTGCTGGTGCTGTACATGGGGCTTTACAGACGGGTTCACTAACAACGACATTTACAGCTTCCCAGGGATTGATGTTAATGCTCCCAAATATGTATAAAATTGCAGGAGAGCTTACACCTACAGTATTTCATATTGCGGCGCGATCGCTGGCAGTACAAGCGCTCTCAATTTTTGGAGATCATAGTGATGTCATGGCCGCGAGAAGTACGGGTTTTGCTATGTTGTGCGCTGCTTCTGTACAAGAAGCCCATGATTTTGCTCTTATTTCTACACGCGCAAGTTTAGAATCACGGATACCTTATTTACATTTTTTTGATGGTTTTCGCACTTCTCATGAAGTAGATAAAATAGAAATATTAACAACTCAAGACTTACAAAAATTCATTCCCATAGAGTTAGTAATTGCCCATCGTTTACGAGCTTTAACACCTGATAACCCGGTATTACGAGGAACGGCACAAAACCCTGATGTTTATTTTCAAAGTAGGGAAACGGTAAATTCTTTTTATTTAGCTTGTTCAGATATTACTCAAAGGGTCATGGATGAGTTTTTAGAAATGACGGGAAGAGAATATAAAATATTTGATTATTATGGAGATCCAGCAGCGGAAAAAATCATTATTCTCATGGGTTCTGGTTGTGAAACTGTCCAGGAGACTGTAGATTATCTTAATAAACAAGGGGAAAAAGTTGGAGTAATCAAGGTGAGATTATATCGTCCTTTTGATGTCCAAAAATTTATTAATTCTCTGCCGAAAACTACCCGCAGTATTGCGGTTTTAGATAGAACAAAAGAACCAGGTGCTATTGGTGAACCTTTATATTTAGATGTGGTGACAGCGTTAGCGGAAAACCAAATTAATCAAATTAAAGTTGTTGGTGGTAGATATGGTTTATCATCTAAAGAATTTACACCGGCGATGGTAAAAGCAGTATTTGATAATTTAGATATTGACATCCCGAAAAATCATTTTACGATTGGCATTAATGATGATGTTACACATACTAGTTTAGGATATAATCCAGAACTTAATATTGAGGCAGATAATATATTCAGGGCAATTTTCTACGGTTTGGGTGCAGATGGTACAGTGGGTGCAAATAAAAATTCAATTAAAATTATTGGAGAAGAAACTGATAATTATAGTCAAGGTTATTTTGTTTATGATTCTAAAAAATCTGGTTCTGTAACGGTTTCTCATTTGCGCTTTGGTTCTGAGAAAATTCGTTCTCATTATTTAATTACGAAAGCCAATTTTATCGCTTGTCATCAATGGGATTTTTTAGAAAAATTCCCGCTCTTGAAAGAGATAATTCCTGGTGGTACTTTTTTATTAAATGCACCTGATCATCAAGATGAAATTTGGGATAAATTACCAGCTTCTATACAGCAGGAGATAATTAATAAAAATCTCAACTTTTATGTGATTAATGCCTATAAAGTCGCTCGTGAAGCGGGAATAGGTGGACATATTAACATAGTTATGCAGGTTTGTTTCTTTGCTATTTCCGGTATTTTACCAAGGGCAGAAGCCATTGCTAAAATTAAGGAATCTATTTATAAAACCTACGGTAAAAAAGGTGAAGAAATTGTCGAACTGAATATTAAAGCAGTTGATAAAACTCTGGAGAATCTTCATCAGATTATAGCCAAAGCAGCAAAAACAGAACTATCATCTATTTCCGAAAATATACCAGATTTCGTTCATGATGTATTAGGTAAAATCATAGCCCGTCAAGGAGATGATTTACCCGTGAGTGCATTACCAATAGATGGTACATATCCCACAGGAACATCTAAATGGGAAAAACGCAACATTGCGGCAGAAATTCCTGTTTGGGATAGTGACGTTTGTATTCAATGTGGTAAATGTGTAATGGTGTGTCCTCATAGTGTAATTCGTGCTAAAGTATATGCACCAGAAGTATTAGAAAATGCACCAAAAACTTTTAAAAGTACAAATGCGAAAGAACATGATTGGCATAATTTAAAATTTACCATTCAAGTAGCAGCAGAAGATTGTACAGGTTGCGGTATTTGTGTTGATATTTGTCCTGCAAAAAATAAGGCCGAACCTCGCAGAAAAGCCATTAATATGGAAGCACAAAGACCATTGCGAGAACAAGAGCGAGAAAACTGGGATTTCTTCTTAAATCTTCCTAACCCAGATCGAAAAAATTTGCAGTTGCATCATATTAATCAACAACAAATGCAAGAACCTTTATTCGAGTTTTCTGGTGCTTGTGCGGGATGTGGAGAAACACCATATATTAAATTAGTAACACAATTATTTGGCGATCGCATGATCGTCGCTAATGCCACCGGTTGTTCATCTATCTATGGTGGTAATTTACCCACCACTCCTTGGACAAAAAACGCCGCAGGTAGAGGTCCAGCATGGTCTAATAGTTTATTTGAAGATAACGCCGAATTTGGGTTAGGTTTTCGCATTTCTATAGATAAACAAGCGGAATTTGCAGCCTATTTACTTCAACAACTTGCACCAGAAATAGGTGAAAGTTTAGTAACAGATATCCTCAATGCTGAACAAAAAGATGAAGCAGATATTTATGAACAACGAGAACGAATTTCTATTCTCAAACAAAAATTAGATCAACTTCTTGAATCTATAACCAAAAGCAATCTCAAATCCCAAATCCAAAATTTAAAATCCTTAGCTGATTATTTAGTCAAAAAAAGTGTTTGGATCATTGGTGGTGACGGTTGGGCTTATGATATTGGTTATGGTGGTTTAGATCATGTAATTGCTAGTGGCCGCAACGTTAATATTTTGGTATTAGACACAGAAGTTTATTCTAATACTGGAGGTCAAATGTCTAAATCTACTCCTAAAGGTGCAGTGACAAAATTTGCAGCAGGTGGTAAAAGAACAACTAAGAAAGACTTGGGTTTAATGGCTATGACCTATGGTGATGTTTATGTTGCTAGTGTAGCAATGGGAGCAAAAGATGAACAAACTTTAAAAACTTTTTTAGAAGCTGAAGCTTATAATGGTCCATCCTTAATTATTGCCTATAGTCATTGTATTGCTCACGGAATTAATATGAGTACAGCAATGCAAAATCAAAAAGCCGCTGTGGACTCTGGACGCTGGTTATTATATCGTTATCACCCCGACCGCATTAAACAAGGGAAAAACCCCCTACAACTCGATTCTCGCACTCCTAAGATACCAATAGAAAATTCCATGTATATGGAAAATCGTTTTCAAATGTTGACGAAAATTAATCCAGAAACAGCAAAACAACTTTTAAAAGAAGCACAAGTTGATGTTAACAATCGGTGGCAAATGTATCAATATTTAGCCGCAGGAAAATTACAGGAAACCTAAATCAGAACTCAGGAAAATGAAGAAAATAATCAAATTATCTAGTTTATATCGTAGGTTGGGTTGAGGAACGAAACCCAACTTAATCCTAGGTTGATTTGAGGAACGAAACCCAACTTAATCCTAGGTTGATTTGAGGAACGAAACCCAACTTAATCGTAGGTTGGTTTGAGGAATGAAACCCAACTTAATCGTAGTAGGACTTACGCAAGATTCATGGAATAACGAACCACTCCAGGCACAGAGGTCACGGAGAAATGAGGATTTGAGAGATATTTTGCGTAAGTCCTGCGTAGGTTGATTTGAGGAATGAAACCCAACTTAATCAAAGATTTTTTTGGATAGTGCTATCACTCAACCTAAATTCATCACTTTTTAGCAAATTATTAAAATTATGAATTTAACTACCACATATTTAGGCTTAGAATTAAAATCTCCTTTAGTTCCTTCCGCTTCCCCACTTTCACGGGAAATTGATAATATTAAAACCATGGAAGATATAGGCGCTGGTGCTGTAGTTATGCACTCACTATTTGAAGAACAATTAACTTTAGAAAAATCCCAACTTCATCATCATCTCAGTTATGGTACAGAAAGTTTTCCTGAAGCTTTAACCTATTTCCCCGACATAACTAATTTTCGGGTAGGACCTGAAGAATATTTAGATCATATTCAGAAAGCTAAGGAAACAGTAGATATTCCCATTATTGGCAGTCTTAATGGTTGTTCTGTTGGCGGTTGGACTAAATATGGTAAACTCATGGAAGAAGCGGGGGTATCAGCACTAGAATTAAATATTTATTATGTTCCTACAGACCCAGATTTAATAAGTGCAGAAATTGAACAGAATTATATTGATATTCTCACATCTGTGAAAGCCGCAGTCACTATTCCTGTAGCTGTTAAACTCAGTCCCTATTTTACTAATATGGCAAATATGGCCAAACGTTTAGATCATGCCGGTGCTGATGGTTTAGTATTATTTAATCGCTTTTATCAACCAGATATTAATTTAGAAATTCTAGAAGTTGAACCTAATGTATTATTAAGTACCCCCCAAGCCATGCGTTTACCTCTGCGCTGGATAGCCATTCTCTATGGTCATATTCACGGTAGTATTGCTGCAACTAGTGGTATTCATAATGCTCAAGATGTAATTAAAATGCTGATGGTGGGCGCAAATGTTACTATGCTTTGTTCTGTATTATTGCGGAGAGGAATTACTTATATCCAGTGTTTAGAAAAAGACCTGCGTGAATGGATGGAAATACACGAATATGAATCTGTACAACAAATGCAAGGTAGTATGAGTCAGTTAAATTGTCCTCATCCAAGTGCTTTTGAACGCGCTCAATATATGAAGGCTTTACAAACTTATAATCCAGATTCTGGTAGAGTTTATACAAAAAGTTAGGTAATAGGTAATAGGTAATAGGTAATAGGTAATAGGTAATAACTAAAAACTAAAAACTAAAAACTAAAAACTAACAAATAATGAAAAAACGTATTGGTATTCTTACTAGTGGTGGTGACTGTCCTGGGTTAAATTGTGTGATTCGCGCTGTTGTCAGTCATGCAATACAGACTTATGATTGGGAAGTGGTGGGTATTCCCTACGCGACTCAAGGACTGCTAGAGCGGAAAACCGTCCCTTTAGGTATCCACAGTTGGAATTTGCACGGTATTGACCCGCTGCTGAACATGGGGGGAACAATCTTAGGTACTATTAATCAAGGGGATACCTTAGCCCATGCTGATGAAATATTATCAGGTTATGAAGCGATCGCTTTAGATGCTTTAATTGCTATTGGTGGAGATGGTAGTTTAAATATTATTCACCAATTAGCAGTTTTAGGTAATTGGCATTTAGTCGCTATTCCTAAAACTATTGACAATGATGTTGCTTTTACAGAACGTTCCATTGGCTTTGATACCGCAGTTAATACCATTGTTGATGCTATTAATCGGCTTACATTCACTGCTGCTAGTCATGACCGAGTAATGATTATCGAAGTTATGGGACGGACAGCGGGACATTTAGCATTATACTCAGGAATTGCCGGCGGTGCTGATGTGATTTTAATTCCTGAAGTTCCCTATAGTATTCAGGGTATATGCAATCACTTAGGGGAATTACGCCATGGTTGTGATAGCCAAAGCGATGGCTGGTACAGGAAATTTGCTATTATTGTCGTAGCTGAAGGTGTATCTGTTTCTGCGGAAGATACAAATAGTGCTTCTAGTTGTATGATTGATAAATGTGGTAAAGGTCAATACATTGCTGAAAAAATCGCTAATTGTAGTAATTATTTAATTAATACTAGAGTTTCCGTCTTAGGACATATTCAGCGCGGTGGTATTCCCTCAGCTTTAGACAGACTCACAGCTACTATGTTCGGTAAAGTTGCGGTTGATTTAATTGCTCAAGAACAGTACAACAAAATGTTAGCTTGGCAAAATGGAAAAGTTGTCACTTTCCCCATTGAAGATGTTATCAATCATAATCCCTCCCTTGTTGATCCTCACGGTGATTTAATCCAAACTGCTAAATGTTTAGGCATTTATATTGGTGAAGAAGTCTAAGTAGTCTAATTTAATCTCTCAATAACAATATCAACTTAAGCGGGCAAGATGCCCACACCACAAGATTTTTGTCATTAATATCTGTAACTCTTGAGCGGGCAAGATGCCCACACCACAAGATTTTTATCAAAAATGCTATTTTCCTGCTTCCGCAAGTGCTTCTAAATGAAAAGCCACATTTTTAAGTGCCATTTGAATTTCGTTACTGTAACCAATACTTCTCCACCTTGGGGTTGTGGCATTGTCTAGCGCGGTTGTATCAAGGTATTGTGCAAAAACTATCAGTTTTTCGGTGTCTGTTGCTGCTGTTGCCAAATTTTCTAAAAATTCTTGAGGTGTCATAGATTTGCCAGAAAAGGGTAAAAGTCTCAGAAATCAGTCAATTGTATGAGCATAAGTTCTGTAATCTCAAAAATCTGTCCAAAATATCCAAATATTCATTCAAATATTCATTCAATCACGACTTTACTCCCGTCTTCAAAACGCTATGGTAACACTCATCAGGGCTAAAGACCTGACTACAAACAGAGGACAAAATTTAATTTTTCCAGTAATTCTTGATTGCTATAGGGTTTTAATAAAATTGCTGCAACTTGAGCTTCATTATCTGGTTCTATATTGCGTCCACTACAAGCAATTATTTTGACTTGGGGATTAATTTCTTTTAATTTGCAAATGGCGGCATTTCCATCCATTTCTGGCATCATTATATCCATTAATACTAGTTTGATTTTGTCCTGATTTTGGGTATAAATATCAATAGCTTCTTTGCCATTTTTAGCAGTGAGAATTTGATAATTGTAGGTTTCTAAAATCGTTTTCGTAACTTCTCGAATTTGTTTTTCATCATCTACTAATAAAATCAACTCTCCCTGTCCTGAATACATTTTATCATCACCAGATTCTAAAAGTGAAACTTCCTGGTTTATTGATGGTAAAAATAGCTGAAATTTGCTACCTTGTCCAACTTGGCTATCAACGTTAATAAACCCCTTGTGGCTTTTAATAATTCCTTGTACTATTGATAGTCCTAATCCTGTTCCTTTACCAAAGTCCTTAGTAGTAAAAAATGGCTCAAAGATTCTTTCTACTATTTCCGGAGACATTCCTATACCTGTATCTCTAACAGTAATAACAATATAATTCCCAACTTTAGCATCAGAATTTATTTGCCGCATCTCTTCATTAATATATAAATTTTCCGTAGAAATAGAGATATATCCACCATTAGACATAGCATCAGCAGCATTAACGACTAAGTTAATTAATACTTGATCCAGTTGGGTTTTATCCCCGGAGACTGTCCATAGTTGTGGAGAAAGATGGGTATAGAATTTGATAGATTTAGGAACAGTTTGTTTTGCAAACTCTATAGTATCCTTGATCAAATAATTGATTTGTAAAATCATATATTTGCCTTCAACTCCTTTAGCAAAGGATAACAGTTGTTTCACTAAAGCCGCTCCTTTTTTAGAGTTATTTTCAATGATTGTCAGCAGTTGCAGCGGACGTTTATTGTCTTGATAATATCTATCTTTTAGTAATTGAGCAGATCCTAAAATCGGAGTTAAGATATTATTGATATCGTGAGCAATACCACCAGCTAAAATACCTATACTTTCCAATCTCTGAGCGCGGAAATACTGCTGTTGTAGTCGTTTCTTTTCTGTAATATCAGTGTCTACCGTCAGAATAGATTTGGGTTGGCCACCAATATCTAACATTAATGTCCAGCGACTTTGAACAATAATTTCCTTCCCTGATTTGGTTTTTTTGTATAATTCACCCTCCCAACTTCCAGATTTAACTACAGTTTCAATAGCTGATACTGGTATGTTTTGTTTGTCAACATTTGAATGATAGAAAATATCATTGCTATTTCTACCTAAAACTTCCTGATTTTGCCAACCATACATCCTTTCTGCTCCCTGATTCCAAAAGATGATTTGAAATTTTAAGTCTTGCACTAAAATTGCATCAGTAGCAATATCTAAAAGGGCAGCTTGTTCAGATATTTTCCGTTCTGTTTCCTTGCGGTCGGTAATGTCTCTAGTAGTTCCAATCATCCGTAGCGGCTGACCATTTTCATCATGGTGGATTTTAGCCCTAGTACCCAACCACCTGAGACTACTATCACTAGATATCACCCGATATTCACAGGACAAATCAACTCCTTTCTCAAAAGTTTTATGCACACAATGACGAAAATGCTCACGATCTTCACTGTATATTAAATTGAGAAATTCTGCGTCTATAGGAGACAAGGCATGACCAGATAGACCACACATTAAACCCATATTTGGAGACCAAAAAACCTCATTCTTTTGGATATGCCAATCCCATATCGCTGTATTCCCCGCTGCCATTGCTAAACTAAGTCGCTCTTCACTTTCTTTTAATGACTGTTGAATATTTTCCCGTTCAATAATTTCCTGTTGTAACCGCTCATTAGCGGTTATTAATTCTGCCGTACGTTCCGCTACTTTGATTTCTAAAAGGTCACTATTTTGACGTAGTGCAGCTTCTAATTTTTCCCGTTCATGAAGTGCAGCGTGCTGTTCACTAACATCAGATATTGACCAGAGAAAACGAGTGCTTTTATTTAGATGATCATACAAAGGATTAACTCTGACTTTGCTAGGAAAAGGTGAACCTTGACGAGGACATAAATACATTTCCCATTCCTGTAAATTCTGCAATTTACTTAACCTGGATACAAAATCAAAAGGGCATTTGTCAGCAATATACACCACTAATGGCTTACCAATAAGTGCCTTTTGAGGGACAGATAATAAGAATGATGCAGCTTGATTAGCTTCTTGAATCACACCTAAACTATCAGTTACAAAATAACCATTAGGTGCAAATTCAAATAAATTTTGATAACGCAGTCTTTCTGCTTCCGTAATTTCCCGAGCCAGGATTAGTTGTTCATTTTGTTGACGCAGTTCCTCTTCCGCAATTTGCAATTCTTCTAAGGTTTCTTGAAGTTCTTCATTAATTTTTGGATTACAAGGAATTTGTTTTTCTCCCGATGCTTGCAAAGCATGAGAAAGTTCCCCAGGGATTACTTCTATTTGTTGATTAACTGGGTTGTGTTCTGTCGTTGATTCTGCAAAATTTTCACGCAATGCTTGCATTATACCAACTATTTCTTCTATATTTAAGGCTTGTAATAAGCTCTTCTCTGTGATGATACCTATTAATTTTCCTGCGTTATCTACTATGGGTAAATGCTGAATACAATATTGCTCTAAAAGGGTAAACACTGTTAAGATATGCTCAGATGATGATGCTTTTAAAGTAACTAGTGGCTGAGTCATCACTTCAGCTATTTTTACCCCTAATAGGTTGATATTTAAGGCAATTACTCTCAATACATCTTTAATGGTAAATATTCCTTGCAACTCGTTTTGATTTACTACTAGAACATAGTCGTTTGCTGTTTTAAGTGGGTTATTAACTTGATAAGGTGATTGATTTATTAAGTTAATCGCATCCATAACACAACTATCGGAACTAATAGTTAAAGGAGAATAATCAATGATTTGACCTAAACTAGGTAAGTTAATAAAGGGCTGGTTAAAACCATTATTTAATAAATCCATTGGTTTGGTATCATGGGTAGATGGTGTTGTAACTAATTTCATATCTGTAAAACTCTAATAATTAGTAGCTAATCAATTTGATAGGAATACTTTAATTTTGGAGAATTAAAAGATTTATTTCTATCAAAAGATTAAGTAAAATCTGGCACAAGTTGGTACTATAGATACAATGGAGATATAATTCAATTATAAACTTCCTAGTTAGATTGTAAGCTGAAAACGTTATATTAAACTTTCAACTTTATAAATATTTCCTATAGTGAACATTCACAATTACTACACATAGTTTTGTGAAGACATCGGCAGAAAGGAAGATTTATGTTGATTTTTTTTTTCATACCAATTACCAAGAATGTAAAGCTCTTAACTGGGGTGTTTTCTTAACTTGGTGGGCTTGCATTCTGGTGAGGACATCATCTAAAATACCCACAGCTTCAACAATATAAGCACCTTTATTCAGCATGACACATTCTGCTCGTTCTGCCATGGCCGCATCGGTAATTTCTGCCCGTGAAGGCATTCCATGTTTGACGAGATTTTCTAATACCTGGGTTGCCCAAATTACGGGTATATGGGCAGCTTCGCATAACCATAATATTTCCTCTTGAATTTCCGCTAGACGTTGATAACCAATCTCAATAGCTAAATCTCCCCTAGCAATCATAATTCCAAAGGGTTGTTTACCTGCGGCTTGAATAATTAATTCTGGAAGATTGCTAACCGCTAGGGGTGTTTCTATTTTAGCAACTATGGCAGGTATGGGAGAATTTTCTGGTAATCTGGCTGTTAATTCCTGTTGTAAAAGCTGAATATCTTCAGCAGTTTGTACATAGGAATAGCCGATAATATCAACTTGAGCCGCATGACTAGTAATAAAGTCTAAATCCTGTTTATCTTTTGCCGTCAGGGAACTCAAATGCAAATCAGTGTCAGGAAAATTGATACCTTTTTCTGGTAATATCTTTTCACCTTTAAGCCTAGCATGGGTGATTTTTAACCATACACCCTGGGGTGTAATTGACTCTACATAAGCCCCAATACGTCCATCATCGATCCAAACTATTGTGCCAATTTTGAGTTCTTTTAATACCTCTGGAATTGTACAACTAACTTGAAAATATTGAGAATTAATTGCAGTTGGTAAATCCTGGGCCAGGAGGAGAGATTCACCTTTAAATATCCGCTGTTTGGGGCTGGGGCTAAGGGCAGATTTAATTCGGGCTTTGGGACCACTCAAGTCCATGAGAATTTTACAGACAGAACCTAATTCTAATTCTGCTTGTTTGACATGATTAATCATTGCTAACCATTCAACAGATGTATCATGAGCGCAATTTATTCTAACACAGTTTGTGCCTTGACGAATTATATTTTCCAGAAATTGATAATTAGTCGCGGCTTCATTTGGTAACGTCACCATAATTCGGACGCGACGCTTATCTATCGTGTTACCAAATAAATCTTCAGTATTTTGTTGCAGCAAGCGATCGCCTTCAAAAAATAATTCCAAAGGAGGATGTATAATTGTTGAGTCTTGTTCTGGGCGACAAACTGCCTGTAAGGTGGCAATGACAGCATCTAAAGTCGGTAAAACCTTAGCTTCTATCCTCCCTAAAGATGATAAACCCCAGGGCATTAAAGCCGCTTGTAGTTCTCGTAAATCGTGTCTTCTCAGTGCTAGATAATAGGCCAAATTGAGGCTACTATTAATGAAAGATTGACGGTGAATTTGCTTTTTCCATTGTTGAAATATTTCTGTTCCTTCTTCACTAATAGATTGACGAAGTTCCTGTAATTTGGTAAGCAAAATACAGGGATTAGATAAGTCTAACTCTAGATTTGTTGTTTGCATATTGGTTAGTTGTCAGTGGTAAGTTGTTAGTTGTAAAACTGTTACCTATTACTTATTACCCATTACCTATTCCCCATTACCCATTACCTATTCCCCTTTTTCTGCTTTGGCAATTTCTAACATTGTTTTGATCACAGAATCAGGATTTAGACTAATAGAATCTATACCTTGTGCAACGAGGAAACGAGCAAATTCTGGATAATCACTGGGCGCTTGTCCACAAATACCGATTTTGCGGCCATTTCGTTTAACTGTAGTTATGGCTTTAGCAATTATTCGTTTTACAGCTTCATTGCGTTCATCAAATAAATGTGCAACTAATTCAGAATCTCGATCTAATCCTAATGTTAATTGGGTTAAATCATTAGAACCAATGGAGAAACCATCAAATACTTGGCTAAATTCATCAGCTAATAAAACGTTACTGGGTAATTCGCACATGACGTAAACTTCTAAGCCATTTTCACCTTTAACTAAGCCATTTTTTGCCATTTCTGCTAATACCTGTTTTCCTTCTTCGGGAGTACGACAAAAGGGAACCATCAAAATCATATTGGTTAAACCCATTTCATTTCTTACCCGTTTCATGGCTTGACATTCTAAAGCAAAACCTTCACGATAACGAGGATCATAATAACGAGAAGCACCACGCCAACCAATCATCGGATTTTCTTCTTTGGGTTCAAATTGTCTACCTCCTAAAAGATTGGCATATTCATTACTTTTGAAATCAGACAATCTCACAATTACAGGTTTAGGATAAAATGCTGCTGCAATTGTGCCGATACCTTGGGCTAATTTAGTAATAAAAAATTCGGCTTTGTTTTCATATTGTGCCGTTAATTCGCTAATTTTATATTTGGCAAGTTCGTCTTCTAATTTGTCAAAATGTAATAATGCTAAAGGGTGGGCTTTAATATGGTTAGCAATAATAAATTCCATTCTCGCTAAACCAACACCATCATTAGGAATTGCTGTCAAACCCAGGGCTTCTTCAGGATTACCTACATTCATCATAATTTTAGTGCGGGTACGGGGCAAGTTATCTAAAGTTAATTCTTGAATTTCAAACTTTAATAAACCCGCATAAACTTGACCTGTTTCCCCTTCGGCACAACTAACAGTAATCTCTTGTCCAGTTTCTAAAATTGTAGTTCCATTTCCGCAACCAACGATAGCAGGAATGCCCATTTCTCTAGCAATAATTGCTGCATGACAGGTTCTACCACCAGAGTTAGTGACAATAGCACTGGCCTTTTTCATGATTGGTTCCCAGTCCGGGTCTGTGCGGTTGGTAACTAGCACTTCTCCGGCTTGGAAAAGGTTAATTTGATGGACATCAAGTATGATTCTAGCTTTACCTTGACCGATCATTTCGCCCACGCTACGACCTGTTAATAAAACTTGACTTTTTTCTTGGAGTTGATAAGTTTTGAGAACGGTTTTTGATTTTTGAGATTGAACTGTTTCTGGTCTAGCTTGGACGATAAATAATTCACCAGTTACCCCATCTTTTGCCCATTCAATATCCATTGGTGTGGTTATTCCCCGAATTTGGGAATAATGATCTTCAATGATACAAGCCCAGTCAGCTAATTGTAATATTTCTTGATCATTGAGGGCAAATTGATGCCGTTCAATTTCAGGAACACGAACATTTTTAGTTAATTTTGACCCACCTATGTCATAAATCATTTTAATTTCTTTTGTTCCCAAACGCTTTTGGAGGATGGGCTTATATCCTTGTTTTAAAGTGGGTTTAAATACTAAATATTCATCGGGATTAACAGCGCCTTGAACAATAGTTTCACCCAAACCATAAGCAGCGGTAATTAAAGCTGCATCTTGGAAACCTGTTTCCGTATCAATAGAGAACATTACTCCAGAAGATGCTAAATCAGAACGTACCATTTTTTGGACACCGACAGATAAAGCCACTTCAAAATGATCAAAACCTTTAATTTGTCGGTAGGAAATCGCCCTATCTGTAAAAATAGAAGCAAAACATTTATGACAAGATTCTAATACTCCTTGCAGTCCATGAACATTTAGGTAAGTTTCTTGTTGTCCCGCAAAACTCGCATCTGGTAAGTCTTCGGCTGTGGCACTAGAACGCACAGCTACATCAGTATTAATACCATATTCTGCACATAAACTTTGATAGGAATTAGCGATCGCTTCTTGTAATTCTAGCGGAAATGGAGTTTCTAACATCAATGATCTGGCTTTTTTCCCACATTCCCGCAGATTATCCATATCTTCGACATCTAAATCTGCAAAAATCTTCCTTAATTTTACCTCTAAACCAGCCCCAGTAATAAAATATCTATAAGCACCAGCAGTAGTCGCAAAACCATTAGGAACTTTCACCCCTTTGGAATTTAATTGTTGAATCATTTCCCCTAAAGAGGCGTTTTTACCACCTACCAAGGGAATATCTGCAATTCCCACGGAATTAAAGGGTAATACTAAAGCTTCTGGGATAGCTTGGCTATTTTCTTGATTGCGTTTAATTTCCAGCATCTTCTGAAATTCCTTAAATAGCTAATATTATTTAATTCAGAACCGAATTTATCTAAATAGACATCTGGTGAAAATTAAATAAATATGCGTGAGTTGAAACCTTTGTAGAGGCGTTCATCATGTAGGGATTTTCGGATCTACAATTTTTACCGGAGATGTCTAATGTATTATCTTCTAGGATGTTGCTGATATGTTCACATTCTAGACTATAATTCAGTTTCAGATCAGATGGCGAAATAATACGTAATACATACAACAGGACCAATTTTCGTTGTGTGACAGTTAAGTTAAGGGTGTGAAAGATGGGTAGTAAAGTATACAAAATTTTTAACATGGAAAATTAATTAATTTTACATAACTGCTTAAGTAGGTTGGCGTTAAAAATCGTCGTTATGACAAGGGAACTCTTGACTCTTAACTGGGAAGAGGTTTTGGGCAACTTTACTTTTCGTTACTTATCTTGGTTTTTTCCGTTCACCTACTTACTTATCCATTAAACCCCACCGTTACCTGACTTCAAACCTGAGAACACCTGACTTCTTTCTGACTTTCACCCCTTTCACCCCTTTCACCTGAGAACACCTGACTTCTTTCTGACTTCTTTCTGACTTCTTTCTGACTTCTTTCTGACTTCTTTCTGACTTTCACCTGAGAATAAGACCATTAACCCCAAAACTGCCCCTCCATACAGCGAACTCTACAACCCGAAATACGTTAAAATCTGAGCAGAGTAAGCATTTTCTACTTAAACATATTCATGTTAGAAATTCTAGAAACCCGAATTTACGAACTGGAACAATTTGCTAACACCCTTGTTGCTAACCAACTTGCCCACTTAAGTATTGTGAGTATTGGCATTATTTTCGCCGCTGGCTTGCTTACCAGTCTCACACCCTGTATGCTGTCTATGTTGCCCATTACTATTGGCTATATTGGTGGTTATGAAGCTAAAACCCGCTTACAAGCAGCAGTTCAATCAACTTGGTTTGCGTTAGGATTAGCAACTACACTGGCAGGAATGGGAATTATAGCAGGTTTAGTGGGTAAAGTCTACGGTCAAATAGGAATTGGTTTACCAATTATTGTGAGCATTATTGCTATTATTATGGGATTAAACTTATTAGAAGCATTACCCATACAATTTCCTTCTTTAAATGACACAACTTGGATTTCTGAGGATTTGCCTCCCGGAGTGCGTTCCTACTCTATTGGCTTAACATTTGGGTTGGTTGCTTCTCCTTGCAGCACACCAGTTTTAGCGAGTTTATTAGGTTGGGTTGCTAATAGCCAAGATTTAGTTTTAGGTGCTGTTTTGCTACTTGCTTATACAGCCGGATATGTAGCTCCATTAATTTTAGCAGGTACGTTTACTGCTAGTATTAAAAAACTATTAGAATTGCGCCGTTGGTCTGGCTGGATAAATCCTGTTAGCGGGGCATTATTAGTAGGTTTTGGTGTTTTTTCCTTAGTTTCTCGTATCCCTATTAGTAGTTTCTAAATAATGACTTTAGATCAAACAACATCCACAGAATTAATTTGGTGGTTAATACCTGGGAAATTTATGCGGCGAAAAATTTTACCCATATTAACTGATTTACGTTTGGCAATTATCCTCTTATTAGTAATTGCCTTATTTAGTGTTAGTGGTACTGTCATTGAACAAGGACAATTACCTGCATTTTACCAATCTAACTATCCAGAACATCCCGCTTTATTTGGGTTTCTCACTTGGAAAGTTATTCAAGTAGTCGGGTTAGATCATGTATATCGAACTTGGTGGTTTTTGAGTTTATTAGTTCTATTTGGAACGAGTTTAACAGCTTGTACCTTTACTCGTCAATTACCAGCCCTGAAAGCTGCTCAGAAATGGAAATATTACGCAGAACCTCGCCAGTTTCAAAAATTAGCTTTGAGTGCTGAATTAGCGGGTGTTTCCCTACAGTCAATTACGCCAATTTTGCAGCAAAAAAGTTATCGGATTTTTCAAGAGAAAGATGATATTCTTTATGCTCGTAAAGGTATAATTGGTCGCATTGGTCCGATCATTGTTCACATTGGTATTGTCGCCATTTTATTAGGCGGAATTTGTGGATCAATGACGGGATTTATGGCTCAAGAAATGATTTCTAGTGGGGATACATTCCAAGTAAAAAATATTGTTGATGCTGGTGCTTGGTCTTCTCAAGATGTGTTAAAAGATTGGTCTGTGCGCGTTAATCGCTTTTGGATTGATTACACACCAACGGGAGGAATTGACCAATTTTATTCAGATATGTCTGTGCTGAATAATCAGGGTGAAGAAGTTAATCATGAGAAGATTTATGTTAACAAACCTCTGCGTTATCATGGTGTAGTTTTCTATCAAACAGATTGGGGAATTTCCAGCGTTCAGGTAAGATTAAATAAAAGTCCAATTTTCCAATTACCAATGGCACAATTAGACACCAAAGGTAAAGGTAGAATTTGGGGAACTTGGATACCAACAAAGCCTGATTTAAGCGAAGGTGTTTCTCTATTAGCTAAAGATTTACAAGGAATGGTATTAATTTATGATGCTCAAGGTAAATTAATTAATACTGTGCGTGCAGGAATGTCTATCCCTGTAAATGGAGTTAATTTAAAAATTATTGATGTCATTGGTAGTACGGGTTTACAAATTAAATTTGATCCGGGTATTCCCATTGTTTATACTGGTTTTGCTTTATTAATGTTGGGTGTAGTCATGAGTTATTTTTCCCATTCCCAAATTTGGGCTTTACAAACAGGTGAAACTTTATATATTGGAGGTAAAACTAACCGCGCTCAAGTTGCATTTGAACAAGAAGTTTTGACAATTTTAGATCAAATTAGTTCGGTCAGCAAAATAGAAAAAGGTGAGTAATTTTGTAGGTTGGGTTGAGGCTTTGGGAAATCCAAAAAAATCTCGAAAATGTTGGTTTTCATTCTTCAACCCAACCTACTAATTGCCTATACTAAGTAGGTGAACGGAAAAAAACCGACATAAGTAACGAAAAGTAAAGTCGCCCAAAACCTGTTCCCTGTTCCCTGTTCCCTGTTCCCTGTTCCCTGTTCCCTGTTCCCTTGTCATAACGACAATTTTTCACGCCAACCTACTTAATAAATTAAACTGGGTTGAGTATTTCTAACCGCATTTGTGCAATTAATTGATGTAAATTACCTGTATTCAAACGGTAGCTTAAAGGGTGAACAATTAACCGCGCTGTACTTTCATACAAAGTGGCAATTTCAATTAAACCATTTTCCTTTAAAGTCTTGCCCGTGGAAACTAAATCAACAATTGCTTCCGACATTCCCGTAATTGGACCCAATTCCACAGAACCATACAAAGGGACAATTTCTATGGGTAAATCTAAACCTTGGAAATATTCTCGCGCACAATTTACATATTTAGAAGCAACCCGACCATGTGCGGGTAAATCCAAAGGAGATTTGTAGGAACTGTTCGCTTTTACAGCCACAGACATTCGACAATATCCAAACTTTAAATCTACTAATTGCGCTACTTGAGGCTGTTTTTCTCTAATAACATCGTAACCCACAACTCCCAACTGTGCTTGACCATATTCTACATAAACAGGCACATCTTGCGCTCGGACTAACAGCCCTTTGGCTTGTCCACTAGTATCAGGAATTTGCAATTGACGGTTTCCTGATTCTAAGAAAGCACTAAAATCTAATCCCACAGATTGTAATAGCTTAAGAGTAGGTTTAAGTAATTCACCTTTTGGTATGGCAACAGTTAACATTCTTTTTTTGATGTCCTTAATGTGTTTATAATTCACTATATTGAGAATATATCTATATTGTCCATTACCAACAAAATGAAAATTTTATTAGTTGATGATGAAATTGAACTAACTGACCCTTTAAGTCGTCTTTTAACCCGTGAAGGTTACAGTGTTGATACTACTTATGATGGCATCAGTGGCAGCAATTTGACAAAAATAGGCAGTTATGATCTACTGATTTTAGATTGGATGTTACCAGGAAAAACTGGGTTGGAGATTTGCCAGGAATTACGTTCTCAAGGTAAAACAACTCCTGTGTTATTTCTGACGGCCAAAGATACTCTTGACGATAGAGTTCAAGGTTTAGACGCGGGTGCTGATGATTATTTGGTAAAACCTTTTGAATTGCGGGAATTACTAGCAAGAGTTCGGGCTTTATTGCGTCGTGCTGGTACAGAATCTCATAGTAATATAACGGGAAAATTAATTGTAGGAGATTTAGAACTTGATATCCAAAATCAAATAGCTTATCGTCACGGAAGAATGATTGAACTCTCTCAAAAAGAAAGTCAATTATTACAGTATTTTATGGAAAACACCGGACAATTATTAACTCATGCCCAAATTTTACAGCATTTATGGCAAAATGAGGAACAACCTAATAGTAATGTAATTGCGGCTTTAATTCGTCTGTTGCGTCGTAAGGTAGAAATAGGGGATAAAACTCAACTTATTCATACTGTTTATGGGAAAGGTTATCGTTTTGGCCGTATTTTCATTGAATAAACCAGAATAAACCAGAATAAACCTAATAATTAAAGTCAGTTTTAACCGACTTCTTGAAGAAGTCGGGGATCTAAATCTATTCAAATCTATCCAAATTTATCCAGAAATATGAACTACTAATTCTCTCACATTATTCTGTTGACGATGTTCCCAAACATAGATTCCTTGCCATGTTCCTAATACTAAATGACCACGATTAATGGGAATTTGTTCAGAAGTATGGGTTAAAACTGTGCGAATATGTCCTGGCATATCATCGGGTCCTTCTGCATCATGAATATAATAGTTTCCTTCTGGTACTATCTTCGCCATGAAATTAGCTAAATCAACTAATACATCAGGATCAGCATTTTCTTGAATTACTAAACTAGCTGATGTGTGACGTAAAAATAAACTACAAAGCCCAGTTTCTACCCCAGATTCGGCCACAATTGCTTCAATTTTAGCAGTAATATTGTGAAATGATTTGCCATTGGTGGAGACTCTTAATAATTTTTGGTAGTGTGTCATAATCCTAATGGTGTAAGATCCCCAACTTCTTTTTTAAAGATATCAAGAAATATTGAATCAATAGTAGAAGTCGGGTATCTGAATACTTACAAATAATCTATCACAGCTTTGGCAATTATTTCATTCCCGTCTTTATTTATTACTTGTGTTTGCTTTGGTGGTTGGGGTAACTGATAAAGAAAATCCCAATCTCCTTGAAAAAATTCCCGTACAGTAATAATTTGATGATGATTATAATTGGCAATTCCTGCTAACATAAAAGCTGCCTCTGCAAAATCATCACGGGGGATAGTTACTACTGGTACATCTAAAAGTGTCGCTTCTGAAAATGTCCCATAACCAGGTTTAGAGATAATTCTCCCGCAAATTGGCATAAAATCTACAGGACGATATTGACGATTTGTAACTTTAATTAAGTTGGGTAAATCTGGGGCTAAAAAATCAAAAGTAATAAATTGCCAATCGGGAAATTTGCTAATATTAGCATAGGGAATTTCTTGCAAACTATAACCCCCAAATGTTAGTAAAATGGTTTTTTCTGGAGGTGTGGTTATTCCCCAATTGCTGCGTAATTCATCAGTAGCAAAACGAGGATAACCACCGGTTAAACCTACATCAGTGATATTGGGAAAAGCCGACATTGGTTCATGAAAAGGAAGACGAAATAAACGGTTAGATCTTCCATACCAATCACTAATCCAATCAGCAATTTCTGTAAATTCTCCTCCCCAATCTCGATAAATTAAATCCCAACCAAAATTACTGATCATCCAGCAAGGAATATTCGCAGCTTCAGCAAATCCAGCCGCAAGAAAGGGAATATCTGCCAAAATCAGATTAACACGATTTTGACGAATAAAATTAACTTCTGAAGCAATTAAAGCTTTGTGATTTTTTTTGATTTCTCGCAACTTTTCTAAAGTGGCTGGTTTATCCATGATCAAACTATCAATTTGAATAACACCTAAATCAAACGCCCGTTGACGTAAAATAAAATCACCTTCTATATAGGATTCTAGTAACCAGCGAGGTGCAGTAGTAACTAGAATTAATAACGCTTCGGGGCATAATTTTTGAATGGTATTGGCTATGGAAGCTGTGCGGGTAGCATGACCAAAACCGTGATTGGTAATGGCTATATATATAGTTGGTCTTTTCATGATTTAAAACAAGGTTAAAAAGAGTATTAGGCGATTGCAAATCGCTACTACACAAGCAAAGTCCACGACAGTGGACTAATACAATTTAACCCACGAAGGTGGGTTTTGTCTGTTTAGCCGCGATTTCTAGTCGCCCATTTCTCTAAAATTTGATACTGCTGTGATTAATTCATCAATTTCTGATTCCAATGTTAAGTAATGAACGCTAACACGAATACAGTTAGGATGAGCAATTGTTCTGGTTAAAATATTTTGTGATTCTAGATATTGCACTAATTTAATACTAGGTTGATTAGTTAATTGAAAAGAGACTAATCCGCTTTCTGGAGGAGAATTTTTTAAACATTTGATATTAGATAAAGAGTTTAATTTTTGCCAAAGATATTGACTATTTTGGCAAATTTGCTGATATCTTTCCTCTGCTGTTCCCCACTGTTCATGAACTGTAATTGCTGCTTTTAAACCTATATATAATGGTGTTGATGAAGTAGAAACTTCATATCTTCGCCCATCTGGTTGCCAACCAGTTGGTTGAGCTTGACTATTAGTAGTGACTCCGTTTAAACCAATAAATGTAGGATGCAAATTTTCCCTGGTTTCGGGACGGACATATAAACCACCTACACCAGCAGGACCACATAACCATTTGTGACCAGTAAAGGCATAAAAATCTACATCCAATGCGGTTAAATCTACAGGGAGAACACCCACCGACTGAGCCGCGTCTATCAACAGCAGAGAATTATTACTTCTGCATAGTTCTACAATTTTGTCAATAGGTAAAACTTGACCAGTATTCCATAAAACATGACTTAAAACTACTAAGCGGGTACGAGGACGGAGATCTTCAGCAATAATATTGATAGGATTTCCCTCATTTAAAGTAGCCATTAAGGGACAGGTAGTAACTTCTACCGCAAATCTACGGGCAATTTCTTGAGCAGTAGCAATGACTCCAGGGTGTTCACAGTCGGAGAGCAGTAGATGATCACCCGGTTGCCAATCAATACCCCACATAGCAATATTACAACCTATGGTAACATTACCAGTGAGGGTAATTGTGTTAGATGGTATATTTAATGTGGATGCGATCGCTTCTCGACTGGCTTGTATTTGCGGTGATATCCAACCATAGGCCGCATTACCAAAAGGACCGAGATGTTGAATATGTGCCTGAGATTGGGTAATAGCATCCATAGCCCCTTGAGGCATTGGACCCTGTCCCCCGTAATTAAAATAAATTTTATTACTTAAAGCGGGAAATTGGGCGCGATGGTGATGTAATTTATTCATAAAATCAACTAGGTTTGTGGTTTTTATCTAATTCATTGATATATACTTTTATCAATAAATAATCAACATCAAATTCTACATCAAAAACTATGAATTGGTGGCAACGACTTAACAAAAATCCTTTAGCACGATCTGGGGCAATTGTCCTCTTCTGCTTCTATTTAGCCGTAATTGGTGCTGATTTTATCGCTCCTTATAACCCTTATGATTCACAACCGAACGGTTCACTACTTCCACCGACTCAGATTCATTGGGTATCTCAATCAGGGCAGTTTATTGGACCCCACGTATATCCTACAACACAAGGCGATACTAACTTAGAAACTGGGGAAAGAAAAATAATTATAGATCAGACAAAGCCTTCACCATTACGGTTATTTGTTACTGGACCAAAATATCAATTATTCAATTTGAGTATTTCCCTACCTCCAAAATGGCAAGAAGTCACAATTATTCCTGGTATTTCCTTAAATTGGCATTTATTTGGGGTTATTGGTGACGCAAAATTTAATATTTTGGGAACAGACGAACAAGGACGCGACCAATTTAGTCGCTTGTTACATGGTGGTCGAATTAGTATGTTTATTGGTATTTTCGGGATTATCATTACCTATCCATTGGCATTGCTTACTGGTGGTATTTCCGGCTATTTTGGCGGAATAATTGATAGTATCATCATGCGTTTAGCAGAAGTCTTGATGACCTTTCCGAGTATTTATTTATTAGTAGCATTATCAAGTATTTTGAGCCCAAAATTAACCAGCACTCAGCGATTTTTATTAATTATTGTGATCACTTCTGTAATTAGTTGGGCAGGTTTAGCCAGAATAATTCGCGGACAGGTATTATCAATTAAAGAACTCGAATTTGTGCAAGCAGCAAGGGTAATGGGTGGTAATCCAATTTATATTATTGTCCGTCATGTTCTGCCACAAACGGCAACTTATATCATTATTTCTGCTACTTTGACAATTCCTAGTTTTATTGGTGCGGAAGCAGTTTTGAGTTTGATTGGTTTAGGGATTCAACAACCAGATCCTTCTTGGGGAAATATGCTTTCTTTAGCTAGTAATGCTTCTATTTTAGTGTTACAACCTTGGTTAATTTTACCACCGGCAATTTTGATTATTATTACAGTTTTGTCATTCAATGTATTAGGTGATGGTTTGCGTGATGCACTTGATCCTCGTAGTTTACAGAGGTAAATAGCCACCGCTTCCCATAGCTTTGTCTAGCTGTGGGACTAATTACCTAAATTTGTCAAACACTTAGTCAGTTGCCAAAGATGGGCAGGAGGAGAATCGAACTCCTATGACCTCACGGTCGCCGCATTTTGAGTGCGGTGCGTCTACCAATTCCGCCACCCGCCCTTGGGTGTAACTTTCTCATTATAGCCTATTTTTTGATTTTGGCAATAGGTATTGAGATTTTTTTTGAGAAATTTTTTAGTCAGCAATTGATGAATCAATATCCTCCAATCTGGGACATCCACTGAGTGCCATTGCTACCTTTAACTCATCCTCTAGTAGGGAGATGATATGAGATACACCAGTTTTTCCAGCCACCGCTAATCCCCATAACACAGGCCGGCCAATGAGTACAGCCTTTGCCCCCAGTGCTAAGGCTTTAATTATGTCTGTGCCTCGACGAATCCCACCATCTAACAAAACCTCTGCCCGTCCGTTTACTGCTGCTACAATTGGGGCTAGAGCATCCAAAGAAGCGATCGCCCCGTCTAATTGTCTACCGCCATGATTAGAAACAACAATTGCTTGAGCGCCATGTTCCACAGCCCGAACCGCATCATCAGATCGTAAAATTCCTTTAACGACCACAGGTAAGGGGCTAATAGATTGTAACCATTGCAAGTCTTTCCAAGTGACTGCGGGGTTAATTTGCTGGCTAAAATAAGTCAATAAACCAGATTCTCCTTGTTCTTGGGGAATCTCTAAACCGGAGATATTGGTGAAATTACCAAGCTGTAAACCAGCAGGTAGGGTAAACTGATTAAGTTGGTCTCGTTCTCGTTTTCCCAACACGGGAGCATCTACAGTCAGACAAATCGCTTTGTAGCCCGCTCTATAGGCTCTTTCCACCAAAGCCCTAGTTAAACCCTGATCTTTGTGGATATAAAGTTGAAACCATTGTAAACCATTAGCAACAGTAGCTACTTCTTCTAAACTCTTATTAGCTAATGTACTCAACACCATACCGACACCTGCAATTTCCGCAGCTAAGGCTGTAGCAATTTCACCTTCTGGATGCGCCAGACCTTGAAAGGCCATGGGCGCAATTAACAGAGGTAATCGCAAATATGCCCCTAAAATCTTGGTAGTTAAGTTAACTTCACTAACATCAACTAGCATTCTTGGATAAAGTTTAACTCTTGCAAACGCAGCACGATTATCTTGCAGCGTAATTTCATCCCATGCACCACTACTATAATAGTCAAAAGCCATCTGTGAAAGATGCTCTTTTGCCATTTGTTCGTATGCGAATAAATTAATCGGTGATAGATTCATGTTGCGTAAAGGTAATTTATCTAGCAAGATCAGTTTCAAAACCTAAGATATAATCTACCAATTACGCCAACCTCCTGGGGATGCAGTTTCGTCTTGATGATTAATACTGTGATTTTCCAATATTTTTTGGTATTCTTGACTACTTGCCCACCGATCAATTTCTCGCGCCCGCAATACGGGGACAGGGTGGCTTAATTGGGCTGTGCGAGCAGATTTCACCATTTCCCCCAATTCCGTTTTACTAATGTCATCATAGGCACGAGCTTGGTCAATAAAGGCATCTAAATTCAATTGGGGTGCTAAACTGGGAGAACCACCGGCTAACTTCATTAATACTGACATGACTATTTTAGGGTCTTGGGTGGCTAACAAAGCGGCACGATCACAGGTAAACTCAGCACAGCGTACCCATTCTAATAATTGTGACTGCATAGCTTGTGCCAATACAGCACCAATATTTGGCACAACTGCGGCAGCTAAAATCAGTAAATTCACTGGCGTTAAATACACGCTGTGATCGCATTTTAGATGACCTAATTCATGGGCAATTACCGCCTGTATTTCTGCTGGTGTCAATATCTCAATTAAGGATGTGTGGATAACCACAAAGGGCTGTTTACCCCGCATAGCAAAGGTATAAGCGTTAGGGGCTGGATGTTGACGCACATATAATTGAGGCGGCTCAATGTCAAGAATTTGACAAGCTTCTAATAATAATTTGTGTAATTCTGGGAGTTGTTTTTCTCCTACTAAAATACTAGAAGCGATATTCTCTACATAAAAAACCTGTTCGGCCATTGGACCGAGCCAATTTCTCACCATCATATCTAAACCAGGGATTTGCTTGAGCGTTTTAGTAGCTTCCAAGTCTAGAGGATGACGGAACGAGTCAGCTTTTAAACCGATTAGTGAGCTTTTAAATAGGGACATAGTATTTAAAAAAATTAAAAAATAAAAAAGGAAATGTAGGTTGGGTTGAGCAAGAGCAAAACCCAATATAATATTACCAAGAATTTTGTTGGGTTTCCTTGAGTCAACCCAACCTACGATATAATGCTTTTAGTCTTAACAGAGAGTTCTAACTTACCTGCGCTTCCGCAATACCTACGGGACAAGTGACGTTAGTACCACCTAAACCACAATAACCACCGGGATTTTTGGCTAAATATTGCTGATGGTATTCTTCAGCATAGTAAAATTCAGGTGCATCTAATATCTCTGTGGTAATTGTACCATAACCAGCATCCTTGAGAGCTAATTGATAAACATTTCGTGATGTTTCCGCTAGTTGTTTTTGATTTTCGGAATAGACGTAAATTCCCGAACGGTATTGAGTACCAGTGTCATTACCTTGACGCATTCCTTGGGTGGGGTTGTGGCTTTCCCAAAAGACTTTCAGGAGTTGGGAATAAGTAATTATTTTCGGGTCAAATACAACTAACACCACTTCATTATGACCGGTCATACCGCTACATACTTCTTGGTAAGTGGGGTTGGGTGTGTAACCAGCAGCATAACCTACCGCTGTAGTGTAAACTCCTGATAATTGCCAAAATTTGCGTTCTGCACCCCAAAAACAGCCTAAACCAAACATAGCAGTTTCTAAGCCTTGGGGAAAAGGTGCTTTGAGGGGATTTTTGTTCACATAATGAAGTGCTGGTACTCGCATTACTTCGTCCCGTCCAGGTAACGCTTGCTCAGATGTTGGCATAGCTGATTTCTTTCCAAATCCAAATATTCCCATTGTTTTTAATTTGTATTATGTATGATGGCGATTCTTCTTGATTATACTTTGGGAATTTTAAAACATCCTCTTCGATGATCAATGATTTCATTTTTTTCTAGAGATCCCTGACTTCTTTTTTAGATTATCAATAAAATACAAATTGATAGTAGAAGTCGGGGATATTATTTTTCTAAAACTCTCCAGCTAAAGCAGGAATACACCGTTCACAGAGTAAAGGATGTTCTGCCGATTCACCAACATGGGGCGAATAATTCCAACAGCGATCGCATTTCTGATATAATTTACCATTATGCTCTTGTTCTGCGGCATTGACTACCCCAATATCCCAATTATCCTCACCTTGAACTCGCAAAGTTTTTAATCCTTTTAATGTGTCAGGTGTATCTAATAATTGCACTTCAGAAGTGAGGAATAAATATCGTAATTCATCAATTCCATTACCGCTAACATTCAAAGGTTCAATAGCAGCGCGTAATTTTTCATCACTGAAATAAATCAAAGCAATAGCTTCTAAAGAAGAACCAATTAACTTTTCTACCCGCGCTTGTTCCAATACCTTATTAACATCACTGCGAATGCGTCGCAATGTTTTCCAAAATTCCGCTAATTCGGGATTATCCCATTCATCATTCACCTTAATCCAACCAGCTTGAAAAACTGATTTATGAGTCGTTTTATAGGGGATAAATTGCCAGATATCCTCCGCAGTATGACACAAAACGGGAGCGATCGCTTTCGCTAAATTTTCCAAAGCAATTTGCAGAACTGTTTGACAACTACGACGACGGAAAGCATCAGCAGAACTGATATATAATCTATCTTTCGCAATGTCTAAATAGAAATTTGACAAATCTACAACACAGAAATTCTGTACAGTTTGAAAAAAGCGGAAAAATTGGAAACTATCAAAAGCTTCCGTCACCTCATTAAACACCTCACGAATGCGATGCAGCATATATTTATCCAAATCTGGTAAATCATCAAACGCTACAGCATCCTTCTGAGGATCAAAATCATGCAAACTACCCAATAAAAACCGTGCCGTATTGCGGATTTTATTTCTTACATCAGCTAATTGCTTGATGATATTACCACCCAAACGGACATCACCAGAATAATCTACCGAAGAAACCCACAACCGCAAAACATCAGCGCCATAAGCGGGTTCTTTTTTCTGGTCTTTTCCACCCAAAATCATTAATTGAGGGTCTACCACATTTCCCACAGACTTACTCATTTTCCGTCCATGTTCATCCAAGACGAAACCATGAGTTAAAACAGTTTTATAGGGTGCAATACCATTAACCGCTACACTAGTCAACAAAGAAGATTGAAACCAACCGCGATGTTGGTCAGAACCTTCCAAATACATATCCACAGGATAACACAACTCCCGTCTTTGCTTCGCCACCGCCGCCCAAGAAGAACCAGAATCAAACCAGACATCCATTGTATCTGTACCCCGGCGGTAAGTCTTGCCGTTATTGCGGTATTGTTCCGGTAATAACTCCTCTACAGACAACTCCCACCAAGCATCAGAACCTCTTTGAGCGATGATAGCTTGAACATGATTAATCGTGTCCGCATTCAGCAAAATTTCCCCAGTTGCTTCATCATAAAACACCGGAATCGGCACACCCCAAGAACGTTGACGAGAAATACACCAATCCGATCTTTCTGCTACCATAGGCGTAATGCGGTTTTCACCTTGTGCCGGAATCCACCGCGCAGAAGAAATAGCCGTTAAAGCCTCATCCCTAAATCCTGACACAGAAGCAAACCATTGTTCAGTAGCGCGGAAAATCGTCGGTTTCTTCGTTCTCCAGTCATAGGGATACTTGTGAGGATATGCTTCCTCCTTCAACAGAGAACCAACCTCATGCAAAGCATCAATAATCGCTTGATTCCCATCGCCCAAAACATTCAAGCCAGAAAACTTACCAGTATCGTCCGTAAAATTACCACTATCATCAACAGGAGCAAGAATCGGCAAACCGTAACGCTGACCAACGATATAATCTTCTTGACCATGACCAGGAGCAGTATGAACTAACCCTGTCCCCGACTCAATAGTGATATAATCACCACCAACAACCACCGGACTTTCACGGTCAAAAAGAGGATGACGATAAATAGTACCTTCCAAATCCTGACCAGAAAATTTGACTTTTACCCTTAACTCACAATCCAACCTAGCAGCTAAACCTGCTACCAACTCAGCCGCAACGATGAGATATCGAAACCTCACCCCCTCAGTCCCCCTCTCCGCTTGCAGAGGGGGGGAAGTAACATCTTCATCCCCCCTCCTCGCTTGCGGGGAGGGGGTTAGGGGGTGGGGTTGTACCTCCACAACCGCATACTCCAACGCACCATTTACAGCCACAGCCAAATTACCGGGGATAGTCCAGGGGGTAGTAGTCCACACAGCCACGCCCAAATCAGGCAGGAACGGCTCTAAAACTGATTTTAAGTGTTCTGTAACCTTCACCACCGGAAACGCGGCGTAAATGCTGCGAGAAACGTGACCTTCAGGATATTCTAACTCAGCTTCTGCTAAAGCAGTTTTAGAACTAGGACTCCAGTGTACAGGCTTGAGACCGCGATAAATATAACCTTTGAGGAACATTTCCCCAAAAACGCCAATTTGCGCGGCCTCGTATTCTGGCTGTAGAGTTAAATAAGGATTTTCCCAATCACCCCAAATCCCATAGCGTTTAAAACTTTCTCGTTGCTCATCTACGGTTTTTAGTGCGAACTGTTTCGCTTTTTGACGCAATTGCAAAGGAGTGAGATTTTGCCGTTCTGCCTGTTTCATATTTTGCAGAACTTTCAACTCAATGGGCAATCCGTGACAATCCCATCCTGGAACGTAGCGAATTTTACGACCTTGTAGCAAATGGTAGCGGTTAATAATATCTTTGAGAATCTTATTTAAAGCATGACCAATATGCAATTGACCGTTAGCATAGGGAGGACCATCGTGCAGTATAAATAATTCGCCGGGGTTGTTTTCAGCCAGTTGAGAATAAATGTTGTTTTCAGCCCAGAATTTTTGGATTTCGGGTTCGCGCTTAATGGCGTTTGCCCGCATATCGAAGTTAGTCTTGGGTAAGTTGACGGTATCTTTGTATTTTCCAGTTTCGGTCACAGGTTCATGCCTAAATGTAGGTGTGCAGGTTATCCAATCAATTATAAGTCGTCGGTTGGGTTGAGAAAACCCAACAACGCTTATTGGTATTTTGGGGTTAATTTTTTGTTTTTGCAGGTTTACAACATATACAATATATAAAGTTACCCACAATAGACTTATGACACTAACCCTCAGCTTACCACCAGAATTAGAACAATATTTAATACAGGAAGCACAACAACAAGGTCTTTCTGTGGAAACTTATGCAGTGCAATTGCTACAAAAAGAAAAACAATTGAAAATAGTTAATGTGCTTCAGTCTTGGATAGATGAAAGTGATGAACAAGAACAGCAAGAAACAGGGGAATATTTAATTAATGCTTTAGATGAAAATCGTTTATCCAATCGTCAATTATTTCCGCAAGAATTAAAAGGTATCAGTTGGTGAATAAAATTATTTTATTAGATGCTGGACCTATAGGCTTAATCACCAATCCCAAATTATCAGATGAAAGCCTTGCTTGCGCTAAATGGCTACAAATGCTAATTTTTTCAGGTAGTAGAGTTATCATTCCTGAAATTGCTGATTATGAAGTGCGACGAGAATTATTAAGAGCAAATAAATTTAAAGGTATTGCTCGTTTAGATGAATTAACTCAACTGGTAGAATATCTACCAATTACAACAAATGCAATGCGTCAAGCTGCTTTATTTTGGGCGCAAGCTCGACAACAAGGACAACCAACAGCAGGTGATAAAACAATAGATGGAGATATAATTTTAGTTGCTCAATCTGTAACTTTAAATATTGCAGATGTTGTGATAGCCACAACTAATGTTGGTCATTTGTCAAGGTTTGTTAATGCTGATTTATGGCAAAATATTCAAATAAACTGAATAATAACAGGACTTACGCAAAATATCTCTCAAACCCTCTTTTCTTCGTTCTCTTCGTTCCTTCGTGGTTCATTAATGTAGGTGTGCAGGTTATCCGATCAATTATAAGTCGTCGGTTGGGTTGAAGAACAAAACCCAACAGCAGTTATGGGTATTTTGGGGTTAATTTTTTGTTTTTGCAGGTTTACAATATATAAAGTCACCCACAATAGACTTATGACACTAACCCTCAGCTTACCACCAGAATTAGAACAATATTTAATACAGCAAGCACAACAACAAGGACTTTCTGTGGAAACTTATGCAGTGCAACTTATTCAAAAATCTATTTTCCAATTAGAGAAAAATTCATTTGAAGAAACACCCACAGAAATTGTCATTGAAGGTATTCATCAGGGAATAAAAGAAGCATTAAGTGGACAAACTATACCTCTTTCACAAATGTGGGAAGGAATAGATGCAGAATAATGAACCACTATCAATTGAAATTGCTATTACTCCTCGTTTTCAAAGAGATTTGCGAGAACTAGCTAAACGCTATCGTTCCATTCGTAGTGATATTCAACCTTTAATTGATCAACTACAAGCAGGTGAAATTCCTGGAGATAGAATTGCGGGAATTAAATATCAAGTTTTCAAAGTTCGTATTAAAAATAGTAACATTCAAAAAGGAAAAAGTGGAGGATATAGGGTGATTTATTATCTAAAAAATGCTCAAGGAATTATACTCACTACAATTTATTTTAAATCTGATCTGACAGATGTGAGTAATGAAATAATTGAACAAGCAATAGCTCAATATGAAGAAGAAAATACCATTCCAGATCAATAAAAATATAAAATTTAACTACTTGAGTAAATTTTTCATTTTCATGTAAAAATTAATCCTCTAGTTTTGGTCTTCTTCTTTTCTGTATAAACTCTATTTGAGACCTATAACCTATTGTTGCAGAAACAATACGTTCTCTTAGTTCTTGTGAGGTTTGTTTTTGTGTTGATATTTTCAAGAATTTTGCAAAAGACTCCAGAGATTTTTTTGTAGAAAAATGAGATTTCAAAAACTCTATTCCTTCCTCCATAGAATTTAACTTATCTAATTTTTCTGCAAGTTGAGTATGGTCTAAATTCTCAGACTGCTGATTTTTATTAATGGTTTTGCGAGATGTCTTTTCTAACTTTTCGACAATAATATGCTTGGGATAATGACAATTCACCCTTAGTTGTGCTTTCCCTTCTAAAATATCTTTCTTTTGCTGATCATTAAAATTTAGCCATTGTCTCCTAACTATATCAATTACTTCTTTAGGTATATCATCTATATCATCGTTGTTAACTGAATATTGATTCATACTGCTTATATGGTAATTTTGAAAAATTATCTAAATTCACTTAATAAATACTCAAACTCATCTACAAATTCCTTTATCTCTTGAATAAGATGTGGAGGTGCAGATGAATTTAAAATAACTGGAATCCTATCTTCTGAAGCAGTTGAAAACAAACTTTGATATTCTCTAATGAAAGTATCAAATTTGTTTAATTTGTGATTTTTTTCGATATCGTCTATATACCTTTGATGATCTTTAATTGGTTGTTTACCTTTACTCACCTTAACCATTGTAAATAGTATCTTAAGAATCTTCGGATCAATGGATGAGGTATTAGCTTGTTTTGCATAAAAGTTATAGTCATCTTTAAAATCATGAATACTTTGGGTTAAATACGAAATTCCTAACGTAGAAAGATGATCAGGTCTTGCAGGTATTACAATATAATTACTTGCTGCTATAGATGTTTGAGTTACAATATTAAAATTGGGAGGACAGTCTATTAAAACAAAGTCATAGCTTGATGTTAATGTCTCTAATCCTTGGCAAATTGAACTAAAAATTGTTATATATTGTTCTGCTTGTTCAAGTCTGCCATATCCTCCTGCTAACCTGCCAGCAAGTTTCATATCAATATCAATCAATGATAAGTCAGAAGGAATTAAATGTAATGAACCTTGTTCACTATATTGTTGTATTTTTTCATTAATTGGACTTGGATCAACTCTCAAATCACTCAATGATTTATAATTAGAGATGCCCTTGACAAATGGCGTAAAAAATGTTTTTAAAGTCAGTTCTTTTTCATCAAGCCAACCCAGTTCATTCAACTTTAAAAAAGAGAAGGTTAAACTGCACTGAGGATCAGCATCAATTAATAATACTCGATAACCTCTACAGGCTAATTCTGTTCCTAGATTAGCGGTGATAGTGGTTTTACCAACGCCACCCTTATAGTTAATAATAGATACTACTTTCATACTGAAATCGAAGTGATTTTTGCAAAAGAGATATAGTTATGGATTAAAACCCATGTTCACATTATACTACTAAGCGTCCGCAAATGGCAAATGTAGGTTGGGTTGAGGAACGAAACCCAACATCACCCATAGGCATTATACCATCAATGTTGGGTTTCATTTCATTCAACCCAACCTACTCGTTGCCAATATCATCATCAAAAATAATTTCCTCACCCGCACCCCACATCATGTCATACATACCTTGACGCACAGCACGGTGAAAACTGGAATATTCCCAATCTTTTGGTGCTATTACGAAACCATGTTTCACGGGATTATAATGAATATATTCAACGTAATTTTGAAAATCAATTTCATCTCTAATTAAATGTTCCCAAAAACGATATTGCCATATAGCCCGTTGTTTTTTCTTTTTTCTAGATATAGATATATTTTCTGGTGAAATAGTTTCACATTTACGACTAAAATAACTTTTAATTAAACGCCAACGGGTAGAAAAATCATGATCATTTTCTGGTAAAGTCCAAATACAGTGGAGATGATCAGGTAAAATCACAATAGCATCTATAATAAATGGATGTTTCCGCATTACATAACCAAAAGCATCTCTTAATAAAGAAACATTTTTTTGTAAACATAATATTTTTTGTCTTTTCTCTGTCACCACTGTAAAAAGGTATGTTCCTCCTGCCACTTTGGCGCGGCGATATTCCATACTATAAATATCCTGTGAATAAAGTTGTGTTTTATAACCTTGATTTTACCCCGTAGGTTGGGTTGACGCAAGGAAACCCAACATTAATTATAAAGTGAAGCGCAACCCAACATTAATTATACAGCACTTCCCGATGTTATAAGGTACAAGAACCCCACCCCCAACCCCCTCCCCGCAAGCGAGGAGGGGGCTTAAGATGTACCTAGAGCGGAAACCCCTGTAATATGTTGGTGGGTGATGTTGGGTTTCGTTCCTCAACCCAACCTACAAATATTGGCGGTTATAAAGAATGAGTAATTATAATATGTCGGTGGGTGATGTTGGGTTTCGTACCTCAACCCAACCTACAAATATTGGCGGTTATAAAGAATGAGTAAAAGTATGCCCGAATTATTAGATGTAGTAGCACTCACAGTTAATTTATCTGAATATAATTTATTATCTGGTCAAGTTGGTTCAATAGTTGAATTATTAGCTGATGGTGCTGCTTTTGAAGTAGAATTTAGTGATAGTAATGGACAAACTTATGAATCTGTTGGGTTGCTTCCACAGCAAATAATGGTGTTACATTTTGAGATAAAAGCACCCATTAGTTTTTGAAGGAATTTATATGTCTGAAGAAACTAGATTGACTTACACCGATAAAGAAACCGATGGGGTAATGATAGATTTGTCTAAAATAGCGGAACAAACACAAGCACAAAATATTAATTTAGCTTTGAAATTTTTACCAAAGCTACCAGCAGAGGCTTATGCAGCATTGCAACATATAGAGGTAATAGCTTCATCTGAAGATTGGCAAAAAATCACCTATCAAATAGCACGTACTTTAGTAAATGCTCAATATGAAATCACTCATCGTCAAATTATGGAAAAGATGAAGCTGGATAATTTAGATGAGATGGAATCTGATGATGATATTTTAGCTGCTGCTTTGAAACTTACGAGTTAGTTTATTTTTACCAAGCTAAAAATAGATAGAGTCACTCACAATAGATTTATGACATTAACCCTCAATTTACCACCAGAATTAGAACAGTATTTAACAGAGGAAGCACAACAGCAAGGACTTTCTGTGGAAACTTATGTAGTCCAACTTATTCAAGAATCTATTTTCTAATTAGAGAAAAATTCATCTCTTGAAGAAACACCCACAAAAATTGTAATTGAAGGTATTCATTCAACCCAACCTACTCATGTCTAAAGGTTGAACTTCTGTGTATGGAGGTGATTTAATTTGTCTTCCTCTACCAGGAATTTCTATAGGACATAATTCAATAGTTTTCGGTAAATAATCAGTCCAAGTATGAAAAACCCTCCTGTTACCACCAGCATAGGGTAGGCAAAATAGGCGTGATTTGGCTTGGAGGTTGGGTTTAGGGCAAGTTATCCAGGAGGTAAATATTGTTTTTGTGTTCATTGTGGGGTTTATGTGGGGCAATGGTAGTTGATTATTATTTAATCTCAAAGTTGTCTGTTTTGATGATGAAAATTAAATAACGAACCACAGAGGACACGGAGGTTAGGAGGGAATGAGAGTTTAAAAGGTTTTATGCGTAAGTGTTATTCAAAATCTTCTCAGGCTCTCAGGGGAAATAATGTTAATAACATTAACATTATTAACAATATTAACTTTATTAAGGTAAATACTTAAGTAACTTAGTGATGACAATCAGATAAATTTTAGAGACACTTGTTTTGTCAGAACAAAAAGCGGTGAATATTACTATGGTTCACCAAGACTTTTTGTCTTAAACTCCAGAGAAGGTACAAGGTAAACAGAGAAAACGAAACTATGAATAAACAATTGATCAAAAGAATCTCTTTTTCATTACTTTCTGTGCTGGTGACATTTTTAATTACATTTAGTCATGCTCTTGCACAGGAAGTAAAGTTTTATTGGGACTATATCAATGTTAATATTGATGTGCAAAATAACGGCGATATGTTAGTCACTGAAACACAAAAATATGTGTTTAAATCAGATTATCCTAATCAACGATCTCGCTATATTCCTTTAGATAAAGTTGATGAAATTAAGGATGTAACGGTTCAAGAAAATAATCAAATTATTCCTAGTGAAACCGGAATTGAAAATAATCAAATCTGGATTCGTTGGCAACATCAATTAAAAGCACCTGAAAGTCATACTTTTGTCATTAAATATCGTGTAGTTGGTGGGCTGCATATTAATGGTGATAATACTCAAGTTTACTGGAAAGCCATTTTCGCTGACCGTAAAGCCCCAATTAAAGCAGCAACAGTTCGGGTACAATTACCAGAAGCTTTATCAGGTAAAGTCCAAGATTTTCAAAATTTTGGTATACCAGCTACAAGCCGTCAACTAAATCCGAAAACATTTGAATTTGTAGCAAATCAGCCTATTCCACCGCAACAAGAACTAGAAGTTCAGGTGACATTCCCTAGCGCAATTCTGAATATTCCTCAACCCAATTGGCAACAAGGTGGCTTTGTTTTGAATTGGAATAACTTTATATTTCTGTGCTTTTTCGCATACATTGCCTTTGTTATAGTTTCGCCAATCATAGTTTCGCCAATCAATGATCGAAAATGTCCCCAATGTCAAAAATTTACGCTGAAACGGAATTATAAAATATTAGTTCCGGCAACTACTAGGAGTAAAGGAAGGAAAAGAGTAACCCACCACTGCCAAAACTGCTCATACCATAACGAGTATGAAGAAGAAATTCCAGTAATTAGCTACATTGATGATTCTGCTGGTGGCGGTGGCGGCGGTGGCGGCGGTGGTGGTGGCGGTGGCGGTGGTGGCGGTGGTGGTGGTGGTGGTGGCGGCGGTGGTGGCGGTGGTGGCGGTTGATAGCCAGTCAGAATTTACACCTCATTACAAGTCCCGTTAGTAGCAATTCTCATGTTCTGCACCATAGCGAAGGTATTGATAAATCTGAAAAGTTCTTAATTGAAGAAGGAAAACAAAATGAAATTATCAAAATTAACAACTTTAGTTTTTGTACTAGGAGCAATATTATATAGCTCTAAAGTTGATGCTCAAAATGTGCCGAATATTTTAGGTCTTGCCCGGAGTAAATCGGCAAGTATGGAAATATTTATTGATTCTAATGATGCAGCAGAATCTTACCTCAACCAGAGTGTTGCCCGCCTACTATCAGGAGATTTAAAAGGGGCAATTGAAGATTGTAACCAAGCCATTCGTCTTAATCCTAACTACGCACTAGCTTATAATAATCGAGGTTTTGCCCGCCTACTATCAGGAGATTTAAAAGAGGCGATTGAAGATTTTACCCAAGCCTTGCGTATTGATCCTAGCCTTGCACTAGCTCAGAATAGCCAAGATTCTAACCCTGGTCAATTGGAAGATGTAAAAGGAACTATTGCCAAGTTACAAAAAGTAGCTAAACTATTTAAAGAAGAAGGAAAAATAGCTGAATATCAATATACTCTTGATTTAATTAAGAAGATAAACATTGAGCCATCAGAATTATATGAAAATGGCCAGCCATTTTTAGAAGTTAAAGCCAGAGAACAAGGAGATAATTACATTAAATTAAAATTTTGTGCTGAAATGGGTGAAAAATTCCAAATCCGGGTTACTCTAAATAATGCAACCATTACAGAAAAGTTTGTCATTTAACCAATAAGGTTTAGTTAAGAAAATTGTTGGTTGGGTTTCATTTTTCAACCCAACCAATTCGCGTAGATGTTGGGTTTCACGTTGTTCAACCCAACCTACATAGACTATTATAAAAAGTTTGTCGATGCTACTAAAACAGTAGCTATTGCTATGGAAAAAAATGGTAATACTAAAATAGGTATTCAACAAGCTTTAAGTCATAATTTTGCTTTTTCAGGTGTGACAGGGACAATCAAATTTTTATCATGGGGCGATCGCATCAGTAAGGTTGTGTTATTTCACATACAACCAGATACTCAAGCACTTACAGGCTATAATTTTGCCCGCAAATACTATAAACAATTTGGTATAATTAGGTAAAAAATTAATTACCGTCTAGGAAAATTAAAAGTAAATTGTAATTATTTGACTAATGACTAATCAACACCGCATTGGCATTATTTTAGGAACTCGTCCCGAAGCTATTAAACTAGCACCAGTAATTCAAGTTTTTCAAAATTCTCCAGATTTTGAATTGCAGGTAATTCTCACAGGACAACATCGAGAAATGGTTGAACAAGTAATGAAGTTGTTCAAACTCAAAGCTGATTGGAATTTGGAGATTATGCAGCGTCAGCAATCTCTTAGTGAGATTACCTGTCGAAGTCTACAAGGTTTAGAAGCATTATTTCAGGAACAAACTTTAGATTTTGTGATTGTTCAAGGAGATACGACAACTGCTTTTGCTGCAACTTTGGCCGCTTTTTATCAAAAAATTCCTGTTGGTCATGTGGAAGCTGGTTTAAGAACTGATGATTTATTTAATCCTTTTCCAGAAGAAGCTAATAGAAGATTAATTTCTCAGCTTACACAATTGCATTTTGCCCCGACAACTTTAGCGGTGGAAAATTTACAAAGTTCTGGAGTGTTGGGGGAAATTCACCTCACAGGAAATACAGTGATTGATGCTTTGTTAAATGTGGCTGCAACTAAACCAGTTTGTCATATACCGGGTTTAGATTGGCATCAATATCGGACAATTTTAGCAACAGTTCATAGACGGGAAAATTGGGGAGAACCACTGCAAGATATCGCTGAAAGTTTTTTACAGATTTTAGAGCAATTTCCCGATACAGCTTTATTATTACCATTACATAAAAATCCGATAGTTAGAGAACCATTACAAAAATTGTTGGGGAATCATCCCCGGATTTTCTTGACAGAACCTTTAGATTATGCGGAATTAGTGGGGGCTATTGAGCGATCGCATTTAATTTTAACAGATTCTGGTGGTTTACAAGAAGAAGCCCCCAGCTTGGGTAAACCAGTGTTAGTTCTTAGAGATACTACAGAGAGACCAGAAGCTGTCACCGCAGGTACAGCCAAACTCGTAGGTACACAAACGGAAAATATTGTCGCAGCCGCTAGTGAACTACTGAGTAACTCGGCCGCTTATACTAAAATGGCCACCGCCATTAATCCCTTTGGCGATGGCCATGCAGCAGAACGCATTTTACAACTTGTCAAAAATTACTTGTCAACGCAGCTAAATACCTAAAGCCCTCCGAGTTTGATAACCAACAACACCATCTACACGCAGTCCGTTACGTCTTTGAAAGTGACGTACTGCATTAATGGTTCTTGAACCGTAAACACCATCAACTCTAATCCCTAAAGCCCTTTGGATTTCTCGGACTCGTTCACCCCTTGTGCCATATCCTACAGTTAATCTACCGCCAACACCGTACCTAGAACGGTGTCTACGATAAGAATAGCCAGGAGTGTTACCAATCCATCTTTCAGCAGCATAGTATCCCCGGTAACGTCCCGAGGAAATTCTCGCAAATCCATTTCTCACATTTCCAGTATCACCAATGTATGAACCATTTTGAACACAAGCTATAGATGAATTATCGGTGCTGGGTCCTGTACGAATATTCAGACAACTACCATTAGTCCTGACATACTCTGCCGAAGCGAACTGCATTTGAGTAACTGTAGCTAGTAATATACTCACACCAGCTAAAGTTAACCATGCAGAAGATTTAAAAAACTGTCGCCAATTCAATACCTGGGATAATTTAGGAAGATTTAATGCAAAATTTCCATTTGTTTCTTCATCTTCTATATACATATAGGAATAAGTCAAATATTCCATAATCACCCGCTCCTTTATCTGAACTTTTGCGATACTTTTGTCTAGATCTAATCTTTATTTATTTTATACTTCTTTACTAAGATAAGTTAGCTGCTATATTTCGCCATTTAAACTGTCACATCAAGTATTTGTAATGAAATCATCAATTACATAGAGTCGTTATACCATTTCTTTGCGAGGGGATATTTTAAAGGTATTATGTTCGTAAATATTAACACCAAAATTCTCATGAACTCACCCCTTTAGTCCCCTCTTCCCTACAAGAAAATGGTGGTTTTAAGCCCCCTCATCAACAAAGGCTTTTCCTTTTCCCTCTCCTTGTAGGAGATTTTAAGTATATATTTTTGCCTATCCATTCATCCCCTACTGCTGATTTTCTTCACAAACTTTGATACTCACTGTTGCTGTCTCTCCAGTTATAACTGTAGTTCCATTACATTCAGTATTATTACTCACAGGTAAAAGGGGCTTTGAGATGAGGGGGACTGGTTGATTTATCCGTGTTTTTGCAGTGGTGGCTGAGGGCAAGAAACTGAGAGGATTACTAGCTAAACGACCATCCGGGTAAAATTCAAAATGCAGATGAGGGGCACTGCTATTGCCTGTTGAACCGATTTCAGCAATAATTTGACCTTGTTTGACCTGTTGACCTTTACTGACCAATAGACGGCTATTATGTCCATAAACCGTTACACTACCGTTCAGATGTTTAATTTCTAGAAAATTGCCTAATCCCCAATTATCCCAACCAGCTTTTACCACTGTACCAGCAGCAGCAGCCAAAATTGGCGTGCCTTTTGCACCAGCAATATCAATTCCCTCATGTTCATATTTACGGAAACCTTGGGAAAAAATTCCTTGGGTAGGCCAAATCAAGCTACTACCAGGTGCGAGTGCGGGGTTAATTAGAGAAACTGTCTGAGTCAAAGCGGGGGTGACTTTGTTTAATACTAAATAAAAAGATATTAAAGCCATCAAAGCATAATTACAAAAGCGGTAAATATTAACTTTTTTCATCAGTTTCTAGCCTAATACTTGCTATAGCAGTAAAAAAGAAGTCAAAACCGACTACTATAAATAAAGAATGCTATAGTTATTTGCTAGTTCAATCCAATATCTGTCATATCAGGACAATTATTTGGTTAAATTTACCACTTGTGCAACACTGTGAACTGTAACTTCTGAGTGAGAACTTTTGCTTGTTGAGTAATCCCATCCCAATTTTCTTCTAATACCCATTTTTTTGGGAATAATTCCCCACTTAAGCCCACAGCTATCGCCCCAACTTTTAAAAAATCTTCGGCGTTTTCTAAGGTTACACCCCCCGTAGGAATTAAGGGAATATGTCCTAATGGTCCTTGCAAACTTTTGATGTAATTACTTCCTCCTACTGATTGTACAGGGAACACTTTCACGCAACTGGCACCATAATTCCAAGCGGTAATAATTTCCGTCGGTGTTAATGCACCGGGAATTATCGGTATATTTGCGGCTACGGCGGTTCTAATCATGTCCGGATCAGTATGGGGACTAAAGAGAAATTGACACCCGCAAGCGATCGCCTCTTGTAATTGCTGGAGGTTAAATAAAGTACCTGTACCAATTATACAGCCGGGTAATTTGGTACGTAGTGTGGAAATTAACTCCGGTGCGCGATCACTATTCCAGGTAATTTCAATTAGTCCCATGCCCCCAGATGCTACCGCTACAGCCATTTTTTCACCCCAGACCATTTTTGGGGTGCGAATTACAGCGATCGCTCGGTGTATCTTTAATTGTGACAACCAAATTTGATTAAGCATTTTCACTATGTATAGTATTTTGAAGATATGAGATACACATTTATCGGGCAAGATGCCTGCACCACAAGAGTTTGATTATTCCAGGTTGTACCTTATTTGACTGAAATATGCTGTATATAAAATAGCAAGATACGGGTGTTTTCTTTCTGTAATTTAAATTTCATTCGCGGTAAGTAAAAAGTCTCATTAATGGTAAAATGACCAAGGTAGTATTAATAAATAAGTTGAATTGACAATGAATCGGATTTTTTGGATTACTGCTTTAATCGCCTTTATTAACTCCTTGAGTTTGACAATTTTAATCCCTATTATTTATCTTTATGGTAAACAATTTGGTTTAAATGATTTCCAAACTAGTTTATTGTTTTCTACCTACTCTGTCGCTCAATTTTTTGCCACTCCTGTAATTGGTAAGCTTTCTGATAGATTTGGGCGTAAACCATTATTAATAATTAGTTTAGCAGGAACAGTAATTGCTAACATTATAGCCGGCACTGCCACAACAGCAATCTTAGTATTTCTCGCCAGATTTTTAGATGGAATTACCGGGGGAAATGCCGCCGTTGCCCAAGCGGTTATTTCTGATATCACCAGTCAAAAAAATCGCGCTCAAGCCTTTGGAATTTATGGCGCAGCCATGGGATTAGGCTTTGTTATTGGTCCAGTTATTAGTTTATTAGCACAGCAAATTTCTTTAGGGACAGCATTTTTAGTTTCTGGTGCAGTTGCTATGATAGCCATGTTAATGACCATGTTCTTATTACCAGAAACTTTACAAAACAAATCTCCAAAGTTTAGTAATATTTTGGATTTAGGATTGGAAAATTTAATTAAAGGGTTTGCTATGCCAGGAGTTGGCATTTTACTATTAATTAACTTTTGTACCGGGACAACATTTACCATGTTTACCTATGCCTTTCAACCCTATTTTATTCAAGTTTTGCATCAAAATAATCAATCTTTAACCCTCTTATTTCTAGCATTTGGCACTTTGGCAGTAATTATGCAAACTTGGGGAATATCGGTTCTCCGTCCTAAATTTAATGTCGTCAAGATATTATTTCTAGGTTTATTTGTTCGCAGTTTATCATTTTTCTTAATGCCCCTTTGGCCTAGTATCACCTATTTTGTCATAGTTAGCATATTATTTGCTTTATTTAATGCCCTGGTCCAACCTATGATTAGTACATTAATTTCTCTTAATGCTAAACCACAAGATCAGGGAACTGTCTTAGGATTAAACGCATCTTATTTAAGTATTTCTAATGGTATTGGTCCAGTAATAGCCGGCATGATAGTTCAACAATCGAAACCGGTTACTTATGGCTATCCTTTATATATAGCAGGCATTTTGACGTTTCTGGTTTTAGCCTTAGCAATAGCTACACGCAAAAGATACAGCACTGCTATTTAATGCGTTAATTTAGGTAGTTTAGCCCAGATCAAAGCAGGATTTAATGAAAATAAATGTTAACTGTTAAATGTCAAGTAAACTTAAATAATTGTCAACAATTTATTCATATCCTCGAAAATGTCACTTCTGGCAGTATATTGTCAAGAATACTACCTTCGTGTCATATAAATCATTGGTTGCGAAAATACTTTTTACAAAGGGTAGTTCATTACAGCATTTGGTAGATTAGGACAATTCATTTTTTGTCAATTTTTTAGACACCCAGCTAATAATACCACTCAGCAAAGCCCCACCCATCAGGATACCAATAGCAGGGTTAAATAATGGTATCCAAAGTTTATGCCACAAATCCAGACCAAGGTTGATTCCCGAAGCATCACCAATCACAGCAATAACAAGCCACGCGAAACCTAAAATCACAAGGAAAACATCAGCAACAAGGATGAAGTTAAGCCAGTTTAATAATTTGTCTTTCATTTTTATTGGTAATTTGTAATTTGTAATTGGTGATTGGTGATTGGTAAAGAGTTAATTAACAATTATCAATTGTTAATTGTCCTCAAATAACCATTTTTTGACTTTGGCTAAATTTTGCCAATCAGGTTTTCTAGTGAAACCATCTTCAATACTATTTTTAACTTCTTCTTGCCATTCTTCATTGACAAATATCAACTGTTTTGCAAACTCAATATGTTCCCGTAAACCTTTTTGACCTGTTTCCAGCATAGCTAAAGCCAGATTAATTCTTCCCTGTGGGTCTTGGGGATTGAGTTTAACGGCTTTATTAGCGGCTTTAAAAGCCAATGAACCCTTGTTATCAAGAAGATATAACCAGGCTAGACAAATCCAAGCTGAACTAGCCTTAGGAGAGCGATCGCATACCTCTTTAAATACAGGAATTAGAGATTCTACAGATTCTCCAGCTTTATACCGTTCTAAACCTGTATCAAACAGGGAATCAATTGTATTAGTCATTTGTTAGTTGTCAGTTGTCAGTTGTCAATTGTCCGTTGTCAGTTATCAATTGTTATTAGCAACCAATAACCGACAAACCTGTCTAAATATTACACACCGAAAGATTTACCGCAACCGCAAGTTTGGACAGCGTTGGGGTTAGTGAATTGGAAACCACCACCAATCATGGCATCGCTATAATCGAGCATGAGACCATAAAGGTAAAGTAAACTTTTGCGATCGCTGATAATTTTGAAGCCATCATAATCAAACACCTCATCATCAGGGGTAATCTTGCTGATATCCTCAAAATCCATCATATAAGACATTCCCGAACAACCGCCTTGTCTAACTCCCACCCGTAGACATAAATCTTTTCCTTGTTTGTCTTGAAGAGACTTAACTTGACGCAATGCAGTTTCAGATAACAGAATTGAGCGTTGTTGAGTTTGAGTTGCTTGTGTCATGGATGATTAACTCCTGAACTGATTTTATCAATACCCCATAAGGCATTTTCATACCTCTGGGCTGCTATGAATGTTTTTGTATTCATTTTAGCGACATTAGGATGGGAAAAAAGCATAAGAAGATGAGAAAATGAGAACATGGGTAGAAAATTATCAATTATTCCTGCCGTCTTCCCCCTTGCCTGTTTCTGAGCAACCCAGAATTTTTATTCTAGAATTGAGGGAATAGGTATGTTTAATGATTAACCATTCCCAAAAATCGCCCTTCTCATCGCTTTGTTCTGATTCATTTACTTTATGACAAGTTTTAATCGCTCTACCAGTCGCCGGTTGCAGAAATTAACCCAGATTCCTTCTGTATGGGAGGGCGATCGCCGTCCATTGTCATCACCACACAGCCCAGGGGACCCAGAAGCCAAAGGAGAATGTATTCTCTGGGTGGATGCCTCTGAAGGTATAGTTAGAGGCATGGACATGGTAGATCCAAGCCTGGGACCTGAAGCCATTGTGCGGACTTTAATGCGGGCAATAGAACATCCACAAAGTCCGGCCAAGCCCGCTAGACCCCAAAGAATCGTTGTCCGCGATCGAGAAATTCAATTTTACTTGCGGGGAGTGTTGCAAGATTTAGATATTGCTATTGACTACCTACCCGAATTACCAATAATTGATGAACTTTTTCGCTCTTTTGCGGAAATCGTTGACGGACAAACTCCCGATTTACCACCCAAATACGCCAAACTCCTCCATGATAAAGCCTTAGAAGTCTGGCAAGCTGCCCCTTGGAACTTTTTAGAAGAACAGCAAATTTTATCAATAGAAATCAATCAATGGGATGTAGACAAACTCTATGCCTCCGTCATGGGAATGTTAGGAATTGAGTATGGAATTTTGTTTTATCGTTCTGAAGATTCTCTGAAGCGGTTTCGGGCTGCCGTTATAGCCGATGATGATGAAACAAATCGAAATTTAGAAGCAGCTTTCCTCAAACAAGATTGTTTATTTCTCACCTTTGATTCTGTAGACGATAGCGACGATGATGATATAGGTGATTTGGCGGATATGCCTGATTCAGAAATTGAACCTACTTTCGGTAATATTCACCCCCTAGAAGGGCTACGTTCGGTTTTGTATGAAGAAGAAGCACTACTAACTTTTGTCGCATTAGAAAGTTTACTGCGGTTTCTGCGTGATTACCGTCGTCAATTATCCCAGGAAGATGGTCTCACTCTGAGCCAACGTTATCGAATTTCCTTACCAAAAAGCGATGAAAATCGTAGATCTTTAAATGTTACCGTTTCTAGAATGCCAGAATTGACGGCAGAACTGGAAGAAATGGCTGGTTTGAATGATGATGAAGATGATTCTATATTTGAAGCCCTAAGAGACGATTTGATTCCAGAAGATGCGTTCATGAGTCTGGGTGTGTTATCTTGGAAAACATTAGATCACCTACGTCAAGGCGCTAACCACCAAGCAGGGGGTGAATTTGAGCCTGTGGGGGATGGTTTACCTGTGATTGTGATTCAAACCTCTCGTCCTAAAGCTAAGGGGATTATTAAAAATATTCAAGAGGCTGGAGGACTGAACGCAATTTGTTTCCATACTGTTACTGATCCGATAGATGATAATCTCTATGACTTGGGTTTATTGCAAACACGCAATCATGAATTATTTTTGTTTGGGCAATTTTTAGATGATGACCCAGTGCATATAGAAGCTAAGAGAAAATGGCATCAGCGATGTCAAAATACTCAGGGTCATTGTGGTTTAATTATTGCTAAAGGATTGACTGGCTCAACTCGTGGTAATCCCCAATTAGGAGATATGATGGCTCTATTGGAAGCTCATGTACTTTCCGCTGCTGAGTTGACCTTGGAGACAGTTGACTAAATAAGTTGACTAAATAAACAGATATACCTATAATTCATAAATTAAGTTAGTAAGTAGGAAATAAATAAACCTGTCCTACTCATACCGGGTCGTGGTAATCTACTTTTAATTAGATTTAGGTGTATCCGTTGAAAAAAATAAAATGAAAAATTTGTCAGAATTTTTTCCATTGCGTCATGAGCCTCCATCATTAACAAGCCCTCATTCTCTTATAACCATAAATAATTCCATAGAAGATAGGTGTGTTCATCATTGGTTTGAGGAGCAAGCACAAAAAACCCCACACACAGTAGCAGTAGTATTCGGTTATGAAAAACTAACTTATCAACAACTGAATCAACGAGCTAATCAACTTGCTCATTACCTCCAAAGACTAGGAGTTAAACCGGAAACTTTGGTAGGGATTTTTATTGAGCGATCCTTGGAAATGGTCGTAGCACTATTAGCGGTTCTCAAAGCTGGTGCAGCTTATGTCCCCCTCGATCCCTCCTATCCCCCAGATCGTCTTGCTTATATGTTGGCAGATGCCCAGGTGTAAGTGTTGTTTGAGTCATAAAAAAGTGTTCGTAATTCTCCTATTATCATAGTTTATTGTGTATTCTGATTACTCAATGTCGGTGGTATGATTTACCACGGGGGCTATATGGGCATCAAAAATGGCGCGAGGATGGAACATTTATTTGAATACTTAAAGGGACGTATACTAGCGATCACTGATCACAGGGGACTGATAAATTAGAAATTTGGCGCGGTTGAGGGATTTTTGGTAATTACTTCTAGTGGATAAAGTTAAACTCATAACATGAAAACGGGATATACTAAATAAATGAATCAAGGTGTTGGCTAGTAATAAAGGTGACGACACGACTCAAGACAAAAACCTGCTGCTCCCAGATTTCAACAAGAACGATGTTTTGCTTGGTATCAGCGCAAATATCGTTGCCTTGTCGTCAAATGGGAGCGTCAAAATAAACCTTTTGACCCATTCATAGACCTTGCCACCACCCATATCTGGACTAACAAAATATTATTAGCGGGATAGGTTAATCTAATTACAAGTTAATCTCTTTTCTTTCCCTCAGGAATCCCCGGTATTCAAGCAGGGGGTTTTCATTCTCGGGGGTAAAAAAGAAAAGAAAAGTGATCTTTTGTTGATAAAATTACAAAAAGATCACTATTTTTTGTATTTTAAAATATGTTAAATAGTTTAATCGAAAAACTCAAAGAAGTCAAGGATTTCCGCCAATCTCAAGGAAGAAGGCATGAGTTATGGGTAGTCCTTACTATTATTATTTTAGCCTTATTAACAGGAAATGTTAGTTATAAGCAAATTACATCTTTTTGCAAAGCTGAAGAGGAAAAGCTGATTGAAATGTTGTCTATAAACTCAAAAACGCTCCCGTCTTATAGTACAATAAGAAGAGTAATGCTCGGAATAAATATTATAGATATACGGTCAATAATTACATCAATAATTAATAATTATTATTCGCCAAAATCTCAGGAAGATTGGATTGCTATTGACGGGAAGATTTTAAAAAAAACTCTGACTGATTATGAGGAAAAATCCCAGAATATGTTAAATGTGGTATCTTGGTTTAGCCAAGAAACAAAGTTAATAATTAAGGTAGAAATTCAGAAGAATAAAAAAAAGTCAGAAAGTGCTGTAGTCCGCTCTATGATAGAGAATTGCGATTTATCTAATAAGGTTTTTACTTGGGATGCCTTGCATTGTAATAAAGAAATAACTAAG
>NZ_JACJSB010000049.1 GCF_014697585.1 Dolichospermum sp. FACHB-1091 | reverse complement strand
GAGATTTGAATGGTGCGCGAGGAATTTATCTTCGTGCATTGGTTGATACGCCTTGGTTGAGAGACAATCTCAACTTATGTATTTGTTAGCATTAGTTAGCGAAAAAGTATCGGTCAAAGTGTCATTAACAATAATTAGGAATAACATTTGTGTTTCCTCTCTATGATGAAAATCCGACCCGAATTACCCCATATTTTACCTATGGGTTAATAGGAATGAATGTTCTAGTGTTTCTCCATGAAGTAAGTTTATCAAATACACAACTAGAACAGTTCTTCCAATTGTATGCTGTCATACCTGAACAATTAACTACTAACTGGAGTGGTGAATGGACAACCTTATTTACTTCTCAATTTTTACATGGAGGTTGGTGGCACTTAATATCAAATATGATCTATCTTTGGGTTTTTGGTAATAATATTGAAGACCGTTTAGGACATTTAAAATATCTATTTTTTTATTTAACTTGCGGTGCATTGGCCGCTTTATGTCAATGGTTTATTGGTATCAACTCTATTATTCCTTCCTTGGGAGCAAGTGGAGCTATTTCTGGTGTTTTAGGTGCATATTTAATCTGGTTTCCTCGCGCCAGAATTACCACTTTAATCTTTTTAGGTTTTTTTATCACTACAATTAATGTTCCTGCATTGGTAATTATTGGCATTTTCTTTCTCCAAAATCTGATTTCTGGTTTTACTAGTCTGCAAACAGCAGCTAACATGAGTGTAGAAACCGGAGGAGTTGCTTACTGGGCGCACCTTGGTGGTTTTATTGTGGGCATGATTTTTGCTTTTTGGCATAGGGAATAGTAACATACAGCAAGTTCAGCTTGAGTAAGATACACCTTATGCGGGCAAGATGCCCGCACCACAAGAGTTTTATCATTAATACAGGGGTTTCCGCTCTTATGAGGTACATATTACAGCAAATTTCAGGTAAATAGACCACGGTTTTTGTTTCGCGCAATCTCTCTTAGAGATCCGGAAGGGTAGGCGCAAAGTAAGGAAGGCGCAAAGGAAGAAGGTAATCAAAGTCTGGTTTAAATAGATGAAAACTGCTGTAAGCCCCCTCCTCGCTTGCGGGGAGGGGGTTGGGGGTGGGGTTCTTATACCTCATAACATCGGGAAGTGCTGTATCTGTACTTCATAATACCGGGAACTGTTGTATTAGTAGGGTGGGTAAGATCTCAAAAATCTCTCTAACTCTTATTATTCGCGCCTTTACATGAGACAAATTCATGTTTTCTATTCCCGAATAGCACTACTAACCAAAATGACCGTACTGTTAACACCTGAAGCTATGGCTTCAGGAATATTACCTTGAATTGCTTGTTGTAATAATCCCTCACGGGAAGCGCCTAAAATCACAATATCAAAGTCTTCAGCTTGGACTAACTCAATGACTCCAGCCGCCACAGAATTAGCTTGTAAAGATGCGGCAACAACGGTACTATGTAAATTGCGGTGACGCATTAATTGACGGGTAGATTCTTCTAAAACCGTCATATCTGGTGCAAATTCTCCAGGTTTGACTACTTGAGTCAAACGAATTTCTGTTTTATTTCCCAATGTGACTAAAGATGGTAATAATTTAATGGCTATGGGTGCATTTGGTCCCCCGGCCATGGGAACTAACCACCGTTTTAATTGTTGGAGAGAATGAAAATTACTACCTAATTTTACTAAAACAACATCACAATTAGCTTGACGAATAATGGTATCTACCACATTACCAAAAATCCGTCCTGGGGTAGATGTATTTCCTTTCCAACCCATGAAAATTAAATCTATATGTCTTTCCTTGGTAGTTTCTAAAATTGCTTGGGCGACATCATGGGCGACACGAATTTGGGTATGAATGGGAATATGCTGTTTTTTGGCTAAACTTTCCGCTTGTCGGAGTAAGCGACGACTGTTTGTAGTGTTGACTGGGGTTTCTGCTGGGGAAATGTGACGAGATACCAAAATAACTTGTAAACATTCTATTTCATAATGGCGATCGCGGGCAATAGCCGCAGCCATTTCTAATAAAGTGACGGCGGTTTCTGGGTTAGCAATGGTGACTAATAATCTACCTCTGCCAATACTAGGGGATCTTGTTTGGTAAACTAAATAAGAAGGTTCTACTATAGGACTTCTCACCCCATTTTCCCCATTTAAATGTTCTGCTTCTGCACGAATAATATCAGCACGGGTAATAATCCCAATTAATTTTTTTCCCTCTACTACAGGTAAACGACTAATTTTATATCTATCTAATAAATAGAGAACATGACTGAGGCTATTTATGGGTGTAACTGTCACTGGTTGAGGTGTCATAATCTCTTTTAAAAAAGTTTCCTTTGGTAAAAGATGATTACGGATTTTCTGTAAATCTGTTTGGGAAACTAATCCTACTAATTTATTATTTTCTACCACAGGAAATCCCCGATGATGGGAACGAGAAAAAGCTTTAATCACCTCATCTCCTGTCATGTCTGCTTCTAAGGTTTCCACTATCTGCTGCATGACATCCTGGGCTGTTAATTGTGTTAATATACCTGCATTGACATTATCTTTCTTAATAACAATGCCATTTAATTTTAATAGTTTATCATAAAGTGAACCGGGAAAAACTTTATCAGAAACTAAGTAAGATGTGACAGATACCACCATTAAAGGTAATACTAAATTAAAATCTGTGGTCATTTCAAAAACAATGACAATTGCAGTTATGGGAACTTTAGAAACCGCACTAAAAAATCCCCCCATTCCTGCTAATGCGTAGGTGGTAGGTGAACCAATGCCAAATATTTGCAATTGACAGACACCAATAATATGACCTAAACAAGAACCTAAAATTAAACTAGGGGCAAATATTCCTCCGGGCGCACCTGAACCAAAGGCAATTAATGTTAAAATAAATTGGGCGATAAAGGCAATTCCTGCTACGGGAATATTTGCTTCACCAGTGATCATAAACTCTCGCAAACCTGTATTATCTCGAAAATATTCAGGAAGTAAAGCAATAATCAAACCAGAAGCCAAACCAGCTAAAGCCACTCGTAAAGGTAAACTAATATGTAAACGGCGATAAATTTGAATACTAAAAATTAATCCCTTGCTAAATAAAGCCGCTAATAAACCGATGAAAATTCCCAAAATTAATAAAATAGGAATTTCTAATAGAGAAAAAGTGCTAGAATGATCAATTAGTTTTAAGTCTAATTGCAAACTACCGCCACCCAACCACCGGGAAATCACACCTCCAATAAAGGAAGCAATAATAGCCGTTCCCAAGGTTAAACCAGATAAATCTTGTAATAACTCTTCAATAATAAATAATACCCCTGCTAAAGGTGCATTAAAAGCCGCCGCTAACCCCGCCCCAGCACCCGCTGCTATCATTTGTCTCCGGTGGTCTGGGGAGGTGGGAACTAAACGACTCATTCCCGCTGCTAAACCCGCACCCACTTGGACTGTAGGACCTTGTCTTCCCAAGGTTAAGCCCGAACCCAAGGAAATGATGGCGCTAATTAACTTGACAAAAGCTACTCTCCATGATAATGTAATTGGTACATTACCTAAAGCCGCCTTAACTTGGGGAATGCCGCTACCAGATGCCTCCGGCGCTAACCTTTGCACTAACCAACCAGAGAGAAAACCCAAACTAATACCAATAACTGGTAGAGTGATCAATGGTGGTAGTATGTGAGTTGTATGTACCCTCCATGTTCCCAACCACCCTGAACCCTGTTTGAGTAATACCGCAGATAAAGCAGCCACTATCCCAATTATACAAGCTTCGGCCATCGCTAAACCCTTTCTAGGTTGCCAAAAGTTCCGAAAATACTGCGTTAGCAATGCCAGGGAAATCATAGATTTTAAGTTTAAATTTTAATTAACGCTTCCTTGAATTTTATGGCTAACGCCACGCTTCGCTATCAGCCCTATCAAAATAGATTTGTGGCTTTTCAATTAAAGCTAAATCTATCACTTGGGCTAATTTTTTGGGGATATTGCGATTACGTTGGAGAATAGGTACAGGATCATTTTCTAACACATCTATAAAAGGATCTTTTGTAAAGTTGCGGGGAAAATATCCTGTTAACATATTATACAAACAAGCTGCACTCGCCCAAACATCTACATCAGGTTGAGATTCTTTAAATTTAAGCACTTGTTGACGAGGAATAAAACCGGGTGTTCCTCCGATCATTTTTGTGAAAGTTTGTCCACTTAAACCAGCTAAATCGAAGGATTTGGCTAAACCATAATCACCGATTTTTGCTGTTAATTTACCATTAATATTAGAGAGAAAAATATTACTTGGTTTTAAATCACGGTGAACTAAACCTTTACCTTTACCAAAACTACCATTAGCTAATTTAACATAAGGAATTTCGGCATTGTGAGTATATGTTAAACCGTCTAAAACTTCGATGATAATTCCCATAGCCATATCTACAGGTAATTTTCCTCCTAATTGCTGCATTAAATCATAAACATTGCCACCTTCGTAATATTCCATAACTAGGAAAAATAGGTTTTCTGCATAACCATAATCTAATAATTCCACCACATGGGGATGTTTTAAAGCTTTCATATTTTCGATTTACCGGAGAAACATTTGCACACACTTATCATCTCCAGCAACCGCAGGTAACATCACTTTTAACGCCACAAATTTACCAGTTTGGGAATGTTGCGCTAAATAAACTTCTCCAAAACCACCTTTACCAATAGATTTGATTATTTGATAGTTGAGTAAGGCTTTTAAATTTCTTTCTCCACTTATCGCTAATTTGATTAGTTTTTGAATGACATCAAAAAGCCTTGTTTTCGCTTTTGGTTCTGGGTTGACAAAATGTGGAGTTTTAATATCAGGAGGTTGATTAACTGCTTGTTTGATTTCAGTGGTAATTTTTAAAACAGTATCGCCTACAGTAATATGATCACCATGTTGTAAATCGTATTCAGGAAAGTTTAATTTAGCAGCTTCTTCGGCATTTTGGTGAGATTGTCTACCGCCAATTTTTGTATTATTAATATAAGTCCCATTTAAACTTCCTAAATCTCTAATTCTGATTTCTGGAGGATTAATATCTAATAAACAATGATAGCGAGAAACCCGTTTATCAAATTCATCGGGTATTGATAAATAACAATCATCATTTCTACCAATTAAACAAGTCGTGCGACTGTCGAATATATATTGTTTTCCTGATAATTTCCCTGTGGTAATAGTTAGGGTAATAGTAGATTGCATATTGGATATTTTTTTATAGAGATATCTTATTTTACATAGGTTGGGGATTTTTGGCGAGGAGGTTGGATAAAAAACGGGAAAATTATTAAAAATACTCTTGACAAGTTTCCAAGTTTCGGTTATCGTTTAAGTATGGTGGGAATCTGTGCGCCCATATATATAGGGCTTTGTTTACCCAAAAATATTTTTCTATGTAATGTTTCTGCTGTTATATAACTTTCACCGCAATGAAGACAACTAATAATAGGTAGATTTTCAATTATTAGTAATTCTTCTCCTTTCCCATAAGTTCTGGTAACGTTGCGGATATGTACACCTTCGCTATTACAAATGTCGCATTTCATATTTCTGTTACCTAATTTTAAACTTGATTATAGTTAATACCAGTCCACAATTGTCATTCCTGAAACTCTGGAAAATTCATCCACATTGTGAGTAACTAGAGTTGCTTGTAATGTGACAGCTATTCCAGCAATTAAAACATCCATTGGACCTATAGGAGTTCCTTTTTGTTCTAAGTCAGCGCGAATTTTAGCAGCAGCAAAAGCAGCATCTCTATCAAAATCAACTAAATTAATGCGGTTTAAAAGTTGTTGCAGTTGTTGGGTGCGTTTTGCGGGTGAATTTGACTTAGCAATTCCTACTTGTAATTCAAAGAGAACAATTGTAGGAATTAAAATTTCTTGGTTTGGTATTTTAGCGAAATTTGCAGCAACTTGTCCCTGACCTTTAAAATAGTAAATTAAAGTGTTGGTATCTAAAACATACATTTTAGAAACTCTCCCTTAAAACATCTTCTCCTGTACTGCTGCGAATTTCTTCTAAACTGGGAAAATCATCTTTCCAAGTTCCAGCTAGTGAATAAACTAATTCTTCCCAAGAGAGATTTTGAGAGTTATTGATATTTTGATTAGTGTTGAGGTGTTTATTACGGATAAATTCTGCAAAGTTGAGAATTTCTTCAGCTTGTGCTGGGGGTAGGGTTTTTACAAGTGCGTAAATTTGGTCAGCTATTGTCATAATTTTTTGTCTGAGTTATTCGGGATATTGATTTTATCTGTGATGTACTAATATTTTAATTTGTCAGAATCAGGATGTCCAGGATTTGAGGATTTACAGGATGTGCTTGGATGATTGTTTTTTGGAAGTTGGTTTTTTTCAGGATGTTTTTGAATAATTGTTTTTGAATATTTGAATAATTTAAACCATCTATAAATTAGCATCCTGTTAATCCTTTAATCCTAGTTATCCTGATTTGTGACAATATCAATGGTGCGTTACGTCCCGTAGTTAATTTATTTGTATATTTTATAATCTTTTAGTTATCCTAACGCACCCTACAAGCTATTCATAAACTTTACTTCTATGGGCAATAAAAACAACTGTTACCAGTTTTAAATCATCATTAACTTCATAAATAACTCTATAGTCACCTACTCGATAACGAGAATAACCTGATAACTCACCTTTGAGAGATTTTATATTAGGATGATTACGAGGATTAATTTTTAAACGATCAAAACATCTATCTAACTTCCGTTGTAAGATAGCAGAAGCAGATTCAAAAAACTCTCCTGCATCAATACTAATAACAACAGTATAATTAATATTTTCGTTTAAGTTGGTCAACAGCAATCACCTTTCCTTGTGTTACGTTTTCTCTAGCATGATCAAAATTTTCTTTAAATCCTACAATCTCTAATAACTCTTGAGTAGCATCATCTTCTCTTGTTGCTAAATATGCTAAAAAATCAACTGCTACTAGTAATTTTTCCGGGGACAGTTGTTCAACATATTCTTGGATTTGTTCACGAAGTTCTAATGTATTCATAGATTATTTTGATTATTTAGCCAATGTGATTATATCTTATCCTGTAATATTCTGAATCAGCATAACCAGGATTGTAAGATTTACAGGATGTGATTGGATGATTTTTGGTAGGGAGTTGATGATTTTATTTTGTCTGAATCAGGATGTCTGGTTACTGAGCGACTTGTACTGAGCTTGTCGAAGTAAGTCGAAGTACAGGATTTGAAGATTTACAGGATGTTATTGGATGATTTTTGGTGGGAACTTGGGGATTTTTCAGGATGTTTTTGAATGATTGTTTTTGAATAATTTAAACCATCTATAAATTACCATCCTGTTAATCTTTTAATCCCGGTTATCCTGATTCTGACAAATACAACTTTCATCACCAAACAAACCATCTATAAATTACCATCCTGTACATCCTTTAATCCTGGATATTATCTCGACTTCGCTCGATAACCACCTGATTTGTGACAATTAACGCATTCCTAACACATTCTACGCACTCAAACTTACAACATCTATAAAACGTGCAACTGCAAGATTTTTGCGGTTGAGTTTAATTTGTTCAATTTTATGTAATGTTTCTGCTGTCATGTAACTTTCACCGCAATGAGGACAACTAATAATAGGTAGATTTTCAATTATTAGTAATTCTTCTCCTTTCCCATAAGTTCTGGTAATGTTGCGGATATGTACACCTTCGCTATTACAAATGTCGCATTTCATATTTCTGTTACCTGATTTTAAACTGTATATACTGTAATGATAACTAATTTTCCGCTCAGACTGAGTTTAGTGATAATTTCAATTTCTACACCATCGGTGGTTACTCCTCTAATGCGATATTTTGATTCTGCGGTAATTCTGTCTTTTTGACGTTCTATAATTTCACCATTCAGGATACTTTGTTCAATATCATATATTGTTAAGTTATCATCGTTCATTTCTTCTTCTGCATGAAGTGTCATTACATATTGAAGTGATGTAATTTTTTCTCTTATTCTTTGTAATATTTCATCAAACATGACATGATTTATGTTGGTTTTCAGGATAGGTAATGTATAGTATCACAATCCTGAAAATCCTTTAATCCTGGATATCCTGATTCAGACTTAATAATTTTCTGTAACCCTTAAATGTTACAGTCTACAAGTCTCGACGCGAGAGAAGATATTGTCTAATCCATTTCCAGGCAGTGTGCAGTCGAATAAAGGTAGATTTAGGTAGGTGGCCTTCTGGTGCTTTCTTGTCAAAAGTAATATCTTTGTAGTACAACCAGTGGCCTCCTTTTCTCCATCCTACCTTGTCCCCGAACTTCTCCCATATTTCCCTATCATATTCTCTCGTTCCACCGAAACTTTGATAAATTCGTTTCTGGATAGAAAAACCAAACTTACCATCACTGTATTTTACCCACAACTTATCAATAATACTCAGGTCTTCACAGGGGAAATTATCAATACTTTTATCATCTAACCAACCTTCCTTTTCCCGTTTCGCAACTGCTAACATTACCCGTATTGTTTCCTCGTCTGCTTCTTTCCATTTCCCTTGTGCGAGGTAGTCACGCAGTTTCCTGTAGTCCATTCCACAGGATGATTTTAGTTCCCCCTCCTCGCTTGCGGGGAGGGGGTTAGGGGGTGGGGTTCTTACTTCCCTTACGGGGAGGGGGTTAGGGGGTGGGGTTCTTACTTCCCTTGCGGGGAGGGGGTTAGGGGGTGGGGTTCTTACCAAACCCAAATTTTCCCGAAACTTCAACACCGTTGGAGTGCGCTGTTCCGGTTCTATTTCCATACCCTGCAAAATAGCATCATTCACCCTCTGACTAATGCGAGAATTATAATGTCTTGGCGCTGGTAAAGGTTCATCATCATATTTCCGGTTTTGTGCGGGTACTGGACTAAATTCACCCTCTTGGTTGAGTCCATCAGCCGTGAGCAGATAATATAAAGTAGCAGCTAAAGCATAAACATCGGTATGGGGTCCAAAACTCCCTTTGCGACGATATTGTTCAATAGGTGCATAACCTTCTGTTAAAGAAGCTGTCATACTTTTAGTTGCAATACTGCGAGTTAAACCAAAATCAATTAAAACCGCTTCTTGTCTATTTTGACGTAAAAGAATATTTGCAGGTTTAATGTCCCGGTGTAAACTACCTTTAGCGTGAATATATTCTAAAGCCTGACCAATTTGATCTATATATAATAGTGCTTCGCTTTCGGCAAGTTGTCCCTTTTGTCGAAGATATTGAAATAAAGTTACTCCATCAATATATTCCATCACCACGCCAAAAAGCTCACCTGCTTGAATAACTTCATGGACTTTGAGAATATGCTGATGATCAAAACCTTTAATTGTCAAGGCTTCGTTAATAAACTTAACCTGTTGTTCTGCAAAGTCCTCTTGCAATTGCATTTGCTCATTGAGGGTTTTAATGGCGTATAATTTACCAGTGCTGGGTTCTAAGGCTTTGTAGGTAGTCCCAAAACCACCACTACCCAAGGGTTTACCTTGAATGATAAATCTACCGTTATTAATTTGTTGCCCTGGTTGCCAAATAATCATACCCTTGTAGATATGGTAAAGATTAATTGAATTATATCATGGTAATAATATCATGGCCTTGGTTAGATTCCCGACATCTTGAAAAATAGAAATTAAGCTACCCCATAACCAGTATAAGGACGTTTGTATGGTGGTTGTAAACCAAAAACAATATCCTCTTTTGGTACTCCCATATTGACTAATTCTTGAGCTAAATCTGTTTCTGTGGTATTTTGTTGAATCCAGATTTTGTTATTTTTAATGTCAAAATGAATCACACTATGATAAACCCGCGTTAAACCGTTCCAACCGACACGAAACAATTGATAATGATCATGAATGGTATCAAAAATCAATTCATTATCTATTTCATCATATTTAGGTTTAAATTGACTATGTTCCTGGAGTATAGTTTGAATATATTGACGATAATTTTCTAAATTTGCCATTTGACAATTACCTCCATTATTGGATTATAGACTATGATTTTAACTTTATGTCTTTCTACTGCTATTTTAGCAAGTCGAGTTTGAAAAAAGGATTTGTAAGTTTCTTCGGGAACTGCTAAATATAATACTCTTTGTGATTCTGTTTCTTCTAACATTATTTGATAATTGAGAAATTGTCCTAATGCTGTATGAAATTCACTTACTGCTGAGTTACTAGCAAAACTTTTAATTTCTACAGCAATCTTTTCTTCTCCTTTTTCGGCTGCAATTAATCTTTCTGCACCTAAATCAATTTTCAATGTTGTATCTTCTAATTCTACCTCTAAAGGATCATGAGTAATTAACCATTGTTCTTTTAATAATGCGTTCACAACTGCTTGATGAAATAAATCTCTTGCTGACATAGTTATTTAGGATTTAATTTATTTGTCTGATAGCGAAGTGTGGCGTTAGCCATATCAGGATGTCGAAGATTTGAAGATTTACAGGATGTTATTGGATGATTTTTGGTGGGAACTTGGGGATTTTTCAGGATGTTTTTGAATGATTGTTTTTGAAAAATTTAAACCATCTATAAATTACCATCCTGTTAATCTTTTAATCCTGGTTATCCTGATTTGTGACAATATTAATGGTGCGTTACGTCACGTAGTTAATTTATTTGTATATTTTATAATCTTTTCGCGCTCCTAACGCACCCTACAAACTTCGTACAAAATCACTTGTTTACAATTCTTAATAATTTTCTGTAACCCTTAAATGTTACAGTCTACAAGTCTCGACGCGAGAGAAGAGATATCGACCCCAGCACCCAACACCCAATAGTCACACCACAATACCGGTAGGTGGCCTTCTGGTGCTTTCTTGTCAAAAGTAATATCTTTGTAGTACAACCAGTCTCCGCTTTTTCTTCTCCATCCTACCTTGTCCCCGAACTGTCTCCAAATTTCGCTGTTATATTCTCTCGTTCCACCGAAACCTTGATAAATCCGTTTCTGCACAGAAAAACCAAATTTACCATCACTGTATTTTACCCACAACTTATCAATAATACTCAGGTCTGCACAGTGAAAATTATCAATACTTTTATCATCTAACCAACCTTCCTTTTCCCGTTTCGCAACTGCTAACATTACCCGTCTTGTTTCCTCGTCTGCTTCCTTCCATTTCCCTTGTGCGAGGTAGTCACGCAGTTTCCTGTAGTCCATTCCACAGGATGATTTTAGTTCCCCCTCCTCGCTTGCGGGGAGGGGGTTAGGGGGTGGGGTTCTTACTTCCCTTGCGGGGAGGGGGTTAGGGGGTGGGGTTCTTACTTCCCTTACGGGGAGGGGGTTAGGGGGTGGGGTTCTTACCAAACCCAAATTTTCCCGAAACTTCAACACCGTCGGAGTCCGGTTTTCCGGTTCTATTTCCATCCCTGCTAAAATAGCATCATTCACCCTCTGACTAATGCGAGAATTATAATGTCTTGGCGCTGGTAAAGGTTCATCATCATATTTCCGGTTTTGCGCGGGTACGGGACTAAATTCACCCTCTTGGTTGAGTCCGTCAGCCGTCAGCAGATAATATAAAGTAGCAGCTAAAGCATAAACATCGGTATGGGGTCCAAAACTCCCTTTGCGACGATATTGTTCAATAGGTGCATAACCTTCTGTTAAAGAAGCTGTCATACTTTTAGTAGCAATACTGCGAGTTAAACCAAAATCAATTAAAACCGCTTCTTGTTTATTTTGACGTAAGAGAATATTTGCAGGTTTAATGTCCCGGTGTAAACTACCTTTAGCGTGAATATATTCTAAAGCCTGACCAACTTGATCTATATATAATAGTGCTTCGCTTTCGGTAAGTTGTCCCTTTTGTCTAATATATTGAAATAAAGTTACTCCATCAATATATTCCATCACCACGCCAAAAAGCTCACCTGCTTGAATGACTTCATGGACTTTGAGAATATGTTTATGATCAAAACCTTTAATTGTCAAGGCTTCGTTAATAAACTTAACCTGTTGTTCTGCAAAGTCCTCTTGCAATTGCATTTGCTGATTGAGGGTTTTAATGGCGTATAATTTACCCGTGCTAGGTTCTAAGGCTTTGTAGGTAGTCCCAAAACCACCACTACCCAAGGGTTTACCTTGAATGATAAATCTACCGTTATTAATTTGTTGCCCTGGTTGCCAAATAATCATACCCTTGTAGATATGGTGAAGATTAATTTAATTATATCCTGATAATTATATCATGGTGTTGGTTATATTCCCGACATCTTGAAGAAGTTGGGGATATCCGATGTTATAATGTTGAAAAATTCAAATTATAAGGAGTGGCAATGATGTTGTTAGAATTAAAGCGCATTCATGTACCACCAGGACAAAGAGTTATATTAGAAAATGTGACTTGGAAAGAATTAGAAACAATTATTGCAGAATTGGGAGAACACCGGGCTGCGCGAATTGCTTATGATAGGGGAATATTAGAAATTATCAGTCCTTTAGCAGAACATCAATTTGATAAAGAAATTATTAGTGATTTAGTTAAGGCTTTACTTGAAGAATTAAATATTGAGTTTAGATGTCTTGGTTCTACGACCTTTAAAAATCAATTTATGGCACAAGGTATAGAACCTGATCAATGTTTTTATATTCAAAATGAGGCTGTAATTCGGGGGAAAAAAAGATTGGATTTAACAATTGACCCTCCTCCAGATTTAGCTTTAGAAATTGATATTACTTCCCGTACCCATTTGAATATATATCAAGGTTTGCAAGTTCCTGAAGTATGGCGGTTTGAAAACGGAATTTTGCAAATTAATCTTTTACAAAATGGTGTTTATGTGGAATCAAAATCTAGTTTAAATTTTCCTAATTTACCTTTAATTGAAGTTATTCCTGAATCTTTACAGAAGAGTAGAACTATAGGAAGAAATGCGACATTAAAGGCTTTTAAAAATTGGGTAAACAGCTTGTAGAAAGGTAAATTCCTCTCTACAAGGTTTAAATTATTTAGGTCTTTCTAATGTATGGTAACAACCCATAGCTACTTTGGTATTTGGGGCATATAAAAGATGACGCATAAAGGCGGTAATATTGGCATTTTAACTATTTTTCCCCGTAATAGATAGTCCTTCTACTATCAGTGATGGTGTATAACAAGAACCATTCCAATCTGCGTCTCCACCGAGTTGTACCACTTGTTTCAGGGCTGTGTACACATTTCCTGCTACCATTGTATCCTTAACCCGGCCAATTATTTGACCGTTTTTTACCCGATATCCTAAGTCAACATTAATAGAAAAATCGCCAGATAGTCCGCTACAACTACCTAACATTTGATCGATAATTAAGCCATCATCCATCTTTCTAATCAAGTCTAATAAGGAAAGATCACCAGGTTGAATTAGGAAGTTAAATAGCCCCGGTGTGGGATAACTACTTAAACCAGGACGGAAACCATTACCAGTGCTGCCGCTGTTTAATTTTTGTCCCGTAGTGCGATCGCTATAAAAATTCCGTAAAATTCCATTTTCGATAAATATTAATGACTGGGTAGGTTGACCTTCATCATCAAAAGGACAGCTATAGGGACCTGCGGCTGGGTTTTGGTAAAGGGTCAGGGTGGGTGCAATTACTGGTTTACCTAACCTATCAACCCAGGGAGAAGATTTTTCGAGGATGTGTTTACCATTCAAAGCTGCTTGCACAGTTCCCCACAGCATATCTGCTGCTTTGGAAGTGAACAAGACAGGACAACGACCACTGGGACTAGGAACATTTTCCTTAGCCCAATTTAAACGCTGTAAAATTTGATTGGCTACTTTCTCTGGGTGAAGTTGATCTCGTTGGGTTTGGCCATCAGCAACATTGAGAAAATCATCACCTCTGACCCATTCTGCTGACATATAGCAGCTAAGTGTGGTATCAGTGTAATGAGAGTCTAAACCTTGGCTGTTGATTAGTCTGGTGTTCTCTAGATCAGATTCCCATTCACTATGACAAAGAACATCTGGATAGACATCACGAATCAAAGCGATCGCCTCTTTACCCCAATTAATCAACCTTTCAACAGATACAGATTTGCCTAAATCCGGGTAGGATTTGCCGCTATGACTCCCTAATTCTACTACTTCTGGTGGATTTAAGCGACTCAGTGCCAAAGATCTATCCACCATAGCCTGGGGATCAACATCACCATAAGCTACCGTCAAACCGGGACAACCATCCCGCCATAACCGCAGGGCTGTACCTTCAGATTGACTGGTTTCTATTTGTTTGAGACGGTTGGCCTCAAAAAAAACCGGTCTAGAAAGCGATCTTGATTGATACACCTCCGCCGCCTCAGCACCAGATTTGAAGGCAAGTTCTAGTAACTGTTCCGCTAGTGTATGTTGTAACAAATTTACAGAACCCATGTCCCTTTATGAATTATGGATTTTGGATATAAGCCGCTTAATATTCGCTCATCATTATCCCATTAGCGTGTCATCAACAGTTACAAAAAAGTGAACAGGGAACAGGGAACAGGGAACAGATAAGAAACACTCATTTGCACCAGTTTAGAGCTTATCCCTGCTTGTACCCTCATGGCAAATTGATTTCTTGTAACAGCCAAAAGCCCGCAAAATCTTGGGATTGAGAATCGGACTGGACTCCGATAAAATGGACTCCATTGGCTTGTTCTTTGGCTACAGCAAAGCCTTGTGCTTCCGCTAAAAGTTCGGGGGTGCGGATATTAGCTACAACCCAACTTTCCGTAGCCCCAGTTTCTAAAATCAATCTGTTTCCACTACTGATATCAAAGCGCAAATAAGCCATTTCTAAACCCGACATCCAAGCGGCTATTGGTAAAGCCCTGGGGGAGAAAATCAAAATCCCTGGAATGCGGGTTTCTGGGGACAATTGCGCCAATTCTAGGGGAAAGGCTTCACCAAAGCCTATTTCCCAATCTGGCATATCAGCAAAATCACTTGCTTGCAATGTAACAAAAGTCCATTGTTTCCCTTCTAAGGCATCTGGTAAACGCTGGGGTAAAGGTCTATCTAAACGCACCGAAGGATTAGTCACTCCCTGATATCCCGGTTCTTGGGGATAAACTTCTGCCATGCGTTGCTGTATCCATTGATTAAGCACTAAGGTACGACGACTGGGTGCTGCGGGTATTCCCACGTCTTCGCAGGATTTTGTAATCATGTTATTCATTTGGCGACGGAAAAAGCGGATTTTGGTAGGTACTGTACCCGCTTTCTCTATAGCTTCCTGTATTGCTGTCCGCAACCAACCAGAATTTACCTGGGTACTAGGGCAGTATTTAGCATAGCGAAACAGAGTATCTGTCGGTGTACCAATATCTACGGGACTTTCACAAACTAACATTTCCCACACTTTTTTCTGATTTTCGTCCAAAATTGGACGGGAGTAAAAATCGAGTTCCCAATACATTTTTCTCTGGCTGCCCATGTTTTAATAGTCAAAATCTGATGATTTAATATTTTGTGATTTCCTAACTTTACCAATTTACAGGAGCATTGATAGTTACTAATTTTGTGGGCGAATATGCGCTTGTATCTGTTCTGGGTAACTTGACGATTTTTCCTCCTGCTGTCCCCTACTCCCCTACACTAAAAACGGGATAATTTTGTGGGATGGGCATCTTGCCCGTCCTCATATTATTACCGGGCAAGATGCCTGCACCACAAGAAATTTTGGGATATTTTTTTAATTGGAAGTCTGTAAATGTCCGCTAAAACAAGAAATGCGGCGCATCGCGCCGCATAATCGACATTCTACTTTTTGAGAAGATTTCTACGCCATTGATTAACGCCCCACATCGCGCCGAGGGTGAAGATCCCTATGGAAGCATTAGGCTCAAAAGGTACGGGCGTAGCCGTTAAAGTTCCGCCAGACGCAGCTTCAAGTCCATTATTGCCAATATATGATAAGCCCGTACCGTTTAATGAATCCAGCCAGTAACCACTAGTCTGTGAATCACCAATAGAAAAACCATTCGGCGTGTTATACGCTCCATCTTGCAAAATCCTGTTACCAGCGATTTCATAGTTAAAGTTATACTGACCATCACCTGAGATCTTTGCAAAATTATAAGAAGCTAGAGGCGTACCATTTTTAAAAAAGTTGAGAGTGAAATCAGTAATTTCGCCATCAATAGACCGAATAAATCCGTCAGAACCGGTGTCAGCGCCAGTAACTGTGCCAGTTAACGAATAATTGTCAGCAGGATTCGACAACCCATTAGCATTCCAACTAAGATTTAGAGAAATGGCCTCGGCTGAAGATGCCCCAGCGATATAGGTGGTGAAACTGATAACCAAAGCGGAGAAGATTTTAGTGAGTTTAGTCATGATATTGCCTCTGAGAAATTAAAGTTAAGGAAGTGAAACAAAATTACCTGCATTAATCGTCGAAGCCGCGAGATTTAGCACGGTGGCCAGAAGACTACCACCAGAAAGAATCTGGGTATGATCCCCACTTTGGTTAAAACTGAGGCTATCAAAAGAAAGCGCACCAGTAAGACCAAAACTGTCAGTGCCACTTACGAAATCGAAAATGATGTCGCTACCCGATGCAGTTTCTAGGGCGAAGATATCCGCACCTGCTCCACCTGTAAGCTGGTCGTTGCCTAGAGCGCCATAGAGGGTATCATTACCAGCATCACCAAAGAGACGGTCTACACCTGCATTGCCTTTGATTATGTCGTCGCCATCACCGCCATTGAGAACGTCATTACCTGATCCACCAAAAATCGAATCGTTGCCCAAACCTGCTGAGGCAAATACATTGCCTGTTCTATTAGTCAGGTTAATGGTGTCATTACCAGATCCAGTTGAAACATTGATTACGGATGAACCAGATGGAGCGACAATCGTTTCATTTTGATTGCTGGTAGAGCGATTGTAGAAATCAACAATTGACAGTACGGAAGTGGTGAATCCTCCTAATGTGGCTCCATAAGCCGCGCCTGTGGGGTTAGTTAGGGATAGATTCACGGTTTCTACTGATTCGGTGATGCTATCCAAGACAATGGGAACGACTACGGTTTGGCTGGTTTCACCATCGGCAAAGTTGACTGTAATCGGGCTGCTATTGTAGTCGGTGGTTGCTGTGGCTGTGCCTCCGCCCAAGTTGACGGTGACGCTGGCTGCACCTGTGGTGTTGGCGGTGCGGTTAATCGTAATCGCTGAACTAGTGGTTCCGTCTTCGTTAACGCTGTAGTTGGCGGCGCTAAATCCGAAAACGCTGGGATTTTCGTTAATGTCGTTGATGTTGATGGTCAGGGCTTTGTCATAGCTCAATCCACCTTGGTCGGTTGTCCTTACTAGAATGCTATAGCTGGATTTGGCTTCAAAATTAGGGGAGGCGTTGATCAGTAGTTGATTGCCACTGATGGTGAAGGCGCTGTTGTCATTTGTGCCATTCACAAAGCTATAAGTAAAGGTACTACCTGCGTCAGGATCGGTGCTGCTAAATGTACCAATCAGGCTATTGGCAGCAACGTTCTCATTGATGCTATTGGCACTGAGACTCAAGTCTGTGGGACGACGATTGACGTAGAGTTGCACATCGTTACCTGTTCCAATATTAGCGAGGCTGGGACTGGTTGCATTACCTTTGTAGGTAATAAAGATGCCAGCGTCTCCGACTACTCCGACTTGCGCTCCTTCGGCTAGTCCTGTAAATGTGCCAGTGACAGCATCAGTTCCATCGTTGTTGATGAGGGTATAGAAGGTGTTTGCTGCGGGGGCGGTATAGCCTGTCAAATCAAGATTTAAGGCTGATCCAACTAGGTCTACTGCACCTGTGAGGTTAATGGTGTCAAAGCGACTGAGGCTACTGTTGTAGTTAACTTTTATGGTGTCATTGAGGTATAGATTACCTACGGTGACGTTGACGGTTGCGCCAAGGGTGGTTGCGGCAACGGGAACATCGTTGTCTTGGTTGATAAATACGTTACCTGCGGTGGTGATGCTGGCGGTGTCGGATAGGTTGATGGTGCTTGCCAATAGGTTGATATTACCTGTGGTGCTAGTAATTGCGCCACTATTAATCAGGTTAATACCGAATCCTGTGCCACTCCCTGTGCCTGTGAGAGAAATCGCGCCACTATTGCTTTG
>NZ_JACJSB010000048.1 GCF_014697585.1 Dolichospermum sp. FACHB-1091 | reverse complement strand
AACGGATTTAACTTCAACCAATCAATCATTGATTCTCAAGGTCGTGTAATTTCTACATGGGCTGACGTAATCAACCGCGCTAACTTAGGTATGGAAGTAATGCACGAGCGCAACGCTCACAACTTCCCTCTAGACTTGGCTGCTGCTGATGTTGCTCCTGTTGCTTTGAGCGCTCCTGCAATCAACGGTTAATAACTAGAGTCTAGTTAAATAAAAAAACGCTCTCCGCAAGGGGGGCGTTTTTATTATGAAAAATAAATTATTGTTAATCAGATTTTGAATTATAATCTTTGTGTTAGAAAAAGAAAATGAAGCAACTACAGTAAATAAAGATAATATATGACTCAAATAAAAGTTAAAAATTTCGGACCAATTAAATCAGGTTTCGCAGAAAATAATGGATTTATAGATATTCGCAAAATTACTGTTTTTATCGGTAATCAAGGAACGGGAAAAAGTAGTATTGCTAAGTTAATTTCAACATTTAGCTGGTTGGAAAAACAGTTATATCGTGAAAATTTAGAAATAAATGATGTTACAAGCAATAAAAGATTTTTTAATACGTGCTTTAAATATCAAAACTTAAAAAATTATTTTTTACCAGAAACAGAAATAGAATATCGTGGTAATGCCTATATTTTTCATTATGTCAATGGAAAATTATATGGTTTACGTAATAATAATAGTCAAAAGTATATTCTGCCAAAAATTATGTATGTACCAGCAGAGAGAAATTTTTTTAGTGTAGTTAAAGGTGCAGAAAAATTAAAAAGATTACCTCCATCATTATCTACTTTTTTTGAGGAATTAGAGCGTTCACAACAGGAATTATCAGAAAGTTTGACTTTACCAGTGGGTGATATAAAGTTGGAATTTGATAAAATTAATAGTAGTTTAAATATTCTAGGACAGGATTATAAATTAAATATTTCCGAATCTTCAAGCGGGTTTCAGTCTTTTATTCCTTTGTTTTTAGTTTCTAGAAATATTGCGTTATCTATTGGTCAAAATAAAGATTCTTCCCAAAATGAACTTAGTGGAGAAGAACAACAAAGATTAAAAATAGAAATTGAAAGAATTCTATCCAATGATAATCTTTCTGAGGAAGTTAAAAAAGCTGCTTTGGAATTGTTATCTTCTAAATACAAAAATGAATGTTTTATAAATATTGTTGAAGAAATAGAACAAAATCTGTTTCCCAAATCGCAAAAAGACGTTTTATATAAATTATTAGAATTTGCTAACCTTACAGAAGGTAATACACTAATTCTTACTACCCACAGTCCTTATATTATTAATTATCTGACATTAGCAATCAAAGGATATCAGGTTTTACAGAAAATTATAGATTTACCAAACAGCAATTTACTAAAAGAACAACTAGAAAATATTGTTCCTCAAGTATCTTGTGTATCTGATGAAGATTCAATTGTATATGAATTAACGGAGGGTGGAGAAATTATCAAACTTTGTACTTATGAAGGATTACCTACTGATGAAAATTATCTCAATTCTTTCTTAGCAGAGACTAATAACCTTTTTGATAATTTACTGGAAATTGAGGAACAAATATGAGTATAAATTTTTTTGATACTAATTGTCAAAGTCAGACAAATCAGCCTAAATTTGGACTTTGTGATGATCCTAACAAAGATAAAGATCCTGCTTATATTGACACTGTTGATTGTAGTAAATGGATTGCTATTGTTGAAAATAATCAAGAAATAGAGGTGATATTTACCGCTATTGATAATTGTATTGAAATTTTCAGATCAAATGGTGAAAGGGAAAATCGTTGTGAGGGTATGCTGACTTACAATAATCATATTATTTTTGTGGAATTAAAAACGAAAAAGTCTAAAAATAGCGATTGGTGTAGAGAGGGAGAGAACCAACTAAGAAAGACAATTAGTGTTTTTATTGCAAATCATGATTTAGCAATTTATAAATCTAAAAAAGCATATATCGCTAATAACAAAAAACCTAATTTCCAGTCTTCACAAAGTGAAAGAATGGCCAGATTTGAAGCTGAAACAGGTTTCAGATTAATTATTCAGAATGCTATAAAAGTTTCCTAAATAACGTTATAAACTAAATTTATGTATCAATACCAAGATTTTATCATTCGCAATTGGCAAGAAAAAGACCGCATTTTTGCAGCCACAGTTATTAGTTCTATATTATCAGAATATGGTTTACCTTGGCAACCGGAAGAGGCCGATAAAGATGTATTACAAATTGAAGCATATTATTTAGCCACTGGAGGGGAATTTTGGGTAATTGAACAGGAAAATAAAATTGTCGGGACTGCGGCCTATTATCCCATCAATCGCGGCGAAAAAGCGGTAGAAATTAGAAAAATGTATCTTTTACCAAAAGTACGTGGTTTAGGATTAGGAAAATATTTATTACAACAACTAGAAACCGTCATTTCTTCCCGTGGGTTTGAGCAAATTTGGATTGAAACTGCTAGTATTTTAACGGAAGCTGTTAAACTCTATGAAAGTAATGGTTATCTACCAACAACAGGAGTAGAAACTAGTAGATGTGATCTAGTTTATGTAAAATATCTATGATGAACATATTCCAAAATCTACTAAATCTTTTTCTCAAATCTGATTGTCCCCTGTGTCAACGTCCTACAAATAGCGAACTTTGTCTATACTGTACCAGACAAGTTCAAAGTTGTCATTGCCAAAATCCCGCTTATTTATGGAAACAACCATTACCAATATTTGTTTGGGGAAATTATGGTGGTGGTGTCAAAAGAGCGATCGCTGCATTAAAATATAAAAATCAGCCTCAAATTGGTTATCTTTTGGGACAATGGTTAGGAGAATCATGGTTATTAAATTCACCACAACCCCAACAACAGCTTTTAGTTGTTCCTATTCCTATGCACCCAAAAAAACAAAAACAAAGAGGTTTTAATCAAGCTGCATTAATAGCTGAAGGTTTTTGCAATGTAACAGGATACAAATTGAAAGTCAATGGTTTAGAACGCATTAAGGAAACTGAAGCACAATTTAATTTATCCGCAGTTCAAAGACAAGAAAACTTAGCAAATGCTTTTGTCATTGGTAAAGATTTGCGTCGTCCTCCCAATATACCAATATTATTAGTGGATGATATTTATACTACTGGTGCTACTGTCAAAGCTGCCGTGAAAACACTGGAAATACATCAAATTAAAGTTTTAGGTGTAGCTGCTGTGGCCACGACAAACAAAGAAAAAAACAAAGAAAAATAAAGCTATATTAGATTAGTTACCCTGTATTGCTGGGGAAAGTATTTTAATGTATGAAAATTAATTTATGAAAAAGAATTTTGTAGTTGGTTTTAGACAAATTTTAATTATTCCTATCACATTACTAATAATAGGGATTGGGAGTAAAACAGTTTCCGCACAAAATACACAAAATAAATTATATAGTCCCATTCCTTTAACTGATTTTACAGAAATTTCCGATACTTTATCCAACAAAGATATTCCCACAGGACAGGGAGGATTTGCTCGTGATTATGCGGTCAAATTAAATAAAGGTGATAATTTAGCAGTTGATTTATCATCGGAAAATTTCGATACCATTATTACACTATTAGCTCCTAATGGTACAACAGTTTTAGAAAATGATGATGGTCCTGAGGGTACGAGTAACTCTGTGTTATTTACCCGCATTACAGAAACGGGGACTTATATTGTCCGGGTTCGTTCTTTTGGGGAAACTGGGGTAGGGAAGTTTAAACTGAAAGTGACAAAACTGCAACCTGTGAAGTAGACCTGGTTTAGATGTGGGGTTTGAGTCGTTGACAGTAGTTTAAAAAGCATTTATAATAACTTCATTACAACCTACTCAGGATGACTATATATAGATTATCTGAATGAAAAGGGGCAAAAAATGAATTTTTATGATGCTTTTATTTCCTATGGCCGTCCTGATAGTAAAGCCTTTGCTATAAATCTTAATGAAAAATTGACAGCAGCGGGTTTAAATGTCTGGTTTGATCAAGACGATATTCCCCCAGCAGTGGATTATCAAAAACAAATTGATGATGGCATAGAAAAAGCCCATAATTTCTTATTTATTATTGCTCCTCACTCAGTTAATTCTCCCTATTGTCTCAAGGAGATTGAACTGGCTATTAAACTAAATAAACGAATTATTCCTTTACTTCACGTTGAGCAAATTAGCAAGGAAATATGGCAACAAAGAAACCCGAATAAAACTGAAGAAGACTGGCAAGAATACCAACAAAAAGGGCTGCATTCTATTTATCCGAATATGCACCCAATAATTAGTAAAATTAATTGGATTCGGTTTGCAGATAATCTTGATGATTTTTCTAACTATTTTAACGGTTTATTGACTGCAATTAATAAACATCAAGATTATGTAGAACAACATACCAATTTTTTAGTGCAAGCTTTAGAATGGTCGAGAAATCAGCAACAAACCAATTATTTTTTGGTTGGGGAAGAAAGAGGAAAAGCCGAAAAGTGGTTAAAACAGAGATTTACTGAAGAACAACAGCCTTGTCTACCTACAGATTTACATTGTGAATTTATTTGTGAAAGTATAAAAAATTCTCAGAATTTACTAAGTCAAGTTTTTCTAGCAGCCGCAGATAAAGACGAGGTAATTAAGGAGAAAATTAGAAAAACATTAATGCGTGAAAGTATTACTGTTTGGACAAACAAGACTGATATTAAAACCGGAACTGGATTTGAAAAGGCAATTAATCAAGGAATTGAAGGAGCAGATAATTTTGTTTATTTGATTTCTTTGGATTCGTTAAATTCGGAATATTGTCAACAAGAATTAAATCAGGCTTTAGCCAACAATAAACGGATTATTCCTTTATTGGTTGCAGAACCTGATTTTAAATTAATTCCGCTAGAGTTAAAGAAATTACAGTTTATTGATTTTACTCAATCAGAAAACGAAGCAAAATATCGTTTCAGTACAGATAAATTATTACAAGAATTAAAAAAAGAATCTTCCTATTATGAAAAACATAAAATCCTGTTAGTCAAAGCCCGGAAATGGCAAAAACAAAATCAAAACCCTAGTCTTTTATTGCGGGGTTATAATATCCAACATTTTGAAGCTTGGTTAAAGGTAGCAAAACAGCGAGAAGATTATCCTCCCTTACCTTTACAAGAGGAGTTTATTACTGCGAGTCTCAATCAATCAGAAGCATCTTCTTTAGAAGTTTTTATCTCCTATTCTCGTACTGATTCAGATTTAGCGCGGAAAATCAATGACGCTTTACAAGAATTAGGAAAAACGACTTGGTTTGACCAAGAAAGTATTGCCACAGGGACTGATTTTCAGCAGGAAATAAATCGAGGAATTGCCAGTTCCGATAACTTTTTATTTATTATTTCACCTAAATCGGTAAATTCTCCCTATTGTGCTGGTGAGGTGGAATATGCCCAAAAATTGGGTAAACGCTTTGTTACCATCCTACATCGCCCTCTATCAGCCGATGATCTAAAAAAACTCCCTGCGGCTTTAGCAAGTGTGCAATGGTTAGATTTTAGTAATCATGGAGGAGAATTTTTTGCCAATTTTAATGAATTGATAAGGACGTTGGATACAGATAGAGAACATATTAGAAGTCATACAAAATGGTCACAACGGGCGTTGGAATGGGATAAAGAAAATAACAGTGCAGATTTTTTGTTACGAGGAATTGAATTTGCAGTTGCTGAAGAATGGTTAAAGACAGCAGAAACAGAGAATAAAAATCCGCCTCCCACAGATTTACACAGGGAGTTGATTAATAAAAGTCGAGAAGCGATTGAAAAAATTCAGCAAGATAGAGAAGCACAAAATCAAAAGGAAAAACGGCAGATATTGATATTGAGGTCGCTGTTTGTGGGTGCAAGTATGGCTTTAGTAGCGGCAATAGTAGGGGGTGCTTTTGCTGTTTCTCAATCTAATGAAGCTAAAAAACAATTAAAGCAAGCACAATATAACCAAGCCGAATCTCTTGGTCGATATTCCCAGTCTCTATTTAATGAACATAAAGAATTGGAGGCTTTTGTCACAGCACTTCTAGCAGGAAAAATCATGCATGGCCAACACAAAACTAATGTAGAGGGTTTGAATGCCTTTCATACAGTTCTTTTTGTGGGAAGAGAACGCAACCGCTTAGAAGGGCATCAGGGTTGGGTCAATAGTGTGAGTTTCAGCCCAGATGGAAAAACCATTGCTACTGCTTCTGTTGACAAAACAGCACGGTTGTGGAACTTGAAGGGTGAACTGCTGCATGAATTTAAAGGGCATCAGGGTGAAGTCACTAGTGTGAGTTTCAGCCCGGATGGAAAAACCATTGCTACTGCTTCTTGGGACAAAACAGCGCGGTTGTGGAACTTGAAGGGTGAACTGCTGCATGAATTTAAAGGGCATCAGGGTTGGGTCAATAGTGTGAGTTTCAGCCCAGACGGAAAAACCATTGCTACTGCTTCTGTTGACAAAACAGCGCGGTTATGGAATCTACAGGGGCAACTGCTGCAAGAATTTAAGGGGCATCAAGGTTCTGTCTTTAGTATGAGTTTCAGCCCGGATGGAAAAAACATTGCTACTGCTTCTGTTGACAAAACAGCGCGGTTGTGGAACTTGAAGGGTGAACTGCTGCAAGAATTTAAAGGGCATCAGGGTTGGGTCAATAGTGTGAGTTTCAGCCCAGACGGAAAAACCATTGTTACTGCTTCAGGGGACAAAATAGCGCGGTTATGGAATCTACAGGGGCAACTGCTGCATGAATTTAAAGGGCATCAGGGTTCTGTATTCAGTGTGAGTTTCAGCCCGGACGAAAAAACCATTGCTACTGCTTCTGTTGACAAAACAGCGCGGTTATGGAATCTACAGGGGCAACTGCTGCATGAATTTAAAGGGCATCAGGGTTCTGTATCCAGTGTGAGTTTCAGCCCGGACGGAAAAACCATTGCTACTGCTTCAAGAGAGGGAAGAGCGCGGTTGTGGAACTTGAAGGGTGAACTGCTGCAAGAATTTAAGGGGCATCAGAGTTGGGTCAATAGTGTGAGTTTCAGCCCAGATGGAAAAACTATTGCTACTGCTTCGGAGGACAAAACAGCGCGGTTGTGGAACTTGAAGGGTGAACTGCTGCAAGAATTTAAGAGGCATCAAGGTTCTGTCTTTAGTATGAGTTTCAGCCCAGACGGAAAAAACATTGCTACTGCTTCTTGGGACAAAATAGCGCGGTTGTGGAATCTACGGGGGAAACTGTTGCATGAATTTAAGGGGCATCAGGGTTATGTCTCTAGTGTGAGTTTCAGCCCAGACGGAAAAACTATTGCTACTGCTTCAGAGGACAAAACAGCGCGTTTATGGAATTTAAAGGGGGAATTACTGCAAGAATTCAAGGGGCATCGGGGTTCTGTCTCTAGTGTGAGTTTCAGCCCAGACGGAAAAACCATTGCTACTGCTTCTTGGGACAAAACAACACGGTTGTGGAATTTAAAGGGGGAATTACTACAAGAATTTAAGGGGCATCAGAGTACTGTCTATAGTGTGAGTTTCAGCCCGGATGGAAAAAACATTGCTACTGCTTCAGATGACAATACAGCGCGGTTGTGGAACTTGCAGGGGGAACTGCTGCATGAATTGAAGGGGCATCAGGAAGCTGTCAATAGTGTGAGTTTCAGCCCGGACGGCAAAACCATTGCTACGGCATCATGGGACAAAACAGCGCGGTTGTGGCCTTTGCAGCTAGATATTTTACTTGTGAGTGGTTGTGATTGGGTACGCGATTATTTAGAGAATAATCCTAACGTCAGCAAAAGTGACAAGGATTTGTGCGATCGCATTGGTACTCAAAAGTAAAGAAGTAAAGTAAAGTAGTGGTTTTTGTAATTCAATTTATGAAAAAGCCTTTCAGTTTTTCCTTCCCAAGCGGACAAACAGCAGACGCGGTTCAAGTTGATGACTTTGTAAATTTGCCCACTGCCCTCCATGACCTCGGCTTTCAAGGTTCCCGTCCTTTGCTAGTATTAGTAGGTGGTGCAAGTAAGGTGAGTGAAGCTGACCTAGCCCGTCTGAGCCTGTTGTTTGTAGAAGTTATCGCCCCCCTAGTGGAAGAATTGAATGCCGATGTTGTTGACGGCGGTACTAATGCTGGTGTAATGAAAATGATGGGTCAGGCTCGTAGGGATATTAATGGGACATTTTCTTTAATTGGTGTCGCAGCAGTGGGGACAGTAACATTACCTAATGCAGTCCCCACATCTTCCAATACAGAAGCCTTAGAACCTCACCATACTCATTTTGTCTTAGTTCCTGGTTTTAATTGGGGTGATGAGTCGCCTTGGCAGGCCAGAGTAGCAAGTTTACTTGCCAAGGAAGCACCATCAGTAACATTACTAATCAATGGGGGGGAGATTGCTTTAGTAGATGTGATGGAAAATTTAAAAGTTGGTCGGACAATAGTTGTAATTGCTGGTAGCGGTCGGCTGGCAGATGAAATTGCTTTTGCCAGAAACCATCCAGAGTTTGAAGCACGGGAAAAGGTCGCAGAGGTGGCAGGGCAAAGTAATCTGTTATTATTTGATCTATCACAACCAATGTCAGAATTAGCGAAGCTATTGAGACAGCAATTAACAAAGTGATTAAGACATTAATGAAGATACATATCCGAGAATTAAATATGCGTTTTCTAGGACCCTTGTAGAGACGTTCCATGGAACGTTTCTACTTTCTAGGAGATGTCTAATAATTAAACCTTCTACACTTCCGGCTTTTTTTCTTCTTTTTGCTTTTTAGTTTCTTGGGTGACTTTGGTGAGATAAACTTCTACATCACTCTGAATGATATTTTCCACATTCGCGGCAAAATTTTTAAAAGCCTCCTCATGAGTTTTGTAACTGGCATAGGAACCGCTGAGTTCCATCAATTCCCAACCTTCTCCTTTGAGAATTTCCGTTGTCCGCCGATAGTGTCGCCAACGTTCTCCATAATGAAAAAATTCCTCAACGGAGGAACTGATAGCTACCATTCCCGATAAGGCAATTGTAAAACCTTTTAGATATGAATCTAGGGCTTTATTATTAATATTTAAACTTATTAATATGGGAACAATTACACCTCCAATAATTGTTGTTAATCGCAGTTGATAATAGCGTTGACGGGCATCATTAGCCCGTCCTTCCATCCACAAAATCTGGTCTAACCAGCGAGACTTTAGATAATGCTTTTGTCTATCATTAAGTTCCAGAGTCTCAAATAAATTAATAAACTCTTGTTTTAATAATTGGGAATAAGAATCTTTTTTTGCCACAACTCACCCCTTAAATAGTAGTAATTATACACAAAAACAAAGCCTCAGTCCACTCCACCACGGCCCCATAAGTATCTCCCGTATGTCCACCTAACTTATAATTAAACCAAGCTGGGGTAACAACAGAAATCACACTCCCAGATAAAACCATCCCCACAGCTAAAACTAAATTATGGGGATTGATTACCCAAACAACACCACTTAAACCAATTAACAAAAACCAACTGGGAAATAAATCAAAATAAGAACGAATGGCTTGTTTATGAAACGCACCCTTACCACTAGGCTTCAGATAAGGATATTGACAAATAGCTATTTGTTGTCCCCAACGTCCCCACCCACAAGCAGCCATGAAGACTAAATAATGGTTTTCAGCTATATCTGTTAAAGCAGTTATTTTCAAGATAATAATGATTATAGCGGACATTGCCCCAAATGCACCGGTGGCACTATCCATCATGACCTGTAACCGTCGTTGAGGATCACCCACTGCTAAACCATCCGCTGTATCCATTGCTCCATCTAAATGTAATCCTCCGGTAATTGCTATCCACGCACCCACTACCAAAGCATTACGGGTTAGCATGGGAATACCCAAATAATTCATACCTACATCTAACCCACCTAAAATACCACCAATCATTAACCCAATTACTGGCGCGAAACAAGCAACCTTTTGGAAGTCCAAATTTTGCACATTAGGTAGGGGAATAGCGGTATAGAAAATGATAGCCGCAACTAAATTTAAGAATTGCTGTTGCCACCAGCGTAGTATCTTAGCCAAAACACTTGAATTATTGATGAGTATTAAGTTTTATAAATGTTCTGATCATCAATTACTCCCAGACAGATAATTTATCACAGATGACCAGACGTGGCTTCTCAATTTGATTTTATTGGCAAAAACCCCACAAACTGCATCAAAGTAAGTGAACGGAAAAAAACCGACATAAGTAACGAAAAGTAAAGTTCCCTGTTCCCTGTTCCCTTGTCATAACGACAATTTTTAATGCCAACTTACTAAGTAGTCCAGAAAATGTTAAGTTGGTGGATAAATTTAGCGAAACCATATTTTTGTCTTGAGTGCCAATTTTTCCTTTGAATGTCTCGCTACCTGTAGCCAGACCAAAGCCAGAGCCGGAATATTTTCTACTCCCCACGGACCAGTAGAAACGCCCAGGTTTATGCCTGTGGGAACATTAGCTAATGTCAAAACTATCACCCCTGCCCAATTGGCAGCAACGGGAGCGCAAATGGTTTTGGCTAATACCTATCATTTACATCTCCAACCGGGAGAGGCCATTGTTGCTGGTGGTGGTGGGTTACATAAGTTTATGGGTTGGCCAGGTCCCATGCTCACGGACTCCGGTGGATTTCAGGTTTTTAGTTTGAGCGAGATGCGGAAAATTACAGAAGAAGGTGTAACTTTTCGCTCACCTCATGATGGGCAAATGATTAAATTAACCCCAGAACGCTCTATTGAAATTCAGAATATTCTGGGGGCGGATGTGATCATGGCTTTTGATGAATGTCCTCCCTATCCGGCTACTCGTCAGGAAGTGGAAGCCGCTACTGACCGTACCTATCGCTGGCTAAAACGCTCTATATCAGCCCATAAACGCCAGGATCAGGCATTGTTTCCCATTGTCCAAGGGGGAGTATATTTAGATTTACGCGCCCGTGCTGCGGCGGAATTGGCGCAGTTGGATATGCCTGGATATGCCATTGGTGGTGTCAGTGTGGGTGAACCTACGGATTTAATGGCGCAAATTGTCCAAACTACAGCCCCGTTGTTACCTGTGAATAAACCCCGTTATTTGATGGGTGTGGGAACTTATCGAGAAATGGCAATTGCGATCGCTTCTGGGGTAGATTTATTTGATTGTGTGATTCCTACTAGATGGGCTAGACATGGAACAGCTATTGTTGACGGTGAACGTTGGAATCTGAAAAACGCTAAGTTTCGTGAAGATTTTACCCCACTGGATGCAAATTGCCCTTGTTACACTTGTGAAAATTTCAGTCGTGCTTATATATCTCATTTAGTGCGATCGCAGGAAATATTAGCTTATACTTTGTTGACTATTCATAACATCACCGAATTGATTCGCTTTACTCAAAAGATTCGAGCTTCAATATTAAGCGATCGCTTTGTGACTGATTTTGGTCACTGGTGGGAAAATAATGCCCAATTTAGATGTTGGTAGGGTCGAAGGGCGGGTATTAATTATCTCGCGCCCCTCTCTGTTAAATCTGGGCGTGCAACCTTCACGCGGTGGCTTCGGATGTTCATAGATAGTCCACATTTTACATCGAGCGATTTTCTTTTGGAGGCGCTGGGCGATTGCTAATATAAAAACGTTGTTATGAAACAATTTTTCGGGCTTGTTCGCTAATTCGGATTAAAGCCCCTCGTAAAATGGGCAAAACATCTCTGCTTGATAGAATCATCGCTCACTCAAAGTAGATACCAGACAATAGGGTTGAGTTAAGAAGAATCGTAGCACTACCCTGATGCCCCAAAGCTTATCCTAAGTATCAATATGGTGTTGGACAGGAAACTACTGCGTCGTCAACCTGAATCCATGAATCTTTTCCATTGCCCCAAAGACCAACGTAGAAAAGAACTTTACTATTTGAACCGGAGTTGAAATTGAAGGTGTAACGGTTGTAGTTTCTGTTTTGAGGATTGGGAGAACCAGCACCTACCAACTTAACCTCATTGATTACACTGCCTACACTACCATCGCTGTTGAGGCGGCGTACTGACATATAGCCATCAGTTAGAGTATCGGATGTTCTTAACCATGCAGCCACTGTACATTCACTGTTTGGTTGAACGTTAGCCCAGTTGTTGACAGCATTCCATCCTGATGTGTTACGCACCCATCCGTTACCCTTTCCTCTGTGTTCAAGACCTTTACCGTAATCAAGTCCAGCACCACCAGCAAACCACCAACCTTCACTTGGGCTTTCAAAGTAGAACTGGGACTGACTAATTCCTGCAAGTGCCATTGTTGGGATAGTAACCGCTCCCAGTAGTCCAAGTAGTACCTTCAATGTTGTAGATAATTTCATTTAATTTGCCTGTAACTCTATTGATATTGATGATGTGATATTAACCCACATTCTGCAGGTGTCACTCGGATTATTGATATTTTTGAAAAATTCGGCGTTGCTGAATTGGTGCATGATTTTGGGGGGTAGAGACGAGAATCCCTACATGAGGAACGTCTCTACAAGGATCTTAAATGTATGCAGTATCATTTTCATCCCTAAAATCAGCAACTCCTAATCCCAATGTTAAGACCATTGTCACTGCCGATCAAGGTGGTAGGTGGTGTAATCAGAATTTGGAGTATTGACTGAAGAGAACTAAAAGCCTTTAGAGCGAGTCCGCTTTAGTCACAGGAAAAATGCTGATTTTAAGGACTTTCCTATCCAAAAACCTGGCACTTTTTGAAACTAAATAGGACTTACGCACTAGTCACGGAATAACGAACCACTCCTGGCGCAAAAGTGCATTACCAACAAGTCTTACATGGTTAAAGATTGGGGATTGGTTTCAATTAACTTCGCTAGGTCTTGCAAGAATCCAGCGGCATCAGCACCGTAAATAATGCGATGATCACAGGTAATAGTAACTTGCATTTGTTGACGCACAGCAAACAACCCGTCCGCTGTGGCTACTACTTGGGGACGTGATGCACCAATGGCTAAAATAGAACCTTGTCCGGGGGGTAAAATGGCATCAAAGGTATCTACACCAAACATTCCTAAGTTAGAAAGGGTGAAAGTACCGCTGTTGTATTCTGCTGGTTGTAGCTGTTTTGTTCTCGCGCGTTCTACTAAAGACTTCCAATTGCGAGATAAAGAATAGATATCAATTGCATCTGCATTCTGTAAAACCGGTGTAATTAATCCGCCGTCATCCATGGCCACTGCTACGGAAATATTAATGTCAGAGTGATTAACAACGCCTTGGTCTGAATAACTGGCATTAAGAATGGGGTGTTTTTGTAATGTTACGGCTACAGCTTTGGCTAGTAGTGCCGTCATTGTCACACCTTTGGATTTAATTTGTTTGTAAAGTTTATCTAATCCATCTGTGCTGATTGTGTAACTAACACGGAATACAGGTGCAGATAGACTGGCTACCATGCCCCGAATGACAGCATTTTGCAAGGTAGTGAATGGTACTACTTGACCAGGAACAGAACTAGTAACCACTTGTGTGGGTACAGGTGTGACTACTGGGGCTGGGGCAGTTACAGGGGCAGTTACAGGGGCGGGGGTGACAACGGAAGTGGTAACTGGGGGAACTTTACCCACAGCAACCTCTATATCTTCAGCGACAATGCGACCGTAAGGACCACTACCTTTAAGGGTATTTAAATCAACTTTCAGTTCTTTGGCTAGTTTACGGGCGCGGGGTGAAACTACTACGCGACCTGGTTGATGGTTGGAACCATTTTGAGATGTAGTGACAGGGGCGACAAGTGCAGGAGCGGCTACAGGTACGGGGGAGGGCGCAGAGGATGCAGCAGTGCCGCCTGGGTTAGCTAGGGACTTGGCTGTAGGTATTTCTGCTTCTGTTTCGGCAATATAGGCGATCGCTGCGCCTACTGGGGCGGTTTCACCAGCGGCAACGATGATATGGGCGAGATATCCTTCATAAAAGGTTTCTACATCCATATCGGCCTTATCTGACTCGACAACCACCACCGTTTCGCCTTTTTCCACTTTATCCCCCGGCGATTTGACCCAGGAGACGATTTTTCCTTCGGTCATTGTGGAACTCAGCGCCGGCATAAATACTTCGTTAATGCTCATAATGGTGGTTTCAGAATCAATAAATAATATATGGACTTGAATTTATGGATTTTAACAGTTTTGTGATCAAGTTGGTGATTTTTTGCCAAAGAGAACAATCTGTTGTCATATTCAGGAATTTGGAAATGCAGTATCTACGCGATAGTTCTTCCTCGTCGTTCCCATGATAACAATTTTAAAATCAATTGTCAACCCCCTTAATACTCTTTTTTGCTTTTGTCAATCTTTTTGTCTAGTTTTTTAACTTAGGGAAATTACCCTGCCAATAGGACAATAAAGCCTGCCAAACAGCCTCCAATTCAGCCTCACTACCATTAGCTTTAGCTAAGGAGAGTTGCCCCCAGACACAGCGTTTGTCACGGATAGCCTGTTTACCGTTGAAGAGATTCAACCATTGAGAGGGATTGAGGTAAGGACGATAAAAATAGGCAATGAATTGACTCACTGTCGCCGTACTTTTTCCCATGGAATTAATGCAGGCTGTCAAATAGTGGTTTTCTCCAGAGGAGAACTGTAAATGATGGCCTTTAGGGTTAATCTTTTCCAGAGGCTTTATTAGCTCAAGTAAATCTGGCGAAAAAGTAAACTCCTCATAGTAGGATTGGATATTACCTAAACTAGAGGGGATGTAGTAAAAATTGACAGTTAAATCCTGTCCGGCTTTTCGGTAATGATAAATTTGTCCTGATAAGATATCCTTGCTGTGATCAGCTTCCATAAATGTGGTTTGTTGCGGGAGATTATTCTGTTTTCGGGGCATAGAACGAGGTTCACTAGCGGTTAATTGCCAACCGGGGAGAGGAATTTGCTGGGGAAAACGATAGAAAGCAATTTCACCCAACTTCGCGCTGTAATAAAACCAAAAATTAAATAAAATGATGATCAAACTAATACCTATGATTACATTTGAATAGGATACTGTCCGGGATTTGCCAGAGGTGACTTTTGATGGTGATAATGGAATTTGATTCTTGGGTGATAGTAACAAAATTATGATTCCAAAGGATAGGAACGACAGTACAATAAAGATATCAGCACCTTCAGATCCATGCCAATAATCAAATGTGGGTTTATCTGTTACCACTAGTGCCATAATTACTAATCTACCAATGGAAAAAACCCCACTAATAAAGACGGAAAGGATAAAAGGCAAATAAATATTTTTCAGTAAAGACGGAAAAAGAAAGACTAGTGCGATGGAAAATTTTAATAGCATGAGCAGGAGTGATATCCCAGTACATCGATCGTATACATCAATCGCGCCACCATTAACATAAACTATAGTACCCTGATTCACGGAATCAAATCCCAAGTACCATAAAACAAAAGAGGTTATTTTAGCAGAGATAAGTTTAACAGAAACCGAACGAAATAATAATTGGATAAAGATCAAAGTTAAGGGAAGTATGGCAATAATTGCTAATTCTTTCCGGAATTGTTTAATTCCTTGAAATCCTGATGCTAATAAAGCTAAACCAGTAGCACTAATAAAGGTAATAAAGTACCATGAGATATAGATTGCTTGAACTAAAAAACCCGCTTTGACGTAGGCAATAATAATTAGGCAAAAACCAATGAAATTAGCAGGAAACTTGCTGACAAAAGCAATGTGATTGCGTCTTTCGTAAATATTAAATATAATACCTGTATATAGCAATATTAGGAATGACCAGTTTTGAAAATCCTTGTCAAATAGCGAGTAAAGTGTTAGGTTAATTGCAGAAATCAACCCAAAGACGAATAAGAGTGGGAAAGGATGGTTGATAAAATTGTTGAATAAAGAGGAAAAAAAGAAATTAATACTTTTTCTGATATTATTCATTTACCTTAATGTTCCTTTTCAAGAATAGGTTAGTTATAGGTCTTGATCTTGTAAAAACGGTGATACCTGCTCGAATTGCTTAAAAAAAATCTCCTACTTTCTTAAGAAGTAGAAGATTTTTAGTATCATGTTTAGATGTCTCCGCGAATTTCTTCCACAATGCCGTCACGAAGGACAACTTCAACCTGCATTTTACTAATTAAGTTATCACCTAGTTCAATGCGGAAAAAGCTTTCCAATTGAAATTGGTTGACTTCTTCATCTAATTCCAACAATTGTACTTGCTGGAGGTTTTGCAGCATTTGATTTTTCTGTTCTAGAAGTTCACTTTTCTTTTGATTAACTTGGAGTTGAACGTTGTCAATTTGTTGGAGTGTCTGAGGTCCTGGTGGTTGAAGACTCTGTTTTTGAATAGCGGTAATTGCTCTTTGCCCTTCAATATCTAATTGTTGCAGTTGTTGGTCAATTTGATTAATTTGAACTTGTAATTGCTGGTGTACTTCCTCTTTCCAGAGAGGGGTAACTATCGCTTTAACATTAATCGGGCGTTTTAAAAGCAATTGAGGGTTGGAAACATCCATAAAAATTGTCCGTTCACTCTTCAATAGTTTGTAGTATGGAGATGAGTTCAGTTAGGAGACTGATACTATGTTTTCAGGAGTTGAAAAAATAATTTTCTTCTGTTTCCTGTTTCTCCAATGGTTTCTGAAATCTGAAAGTTGGGAAAAACAATTTGCGATTTAGGGAATTATTTGGCAAACATTCCGTTAATAATATCCCAATATCGTTCCATCACAATGTGACGACGAATTTTTAAGGTTTGTGTCATCATGCCATTTTCAATTGAAAACTGTTCCGAAATTAGTTTAAATGGTCCAATACGATCATCGGCTCGATAACCGGGACGGTTTTGAACTTCACGATTTAATTCTTGACGAAACAGATCCTGAACTATTCTACTCTCTAAGTCAATTTTTTCACTATTATTTATCTGATTTTGAGTTTCTGCCCATTTTGCTAAGGCTTCTGAGTTAGGGACAATTAAGGCACCAATACTTTTTTGATCTTGTCCTACTAACATAATTTGGTCAATATAGGGCGATCGCAAACAAGCGTCCTCTATGGGCTGAGGTTCGATATTTTCGCCGTTGCTTAAAACAATGGTGTCTTTTGCCCTCCCTGTTAATACTAGGTCATTTTGGGGCGTTACCCAGCCTAAATCACCGCTATCAAACCATCCTTGGGGGTCTATGGCTTTATTGGTGGCTTGAGGATTTTGATAGTAGCCTTGCATGATTTGTGGTCCTTTGAGAAGGACTAAACCCCGTTCCCCTGCTGGTAGGGGTTGACGAGTTTCTGGGTTGACAATTTTCACTTTTGTACCGGCAATTGGTTGTCCCGAAGAACCACGTAAATTCCGCCAAGGACGACGAGCATTAGTTACTGGTGATGTTTCTGTTAACCCATAACCCTGTAATATTTCAACACCAACAATTTCAAAGAAGTTATCTATATGTTTGGGAAGCGCTCCACCCCCACTAATAACGTGCTTGATTTTACCTCCTGTCGCTTCCCGTACTTTGTGATAAACTAATTTTTCCCCCAGTATATGAATCGGTAATAATGCCAATTCGACTATTTTGGCTTGAAAACGCTCTATAATTGCAGCATTAATGTGATTTAAACTCAATCCCTGGGAAATACGCCGTGATTCAATATATTTATGGCTGATTTCTAGTAAAAACTTCACCAATTTTTGTTTTTTGGCTGGTTGTTCTCGGAATTGCTTTTGCACGCCTTCATAAATTGATTCCCATAATCTTGGCACAGCAATCATATAATTAGGTTTAAATTTCTTTAAATCTCCTTTGACGGAACGCAAATTAGTGTAAATTTGGCTACAACCTTGAGAAAGCAAGAAGTATTCACCGCTGCGTTCATAACTATGCCATGTGGGCAAAATACTGAGGACTGTATCCCCTTTTTGCGGTTGCACAATCGTTCCCAATGTTGTAACTTGATGTAGTAAATTTCTATGGGAGAGCATTACACCTTTGGGTTTTCCCGTAGTACCGGAAGTGTAAATTAATGTTGCTAAGGTTTCTGCACTATACTTATTTGTGACTAGTTTATGATTCTTACCAATTTCTAGTAATTGGGTAAAGTTGACTACTGGGAATTTTAGTTCTGCGGGTGGTGTTTCGTCAGAAAGTATAACTACCAGTTTAATCGCTAATTCGTTCAGGCGTTCCCCTAATTTATTTAAAGTTTTGAGATCTTCAACTACTAAAGATGTACTGCCACTATGGGAAATAATGTAAAGTAACTCTTCTCGTTCTGCTTGAGAGCTACGAACTGCATTTACAGCCCCCGCAGTCATGATACCTTGGTCCGCAATAAACCAACGCGGACTATTATCCGCAATCAAGGAAACTCGTTCTCCGTAGGGAAGATTTTCGCTATTATTTGTATTTACGCCTAATGCTTGTAAACCGGCTGCAAATTGGTTAATTTGTTCTGTCAGTTGACTATAGGTAATTTTTACTTCTGGTTGAGAATGGGGGTTATACAAGGCGATAATATCACCAAATCGCTTGGCAGCCAAAGGCCAAATTTCCGGTAATAACTCTACATTTGTGTAATCTACTAAACTCTGTAATGCAAGACGTTCTCGTTGAGAAATGTTAGTTAAGAAAGAAGTTGTAGGTTGATTATTTGTCATAAATGCTATTGTTAAATGCGATTAATCATGGTAGTTCAGATTCAGTTTACATATTAATTGATAAAAGTTTCTGTTGGTTTCTATCTACAAAATTATATGCTAAACTGATTTTATATAGACTAAATACTATGGTTAAGTCTTCGTGCATTGCCTGATGTTGCCATATATTTTAGTATTTTTAACTAAAACGTTCTGATGTCGTTTCGCCTGGGGGTGATTCCCTATAGATGTGATGGATGTATTATTGCTGACAATCATTAACGCTGGGGCTTGTTTAATTTTGCCTAAGCTATTATCTATGGTTTCGGTTCGTAAACCTAAACAGTCTCAACTATTGTCCGTCGCCTCCACTTGTAAACCCGCCAAAGAAATAACTAGTTTCCCTTATTGTACAACCTATACCTTAACAGGTAGTCAGTTCTGTAAATTCAAGCCGCGTTTTTGTTCTCAGTGTTCTCTTAGCTAAAGGGAATATTGGTGAGTAGTAGCAGTCCTTGTGTTATTTGTGAATATCTTGCTTTTTCTCTGCGCTGTTCATAATTTTAGATCAAAACATAAACTTTCACAAATTATACAGGATTGCTATTCATAAGCAACAAGGGAATGGGGAACTTGCGGGTAAAAAGTATTTAATTTACTTATGTAATATAAAAGATATTTAAAAACTAGAACTTGCTCAAAGCTAGTGTTTGTAAGGCAAAATAAAGATGTAGTGATCAAAGATAGTTATAAGGGAAGGTTATCTATGACTTTAATTCAAGGTATATTACTCACGCTACTTAATGCTGCTATTTGCTTAGTTTTACCTAAGCTGTTATCTATAGCTTTATCTACAAAAAACAGCGGATAAACTAAAAGTTAATATCATCTTGAGTAGATTTATGTTTTTCTCTTCGCCACTTCGCCCTAACTAAACGAATTTCATCAAAGCTGTAGCTTGCTCCCAAATTTTCCCGAAGGGGTGTGAGAGAAATATCACCAACAACTTCTAAAATTTGCCAGATTTTTTTCTGACGTTCTAAAGGTACTAATTGACTGATATCTAAAGATTGTTTTTTCTCAATTAAATTGGAGAGATGATTGATAATTGTACCAGGTTTAACATTGCGTTTTTGGGCGATTTCTTCAATACTAAAACCCTGATTATATAACTCTAATGTTGTTAACTCTGTATCTGAGGGTGAGTGAGAATAGGAGGAGGAATTAACTCGATTAATGGTATTTTGTTGTAAACCTTGTTCTTGACGATAGGCCTGAATTTCTGCTAAGAATTTTTCGCCATATTGAGATAGTTTATAACTAACAACGCCGGAAATTTTACCAAATTCATCTAATGTTATGGGTTGAATTTGTGCCATTAATTTGAGGGTAGAATCTTGAAAGATCATGTAGGGTGGGATAGATTGTTCGTCTGCGAGTTGTTTACGAAGCGATCGCAATTTTTGAGTTAAAATTTCCACATCTACAGGTTTATTATTTCCATCTTCCCAGGTCATTTTTTGCGCTATGGGAACAGCAATAGAAACTGGTCGTTTTTTTCGCATCACTTCCCAACTTAAAGCATTGAGTTTTAAAATTGAATAACCGTCGCTAGTTTGTTCTAATAAACCTTGATGTAATAGTGATCTTCCTAGCATTCTCCATTCGTCTAATGTTCTATCTTTACCAATTCCATAGGTAGAAAGTTGATCATGTTTATTAACGACAATTTTCTGATTTTTCGCACCTCTTAATACATCAATGATATGTAACATTCCAAATCTTTCCTTACATCTAGCTACACAAGATAGAAATTTCATGGCTTCAATTGTCCAATCTTGTACAGGTTTAGGATAACGACAATTATCACAATTACCACAATTTCCCGGAAATCTTTCCCCAAAATAACTTAATTGAATTGTGCGTCTACAGTCTGTCCCTTCTGCATAATCTATAACTTGTCTTAATTGCTGTTTAGCTATTAATTGTTCTTGAGGATCGGTTTTTTGATTAATACTCCATTCTATGGTTTTAATATCACCATAATTAAAAAATAATGTACATTTAGAAGGTTCATTATCTCTACCAGCGCGGCCGGATTCTTGATAGTAACTTTCTAAATTTCGAGGTAAATCAGAATGAATCACAAACCGGACATCAGGTTTATTAATACCCATTCCAAATGCAATTGTCGCTACCATGATCCGCACATCATCCCGAATAAATCGAGTTTGATTTTTCGTTCTTTCTTCATCCGTTAAACCTGCATGATAAGGTAAAACTGAAACTTGATCATTTTGTAATTTTAAAGTTAGTTCATCAACTTTTTTGCGAGTTAAACAATAAATAATCCCTGAACCTTGATTTTCTCTAACTATTTCTAAGATTTCAGAATAGGGATTTTTACTTTTATTTCTAACTTCATAATAAAGATTTTGACGGTTAAAACTGGCAATATGAATACTTGGTTGTTTTAATCCTAATTGTTCAATAATATCGGCTTTAACCCTATCTGTAGCGGTAGCAGTTAGTGCAACCGTCGGTACATCTGGATAACGTTTTCTCAGTAGTCTTAATTGCCGATATTCTGGGCGAAAATCATGCCCCCATTCTGACACACAATGGGCTTCATCTATGGCAAAGGTGGAAATTCCTACTTTTTCCTTAACTACGTCTAAAAGAGGCAAAAATCGGTCGCTAATCAAACGTTCAGGAGCGACATAAAGTAATTTTATTTTACCATTCATGATCGCTTCCTCGCGGGAACGAACTTTATAGGCATTCAGGCTACTATTGAGAAATGTGGCAGAAATGTTATTAGTTCGCAGTGCTTCTACTTGATCTTGCATTAAAGCTATTAATGGTGACACTACCACTGTTAAACCGGGTTTTAAAAGTGCCGGTAATTGAAAGCACAGAGATTTACCCCCACCTGTGGGCATAATTACCATTAAATCACGATTTTGTAGAGCATCTTCGATAATTTGCCTTTGTCCAGGACGAAATTGATCGTAACCAAAATGATGTTTTAAGGCTTGTTCTAAGTGGGGGTACTGAAGCATAGTAGATGGTTGTCGTGTTTCTGAGTTGTGATGAAGATATGAGGATTGTAACAATTTCGCCGTTGTCTGTGAGAATAATTAGAGGAGGTTTTGCATTCGAGCTATCAACAATGAGTTATATGTGAGCGATTGCATTGGGTCAATAAAGGAATAAAATCCCCTCCAGGAAGAAAAAGAGGAGGGCTAATTAACAGTAACTCAAAAGCTAACAATTAATAACAATTAACTACTTATGCTTCCTATGCAAAGTCACACCTCTATGGTAACAATATTGGAATTTTGTTGTAAAATATCTTCATGCTACTAGGATTCAAGACAGAACTCAAGGTAAACAAGCAACAAAAACTACTACTGGCACA
>NZ_JACJSB010000047.1 GCF_014697585.1 Dolichospermum sp. FACHB-1091 | reverse complement strand
TGGTGTACCAGTTATTGTACCAACAGTAAACGCTGGGTAGCCAAGTGCGGAGAGGATAACCGCTGAAAGCATCTAAGTGGGAAGCCCACCTCAAGATGAGTACTCTCACTACGATAAGTAGGTAAGGTCACGGGCAGAACACCCGTTAATAGGCTCTATGTGGAAGTACAGTAATGTATGAAGCAAAGGGGTACTAATAGACCGAGGGCTTGACCTCTATTCTATTTTGTGATTGTGATTTCTCTTTCTCGAATGCAGTCTTCAGGGTTTCTGTCAAGTTAAAACTCAGATCTCAAAACTTGATTTTTGACTTTTGACTTTTGACTTTTGACTTCCCAACGGGCTTTCCTGGTGTCTATGGCGTGGTGGAACCACACTGATCCCTTCCCGAACTCAGAGGTGAAACGCTGCTGCGGCGACGATAGTTGAGGGGTAGCCCTCCGTGAAAATAGCTCGATGCCAGGTTTATTATTTAACAACATTGCCTCCTCTATTTATTTAGTGGGGGTTTTGTTTTTGGGTTTTTTAATACAAAATAAGGGGACTTAGACCCCCTGTACTTCAATTTATTTGTGGTACAGATATAAGTATTATAAGTAGCAAACAAATCTATAGAAACGCGTTAACGCATTCAAGAATGTAAAAATATAAACATTGATTCTCAAAGAACTAAAAAATAGAAATTCATAAGGCCAGGAATAAAAGCAGAAGATCTAAATGATGACAAAATAGGTAGAGTCATGGATAAGCTTTACAAATATGGATTAACTAAATTATTCCTAATAATTGCTTTAGAAGTAGTAAAGAAAAGAGGAGATGTTTCAGATTTTTCTTGGATTTAGTAGTTACTAATGAATAGTTCTTGGCCTTTTTCGGCTTTTTTTTGTTTATAGTTATTCATGCCATATTGTAGTTCCCATTCAATGATATTTGCCCATTTAAAATTTTCTCTTATTTCTGGACAATCATCATAGGTAATTAACCATTTGTGGGGACATTGTTTTAAGTTTAAAGCAAATCTTTGATGATCAAATCCTGTATGTAAATCTCCTTTTTTACCATATAATTTAGATTTCTCAGCTTGGAAATAGGGAGGATCTAAAAATATAAATACCTCTGGTCCTGGGCGATTAATAATATGGTTATAATCTAAATTGGTGATTTTGATATCTGGTGTTAAGATAGTGGCTAATTTTTCCAGTCTATCTATTGATGAATTGGTAAATCTTTTGTGGAAAGATTCTAAAGAAAATCCTCCTGATTCTATAGTTCCTGAAAATGTAATTCTATTTAGAACAAAAAAGCGCGTTGCCCTTTCTAAATCTGTTAATGTGTTAACATCTATATGGGCTAATTTAGCAAAGAGTAATTTTCCGTCTTGGTAATTTTCCTTAACATGACGAACTTCAGCGACTAATTTCGATAAATCAGATTGTGCTAAATGCCAAAACAGATATAATTCCGGGTTTAAATCATTAATTTCAATCTTTAAATCAGGATATTTTTGTTTAAGATAAATAAATACAGAACCACCACCAACAAAAGGTTCTCGCAACTCAGAAAACTTTTTTGGGAGGTATTCAGATATTTGCTTAATTGCTTTTGATTTACCACCAGGATAACGGAGAGGACTTTTGATGTTCATGTTGTTTGAGGTTGGAAAAGTGATAATATAAATTTTACATTCTTATATAGGGGTTTCCGCTCTTATGAGGTACATCTTAAGCCCCCTCCTCGCACCCCCCTCAATCCCCCCGCTGCGGGGGGAAGAAAAGGATAAACTTTTGATATTGGAGGGGGTTGGGGGTGGGGTTCTTGTACCTCATAACATCAGGAAGTGCTGTATCTACAGCAAAATTACCCATCTTCACAACCTACCATATCAGCTTATGAACCGTTCAACACCCTATCAACCCTTAATATTAAGAATCCTGCATGGTATCAGCGGAACTTTAGTAATTGGTGCAATTATCAGCGGGTTTCTAATTTACAACACTTTTGACAAAAGATTTGGATCTATCCCCATTCCTAAAATTAATCCTATTCAGGATATTCACGGCACATTAGCACTATTTTTCTTGATTTTACTACCATTTTTCGCCCTTTATAGTTTTCATGCCGGTAAAAGACGCTTATTACAACCAGACTCTATGCAAAATCTCACTCAAATTGGTAGACCAATTTGGTGGGTAAGTTTGCAACGTTTAGCAAATACTAAAATGTTAATTGCTGCGGTTTTAGCAGTAGTCTCTGGTAGAATGATGAAAGAAGAATGGCTACCTACAGGAGAATTTGATCATATTTGGTATTCTCTTCATTTAATAGCTTGGTTAATCATGATTTGTTGTTTAGCAATTCATGTTTTGATGTCAGCTAAAGTTGGTGGTGTGCCATTATTACTGTCAATAATATCATGGAAATTCCGCCCGGAAGATAGTCCGGTGAATTGGTATGGTCGTTTCCGTGGTTGGTTGGGTAATTTTTCTGATCATATTCAGGAAGAAATTAATCAGTTTATGGACGGTAGTTTATTATTGAAAATAATTGAGGTGATTGTTTTGTTAGGAATTATTACCGCGTTTATTTTACCAGTGTTTTTCTCAAGTGAAAAGTAAAGTCTATTTTTATCTAGGTTTTAAATAGCAGATTTACATATCTTGATCAAGATAGCGGTCAAGTAAAGCCTGTGCATATTTGCGGTGTTCTGCCACTAATTTAGGAGGAGATAATACTTGGGCTTTATCCATATAACGATAAACCCAGCGACTAAATTCATTTAAAGACCGACCTGGTAAATCTACAGCATATTCTATATAAGAATATTGCCCATTTTCAATACATCCAGTGGTAATTTTTTGGCGAGGATGACGACGTTCTCCTTCTAAAATAAATTCTGATACTGGAGGATAAAAACGCACTTTTACCTCAATAAATTCCAGGTTTCCTGCTAATTCTAATCGCTGTGGTTCTAGCTTACCTAAATTTAAACCCCAGCCATTTTCTAGTAGTTTATATGCTGTAACTAAACTTTCTCTTTGTTTTTCTAAACCCCGTGGTGGTATTTTGCGGACAGGATAACAATGACTATTAAAACGGTTGATACGCCCCATAATTAAATGTCCATCTTCGCAAATTTCATGTAATAAATACCAAGCAATATCATGATATATTAACTGTAAAGGAAATACCTGAAACCGCCCAGTATGATTAGAACCATATAAATCTTTGGTACGAGAAATTTCAACAGCTTGTCCCTGAATAATAGCTTGTTCTAATAATGGTAATTGATGAAATAATGTATCGCGGTTTTCTCCCTGAGTCGCCATTTCTTCCGGGTCAGTATAAATAATAGCCCGGTTGAGATGTTGACGAGTCGGATAAAAAAGTTCTCCTTCCAGGGACTTATCTAAACCACGTAATCTTTTACTAAGACTTTCATAAATGCGTCTAGCTTGGGCATCACCCTGATATTGTGCTTGAGATGCTAAGGCGTTAAATGCTACTTTTAATTCTGTTATGGAAAGCGCACCTGTTCCTAAATAATATCCCCAGCGATACATTCGTTGGTCAAGAATAGCATAACGTCTGAGGGTTTCTAAATCTTTGCGGAGGGTGGAAAGGGCTGGATATTCTGGGGGTAATTCTATCTTTAATTCTGCTGCTAACTTTTGCAGATATGCTTTTACAGAAATAATTGCATCATGATTTTCATTGTTACTGGAGTCGAGAAAATCAGGACTACCGACACCGGGATATTTTAATAATGTAGCAATTAACAGCAGCAAACGTTCAAAAGCCAAACGTTCTGTATAGGAATGGGTAGGTTTTTTAGACATTATTTTAAAGTCTCACGCAAAGGCGCAAAGTCGCAAAGGAAGAAAGGAATATAAAAACACAAGTGTGGTACGAGTACATTAAAATTGCTGTAATCTCAGTGTAAAAAGAAAATATTTAAACTATTGGTAGAAATTGGCTGTAACTGTTGTCAATATTGCTTTAGATAAGATAACTATCATAATTTAGTTTATAGTCTTTTTCTAGCTTTTTGCTAATTCTGCGGTTATGGTAATCAACAGGATCTTGAAGTTAGCCTTTTTACACTATGTATATTTCTCGACGTTCTGCTACTTTCAGAAATGTTTCTATATCTACTGTGAATGGTGGTATTACTTTAGTGATTTTGTTAATTGCACCCTTGGGTTTAGCGGCAGTTCTTATTAATACTTTGTTGGTTACGGTAGCTACTTATATAGTGGCTAGTGCAGCAGATAGGGTAATTTTGTGGTTAGAACCGGAACAAAATGCAGAATTAACATCTTCTGGAACAGGTGAATATCGTTCTGCTAAAAAATCTTATTTACAACGTTGGTGGCGTTAATAAAAAATTAAATTATGTCCGCCCAATCACTTACGATATAGTTGATAATTGTATTGCCTTTTGCCAATTACCAATTACCCATTACCAGCCTCAACAAATATGATAACTGTTCAACCGGACATGATATTAAATCATCATTAAATCATTTTTGATAATTCCATGCAGACCCTTTATGTTTCTGAACAGAATTGTTATGTCTGTTTACAGAAAGAAACTTTGTTAGTTAAACAAGGGGATACTGTTTATATTGAAGTACAGTTACCTTTGTTAGAACAAATTTTGATTTTTGGTCAATCGCAAATCACAACCCAAGTGATTCGTGCTTGTTTATGGCGGGATATTCCCATTGCTTATTTATCAAGAATGGGTTACTGCTATGGCAGAATTTTACCCATTTCTAGGGGATACCGCCAATTATCCCGTTATCAACAACAATTATCCCCCATAGATAGGTTAATTACTGCTAGGGAACTTGTTAAAGGTAAGTTAAAAAATAGCAGAGTGCTATTAAGAAGACAGCAGAAAAAACGAGAGTCAGAACTTATAGAACGGGTTTTAGAAAGTTTAGATTATTTAGCAGCACAAGCGGCCACAGCAGATAATTTAGAACGGTTAATGGGCTTTGAAGGTGCCGGTGCGGCTCAATATTTCTCCGCTTTTGGTGAATGTCTGACTAATTCTGATTTTGTGTTTTCTGGTCGTAGTCGTCGCCCACCAGGAAACCCTGTGAATGCCATGTTAAGTTTTGGGTATCAAGTCCTGTGGAATCATCTTTTAGCATTAATTGAAATTCAAGGTCTTGACCCCTATTATGCTTGTTTACATCAAGGAAATGATGGTCATGCGGCTTTGGCTTCTGATTTAATTGAAGAGTTCCGCGCTCCTTTGGTAGACTCCCTGGTAATGTGGTTAATTAATCGCAAAATTATGGATGTTAAGGCTGATTTTGAGTTTAAAAATGGGGGATGTTATTTGAATAATTTGGGTAGGAAAAAGTTTTTACGGGGGTTTTTGCAAAGAATGACGGAGGAAATTAAAACTGATCAGGAAATAAAGCAACCAAAGTGGGATTTATTAACTCAACAAGTCAAGGCTTTTAAACAGTTTGTTTATAATCCCAGTCACCATTATCAATGTTATCGAATTGATTGATTTTTTCGGATGTTTGTGTTATGTTTTTGTATGTGATTTCCTACGATATTCCTGATGATAAACGCCGGAAAAAAATAGCTGATTTATTAGACGGTTATGGTCAGCGGGTACAGTATTCTGTATTTGAATGTCAGTTAAGTAGGGAAAAGTACAATGATTTCCGTCGTCGGTTAAGGAAGATTGTCAAGTTGGAGGAGGATAATGTCAGGTTTTATCCTTTGTCTCGACATACTCTTTCCCAGGTGGAAACTTGGGGGGTGGGTGTGCCTGTGATTGAGCCTCCGGGTTCAATTATTGTGTAGTTTTTCCGAAGGTCGGGTAAAATGGCTGTAATGTTGATTTTTTGGTTGGGAACTTCGGTCGCTTGCTGGGTAAGGGTTTTGGGGGTTTTTTTCCGCTGTCGGTTGGTGGTTTTAACACTTTTTTTCCTGACCTTCGGAAACTGTCTCTGGACACCTTGCTGGGTAAGGGTTTAAAATTGAGGGGTCCCCACTCGCTGGGGACATTAATTGAATGGAAACATTCTATATTGTTCTAACTCTAACACATCATGTTGTCCCCACTCGCTGGGGACATTAATTGAATGGAAACTTCTGTCCACGTCATAGGTGTGACAGGTTGTGATGGTGTGGTCCCCACTCGCTGGGGACATTAATTGAATGGAAACTTCTGAACTTACGTTTTGTATGTTGTGGTATCTCAGTCCCCACTCGCTGGGGACATTAATTGAATGGAAACTCCAGGAAGCTATCTACCTAGCAATAAGGCATCTACGTCCCCACTCGCTGGGGACATTAATTGAATGGAAACTTCCAAGCTTCATACAAACAGGTAGCAGTAAATTGTCCCCACTCGCTGGGGACATTAATTGAATGGAAACTTTAAGCTGCTCAGACTTAAATCCCTTCCCTTTAGTTGGTCCCCACTCGCTGGGGACATTAATTGAATGGAAACGGCGCGATACTTAGGACTCATCTCACCCAGCCGTTTAGTCCCCACTCGCTGGGGACATTAATTGAATGGAAACAAAAAATCTTTAGCACTAAAGCAGAAGTAATTAAACGTCCCCACTCGCTGGGGACATTAATTGAATGGAAACTTGTGTTTCGTGAGCTTTGTCACTTGACCATTTAATTGTCCCCACTCGCTGGGGACATTAATTGAATGGAAACTTTTCTTGGCAGAGAGGAGAAACAAGAATCCAACTAATTGTCCCCACTCGCTGGGGACATTAATTGAATGGAAACTTAAAATCTCGTCGCTTACCCCCACTTGCTTCATGTCCCCACTCGCTGGGGACATTAATTGAATGGAAACGGGTTATCGGTTGGTAGCGAAGATTTCGGATTTTGGTCCCCACTCGCTGGGGACATTAATTGAATGGAAACTATATTTAGTAAGTTTTTTAAAACAGTTGCGTAATGTCCCCACTCGCTGGGGACATTAATTGAATGGAAACTTTCAACCTCAGAGGTTAACTGCTTAATCGTCTCCGTCCCCACTCGCTGGGGACATTAATTGAATGGAAACGAGGTAATCCCCATAGGATTTCTAATGCACGATTGCGCGTGTGTCCCCACTCGCTGGGGACATTAATTGAATGGAAACATTTGTAGATACTTTCCAACTTTTAAGATGTTTGCGTGTCCCCACTCGCTGGGGACATTAATTGAATGGAAACGAAATCAGGTTTCCCGTAATCAGGTTTTCTGATTGTGGAAAGTCCCCACTCGCTGGGGACATTAATTGAATGGAAACAACCAGTGAATAAGATAGTTTCGCCTTCATGTCCTCTGTTTGTGTCCCCACTCGCTGGGGACATTAATTGAATGGAAACGTCAAGGCCGCGATACCCGCCTGGATTATGGCGAATGTCCCCACTCGCTGGGGACATTAATTGAATGGAAACTTTGTTACGCTATCCGCAAATCCAAAACCATCCATCGTCCCCACTCGCTGGGGACATTAATTGAATGGAAACTCTAACTTATTAGACAACTCAGTAGGTTTACTATCTGGTCCCCACTCGCTGGGGACATTAATTGAATGGAAACATTCCCGTCAGTTGTGGTTTGGGGAGTAAAAAATGAGTCCCCACTCGCTGGGGACATTAATTGAATGGAAACTCAGCGGGAGACATTGTGCGAGTAAAGTTAGCGGCTTGTACCGCGTCCCCACTCGCTGGGGACATTAATTGAATGGAAACAACCATCGGTTGTATAGAACCGGAATGTTGTAATGTTGTCCCCACTCGCTGGGGACATTAATTGAATGGAAACTTATTAATCCTCAGAAAAACGCTACCGATCGCAGCGGTCCCCACTCGCTGGGGACATTAATTGAATGGAAACTATAAGTCGGCAATATCTTGAGGGCTGGGTGGTAATGTCCCCACTCGCTGGGGACATTAATTGAATGGAAACGTCAAAGGTGAAAAGTCCCCATTCTAACTGCTGTTGTCCCCACTCGCTGGGGACATTAATTGAATGGAAACCCTTCCAGGTTCTTACTTTTTTGGCTCACCACCTAATGTCCCCACTCGCTGGGGACATTAATTGAATGGAAACATTGTAGGTAGTAACTGAGCAATTTTGTGAGATTCTGTCCCCACTCGCTGGGGACATTAATTGAATGGAAACTTAGACGATTTTTACAGTAAGCGTACTTGGAATCAAGGTCCCCACTCGCTGGGGACATTAATTGAATGGAAACTAGTTTAAGGGCATTAGGAGCATTAAGATACAACCTAGTCCCCACTCGCTGGGGACATTAATTGAATGGAAACAATTAAGGGCATTTCTGAAGAGTAGGCTAGTTGCCAGGAAAGTCCCCACTCGCTGGGGACATTAATTGAATGGAAACGCCAAATGGGTGGCTTGTGCTGTGATACAGGGTTTGTCCCCACTCGCTGGGGACATTAATTGAATGGAAACTTTAATCCTCTGGCTACTTCATCAATGTTTTTTAGTCCCCACTCGCTGGGGACATTAATTGAATGGAAACGTCGTGGTGCCGGTTATATTCCTGCAAATAGCTTTGTCCCCACTCGCTGGGGACATTAATTGAATGGAAACCGCTAACCATTCCGTTTGTTCTAGAGAATCTAGTAGCATAAATGTCCCCACTCGCTGGGGACATTAATTGAATGGAAACTAATTTATTTCTCCATTCACTTTCTGGAATATTAGAGTCCCCACTCGCTGGGGACATTAATTGAATGGAAACATCAGATATAAGTCCCCACTCGCTGGGGACATTAATTGAATGGAAACTAAAGAACTACCTTTCAATGTAAATGATGCAATTATGTCCCCACTCGCTGGGGACATTAATTGAATGGAAACGTCATGATATTGAATGCTTATCCCATAAAATTGTTCATCTTTCCCACTCGCTGGGGATATTAATTGAATGGAAACCCTGCAAAAATGAAGAATTAAGAATGAAGAAGTCCCCACTCGCTAGGGATATTAATTGAATGGAAACAATGACCATTAGCAGTATATATAAATACATAATAAAATATGTACTGATATTTTGAGAATCAGTACATTTTAACTATCAATCAATGTTTGGTAAGGGAAACGCTGTAACTTGATAGCAGCATAAATAAGAACCAATGTCAAAGAAAATAAAATATTTTTAATAAAGTCCTCAAAGTGACGAAAAGCTTACAGAGTAAGGGTTAGAGCAAATATTACAAAAATCTTGAGATATTTTAGATTCCTAGACAAACACTGAATCGCGCTCTTATAATTCATCTATAAGCTAGACAGGGGATCTACCGATGACAGCAGAATATTGGCGGGCTAAGATTTGGGGGTTACTACATGACCCTGTATTAAAGGCATTACATGACAATAGCGGACGGGGTAAAAATAGCTTCTATAAACAACTAGAAGTAATGAAGCCTTGGGTTGAAATTGGCAGAACCCCCGATGATTCTTGTGGTAAAGCATTAGCAAATATCCTATTAGCAGATCATGTTGCTTCAGCAAGTGATAGATCCGCCATTGGTGGTACTACGGAATTTATAAACTATGCAGAAGGTAACAACCCTAACAAGGGATTAGAAATTAGACATTTATTATCTGGTGCAAAACAGGATTTAAAAGTTAATTTTCATCAGGAATTAATCAATGGTAAACGTGCAGATTTTTTATTTCCTAAAGAAAATGAACTAATTGCAAAAATTCCTGAACACTTACGAGAAGATATTCAAGAAAATATACCCAAGATTAAACAATTATATTGGTGGTTATGGCGTTGTTTACCTCAAGCAACCTGTGATTTATTTAAAGATAGTTCTTTAATGTTAATGCCAGCAGAAACCAGGATTCCCGATGCTTCTATTTGGAGTCATGTAAGTATGACATCAGCCTTAGCTGGTGGTTTTGCTGGATATGATTTAACATTAGATGAAATTAAAAACTGGCCAAGAGGTAAAGCAGTTTCTCATCCTTATTTAGCAGTATTTAGTTTTAGTCCAGTACAGGAACTAATTAAATCTAGTCGCAAAATGCGGGATTTTTGGGCAGGTTCTTGGTTATTACATTATTTATCAGCTAAAGTTTGTTGGCAACTAGCCAATCAATATGGACCAGATACCTTACTTTATCCTAGTCTTTATCAACAACCATTAATTGACCATTGGTTATTACAACAATATCCAGACTTTGCCCAATTTATTAATAAAGAAACACCAGAAAAAACATCATCAGAATCATTATTAACTGCTGGTTTTCCTAATGTAATAGTATTGGTATTACCAGAAGGCAAAGTACAAGCGGCCATGCAAACAGCCCAACAAACCTTGTTAAAAGAATGGTTAAAAGTGGGGGATTTAGTATTAAAAGAATTGCAAAATGAACGTCATTGGATGAGACAATTAAAACCAGATGATAATAGTTGGCAAGGTTGGTTAAAATCCCAATGGCAAGTTTACTGGACAGCATTACCCATAGGTAAACCAGAAGAAGAGTTTAAATGTTCTGCTAACAAAAACAAAAATCAAGAATTTGAAAACTGGTCAAAAGCACAAAATGAAACTTACAATTTAATCAACAATAAAAATCAGCTTTTCAAAGAACAAGAAAAAGATTTATTACAAGAATCTTATCAAGTTCGTAAACAGATATATAAAAGGGGATTTAGTGCTAATATAGGTTCATGGTGGGGTTATATTTTCGACGCAACCCGCGCTAGTTTAGCATCTGTTAAAAATGCTAGAAATTGGGAACTTCCCACAGCCTTTGGACCGCGTTCTACTATTTCTGGTATTGGTCCAGTTGTCAGTTCTGGTAAAGATGGAAAAGACTGGATAACAGAAGGTGATACTAAGGAATCATGGGAAAAACATGATGCAGGTTTTTTTGATGGTACAGAACAATTAAACGCTACGGAAGTTGTCAAACGTTGTTTGCATGAAATTTTGCCTGATTTATTAGGCATAAAAAAAGAAGATATTGCAGCATCTTATCCAGATTTAACTTCTGGAGTTGCTGGATATTTAAGAGTTAATCAAACAAAACAACAAGAAAATTTTGATTATGCTTGTGAAGCAATAATCAAGGCATTTCCCAGTACCAAAGCAATAATTGACCAAATGTACAAAAAATGGGGTATTCCTTGGATAGATAGTTCAGAGTCTCAAAAATATCATTGTCGCTTGTTAAATGCTGGCTGGTTAGTGGAGGATTTACAAACTCCAGAATTAAAAATATTACAAATACAATTGGAGAAAGCTAAGGAAGAAAATAAGGAGGTAATTAGAAAACAAATCATTGCCAAAAAACGTGATCATCGTGAAGACATTCAAAAGATAATTACCGAATACTATCCTAAGAATAATCCATCAGATTGGTATGTATTAGCAGCCGGTGATGGTGATAGTATGAGTGAATGGTTAAAGGGAATAAAACTCAAAAATTACGGTGATTATATACCATCAGAATTATCAGTTAATTTAGAGAGTTTTCCAGAGTTTTTAGCCATTCAAAAACGCATGGGACCTAGTACCCACAGTGCATTAAGTCGCGCGTTATTAGATTTTTCTAATCAATTAGTTCCTTATTTGACACAAAGCCGTTATGCAGGTAGATTAATTTATGGTGGTGGTGATGATGTTTTAGCTTATACCAATCTTTGGGAATGGGATAAATGGTTATGGGATATCCGTCAATGTTTTAAAGGTGCAAAAGACCCCCGTGAAGAAAAAGAGTTTAGTAATGATGGTGATTATTGGAAATATTTAAAGGATGATGGTGAAAAAGTTGGTTTAGTTGACCGTCCATTATTTACAATGGGAAGCACGGCTACAATTAGTTTTGGTATCGTAATTGCCCATCATTCTGTACCCTTAGCAATAGCTTTAGAAAGCCTGTGGGAAGCGGAAGACGCAGCGAAAAAACACGAATATCATCATAGTTGCCTTATACCAACTAAAAAACATGGAGAAAAAGCCTGTTTTAATAAAAAAGACGCTGTACAAGTGCGGGTACTCTACGGAAACGGAAATACCTTAAAATCCACTGCTAAATTCGATGTTTTTTCTGAATGGCAGCAATTAATCACAAATGATTTAGAAAGTGCGATATTTGAACAAGCTGCGAGTTTATGGAGTCAACACCCCGCACCGAGTTTAGAAGCTATTGTACCTTGGACAAAGGCATTTTGCGATCGCCGAGATCAATTCCAAAATGATGAAAATTCTACCTTAAAAACAAAGTTTCAAAAACAGTTAGCGGACTTTTTCACAGCGTTGTTTATTACTACCGAAACCAAACAACTAGATAATGAAATTCAAAGTTGGTTAAAACTAGCGGCATTTGTCAAACGTAACCGTGATATAAAAGTAAGAGGTGAGAATTAATGTATTGGTACAAACTCACACCATTAGATATTTTAATGTTAAGAGATGCTAAACCATTTTCACCACAAGAAAGGGCATGGGCTGGTAGTATATTTCCTCCTAATGGTCATACTATAGCCGGTGCATTACGGGGTTTATTAGGAAAAGAAATATTTAATATAGTTGGTCCGTTTCTGTGTTATCAAAACACAAAAAATACCCTATATCTTCCCCGTCCTTTAGGTTTTGTGAAATCTGTACCCCTTGTCCCTTTAACTTGGGAAACAGAATCTTATATCAACAATGCTTTATGGGATAAAACCCAACCTTGTCCATTAGTTAGACCTCATAATAGTAAAGATGATGATGAAGATGATAAAGATGATTTTGTTAAATGCAGTGGAGTAGAAACAAAATTCAGACAATATTTACCTTATTGTGTTGTTAAGAAATATTTAAAAACGGGCAAAATAGATAAAAATGATTGGAACATAATTAAAGACAGTCATGAGGATAAACCTTGGGACGAAGAAACCCGTTCTCATAATAGCATTGAACCCGGAACAAAACAAGTTAAAGATGCCGATGGTTACTTTGTAGAAAAGGCCATTCGTTTACATCAAAATTGGAGTTTTGCCATAGGCATTAATCACGAAATTACAACACCTGCAACAATCAGATTAGGAGGAGAAGGACACAGAGTTATAGTAGAATCTTGTCCAGAATTGGGGGAACAATGGCAAGAATTACAAAACATTTCCCGTGATAATTTTCAAGCTAATACTAAACAAGCTGATAATAAAGATGATACCAAATCAATAGCTTATTTAGTTACTCCTGGAGTTTTTGAAAGACCACATAAATATAATCCTGAACAAAGAGTAAATTTATGTCGTCCTTATCCCTGGGAATGGAAACTCAAAGACGGTATTTTTGTGAGTATGTCCACAGATAAAGCAGTACCAATCAGTTGTAGAATTAGGGAGAAAGAAGACAAGACAAAAAGCATTCCTGCACCCCAGGTTTTTGCAGCACCACCAGGGACATTGTACTATTTGAATAAGCCTCAAGGGTTGTTTCAGGATAATGAAAAAGTAGACAAGAATGGAACTAATAAAGATAATCGTGTAAACAATTGGCGACAATTGGGTTATTCGGAAATGTTGTGGATTAAATATCAAAAAATAGGAGAAAAAGAAAATGGTTGATTTTAGAGTTGGTTATATGTACAGTCTTGCACCTATTCATTGTGGGGGTGAAGGAGACTTAGGTAACATCTTAGAAATTGCCCGTGAAGTACATACAAATTTCCCTTATGTACCCGGATCTTCTTTACGTGGTAGCCTGAGAGATGAAGTAAAAATATTAGATGAAATAGCAGCAGAAACTCTATTTGGCAAAGAATTAGATAAACAAGGTCAAATGGGAGTTCATCAAGTTTGGTTTGGAGATGCAAGATTGCTATGGATTCCTATGCGAACCATGTCAGTTAATAATAGAGATGTTTTTATTTGGGTTAGCTGTCACTCATTAATTCGTGATCATGCCCTAATTTCACGTCAAAAAGCAGCAATATTTCCTAATCATGCTGTGGGTAATCGTGCAGGAGTTTATTCTGTAGCTGATGCTCAAATTCAAGTTTCATTGTTATCAGATGAGCAAAAACAAGCTATTTCTTTAACAGGATGGCCAGATTCATTAAAGAATGCTGTTAAACCTACTTGGGATAGTAATTTAATTGTTTTACCTGATGCAGATTTTCAAGTCTTAATGGAACATTCCCTCTGGACACAAGTTCGTAACAAAATTCAGGATAATCAAGAAGGGGTAAATCCAGAAGGTTCTGCTGAGATTTTTTGGACAGATATTTGTATTCCCAGAGATACTATTTTTTATTATCCTTGGGGTTATAGTTTGCTCAAAAATAATCCCATAACAGAAACACAACACAACTTACTAATTAGTGTTTTACAAGAATTATTTCAAGTAGGTGGACAAGCCAATGTAGGACGGGGTTGGGTTCAAGGTTGGACAAATCATCTTACATCACCCATTAAAGACAAAGTTACAGCCTAAAGGAATATAAAATTATGCCCCAAAATAAGCATCAACATAAACCTCATCTTCAATCTAATCCTCCAAAACCTCGAACTCCTTCTGAAAATGTGAAGGTTGAAACTGTTAAGAGCGATAATAACTCTTCTCTAGTTTTACCAGAACAAATGAGTTTATCTGCTCACGAACATATTCAAAAGTATTTGAAAACATACAAAAAACAGAAGTTAGATAAAAATGATTTAACTGCTGTTTTAAGATTGTCTCAACATTTAAGAGTTTTTGGTCTACTGTCTGCGGTTGGATATCTAAATCAAGCTAATGCTCAAGGTGGTGAAGTAAGAGAAAGAACTGTACCAGTGTGGGAATCATTACTAGGTCAGATGGTAGCGGTAGATAAAAATCAACTACCTAATAAAGAAGAATTAATGACACAAATAGTAGAGATGACTGGAAAGCAGCCTCAAGAATATATCTTAACTTGGCGGAAATCTTTGTTATTAGCTAACCATTGGAATTTTTGGGCAAGAGCCTATCAGGAGGATTAATGTACACAGGTATTGAATTAATTAATTTACTGGAAAAGCAACATCAAAAGCGATCGCAATCTGGCTTATTTAAAAAAGACACTTTTATTATCCAGTGGCGTGCTAAAGTTGGTTCATTTCCCCATCCAGATGTAGAAACCATAGTTTCTGCTGGTGAACCTTGTGGTGCATGGAGGCCAGGTCAAGGACAGCGGCCAGAAGATAAACGCAATGTTGGTGAAAATTGGCAACAATTAAGAACTCTACCCCTCAATGGTTATATTCCCGGTTCTTGTATCCGAGGTTTAGTAAGAGCATGGGCAAAACAAAGACCAGAAATTAAACCAAGAATGTACCAACTTTTAGGGCATCAAGACAATGATAAAATTACTGCTGGGAAAATTGAATTTCTTGATGCTTGGCCAGAAACGGCAACTAAATTAACATTAGATATTGTTAATCCTCAACAAGAATTTCAGGTATATCACCAAGGACAATGTACACCATTATCTCTTTATACTTTAGGTAATGGTCGAGATAAAATTCCTGTCATAGTTGCAATTAGAGGAATACCCGAAAAAGCAACAGAAGAGGAAGTAAACGAAGTTTGGGAATGGGTACAACAAGCACTAGGTTTATATGGTGTTGGTAGTCGTACTGCTTCTGGTTATGGAAGTCTTAAACTTCCTAATTCTGCACAAAAACTCACACATGATCCTGATTATCCAGTTAAACAATTTGAATTTAGTCTTTATAGTCAAGGTAGCGCAGGTCCAGATACTAAAACAATGGAATTACGTCCTTCACATTGGCGGGGTTGGCTGCGTTCTTGGTTAATGCGGTTTTTCTTGGGAGTAATGCCAGAAAATCTCGCTAAATTAACTGTGGCTGAACTGATGGGAGATATAGATGCAGGAGATGGCAACAGTCGCAAAGGTTGTGTACGTCTGCAAATGATTCAAGGTAAACCATGGGAGGAAAGGTCTGAGAATCAACCATCTTTTTATCTATGGAAAGGTAAATTACAAATTAGCGCACCAAAGGATATCCTCAATAAAATCATTTTGCCAATCATTCGTTTTGCAGTGATGGTTGGCGGTGTTGGTCGGGGTTGGCGTAGACCATTACACATATTTTGTATGGATAAGGGCTATGAAGCAGCAAGGGGAACACATTTAATTCTGAGACATAAAGTCAAAGATCCAAACACTGGTGACTTTAGGTATATAAATTTTACATTACCACTAAAACCAGAAGCTTGGAATAAAGAGTATATTACTTGGTTAACAGCAGTCAGAAATCTTTGGAGTGATAGAGTATCCATAAATAACCGTAATATCAAAGCAGAGGTTTTTTCACCTACCACCTGTGCAATTTATGTAGTTCCTGGTCCCGATGAGAACCCCATAGATGTTAATTCATTAGAATGGGAAAATGTAGATGCAGTTGATACCCGTGGGGATGGAATGGATTTAATTTATCAGAATAATGAAAATCAAAGGTATAAACGTAATCCAGATTTAGGAGGTAATGCAGCAGGTGGAGGAAATGGACATTGTTCTTGGGTAAGTATTAAACGGGTCAATATTCCCAACATACAAGAAGAAACCAAATGTCAAGAAATTGTTTGTTTATTTATGGGTGGACAAACACCAAATGCTAATCATGTGCGATCGCGCTTTCTCCGTGATTTAAAAAATATCAATGGTAATGTACATTTATTTGGTGTACAACCTCCAGCAGAAATTTAATACTCTAACTAAAAACTACCAAATACAACTTGATTAAATATGAAATCAGTTTTAATTGCGACAATAGGTACTAGAGATTTAATGTTCCAAATCGCCTCCGGTGAATGGTTCAATATTGGTGATGATAGAATGCAAAATGGGGAAATTATTGGTGAACAAGCAGAAGTTATTTCTGACTTAGGATTACATAATATTTCTTTTAGAGATTTAACTAAATACCTATTAGATAATATTGATACATACATAGACCGTTTAGAACCAGCAATTACAGGAAATATTTTTAACAAAAACGCATCAGAAATTGAGAAAGTATATTTAATTGCTACTGATCAAAAACCAGAAGTAAAACAGAGAGAAAAAGATACATTATATACAACAGAGATCATCAAAAAGTGGATTATTCGTAAATTCCAAAATCTGAACAATGATAATACCTCTATTCTTTATGTTGGACAAGATGGTACTAACCCCTCTGATTTTGAACAGATGTTTAACTGGTGGAGAAAAACATGGAGAAATGAAATTCATATTCAACCTCATCAACCCATTTGGGTATGTGTGAAGGGAGGAGTAGGTCAAACATCAGAAGCGGCAAGAGTTTCAGGACTTAGTTTCTATGGCGATCGTATTTTATTTTTTGAAGTTCAACAAAATACATCCGCTAATCGTCAAGGTATTCCCTCCGATTATAAAGGTCCATTTTTAGGTACTAACTATCTTTGGGATAGAACCCAAAAACAGGCTTTAAAATTATTAGAAAGCTATGACTATACAGAAGCTTATGATTTACTACAACCATATTTTCAGCAGTCAGGTTCAAAATTTGGAGCAATACCAAATTTATTAAAAGCTGGTAAATTATGGAATCAAGGACAATTTGAAAAATTCTTATCTCTTGCTAAAAGTTCTACACAAATATCTAGTGTAGAAGGCAGATTATGGATGGCTTATGAACAAGCTTATTTAAGTGTAATTCGTCTTGAGCAAATGAATACTACAGAAGCAATGTTACATAGCTATCGGTCTGTTGAGGGGTTATTATACCTATGGGCTGCTGATTCTTTTCCTGATTATGTTAAACAAGAAAAGTATAAAGAAGGGAAAAATAAAGGAAAAGATAAAGGATGGCTATTAATCAAAAAGTCTATATCACAAAAATATTCATCTTTAGAAGATCACTTTAATGGAGAAGAAACTGAATTACGAGGAAAATTATTACAAGACTTATTGAGCTTTGCTATTCCTGAAACCGCAAATAGTATTGATTTTCAGGCATTTTGGGAATCTGCAAGAAACACCAGAAATACTTTTTCTCATCGCTTAGGTGGTTTAGCAGAACAAGATGTTTTTACCGCTTGGGGTAAGGATATAACCGACTCACAACAATGGCAAAAAAGGATTTTAAATTGCATTAATTTAGTCACTAGAAAATCATTTACTACCCTATATAAAGCCAGTTTGTTTGCTCAAATTCACAAACAAGTTTTAGAAGCAATAGAAAAACAAGAAATTATTAATTATGACAACAACAAATAACACAGATAAAGTTAGCACCCTGATCATTACCGTAGGAACTCGACAAATAGGCTGGCGGTGTCAAGATGGTATTATCCGTTCCTTTGGTGCAGATGGTAATATTAGTTATCCTCCACATATCAACGAACTCTATCAAGAATTGGGAATAGAACGGGGTAAACATGAAGACGAAGATGGTAAAACCTATCCCTGGAGTGGTCGAGATTTAGGTAAAAGATATTATGATTACTGTCAAGAATGGTTAGGCGGTGATTTTAGTAATGTGGAATTATTGTTAGATAAAACTGTCATTGCAGGAGGAGTAAAACAAGGCTTAAAACATATTATCCTATGGGGAACAGACCAACCGGAAAGTATTACTTGGAATTTTCGCCGATTAGATACTTTATGGTTAGCAGAATTAATGAAGGGAAAAATTAAAAGTTTATTTCCTGATATTAGGGTTGATGTTCACGCTCCAAAAATTAATGCTGGTAATAGTCATGAAATTCGAGAAGAATTAGAACAACTGGTTTTAAAAGAAGCTATCAATGCTAATGAAAATCAAGAGTTTGTTCTCTGGATTCAAACTAAAGGATGTACCCCTGTAATTGCTTCTAATGTAGAAATTTGTGCAGCGGCTTTAGTACGTCAATATCAAGTATTTAATGCTAGTCCTGATGAACCAAAGGAATTTTTTACTACTTTAGAAAATGGTTTAGTTACTGCTAATCACTCCCAGAATTTTCAACTTATTACGATGAGTGAATATTTCTGGGCGTTAGAAAAGGTAAAGATTAAATCAGCTTGGGAAAGAGGTGATTTTTCAGAAGCCCAAATTTGGCTAAAAGTTCATGAAAGTCGTCATTCAGTATTATATAAATTAGCTGGTTTTTTAGCAAAATACAATAATTGGGAATCTGAATCTAATCATGATTTTTACCAAAAACTTAAAGATTGGATAGGTTGTAATGATGTTAGTAAAATAACTGATTCAGAACAAATCATCAATTGGAAAACTCAACTGCAAAAAATACAAACTGATGATATTAGCAAACTTTGGGAATCAACAATCATCTTAGAACTTTCTCTAAAACGAGAAAATTACACCACTGCATTTATTCAGTTTGTCCAATTGTTAGAACAGTTATTATATATTCAATCAACAGCCCAAAATTGGATTGCTAAAGGTTGGATAGTAAGTAATCAAGATGAACCAAGTTTAGCAGAATTAATGCAAGGTTGGTGTATTTACAAAAAATTCAAAGAAGATAATAAATGGTCAAAATTGTTAAAGGCTATTAGAACAAAGCGCAACGAAATTATTCATAAAGGGGAATCTATAAATTCAACAAAAATCGGTAATATTTGGGCTGATAATGGATTTTCAGGTGTATATATGCCAACAACTTCAGAAATCATTAAAAAACTGATGACGGATACATTCAAAGAAATCAGCACTCCTCCGAATTTGAATAACTTATTAATGCGTTCTTTGTATCAGTGGGGATTAAACTATCTGGAAAATGCCAATTAACTGTTTCTTGGTGTTTAATTTCTTGGTGTTTAATTAGGGAGTGATAGCTCCAGACAGCAAAACACACAAAACTTAAAATCAACAAATATCTAAAAATTATGACTGCAAAATCTCTTAACTTACCTGGTAAATCAGACCGCCAAGAATTAGATATCAAACTTTGGCTTATTTTAAGCATAGGATTAATAGTTACCTTTGGTATCTATGCTGCGGTATTCCCCATTAAAAATACATTTTTGGGTACTCTGTTATATGAACGGGGATTTACCCAAATTCTCGCCATATTTTTTGGCGGTATGGTAGTAACTATTACTATTCTCAAGGTGATTAAAATTCAAAGTGAATTAAAGGCATTTAAAAAGGATTTAATTCCTGACACTATTTCATTTGAAAATCTTAGATCCCTGCAAGTAGAACAAATTCGACAGTCTTTAATTAAGGAAAAAAGCTTATTAGCTCGTCGTTGTAGTCGGGTGATTGCAGCATATATAGTCTCAGGAAATCGCCAAACGGCTACTGAATTTGCAATGGAAGACTCGGCATTTTACAGCAGCACCGCAGAAACCTCCTATTCCGTAGCTCGTATTTTAGTCTGGGCAATTCCCCTCTTAGGATTTATCGGTACAGTTGTTGGTATTAGTGGTGCGGTCAATGGTTTTAGTGGATTCTTACAGCAATCCAGTGATATTGAACAAATTAAGCAGGGCATTGGAACTGTTACCAGTGGATTAGCAGTAGCCTTCGATACAACACTTCTAGCGTTATTTGTGAGCGTATTGGTGATGATTCCTTTGGTCTTAGTAGAAAGACAAGAATCACGGCTACTACTGGCAATTGATATTTATATCAATGACAAAATATTACCTCGTCTTAAAGAAACCGAGAACTTAAATCAAGCCTTAGTTGATGATGCCATATCCCAGGCATTTAAGACACATCTTCCAACAGCAGAAGTATTAATTCAACCTGCCCAGGAATATGCTAAACAAGCCGCAGAAGCTTTAGCTCAGGGGTTTTTAACTGAAGTAGAAAAAATCCAAGGAACTACCTATAAATTGATAGAGCAAATGAGTTATATCAATCAAATGGCTGTTACAGATAGGGAAACTTTTGTTAATACATTAGCCCAGCAAGAAAAATCTAGTCAAGAAATTAGCCAAGAGATTCAACAAATTAGTCAAGCAATTCAAAATAATTACCAAACCGTTAATCATAATTTCACAGAATACACAGAACAAATTTCCGAAGGAATCCAGAAGGCAGCAATGGCTTTAGATAGTCGGATTGCAGCTTTAGAGAATTGTGCTGCTCAGGTAGCGAGGATTGTCGAATTTCAGGATAGTTTACAACAGAGTTTACACACATTAGAAAAAACGGCACAATTAGGACAGGTATTAGGAGAAGTGGGTGCAAATCTGGCATTATTAAAACCAGTATTAGAACAACTGAATAAACCACGACTAATTACATTAGTTGAATCTGAAGAAAAACGTTGATAAATTTATGCCAAGAAGAATTAGCAATCGGACTGCTACGGAAATTGAATTATTTCCTTTTCTTTCAATTTTATTTTGTACCATAGGTGTACTTATTTTATTACTGATGGTTCTGACTGCTCAAACATTTAGCAATCAAAGACAAATTACTATTGTTGCCAAAACAGAGAATGGACAAAATCAGAGTAAACAACCCCGTTATATTGAATGCCGTAGTGATGGGGTTGTTCTCTATCCTAGTCAAGAATTTGTAGCTTTAACTCAAGTTAACAGTTCCTATTCTCCATTACAAACTTTATTAACAGAGGTGAAAACTAATCGAGATAAACAATATCTAATCGTCGCAATTCGCCCTGATGGTATTGAAGTATTTAAAACAATCAGAGCATTAATTGAGTCTGAAGGAATTGATATTGGTTATGAACCTATTGACGAAGGATGGCAACTCAAAATCCAAGGAAACATTTAAAAATAATACTGATTTACTGATATAAATATGAAGAAAAAACGTTATTTTACATCTCAGCACCCCCAACAAAATCTAGATTCCTTCTTGGATATTTTAACTAATACTGTTGGGGTGTTAATGTTTATGAGTCTGTTTATTACTTTAGTAGCTGTGCAATCGAGTACAATAGTCAGGACTCCACTGGCAAAGGAAACTGATAAAAAACCAAAATTTTTTGAAATTAGTGGTAATCGAGTCATTTATTTAGATAATGAATCGGCTAATCAACAAATTCAAGAATTTCTTGGTAATTTACCTACTTGTGTTGAACCTAGTTATATTTCAGGATTTGTTGACAGTTATCTTGATGAATTAAGAAATTATCAAAGTTGTATACAAGATAAATCCCAACAGTTAAAAGAGTTTCGAGTAGAAACAAAAAACTATGAGGTTGAATTATTTGATTTAGATGCTGGTGCGTGGCAATATAACCCTAAGTCAGTTAATAGTGGAGAATCAGATCAAGAACTAACTCAAGTTAATTCTGAATATCGAACAGCGTTATCTCAATTTGCACCTGAGAAAGATTATTTAGCATTTTTAGTCAGACCCGATAGTTTTGCTACTTTTCGTCAAGTTAGAGAAATTGCCTGGAAAGCGGGTTTTGATGTGGGTTGGGAACCAAAAACCCTTGATAGTCCCATTATTTTTGGTTCTCAAGGAAGATCAGTCGGTGTACAGTAGAACTTTGGATTAAGCCTGACTTTGGGAATATGGAAACGATTCCTGGGGTGCTTCGCTATGTCTGGGATCAAAACGGTTTTAGACCAGGTGACGAAAGATGCCGACTATACAATTATCACCAGAAGGGATGCTGATGATGCGGTGGTGATGTCCCTGGAGTTTTTTAATAGTCTTATGAAGGCTGTGTATTTATTGAAGTCTCAGGCAAATGCAGCCCATTTAGAACGTTCCATTACTTAGTTTAAGCAGGGGAAAGTGGTGCAGCGAGATTTGTTAAGTGAATAGCATTCCTACCCCAATCCTCAAAAAATACTTAGATAAAAATTCTGATTTTAGCTGTATCATATTCCATGATCACTTATACAGCACTTCCCGATGTTATGAGGTACAAGAACCCCACCCCCCACCCCCTCCAATATCAAAAGTTTATCCTTTTCTTCCCCCCGCTGCGGGGGGACTGAGCAGGGGGTTTTGATTCTCCGAGGTAAAGAAGAAAAGAATAGTGATCTTTTCTTGATAAAATCAAAAAGAGATCACTAATGTTTCAATTTTTCAATTATGTTAAATAGCTTAATCGTAAAACTCAA
>NZ_JACJSB010000046.1 GCF_014697585.1 Dolichospermum sp. FACHB-1091 | reverse complement strand
CTCAAAAAGATTATGTTAAATAATCTCTATGGGGTGGATATTATGGAGGAAGCGACGGAAATTTGTAAATTACGTTTATTTTTAAAACTAGTAGCACAGGTAACTCCTAATCAGAGTTTACCTAATTATGGGATTGAACCTTTACCAGATATTGATTTTAATATTCGTGCGGGTAATAGTTTGGTGGGTTTTGCTAATTATGATCAGGTTAAAAAAGCGGTTGAAGGTTCTCAACAATTTATAGAAGTTTATGAAACTTTTAAAATAATGCAAACTTGTAATCAAACTTATAAAAATAAACAAATGATACAAGAAACTTTAAATATTTTAAATGAGGATTTGAATGAGTATTTAGCGCGGGAATATGGGATAAATATTAAGAATAAAAAGGAGTGGGAAAAGTGGAAATTATCTCATCGTCCTTTTCATTGGTTTGTGGAGTTTTATGATATTATTAGTCGTGGGGGTTTTGATGTGATTATTGGTAATCCTCCTTATGTGGAATATAGTAAGGTGAAAAAGGATTATGAAATTAAAGGTTATCAAACAGAAAAATGTAATGATTTATATTCATTCTTAATAGAAAGAAGTATTTATATTTCTCATCAAAAAAGCTGGTTAGGAATGATTATTCCAATATCTTTTGTTAGTACAAACGGATTTGATTTACTGCGTAATTTAGTCAAAACAAATTATGTAAAAACTTGGATAAGCACTTATGCAATGCGTCCATCTAAGCTATTTGAAAATGTAGACAAACATTTATGTATTTGTATTGGACAAAAAAGTATAAGCAATAATTTGGTATATTCTAGTAAATATTATCGGTGGTATCATGAAGAAAGAAATTATCTTTTTCAACTCTTGAAATATGTTATTATTCCAGAACATTTATTTTACTTAACCTCTATTCCAAAATTTGGAACAATTTTAGAGATTAGCGTTTTTGAGAAAGTTATTAAAGAACAAAAAACATTAGGTGAACAAACAAGTGAAAATGGTAAGTATTCTTTATATCATACTAGAAAATTAAGATATTTTTTACAATTCCTTAATCAACCACCAACAATCATAAATTCTCTAGGTAAAACACAAACAACTTCTGAGTTAAAAACAATAAATTTTGATTTAGAAATTAATTGTAATGCTGTTTTATCTGTTTATTTATCCTCGTTATTTTTCTGGTATTTTTTATCTTTATCAGATTGTAGAAATGTTAATAAACGGGAAGTAAACGGATTTTTGTTTAATTTAAACAAAGTCAGTAATAGTATTAAACTTTCATTATCAGAACTTTCTCAACAATTAATGTTAGATCTACAAAAAAGCTCAATCATGAAAGATATTAATTATGTCAAGCAAGGTATATTAAAAGTTCAGTTCTTTTCTCCCAAATTATCCAAACCTATCATAGATGAAATAGATAAGATATTAGCAGAACATTATGGATTTACAGAAGCAGAATTAGACTTTATCATCAACTATGATATAAAATATCGCCTGGGTAAAGAACTAGAAGATGATGATTAAATATCAGCTACCGAAATGCTAAAATCAGTGTAATGGTCTAAATGTCTGTACCAGTTATAGTCCAATTGTATACATTATCACCCATTATCCTTTGCGGGTAACGCTTTTTTTCATAGGTTTTGCTTGTTAATCTCAAGTTAGTTAATCAAAAATTTACTAAAAAAGGAACTCGTAAATGATTATTGTCATGAAGGTTGGTTCCCCCCAGGAAGAAATAAATCGCATTACTACAGAATTATCTAGCTGGGGACTAACTCCAGAAAAAATTATTGGTCAACATAAGGTAGTCATTGCTTTAATTGGGGAAACGGCTGATTTAGACCCCCCCCGTATTCAAGAATTGAGTCAATGGATTGAACAAGTATTACGAGTGGAAGTACCCTATAAACGGGCTAGTCGTCAATTCCGTCATGGAGAAGCTTCTGAGGTGGTGGTAAATACTCCTCAAGGAGATGTGGTGTTTGGTGAACATCATCCTTTGGTGGTTGTGGCTGGACCGTGTTCGGTGGAAAATGAGGAGATGATTGTGGAAACGGCGCTACGGGTAAAGGCTGCGGGGGCTAAGTTTTTGCGAGGTGGAGCCTATAAACCCCGCACGTCACCCTATGCTTTTCAAGGTCATGGTGAAAGCGCTTTGGAATTGTTAGCTACAGCCCGGAAAGTTAGCGGTTTGGGGATTATTACCGAAGTTATGGATACGGAAGATTTGGAGAAAATTGGCCAAGTCGCAGATGTGATTCAGGTGGGGGCGAGAAATATGCAGAACTTCTCCATGCTTAAAAAAGTGGGAGCGCAACCTAAACCCGTGCTGTTAAAACGCGGTATGGCTGCAACCATTGAGGATTGGTTAATGGCGGCTGAGTATATTTTAGCAGCGGGTAATCCTCATGTAATTTTGTGTGAACGGGGAATTAGAACTTTTGACCGTCAATATACCCGCAATACTCTAGATTTATCGGTTGTGCCGGTGTTGCGGAAACTCACCCATTTACCAATTATGATTGATCCTAGTCATGGTGTGGGTTGGTCCGAATTTGTCCCTGCTATGGCCATGGCGGCGATCGCTGCGGGTACGGACGCGCTTATGATTGAAGTTCACCCCAACCCAGCCAAAGCGTTATCCGATGGACCCCAATCCTTAACACCGGACGCTTTTGATCAATTAATGTCAGAATTGGCGGTAATTGGTCAAGCAGTCCGTCGTTGGCCTCAATAACAGTCCTGAGTATGAAATTTATTTTCACTACTACTAGACATGGCGTGAAAAAAATCTAGGGACAATTGATGAATTATCCCTATCATAGTTTCAAGTTAGCCACACCTGATGAGAATCAGGTGTCTACTGTATTGGTAATAGATTCATTCAATTTATTCATCTGTGGTATGAATACATGAAACCTGCTGTGGATTTAGGTCAATTTGGCGTGAGCGGCCAAAATAATTCTTTCTGTTTCTTCCCAATTAATACATTTATCAGTTACGGAAACACCATATTTTAGATCTTCACGATTTCCTGTAATCGTTTGACTACCTTCATACAAATTCGATTCTAGCATCATTCCCACAATGGAACTATTACCATCTAATATTTGCTGAATAATATTTTCAAACACCATAGATTGTAACCTGTAATCTTTATTAGTATTACCATGACTACAATCAACAACTATTCTTGGTGATAATTTGGCAGCTTTTAATTGTTCTTCCACTAATTTAATGTTCTCTGCATCAAAATTAGGCTGAGTTCCACCACGCAAAATTACATGACCATGAGCATTTCCCCTAGTTTGAAATACACTCACTTGTCCCTTTTGATTAATACCCAGAAAATTATGGGGCGTTCTCGCTGATTTGAGTGCATTTACAGCTACTTGAATATTCCCGTCAGTACCGTTTTTAAAACCTACCGGCATAGATAAACCACTAGCCATTTCTCGGTGTGTTTGTGATTCAGTTGTTCTCGCGCCAATTGCAGACCAAGATACCAATTCACTGATATATTGAGGAATAATCGGATCAAGTGCTTCTGTGGCGGTTGGTAATCCTAACTCTGTCAACTTTAACAATAAACTTCTAGCAATTAATATCCCCTTTTCTACATTAAAAGAATCATCCATTTCGGGATCATTAATTAGTCCTTTCCAGCCTACGGTAGTTCTCGGCTTTTCAAAATAAACTCGCATAATTAATAGCAGTTTATCCTCAACTTTTTTCGCTAAATCTAGTAATTTTTCCCCATATTCTATGGCTGCTTTAGGATCATGAATTGAACAAGGACCAACAACAATGAATTTTCGTCTATCTTGGAAATCTAGAATATGTTCTATTTCTTGTCTGAATTTTAAAATTGTATTTTCAGCGGGTTTAGTTAAAGGTAATTTTTCCTTGACTTCATTAGGAGTTAGCAAAACATGAGAACTCTTAATGTTAGTGTTAATTAATTTGTGGATCATAGCAGAAATCTCTTGATTTGTGTTATACGTTAGCAATCCTAAAACTTCTGTGACACTGTTTTTTATTCTCTTTAAGTCTAAATTAGTTAGTTAACAAAAAACAAGTTGCACAAATTCAGGTAGGATTATTATGTGCAAGGGTTGATATATATTAATATACACAGCTTTTTGAAAAAATACAATATAAGTCTGTGTTATTTCCATAACATTAGCCGGGAGAAGATAATTTAATACCTCAACCGAAATCAGAAGTAATAACCGCAGATAAACGCAGATAACCGCAGATGAAGATAGATAAATTTATAAGCTTGATTTATAAGCTTGATGATTCTGTACAGATTATTACCAAATAACATGATTTTCAAAGTAGATGCAGTTCAGTAATTTTACTCAATTTTACCGGTGGTGATTAACATATAACTTAATAACCAATTTGCGGAGGTGGCTCTGCGAGTTTGTCGCGGACCAAATTCACCAATTTTGTAACCTTTAAAACCTAGTTTTTCTTTAAGTAGTTGTTTATTTTCAGGAGGAATAGAACGAGTTAATTTCATAATTGCTGGCCGAGAATCTATAAAATCCGGTGGTTGGGGATATTCGTCTCTCCATGCCGTCTCTACTTGACTATGATCATAAGTTTCTGTTGTGGTATCATAGCGGTAGCCTAAGTAATACCATAGTAATTGGTTCACGGTAGCATCATCAATTGTATCATTAATGATTGCCCAAATTGTTTCTGTATTCAACGGCGGTAGGTTAGACATGATTTTAAGAGAACAGAGAAAATAGATATTATATAGATATTATATAAATAATATATAGCTTATTTCTTATACTTAGAAAGCTTAATGATGTTTTTTGATCAGATACTGCATATTATGTACTCAAAATGTAAATTGCCCATAGCGGATATGACTACAGAATCAGCAAAAATAAAAGTAATTAGTTGGAAAAAAATTGCTACAATATTAGTTTTGTAATTCTAGCAATGGGAAAGTTTGTCGCCACGTTTTTGACTTATGCTGATTATATCACATAGAGTCTCTCAAAGGTGTTTTCAACCCAAAAATAGCGCGGTAACAGTCATGCGTATCAACTTGAGCTTTCCTGAAAAAGCTAATTTATACGCTTACTGAGTCAGCATATAAAGCAAGAAAAATCAATTTTTGTCCCCACTTAACTCCTTGGCTATTAATTAATTCACTACCATGCGTGCAACTGCTACTATTTCTCAAAATCCTTTACTTCAAAGCTCTGGTTTACCTGCATTTGCGGATATTAAACCGGAGCAAGTCGAACCAGCTTTTAATTATTTATTAGCAGAACTTGAAAAGCAGTTAACCATCCTAGAGGCCAATATACAGCCTACTTGGACTGGTTTAATAGAACCTTTAGAAAAATTGACAGAAAGACTAAATTGGAGTTGGGGAATACTCAATCATTTAATGGGTGTTAAAAATAGTCCAGAACTACGTATTGCTTATGAAAAGGTACAGCCACAAGTAGTTCAGTTTATAAATATCCTGGGTCAAAGTAAACCTATTTATAATGCTTTCAAAGCAATTCGTAATAGTCATACCTGGGAAACTTTAGATTCAGCCCAACAGAGAATTATTAAAGCGGCTATTCGAGATGCAGAATTGTCAGGTGTGGGCTTAGAGGGAGAACCCAGAGAGCGTTTTAATGCTATTCAGATGGAATTAGCAGAACTAGCCACTAGATTTGCTAATCATATCCTAGATGCCACTAAAGGCTTTATTTTAGTCCTCACCACTTCAGATGACATTGAAGGCTTACCAAGCAGCTTGTTAAGCCTTGCAGCCCAAGCTGCTCGCACGGCTGGAGAGGAAAATGCTACAGCAGAACATGGTCCTTGGTATATTACTTTAGATTTTCCCAGTTATTTCCCTTTTATGCAGCATAGTACCAGAAGGGATTTGCGGGAAAAAGTTTATAAAGCTTATATTACCCGAGCATCTTCTGGAGAATTAGATAATAATCCCTTAATTACCCGCATTTTAGAGTTAAGAAAGGAATTAGCTCAGTTAATTGGCTTTGAAACTTTTGCTGAACTCAGTTTAGCTAGTAAAATGGCTCAGGATGTTCCCTCTGTAGAAAAACTTTTAGAAGAACTTCGTCAAGCTAGTTATAATGCCGCTGTTAAAGATTTAGATAAACTTAAAGTTTTTGCAAAGAATAAAAAAGCAGCAGAAGCAGAAAATTTGCAACACTGGGATATTAGTTTTTGGGCTGAACGTCAGCGGGAAGAAAAATTTGCTTTTACGGCTGAAGAGTTACGCCCCTATTTTCCCCTCCCTCAAGTCCTAGATGGTTTATTTGGGCTGGTAAAAAGGCTTTTTGGTGTCACGGTAACTCCCGCTGACGGCCAAGCACCAGTATGGCATGAGGATGTCCGTTATTTCCAAATTGCTGATAAATACGGTGAAACCATTGCCTATTTTTACTTAGATGCTTACAGCCGTCCCGCTGAAAAACGTGGTGGTGCTTGGATGGATGCTTGTATTCACCGCAAACAAATCAAAGAGAATGATGTAACTACTATCCGTCTCCCTGTCGCTTATTTGATTTGTAACCAAACGCCTCCTGTGGATGGTAATCCTAGTTTAATGGCTTTTGACGAAGTTGAGACATTATTCCATGAATTTGGACATGGCTTACATCATATGCTGACTAAGGTAAATTACCTGGGAGCAGCAGGTATTAATAATGTAGAATGGGATGCAGTAGAATTACCAAGCCAATTTATGGAAAATTGGTGTTATGACCGCCAGACCTTATTGGGTATGGCCAAACATTATCAAACAGGTGAACCATTACCAGAGCATTATTACCAAAAGTTGTTGGCGGCACGTAATTACATGAGTGGTTCAGCTATGTTGCGACAGATATATTTTAGCAGTGTGGATTTGGAATTACATCACCGCTATTGTCCCAAGGGTCAGGAAACTGTCACAGATGTGCAAAAAAGAATCGCTAAGTTAACAACTGTGTTACCACCATTACCAGAGGATGGGTTTTTGTGTGCTTTCAGTCATATTTTTGGAGGAGGTTATGCAGCGGGTTACTATAGCTACAAGTGGGCTGAGGTTCTGAGTGCTGATGCTTTTGCTGCTTTTGAAGAAGCGGGTTTAGAAGATGAAGCCGCAATTCATGATATTGGTAGACGCTATCGAGATACAATTTTAGCATTAGGTGGTAGTCAGCATCCCATGGATGTCTTTAAAACCTTCCGGGGACGAGAACCCAGTACCAAGGCTTTACTCAAACATAATGGGCTGCTAACTGACCCGTAAATTGGCAATTCAAGGTATAAGAGGACAAAACAATTCAAAATCCCAAAGAAAATCTGTTCCTCTTACCCCTGGCCTGAGTGAATTTATATTACAGCTTCTTCACGTTGACAATCAAAGAAAAGTTCAAAATCAGCATCAAGAATTAACTGGCGTATGTGCTGAATATAACCTTCTGCATCCGATCGACTGCGGAATCTAGCAACAATTACTTTTTCCTGTTCGGTAAGCACGCGGGCTACAGCCCAGCCATTCAGCCTTTTTCGGTAAGCTATGGCTTGATTTTCTGAAGTGGTGTTTTTGTAATCAGTATTTTGTGGCATGATTATTTTATACGTATGAACTTGAGTGAAGGGCGTTACTTTGTCTCTTAACAGAGGATGTACCATCGCTTTTTATTGATGATGCCACCTTGTTATTACATATTTTCAAAATTGTCAATACGTGATGCAACAACTGATATTTTGACAAAATTTACTTTTATTTGCTGCTAAAGAGTAAATACTGATTTACGAAGGCTAATTTAGACATAAACTATACCAATTTTTTCAATTATTCGAGACTAGAGATTGTCAAATATTTACGAATGTTGCTATACTTTTTCAGTGTAATTTGAGATCGTCTGGAAAAATCAAAATGTCAATAACATCAATCATCAAAAAAGTAGCATTGGAAATAGGGGCTATAGTTTTAGTTGAACCAGAATATGAATTAGTCGGACATATTACATTTAAAAATGGCAAAAAATCAGTTTTTAGTCATAGCAAATTAGATATTAATGGTTTTGGGGCAGCTAATTTAGTTAAAGATAAAGCATATAGTAATTTTTTCCTGAAGCAATTTGGATATAAAGTTCCAGAAGGAAAAACTTTTTTTAATGATAATTTATGCGCTAAATTAGCAAATCTCAGAAATATTGATGATGGATTTAACTATGCAGAATCCATGGGATTTCCTGTAATTGTTAAACCTCTCAATCTGAGTCAGGGAATATTAGTGACTAAAGTATATAATCAGGCAGAATATTATGATGTAGCTGATAAAATATTCCAAATTAAATCAGGATTGATTGTAGAAAAATTTTATAGTGGTAATGACTATAGAATTGTTGTTTTAGATAATGAAGTGATTGTTGCTTATCAAAGGATTCCCTTATTTGTTGTCGGTAATGGTATATCTAATGTTTTAGAGTTGCTACAACAAAAGCAGGAAAAATTTATTAGCCTCGGTAGAAAAAACGGTATTAAAGTTGATGATTTCCGCATTGATAAAAAATTAAAAACGCAAAATCTTAATTGGGATAGCGTGATTCCTAATGATCAGATTGTTTATCTTTTAGATAATGCTAATTTATCTAGTGGAGGTGAGGCTGTAGATTTTTCCGAAACTATTCATCCAGACTTTCAAAAATTAGCAATTAATATTACTAAAGATATAGGATTAAGATTAGCAGGAATAGATATACTTACCCATGATATTACTATGCCAATCACAGATTATACGCTAATTGAAGTCAATGGTTCTCCCGGGTTAGATCACTATGCTGCTAGTGGTAAATTAGCAGCGCAAAAAGTAGAAGAATTGTATTTAAAAATTCTCAAAGCATTAGAAAATGACATAGCAGTTCCCAGGTAAACAAAAAAATACTCTGTTTCCTGTTTCCTGCTATTCTATTGGTGGTAATTAAGAGTTACAAATTTTTCCCTAGTAGTGATTCCAATTCCCCAGACAAATAGTTCATATCTGCTACTCTAGCTACGAGTAAACTATCATGTCCGGCATCTTGTAAACGAGATTTCCAATAGTTAATACTCTCAGCATTATTCATCCAAAACTCAATTACCGTATCTACCACTTGATCTAAATTCCAACCCCATTTTACAGGAATTGGTTCTATAGATTCTAGGAACGCATCTAAAGTACAAGTGTGAGTTCCTAGATATTCTATCCCTTGATGTTGTGGTTTTACTAAACTCTGTTGTTGGTGATTAAAAAAATGCCAAACAGGAGATACCCCTATCAAATTGAAACTGTATTTAATCATTCTCGTCCTCCAAAGTTATCAATTGCTGATAAACCTCTGTTTTTGGCAAAAACTATTGCGGAAAAGTCCGCTAACTTCATCTAGAAAAAGTAGAATTTATGCCAATTACATCAGTTTCAAGATTACCTCAGACATTAGCACTTAAGCCCTTTGACTGCTAGGATTTATTTGGTTTTTAGATTGTATTGATAAATAATATATGGCATTAATTCCAGGATGTAAATGATTTTTAGGATTTTTTCACCAAAAATCTATAAATCAGTATTTACCCCCCATTCCTGGCTTGTATCTGTCGTTATTTTATACTAAATTCTGTACTCCCAACTGGTTACACACAGCAAGTTACCTGTTAGTTGTCATAAAACCCCAAGCAGGGGAACTAGACAAGCTGTTAGTAAGAGTATTTCACTCAAGTGCGTACTGCTAAAGCCTGATCTTTTTTGAGAGTAATTCATGAATTTTCTGGTAATTGCTGCGGTTGAGTAACCAAACCCGATAATTTTTGTCGGGTATGTTTGACGATGATTTTGTCTCGTGCTACTATGATTTCAAAGTTGACGGATATCCAGGGAAAGGTAAATTATGACTCAGGCGATTACAAACCTCAACCAAGCAAACACTTCCATACTCAAGGCATTGAAGTGTAAAGAATGTGGCGCAGAATACGAGCTTAAAGCTACTCATGTATGTGAATTGTGTTTTGGTCCGCTAGAAGTCAAATATGATTACAATGTTCTTAAAAGCTTAGTTAGTAGAGAAACTATTGAAGCAGGTCCCAATTCTATTTGGCGTTACCGTCACTTTTTACCCGTTGCTACAGATAATTATATAGATGTCGGTACAGGGATGACTCCCTTGGTGCGTTCTCACCGTCTTGCCCGTCGCCTGGGTCTAAATAAGCTTTATATTAAAAATGATGCCGTGAATATGCCCACCCTGAGTTTTAAGGATCGGGTGGTATCCGTTGCCCTCAGTAGAGCGAGAGAATTAGGTTTTACAACTGTTTCTTGTGCTAGTACAGGTAACTTAGCAAATTCTACCGCAGCGATCGCCGCTCATGCCGGTTTAGATTGTTGTGTATTTATTCCTTCTGACTTAGAAGCTGGTAAAATTATCGGTAGTTTGATTTATAGTCCTACCCTCATGGCAGTCAAAGGCAATTATGATCAAGTTAATCGTCTTTGTTCAGAAGTTGCCAATACCCATGGTTGGGGTTTTGTGAATATTAACCTCCGTCCTTACTATTCTGAAGGTTCTAAAACCTTGGGCTTTGAAGTTGCAGAACAACTAGGTTGGGAATTACCAGATCATATAGTTGCACCCTTGGCTTCTGGTTCTTTGTTTACTAAAATCTATAAAGGTTTCCAAGAATTTGTAGAAGTTGGTTTAGTGGAAGCTAAAGATGTTCGTTTCAGTGGCGCTCAAGCAGAAGGTTGTTCTCCCATTGCGACAGCCTTTAAAGAAGGTAAAGACTTTATTAAACCAGTTAAACCGAATACAATTGCTAAATCAATTGCTATTGGCAACCCTGCCGATGGGGTATATGCTGTAGAAATAGCTCAAAAAACCAACGGTAATATTGAATCAGTTAATGATGCGGAAATTATCGAAGGTATTAAATTATTAGCAGAAACCGAAGGCATCTTTACAGAAACCGCAGGGGGTACAACCATTGCAGTTCTGAAGAAATTAGTAGAAGCTGGCAAAATCAATCCAGATGAAACCACAGTAGTTTATATCACTGGTAATGGTTTGAAAACCCAGGAAGCAATTCAAGGTTATATTGGCGAACCTTTGACAATTGAGGCCAAACTAGACAGTTTTGAGCGGGCTTTAGAAAGATCCCGGACCCTTGACCGTTTAGAATGGCAACAAGTTCTAGTTTAGAAGCTTGAGCGGTGAGAAACCGCAGTTATATAAATAAAGTCCACCTCCGTGGACTCAACAAAAATTCAGGTTTTTACCTGTCGCGGTTTATAACCGCCTATTTAGCTCACTCACTCACAATTAACGTTTAAACAATGGCCGTAAAAGTTTTAGTTCCCACTGTTCTACAAAAGTTTACAAACGATCAAGCTGTCCTAGAATGTAGTGGTAGTAATATTTCTGAATTGTTTGATTACTTAGAAGTAAGCTATCCTGCTATCAAAGGGCGTTTGCGTAAGCCAGAAGGAGATCCTTTACGGTTCTTGAATTTCTATGTCAACAGCGAAGATATTCGCTTTTTAGAAGGTACAGAAACAGCCCTCAATGATGGTGACGAGGTGAGTATTGTTCCTGCTGTTGCGGGTGGTTGAAGCATATATAAATGTTTAAAGTATAAAGTTTTAGTCATATCTCCTTATCTCATTCCCAGTCTCCCACTGGGAATGTGGTCCAGAGGCTCTGCTTCAACAGTAAATTAATAAAATTGCAAAATTCATAGCTCTGGTATGTCAAAATAAAAATAACTGACTACCCCAAAACGAGCAATGGCAGAAGAAACCACACAAACTCCAGCAGAAAGCGAAAAAACCGCCGCCAAAGCTGCCAAAAAGGAAAAACCCCCAGCTTTGGAAGATAAGCCTTTTGAAGAGTTTATGCAGCAACATTATATCCCAGCACTGCAAGAAGCAATTACAAAAGAAGGTGTGCCAGATGTAAAACTGACTTTTGCCAAGCAGAAGTATTCCATAATTGGTTTTACCTCAGCGGAAGAATGTTGGCAAGTTATCGGTTCCTGGCAAGGGGGACAACGCCAGTTTAATGTATATTTCCCCGAAGAGAATATTCAAGGTAAAAAGGGTTTTTCCTGTAATGAAGGTAAAAAACCGAGTACCCTAGAATCATTTTTAATTGACGAGCGGAAAATCACCCTAGATTTGTTAGTATCTCGGTTAGTATATCGTTTGAACGGTCAAAAATGGCTAGGTAGAAATTAGTTAAGTAGGTTGGCGTTAAAAATTGTCGTTATGACAAGGGAACTCTTAACTCTTAACCGGGAAGAGGTTTTGGGCAACTTTACTTTTCGTTACTTATGTCGGTTTTTTTCCGTTCACCTACTTAAACTTCTGCTTTCACATCAGGGGGTTTTCATTTTCTAAAATTCCCATGCCTACGGCGAGCGAAGCTATCGCCAGAACCTTTTGACCATCAATATTTGGGCTTGTTTTTCATATTAATTAATCAAAAATTAGGAAAAAAAGCCTCTATTGACCTGTAGGAAAGGGTTTTGGGGAAATGATTTTCCAATTTACCCCCTCAAGAAAACCCCCTGCTTTAGAAGCAGGGGGTTTTCATTCTCTAAAATTGCGATGCCTACGGTGATCTGAAAACGCCCTGGAGTTACAAGTGGAATTTTAATTTACCTGTTCCTTGTTAAAATCCTGGGAATATTTGTTTTCCTGATATTTCCGTTTTAACCACATTCCTAACCCAAACAGGATAGTGCTGGCTGCTACTGGAAGAGCGTTTATCTCTAAAGGAACAGGTGTCGCCGCCGCTATAGCGAAATCGTTATCATTAGTACTATAGACTAATCTAGAGATGTTGGGAGCGTTATTGGCGTTATTGTGAACACTAATCCAAACGGCTGATCCGTCTGCGTTCCCGTTAGATAATCCTGCTACATCAGAATTACCCAAAAGATTACCAGCGAGATCAAAGGCCTGCACATTCGCTGTAAAATTCCCATATAGATGACTCTGAATCTGCGTTGACGCACCAAAGATAGGTTGATTAAAATCAATGGTAATTGCTCCTCCCCCATTATTATAGAGAAGATGAGCACTATAGAGAGGATTAGTCCATGGACTGAAATTCCCTTCCCATAAAGGTCTTGGGGGCGCCAGGTACGCTGTTGTATTCGCCAACGGCACGGGTACTGGGGATTGTTGGACAATGGTGAAATTCTGATTCGGCTGGGTTTGGCTTATGGTTGCAAAGTTACCGTTGTTCAAAATCTGGAAAGGATTGTTAATGGGCGTTCCATTAAAAGCAAAATTTCCCCAGTCATACCGGTCAACAATACTATGAGGCGTAGGACCCAAAATAATAATAGCTTGAGCTGAACTAGGAAGTAGTACCTCCAAAGACAGTAAAGTAGTTGCGGTGACCGTGACAGCCTTTAATAAAGTCCTAAATGATACATTGGGGGGGGGGGTAGACGTAAACCCTGTTTATGCTTTGTTAAATTTATCATGGTTTTTGTTTGAGGAAATTTGAGGAGATAAAAACTAACACTCACATATTTTAGAGTATACAGAATTCGGTTGTGCTGGGGAGTAGCTGTTAATAAAATTTAACAAAAGGTCTTTATAACTAAACGGATATAATTCACATCTAAACAAACTCATGGCATCGGAAAAAAGCGGATAAAAATACGTAGGTTGGGTTGAAGAATGAAACCCAACATCATTATAATTTTATTACGTTGGGTTGCGCTTCGCTTAACCCAACCTACGAAAATAAAAGATTGAAATTATTATACCTTATATAAATTAAAATTGCTAGTATTTCCACTTATCAAACAGGACGGACAAAAAATAGCCATTGAAATTAAAAGCTTTATAGGTGCTTCTCCAGCTGGTAATTGCGATCGCACTTTCATGCCACTCATCAATAGTAGCATCAATCAAATCCCAAGCCCCATTAGAAGTATCAGTATCTTTATCATAAATCAAATATAATTCTTGTATTAGTATTGTAGTAGTATTGTAGGGTGCGTCAGATATAACAAATCTGTTTATTGAGGTAATTTATGCAGTCTGACGCACCTTATGTATCTTTATCATAAATCAAATATAATTCCTATAATAGTTTCATCTGTGGAGTTAAATCTAATGACCCAAACTACAATCACAAATTTAGAATTAATTCAACCTTTAGCTAATCATCAGACTTTGACAGATGAGCAATTTATGTTATTAAGGGAAGACGACAATCTTTATGAATATGTAGACGGAGAGCTAATTATTGTGGCAAATTCAGGAGTAGAACATGGTTATTTAGCTCTCACACTGGGATATTTTCTAACAGGTTTTGTGCGTGATTATAAACTCGGAATCACTTGTGATTCTAGCACAGCTTTTAAAATGAAAACTGGTAACAAAAGATCCCCTGATCTTGCTTTTATTTCTAAAGAAAGGTTACAAGGTTTAAAAAGATTACCCAAGGGTTTTTTTGATGGCGCTCCTGATTTAGCTGTAGAAATTATTTCTCCTAATAATACTTTTGAAGAAATTCATAATAAATTAGTAGAGTATTTTGAAAATGGAACTCGTTTAGCATGGGTTATATTACCAGATGAGGAATGTATATTAGTTTATCGCAAACCCAAGCCATCTCAGCTTTTGCAATTGGAAGATAGTCTTAATGGAGAAGATGTGATTCCTAATTTTAATCTGCCTTTGATAGAGTTATTTCAAGAATTATCTTTTTAAATATAAATTCTCAACTATGCAACATTTAGATAGTTGAGATTGTGCCAGTAAAATTAAAGAATTAACGAAAATTTCGAGTTTACAAATTGGGTTTTTTACGTTAGCATTAAATGAGGCAATAAATAAATTCATTGTCAGGTTACAGATGCTATAATTGCATTATTCTGTGAAGAATTAGGAATTAAACCGCCGTTTTAATGGAGGATTTTATGCAAGTTAAAATTGAGTTACCTGATGAATTGGGAAAACAACTTTTGGAAATGCCTGATATGCAGCTATTAGTACAGAAAGCTGTGGAAAAAATGTTATTAGAAGAGCAACAAAAACAATCATCTCAATTATTAGTTGATATAGTTAATGATTTGCCTGAATTTCCAACTTTCAAAAATCAAGATCCGTTAAATTTACAAAGAGCATTACGCAATGAATGGGATTAAGTATTTGTTAGATACAAATATCGTGATTGGTTTGCTTCAACGGGATTTAATAATTTTGGATATTTTAAACGATAGGCAAATTCAAATTGGTGAATGTGCTTATAGTGCAATAACTCGCATGGAGTTATTGAGTTTTCCATCTATAACACCCACAGAAAAAGAAGCTATTGTATTTTTATTAAGTCGTATGACATATTTAACAATTACACCAGCAATTGAAAATGAGACTATCAATTTTAGATATACTCACAAAACGAAACTGCCTGATTCTATTATTGCTGCAACTACCAAGTATCATGGACTTGAGTTAGTAACCTTAGATAAGAAGTTAGCAAATAAGCTTAAATTAGATAACTGACAGCATTACATGATATTCATCTTAATAAACATTAATCTTTTTAGCACATCCTCCTAATCACCCAAGTTAACTTACAATTAAAAATAAAACATGACTAACTTACCAAAAGGATTAATCGTTTCCTGTCAAGCACCCATAAACTCCCCATTACATGATCCTTATGTAATTTCTGCAATGGCACAAGCAGCAGTGAATAATGGGGCTGTAGGAGTGAGAATTGATACACCTATTCATATCGAAGCGGTGCGGAAAAAAGTCAAAGTTCCCATTATCGGACTTTGGAAACAAGTAATAACTGGTTCTGATGTATATATTACACCACAATTTCATCACGCTGTGGCCGTAGCGGCTGCTGGTGCTGATATTATAGCTATAGATGCTACTACTAGATATCGTCCCGGTGATGAAAAGTTAACAAATATTATTAATTTGATTCATGATCAATTAAATAAGCCGGTTATGGCAGATGTAGATACATATCAAGCAGCACAATTAGCTGTTAATGCAGGTGCGGATATTGTGGGAACTACTCTTTTTGGCTACACTGGGGAAACTCAAGACTTTTCTCCCCCTGGTTGGGAATTACTGAGTAAAATAGTAGAAAATCTTGACACTTTTGTGATTTGTGAGGGTGGTATATCTTCACCACAAATGGCCAAAAAAGCCTTAGATTTAGGCGCTAATGCTGTTGTTGTGGGTGGAGCAATTACTGGCATTGATTTGTTAGTTAAAGCTTATAATTTGGCATTGGAAAATTAAAATCTTCTCATTTTTCTGTGGCAAAATAGTCATAATATAACATATTAAGTAGGTTGGCGTTAAAAATTGTCGTTATGACAAGGGAACAGGGAACAGGGAACAGGGAACAGGGAACAGGTTTTAGGCAACTTTACTTTTCGTTACTTATGTTGGTTTTTTTCCGTTCACTTACTTATTCAACTAGGCTCATAAAATGCTAGGAAACACCCTTGTGGGCAGATACCAAATTACCAATTACCTGGGAGGTGGCGGATTTGGCGAAACTTATGTTGCTAATGATACTCATTTACCCGGTTTACCGCATTGTGTAGTTAAGAAACTTAAACCTCAGTCTAGTGATATTGCTACTTTGGAAATAGCCAGAAGGTTGTTTGACACAGAAGCCCAAGTTTTATATAAATTAGGGACTCATGACCGCATTCCCCAACTTTTAGCTTACTTTGAAGAAAATGCCGAATTTTATCTGGTGCAGGAACTTATTGTAGGTAATAACCTTAGTCAAGAATTAAGACCAGGTACAATTTTTACTGAGAATCAGGTAATTTCCCTAGTACAAGAAATTTTAGAAATTTTGGATTTTGTACATCAACAAAAAGTAATTCATCGTGATGTTAACCCTCGGAATATTCTGAGACGACAACAAGATGGTAAACTAATTTTAATTGATTTTGGTGCAGTTAAACAAATTACGACTAAATTAGTAAATTCCCCGAATATTACTCAATCTACTGTCGCTATTGGCACACCTGGTTATACTCCTGGAGAACAGGCACAAGGGACACCCAAATTTAGTAGTGATATCTATGCTTTGGGAATTATTGCTATTCAAGCCTTAACAGGATTATCCCCTGAACAATTAGAAAAAGATCCCGAAACTAATGAAATTATTTGGCAAAATTCCGCCACGGTATCCCCAGAATTTGCTCAATTTTTAAATCAAATGGTATGTTATGATTTTCGACAACGTTATGCCTCAGCGACAATAGCATTACAAGCTTTACAAAATTTGCATAAAAATACATCGGAAACAATAGTTTTTTCTCCCGCAACTTTACCAAATCAAGTTAAAAATTCCCCAGTTAAAAAAGGCATATTCTGGAAATTACCCTTGGGGATATTTGTGTTAGTTATTGGTGCTGTAGGTGGAATATTTATAATTAATCGCCTGAATAATAAAAATGCTATAGAATTATATCATCAGGCGAATACTCTGCTGCAATTACAACGCTATCAAGAGGCTTTAACAATTTATGAAAAAGCCGGAGATATTAAACCTGATTATCCTCAAGCTTGGTATGGTCAAGGTCAAGCATTATTTCAATTAAAGAAATATGAACAAGCTTTAATGGTCTATGATAAAGCTATTCAACTTCAACCTGATTATTTAGAAGCTTGGAATAATCGCGGGTTGGTTTTAGTAAATCTCAAACGTTATGCGGAAGCACTTGCCACTTTTGATAAAGCTTTAGAACTCAAAAATGATGCTCCTCAAGTTTGGCAAGCTAAAGGGGATGTTTTTATAAAAATTAATAACTATAATAATGCAGTTAAGGCTTATGAACAAGCAATTAATTTACAACCTGATAATTCTGAATTATGGTACAAAAAAGGATTGGCATTACAAAATCTTAAACAGTATGAGGAAGCAATTACAGCTTACAAAAAAACCATAGAATTAAAGCCAGATCATGAATTAGCTTTGTATAATTTAGGTAATTGTTCGGTGAATTTAAATCGTTATGAATTTGCTCTGCAAGCTTATGATCAGGTGCTACAATACAATCAGGGTAACTTTCCCGCTTTGTTATCAAGAAGTAATATATTGATGACATTACGTAGATATCCAGAGGCTATTGATTCTTTTAACCAAGTGATTAAATCCAATCCTCGACGGTATCAAGCATGGTATAATCGGGGTTGGGCATTACATCAAGTTAAACGTTATCCAGAAGCCATAGAATCTTATAAAAAAGCTATTTCCTTAAAGGGAAATGATTATTTACTGTGGTATAATCTAGGAAATACACAATATAGTTTGCAAAAATATCCAGAAGCGATCGCATCCTATAATAAAGCTATCCGTTATAAACCCAATCATTATGAAAGTTGGTATAGTCGCGGCAATGCGCTATTAAATATGCAACAATACAAAGAGGCGATCGCATCCTACGATAAAGCTATAGAATATAAACCAGATTACCAACAAGCTATAGAAGCCCGCACAAAAGCCCAGAATACCCCAACCCAAAATCTATGATCAGATTGTGAACCCTTCTTTCTTCTGACCAAAATCCAGTAAAATATAAAATGCCAGTTATCCAATTAATTGAGAAAGATATCACATCCCTGCCAGCAGCCAAAATTATGGACGTATTAGAACTAAAACGCGAAATCGAAACATTGTCTAGCCGCCTGGGTAAAACCCAGGACTATCTTTGACGTACCCGCACTCCAAGCCAAAATTCACGACTTAGAACAAATTTCCGCCCAAACAGAATTTTGGGAAGACCAAACCCAAGCCCAAAACACCCTACAAGAACTCAATGATCTAAAATCCCATTTAGAGCAATATTACCAGTGGCATTCCCATTTAGACGATACTAGGGTAGTTGTTGAACTATTGGAACTAGAAACGGACACAGCGCTATTACAAGAAGCGGAGTCTACCATTAACAAACTCAATCATGATTTAGATCAATGGGAATTACAACAACTACTTTCTGGACCCTACGATGATAAAGGTGCAGTCCTGACAATTAACGCTGGTGCAGGTGGTACAGACGCGCAAGACTGGGCATTTATGTTAATGCGGATGTATACCCGTTGGGGAGAAGATCATGGTTATAAAGTTACTTTAGCAGAAGAATCCGAAGGTGACGAAGCGGGTATTAAATCCGCCACCCTAGAAATAACCGGACGCTACGCCTATGGTTATTTGCGTTCTGAAATGGGTACTCATCGCTTAGTACGAATTTCTCCCTTTAATGCTAACGGTAAACGACAAACCAGTTTTGCGGGAGTGGAAGTGATGCCACAAATAGATAATACCGTCAAATTAGACATTCCCGAAAAAGATTTAGAAATTACCACCACCCGTTCTGGTGGTAAAGGTGGACAAAACGTCAACAAAGTAGAAACCGCAGTCCGCATAGTTCACATTCCCACAGGGATAGCAGTCCGTTGTACGGAAGAACGGTCACAACTGCAAAATAAAGAAAAAGCCCTAGCCCGTCTTAAAGCTAAACTACTAATTATAGCCAAAGAACAACGCGCCCAAGAAATAGCGGAAATTCGCGGTGACATGGTGGAAGCGTCCTGGGGTAATCAAATCCGTAACTATGTATTTCATCCTTATCAGATGGTTAAAGACCTGCGTACAAACGTAGAAACAACAGCCATTACCGACATCATGAATGGTGAGATTGATATGTTTATTCAAGCCTATTTAAGACAAGAAAATCAGATAGTAGAAGGTTAGGGAAAGCAGGGGACGCTTAGTTATACTATCAGAATCAGGATAGCCAGCGATTAAAAATAGCAATCCTCTGTTTGGTAACGAACCACAGAGGACACAGAGGTAGAGAGAAAAAAAGAGGTATTTACGTCTTGTTGAGGATTGCTATATATGAGGATTGTCTAATTTAGCTGTGTAATAGCTTAATCTAGGTTAATAGTCTGCACTCCTGACTCCTAATTTCCCTGTAACCTGTTAAAGTAATAAAGGAAATTATTGGCAATTATTTGGAAATTTTTGGAGAAGTTAACTATGGACAAGTCCCCTAATACAGAACCCCAACCCAGCTATGTTAAACTAGCTATGCGGAACATGGTCAGAAAAGGCGGTACTTCCTTGAAACACTTTGCGTTAACTGCTGTAGGACTATTATCTGTCCTCGTTGGTTTAGCGTATTTGACCCGCTAAGGGGGAAAAATTGTGCCTTTACCAGTGGAATTATATTTAGAAAATTGTGTTGACGACTTTTCCCTAATTCCTCCCGAAACTTGGGAAAATTGGTTTCAGGAGTGGTTAGAAATTCTTAATGATTATCTACCAACTGCACCTAGTTATGAGGTTAGTTTGCGGTTGACAACTGATACGGAAATTCAAACCCTCAATTCCCAATACCGTGAACAGGATAAACCTACAGATGTTTTAGCTTTTGCATCTCTAGAAGCAAATTTACCACAAAGCGAAGAAATGCTGATATCTATGCCCTTGTATTTAGGTGATATTATTGTTTCTGTAGATACAGCACAGCGACAAGCACAACAGCAGGAACATAGCTTATCTACAGAATTAGCTTGGTTAACGGCTCATGGTTTATTGCATCTGTTAGGATGGGATCATCCTGATGAAGAAAGTTTGATGGAAATGCTACAGCAACAAGTTATATTACTTAAAAAGATAGGTATGATTATTAACTTAGAGGCATAGTATATGTATATTTAAAATGGGGAATCTTAGTGATTACTTCATAGTGTAGCTATTTAAAATAGCGTACAATTGCCTCAAAGTTGATCTGGCTATGAAAATCGGTAGATTCTTACTCTGTCATATATCATATTTTTTTATCTATGTCCTCAAAACTTTCCTCATCACCAACAAGTAACAGCTTACCACCGCTTGTGTCTAAAGACAGGGAACTTTCCTGGCAAATTGCCTCTAATTTATTTGTTAGTTTTAAGTATGCTTGGGCTGGAATTACCTATGGTTTTCAGACTCAACGTAATTTTCGCATTCATTTAGCCGTCTGCGCCTTGGCTATTAGTTTGAGTGTATTCTTACGTTTAGAAACAGTGGAAATAGCTATAATTGCTGTTACCAGTGGTTTAGTTTTGACTTTAGAGTTAATGAATACCGCGCTGGAGTCTATTGTAGATTTAACGGTAAAACAATCCTACCATGAATTGGCAAAAATTGCTAAAGACTGTGCGGCTGGGGCTGTACTTATTTCCGCTTTAGTAGCAGTGTTGGTCGCAAGTACACTATTATTGCCTCCTTTAGCAACTTTAATCCTATCCAATTTATAGATAGTGGATTGTGAAAAATAGAGACGTTTCCTAGAAACGTCTTGAATATTTTAAGATGAAATTAGGCAAAAATTGTGATATTAGTCATTGATAATTACGACAGTTTTACGTATAATTTAGTCCAGTATTTGGGAGAGTTAGCCACCGATTTTCCTGTAGCTAATGATATCCAAATCGTACGAAATGATAAGATGACTGTAGATGAAATTAGAACCTTAAACCCAGACGCAATAGTCATTTCCCCTGGTCCTGGTCGTCCAGAAGATGCGGGAATTTCCTTAGATGCGATCGCTCAATTTGGCGAAAAATTACCGATTTTAGGGGTGTGTTTAGGACATCAAAGTATTGGTCAGGTCTTCGGTGGTAAAATAGTTTCTGCACCAGAATTAATGCACGGAAAAACCTCCCAGGTATCACACAAGGGGATAGGAATTTTTCAAGGTTTAGAAAATCCCTTGACCGCCACCAGGTATCATAGTTTAGTAATTGAGCGGGAAACTTGTCCAGAAGTATTGGAAATTACTGCTTGGGTAGAAGATGGTACAATTATGGGTGTCAGACACCGGAACTATCCTCACATTCAAGGAGTCCAATTTCATCCAGAAAGTGTTTTAACTTCTTTGGGTAAGGAATTACTCAGAAATTTTCTGCGAACTTTGTAAAGCGAAAAACAGATGAAAAGACGAGAGTTGATAGGCTATACTGGGGCAGGTCTAATAACGGCTGTAATTACTAATTTAGGTTTGCCTGTTTCAGTAAATGCCCAGTCTAGTAATGTATCAATTCAGTGGTTGGGTCATACTTGCTTTTTATTCACCACTGGAAATGTCAAAATTCTCATTAATCCCTTTCGCACCTTGGGCTGTACAGCTAAGTATCGTCCCCCAACAGTTGCGGCAGATTTGGTATTAATTAGTAGTCAATTATTAGATGAAGGTTATGTAGAAGAACTACCGGGAAATCCCAAATTAGTTTATCAACCGGGGGTTTACGAATTTAGGGGTGTTAATTTTCAGGGAATTACCACAGACCATGATCGTTACAATGGAAAACGATTCGGGAAAAATCTGGTTTGGAAATTCACCATAGCAGGACTTAATTTACTGCATTTAGGGGGTTGTGCTGCTCCCCTGACCCTAGAACAAAAAATCCTCATGGGTCGTCCTGATGTATTATTTATTCCTGTAGGTGGTAGTGCTAAAGCTTACAATGCTCAAGAAGCAAAAGCAGCCATTACCGTCTTAAATCCTAAGTTAGTTATTCCCACCCATTACCGCACTCAAGCTGCTGATATAAACCAGTGTGACATTACCCCAGTAGATGATTTTTTGACTTTAATGCAAGGTGTTAATATCCGCCGAGGTAATAGTGACTCTATAGTAATTAATTCCCAGAATTTACCGGAAAAGACGGAAATTCAGGTTTTGAGTTATAAATTTTGATATCTCGAATTGAGATACCCCCTGGAAGAAGTCAAGAATCTAATAGCAGATTTCAACTTCATGAGGTACAAAAACACCCCACCCTCCCCAAGCACATTGGTAGGGTGCTTTACTACTGCGTAAATCCTGCAAATAAACGGATTGTTGATATCTGACGCACCCTACAACAGATTTTTGGTGTGACACTTGCGTAAGTCCTAAGATAAAAAAATACCCCACCCTCCCCAAGTGAGGAGAGGGTCAGGGGTGTAGATCATAAACCCAAAATAGGCTGTAATAGCTTATTTTACCTATATTGTCAAGTTGACCTTAACAATAACATCATTAAAGTCCTTGTCACCACCACCGGCTAGGTCTTCAAAACCAAAGGTATTATCACCTAAAAGCCGCACATGATCAACACCATCTGAGTTAGCAGCGCCGAAGGTGAAGTAAATATTCTTATAATTATCGGGTGTACCACCATCAGTGATAATAAATGGCACAAAGATAGAACCACCTTGAAGGGTCTTATTGTTAAAATTCGCAGTTCCGTTGTTATTCACAGCCAAAGCAAGGTCAGAAACACGCCCGCTAACAGCGGCTTGAGCATAACCAGCTTGTCCTGGGAGGATATCAGCCCTACCATCTCCATTGGTATCAATACCTCCATTCTCATCAGTGACTTTATAAAAACCAACGAAGTTGTTATAAGCGGCCTCTCGGTTGACAACAAAGTCAGCTTTTACCGCACCAGTGATACCCCGCAAATCTAGTGATTCTCCTTGGCGTTTGTTTTGCAGACTTGTACCCCTAGTTATAAATGTATCAGTTGGGTTAATTGTTATCTGCAAATCTTCAAACCCGGTTGTATTATCAGAACCATCTTCCCAAGCCAGGGAGAAGCCATTTCCTGAAGGAGTAGGAGTAGACCTAAGAGTAGAAGCATTACCAAAGAAGACATTCTCGGATCTGTAGGAATCCGTTGAACCATCCTTAATCAAGTAGAATCTCAGATTAGCCAAATTATTATTAGAATCTAATTCTAACAACCTGCTGAGACTAGATTGATTAAATCCAACGGGAGGATTAGCAAGGAGAGAGAAAATTACCTGACCACGTTGTAACGCTTTATCGGTATAACCTGCAGCACCCGGTGCAATACTATCTATTGTACCACTGGCATCATCAACAATAAATACTCCTAGCTCACTGTTGAGTTTAGAATTGTATCCTGTTAATTTAACTTCCAGTCTTTCCTTGCCATTATTGTCACCTTTTAGAACGAAAACACTACCATTATTAGTGCTATTCAATATGGGCGCTTCGTTAACGTTACTGACACCAATGGTTAATTGTTTCTCAAAGGATAACCCATCTTGGTCTGTTGTCCTCAGTCGAACGCTGTAACTGTTTTTAGTTTCAAAGTCAAATACAGAGTTGGTTTTGAGTTGATTATTGGTAATAGTGAATAAACTATTATCCGTTGCACCATCCCCTGTAACTAAACTATAAGTAAAGGTATTTCCTGTATCTGGGTCTGTGCTACTGAGATTACCAACCACTGTACCAATAACTTGATTTTCCGTAACTGTGCTATTAGAGAGTGTTAAGTCGGTAGGAGTTTCGTTAACGTTACTGACACCAATGGTTAATTGTTTCTCAAAGGATAACCCATCTTGGTCTGTTGTCCTCAGTCGAA
>NZ_JACJSB010000045.1 GCF_014697585.1 Dolichospermum sp. FACHB-1091 | reverse complement strand
AATTAATTTATCGCGTTTGGCTAAAGCGTGAAAGTCTACCGAGGGATAACTGCTCCCATGCTCCCGTTGAAGTAGAAAGTAAAGTCTAGTTTTGTCTAGGTTTTATATAGCAGTAAATGCCATTGAGTCCTTTTGGCTCTAGAGTCTTTTATTCCCGTAAGTCGCATTTACTTGATTCATCATAATTTCACTATGATGATATTGATTATTTTAACAATTTTGCGTAATTCCCCACCCTCAATGTACTTTTATGGTGGGGATGTAGAAACCCCATCTTCAACGAAGTAAGATGGGGTGGTTCATGATTTTACAATTACCAATCACCCATTACCAAAGACCTATTCAGCAGTTTTATTAGCTGCACGATTAGCACGAGCCTCCGCTGAATTCATGACTTCTGCAAAATTTTCCACAACTTCACCAGGGAAATTTTCCAAAACTCTGGTAGAAATAGCAATTCGACCTTTACCCTGGTCTAAATCAATAATTACAGCTTTAATGGGTTGACCAATTTGAAAGACTTTTTCTAAAGATTCAATAAATTTTTGGCTGACTTGTTTAATGTGCAGTAAAGCGCTGGCACCATTTAAATCTACAAATACACCAAAAGGTTTGATTCCGGTAATTTTTCCCTCTACTAATTGACCTAATTCTAATAAACTGAAGTTACTAGAACGAGCTGCTAAACGTTGAGAAAGAACCAGTTTTTTAGTTTCACGATTAATTTCTAAAAAGCCAACAGTCAGATTTTGACCTTTGAGTGCTTCTAGATTATCACGTTCGGAGATGTGCGATCGCGGAATAAAACCCCGCACACCCAAAATATCAACCGTAACACCGCCTTTATTAATACCTGTTACCCGCACTTGGAGGGTTTGGGAATTTTCCTGCATTTCTAACAGTTTATCCCAGATTTGACGCATTTCCAACTGCTTACGGGAAATAGTGACTTGACCTTCAGCATCCTGATCCCGAATAATTAAAAACTCTAGTTCCTCATTCATCGGTAATACCTCCGACAAATCAGTTACTCCTCTCAAAGAAGCCTCCTCTTGGGGAAGAAACGCAGATGATTTACCACCAATATCAACATAAGCACCATCGTGGTCAATTTGGAACACTTTACCACGAACAATTTGCCCTTTTTGAAATTGGTAATCGTGCTTTTCTAGGGCTTTAGCAAAATCGTCCATTGAAAACGACGAATTGGCTGTTTGAGAAAGTTTAGATTCGGAATTCATGACTTTGAAGATAAATTGTTATTTGTTAGTTGTCAGTGGTCACTGGTCAATTGTCAGTTGTCAATTGTCAGTTGGCTAAAAAGTTCTTGGACTTGTTGCCAAGCATTCGCCGCAGCTTTAGAATTATAACTGGCACGATGGTCACAAAAAAATCCGTGATCAGCCCCATTGTAGCGAAAAACACGATGGGGAATTTTGTGTTTTTCTAGTTCTGCTTCAATCTCGTCCACTTCTTCTAAGGGAATACTTCCATCTTGGGTCCCAAAAAAGGCGTAGATAGTTCCTTTAATCTCTGATGTTCGGGTAATAGTGGGATTTCCACCTCCAGGAGTGCGATTAGTAATCCCCGCACCGTAAAAGGACGCAGTAGCCTTAATATCTGGTAAGGTAGCAGCTAGATAGGCGACGTGACCACCAAAACAAAAGCCAATACAACCAAATCCCTCTTTTTTGACTTGGGGTAAAGTTTTCAAGTAGTTAATAGCAACCTGAATATCGCTTAAAAGCTCTGAATCAGTGGTTTGTAACCAAGCGTATTTTCGGCCTATTTCCACATCTTCAGGAGTATAACCAGTTTCAAATCCAGGTGCTTGACGTTGAAACAGTGCTGGGGCGATGGCTACATAACCCAGTTTAGCAATTCGTTCTGTTACCTCCCGAATATGCACGTTAACACCAAAAATCTCCTGTAAAACAATAATTCCCGGATAAGAACCGGGGGAAGTTGGTTTTGCTAAATAAGCATCTATTTGGAAATTATCTGCGGAAATTTGAATTGTTGAAGTATTTATTGCTGGCTCTGTCATAATTAAGTTGGCAGTAAGGGAAAAGACAAGAGATAATAGGCCACAGGCAAGAACTTAAATAGCCCTTTAATTGATTTTGACTCTTAACTCCTGACTCCTGTATAGTTCCTTAGTAATATTTATCAGAGTAAATTAACCCATTCATCATATATTTAATAGGTAACTAATGGCAATTAATATAAGTTTTAGGCAGAGGAATTGGTCATGATTCAGTTCCGTATTCAACCAGACAGTGAAATTCCCGCATCTAACCAACTATTTAATCAAATCCGATTTGCGATCGCCTCCGGGCAATATTCACCCGGATACAAATTACCTAGTACCAGGGCTTTAGCAATGCAAACCGGGTTACACCGCAACACCATTAGCAAAGTTTACCGTCAATTGGAGGTAGAAGGATTTGTAGCAAGTCTTGTAGGTTCAGGAATCTATGTTCGTACCCAAGGTCATGAAGGTGGAAATAGATCACAGTCCCCCATTCTCAAACAACATCCAACCAGCCATAAATTAGTTCAACAAGCCCTAGATGAGTTACTCACCCAAGGCTGTTCTCTGAATCTAGCACGGGAACTATTTTTAGCAGAGGTTGATTGGCGTTTGCGTTGTAGTGCTAGAGTGTTAGTGGTAGCACCATATCAAGATATTGGGGCTGGAGAATTAATGGTTGATGAATTAGAGGAATCCCTGCAAATTCCAGTCCAGCTAGTACCAATGGAAGAACTAATGACGGTATTAGACCAAACAGCGTCGGCCACATTAGTCACCAGTCGTTATTTTATCGGAGAAGTGGAAGCGATCTCCGCTCCCAAATCCGTCCGTGTTATTCCCCTAGATATTCAGGACTACGGGAAAGAACTAACTGTAGTTAAAGGCTTACCCAAATCCAGTTGTATAGGTGTAATCAGTCTCAGTTCTGGTATTCTCAGAGCCACGGAAGTGATTCTTCACGGTTTGCGCGGAGATGAATTATTGGTGATGACCGCTCAACCCAAGGATGATTATAAACTACACGCCATCATCAAACGCTCAGAAATCATCTTTTGTACCGATCAAGTCAGCTACTCCACAGCACAAGCAACCGTACAAACATTCCTAGAAGACCTCATTCGTCCACCTAAACTCATTCGTTGTCAAAACTATATCGGTACACAGTCAATTAATTTACTGAAACGCGAACTGGGACTAATTTAAGACTAAACATACAGAAATTCTTGCGTACTCGGATCAACAATTCTCTCTGTGCCTCCGTGCCTGTGCGTGAGAAAAAAATCTAATTCATGTACCCAAAAATCACTGTAAAACCCGATAACCGATATCTCTGCGATAATACATCTGATCAAATTCAATTTCTCTAATACCTGCATAAGCTTGAGTGATAGCTTCCCCAAAATCCGCACCCAAGCCAGTCACGTTTAACACTCTGCCACCATCAGTAACAATTTCCTGGAATTCATTTAACCTTGTCCCTGCATGAAACACTGTTGCTCCAGTTGCATCTGCTGCTACGAAGCCATTAATTACCTTACCCTTGACATATTCTCCGGGATAACCACCAGAAGCAGCCACTACTGTCGCTGCTGCGCCGGTTTTCCAAGCAATTGGCGGCATATCTCCCAAGTGCCGTCCTATACACGCCAACATCAGGTCTTCTAAGGGTGTTGCCAGCAAAGGCAAAATCACCTGTGTTTCAGGATCGCCAAAACGACAGTTAAATTCTAAAACACGAAAATCACCATCAGGTGTAATCATTAACCCAGCATACAAAATACCTCGGTAGTCAATTCCCCGGGATTGTAAAGCCGTAATAGTTCTTTCTAATACTTCTGTTTGCACTCGTGCCATTAATTCTGGTGTGGCAACGGGCGCGGGAGCATAAGCACCCATACCTCCAGTATTGTCTCCTGTATCACCTTCACCGACACGCTTGTGATCTTGAGCAGGTAATAAGGGGCGAATTGTTAAACCATCAGTTAGGGCTAAAACTGATATCTCTTGTCCTCGTAAACATTCTTCAATTACCACGGAATTACCAGCACTGCCAAACTGTCCTTGAAAAATTGCCTCAATTGCTTCTTCTGCCTGGGAAATGGTTTCGGCAACTGTGACACCTTTACCGGCAGCTAAACCATCAGCTTTAATCACGATGGGCGCTCCTTGGTTATAAAGGTAGGCTTTTGCTGAGGCTGCTTCCGTAAATACCGCTGCTTTGGCAGTAGGAATTCCCGCTTCCAGCATTAAGGCTTTAGCCCAAGCCTTACTTGCTTCTATTCGCGCTCCTGATTTGTTTGGACCAAATACCATTAAGCCCTGATTTTGCAGATAATCGGTTATTCCCTCAGCTAAGGGACTTTCTGGACCAACAACCACTAAATCAATACTATTCGACAATGCGTATTCACCGATACCCACAAAGTTATCTACTGCTAAAGACAAGTTTTGACAACCCTGCATAGTTGCAGTACCCCCATTACCTGGTACACAGACAACTTGCTGAATTTGATCAGACTGTAGAAATTTCCACGCTAGAGCGTGTTCACGTCCCCCATTACCAATAACTAAAACTTTCACTTATTTCCTCTGAGCTAAAAGCTTTTGCTGTTGGTCTGTCGGGCAGAAACGGAATTGATATCTGGCTTTCATTGTTTATTATAATTGGGCTGTAAATTAATTATATATGACGGAGTCCCCAAATGGCAATTAGCCTGAGAAGAGAAAGACACAGCGTTACTGACTTAAAAATTCGGCGTTGCTGATTTGAGCTATGAAAATGATTTTTGATGATTTCAAAACGCTTGTAGAGATGTTCCTCATGTAGGGATTCTCGTCTCTACACCTAAATTCATACCTGGTTTCAGCAACGCCGAATCAACAAAAGCCGTCCTACAAGGATGGGACTTGTGTCCCATTTTTTTGGTCAGGTCTGATTCAATGCTTAATATTTCTTAACATAACTGTCTTGACTGAATTGACATAGATTGACATATAATAGCAAAGAAGACAACTAAAAAAACTAACCAATAAGCTAAAAAGCTTAGTAAGCTAGGGTTTCGGGGTTATAGCGCAGTTGGTAGCGCACCTCAATGGCATTGAGGGATTTAAGAAGGCTTAAGAGCTAGAAAAAGTAAAATTATGCAGTCAAATACACCACATAAAGAATACCAAGATATTGATATTCAGCTAATACTAAGATCAGGGGATTCCTTTCTACCAGCACAAATAATCAAGTGTTCATTGAGAACTCAGTTACTTCCTGTTCCTCTTCACCCCATAAATCATCACCATAAATATTAGCACTTCTCCTTCTCTTCCAAGCATAAGCAGCTAAAGCTAAAGCCATTACACAATCAGTAGCCAATCCTTTATCATCTAATTTATAAAACCTTAGATGCAGTAGCCCAATTACAGCAAGCATTAAGTTGTTTAAGGGTACGCTTGGTTGTTTCAGCAGAATAATTACTTAGTAAATGATTCCTAATGAGGATTGCATCTTTAATGTCGCTAGTAGGTAGTGCTTTAATTCTTTTCTCTATTAGTGAGTAATCTCTGATAACAGTAGACTGTTCCACTTGATTACTCTTAAACTGAACATATTCACACCATAAGTCCAATAAAGTGTATGTTTTTTCCTTCTTGGTAGATTCATAGTGAGGTTTGTATTTAGCTAAAGTAGCATCAAAATAGCCAGCTATAATATCTAGCTCTATCCGCTTGGCTTTCATTTCAGCAAGTAATCTATTCTCAGCAGTATCAGCTAGATTCAAAGACAAGTATTTCTGACTACCAGCAAACAAAGCTCTAGGAAATCTTAATCTAAGTTTACATCTAAAGACTTCAATACCAACTTTCATTGTAATTTCCTGACTATCCTTGGTTTAGATTGATAGTCATTTGATAGTCAAGAAAGCCTGAAAACAAATATTCAGCCCTCTAGCACTATTGATGACTAGAAGCTGAAACCCTTGTGTAGTAAGATTTATTTAATGGCTCAGGTCAGATTTGAACTGACGACCCCAGGCTTATGAGTCCCGTACTCTAACCAACTGAGCTACTGAGCCGCGTTGTTTAACCAACTCCTATTAACATAACACACAAATTTGCATTTGACAACCATCAATTTGGAAAATTTCCAAAATTTCCAAAATTTGCCCAAAAAATAAAAAGAGGGAGTTTAACCCCCTCAATTAACCAGAAAACCGCTCAATTCCAGATAATTAGGAATTACAGACGATTTGGTAAGAAAGCGATAGGGTTAACAGCGCCCTTACCCGAAGGATGAACTTCAAAATGACTATGAGGACCAGTGCTGAAACCAGTGCTACCCATAGCCGCAATAGTCTGACCTTGTTGCACCCTTTGACCAGGTTGCACCAAAATCCGGCTGTTGTGTCCATAGCGAGTTAAACTACCATCATCATGGCGGATATCCACAACGTTACCGTAACCACCGCTATTCCAGCCAGCCTTCTCGACCACACCAGCAGAGGATGCATAAATGGGTGTACCGACTGAGTTAGCAATATCAATCCCCCTATGCATTCTTCCCCAGCGCCAGCCGTAACCAGAAGTCAGAACTCCCTTTGCAGGCCAAATGTAGCTGGTAGTAGTAGAATTAGATGGGAAATTGGGATTTTCCTCAGTTGTTTTCGGTAGGTATATATCCACTGCTGCCAAAGGTGGTAAAGCTGGAGAGACATTAGTTCCTCGCAATTTACCTAAAGAGTCAGAAGCACTTACTCCAGGAGAAGGAACTGTTAACTTAATCCCAGATGAATTGGAAGCAGAATTCCAGCCAACACCAGTCTTACTGGGCAGAAATTCTGGGTTAATTGGCTCATTGGCAGACCCTGAAGCCGTAACTAGAGGCCGAACCGGTTGATTGTTATAGCTGGGTAATATCGCCTTAGGTACAGGAATCTGTAGTGCATTTGCTTGATACACTACGGAATCACTGCTTGATCCAATAGGAGTAGTTGCAGACTGACTATCGTTTTCAGAAGCTGTAGCTGCTACACCGGCTTGTTGAGCGCGGTATTTGTGACGCAATCTCTCAATTTCTGCTTGTAAGCTGCGGATACGTTCAATACCTTTAGCCTTAGATACCTTTCGCAACGGTTTTTGTGACAAGGTTCTTGGTAATGGAACGTCACCACCTAAGCCAAAAGATTCACCAGGACTAGGCAATGCTTGTGGGACTGCAATAGGGATACTATTCTGCTCTTGGTTATAAGTTGCTATTGGCGCAATAACATTAATCCGGTTAGTGATGCCAGAATCATTATTCCGTTCTTGCTCTCCTGTCGCAAATGGAACTTGGATAGTCCTGCCATTAGTCATGGCAGGACTATCAGAACCCTTGGGCTGCTCTGTTGCTATTGGCGAGGGAACTGCAACACTAGTATTGTTAGCAACATAAGATTTAGTGTTAAAACTGGGAGTATTTAAAGGATTATCTACCCTGTTAGCATTGTCCGCCATCTTCACCGCAGGAATAATCAGCTTTTGACTAACTTGCAATTGATTAGGATCGCTAAGATTATTCGCTCTAATTAGCTCTGAAACTGAAATACCATAATTGTTAGCTATCTCTGCTAATGTATCTCCGGGCTTGACTTGATATGTTGAGGAGGGTAATTGTGCGATAACTTTTGTTGAGGCTGATGCAAACACTGGTATTTGCTGTATCGTCCCAGTGGTTTCCTTGTTCTGTTTCAATCCAGGAACAAGTTCGTCCGGGCTAGACCCCATTAAACCACCGGAATATTCTGGTACAGATTTATTGGATGTAGTAGTTGGCTGTGATCTATTTATACCAGGTTTTGATAAATCCTGAAGTCGCTCAGACCGTAACTGTGCCAAAGTATTTCTTAAACGGGTTGATTTTTCCTGCAAGCGACTGATAGCAAACTCCTGCTGCGCTTTTAGTTTTGCATCTACATTACCCCTGGCTAATTCCTCCGCTGATAAATGTTGCGGTGTATCCTCTTTAGACAAATATTGTGGTCTTTCGGTTCTTTGGTTATCTACTGGTAATGTAGACTGAATTGAGCGGTTGCTCAATCTCTCTGTCAATTGGCTTTGTGAGTGGGCAGAATTTTTTTCAGGCGCGTTAGTCGAAGAAACTACATTGGATTTGGATATAGTTTCTTCTTTTTGAGAGGGTTCACGAAGGATAGATTTACTAGTGGTTGCAATTTGCCATTCAGCTTCAAGCCCAGGTGCTTGTGAAACTACTGTTGGTTCTAATATGACATTTACTACCTTCGCCCCTGGTGAGACGATTTGCGACTCCAGCTTAGTGGCGGTAAATTTCATCTCAGTCTCAGAAACAGCAGAATTTGAATTTGTTGAAGCTGCTTTTTGACTGCCAACGGGAGCCGCTGCTTGGACTTGATCGCTTTGTCGAGTCACCAAAAGGCTGGTCGCTCCCACTGATATTGCCAGGCCAATCATGGCGACCTGATGAGTCCGCGCCCGGAGGGTCATTTGAGGATTTTGATCATGATTTGTCTGCCCTGCCGGGGCATCATCGTGGCTGGGGGTATTATTCAACACAGCCTTGTCTCTTTTTTTTAATGCTCGTTTCAAAGACGACCTCCTATAATCACTAGCGTTTAACTGACCTTGATTTTTTAGTTGGATATTTATTCATGATTTCTTTACATCAAACCACAGATCAAGATCCCATTCACCAGAGATACTTACGCAAGATTAACTTGCTGCTGGTGATTTGACAAGTTCATACACCTTAGTAAATATTAAAATTTTTGGTGCTGGCTTGTCTAAGTCACTTCTCACGACCCCGCAATCTTAACTTTTTACAGTTATTTTCACTCCTAACAGGTGCAAAAGCACAGAACTAAAGAAATATCATAACAAGGACTGGTCTATTGGCAATGTTTGCTCATGGGCTTCTACGATTTCTGCAAAAGCGATCATCCTGCTGTAACCATTTTCCAGATTTTTTGAGTCAATCCGTCCTATCAATAGCTCAATAGGAGACTTTACGTTTATTCTTGCTTAAAAAACAACCGTATACAATATCAGCAATTTTTGCATATTTACATTGTATTTTTGGATACATATTTTGCTAAATCATTAACAGTCAAGGTTTTTGCTAATTTTGTCTTTCTTGAGTCAGGACGGTAAAGTTACAAAAACTTATCTTTGCCACTCAGTTTACTCTCAAAATATCTATATAAATTTCTTATGTCATCCTGGAGAGATTTATCAGTCTTCATCATCACAAGCTCCTATTTTATGTATTTGGTAATACATTACATGAATAAGTTTCGCCGTAATTGCTCTCATCTAATATATCTCCATTACAATTAATCAAAAATTTTATTCTTAAAAATTATTGTAAATAGCCTAACTGACGACGACATTCAAATAAACCTATGGCCACGCTGACGGATAAGTTCAAGCTCCTCACACCAGGTTCATACATGGGAATATACAAAGTGGAGTCACAAGTGGAGAGAATAGGATCTGGTAAACCCGCTGTTTCACTGCCAAATAATAGCCAGTCGTTCGCTTTAAACTCAAAATCAATGTAGTTAAAATCACCACGAACACTAAAACCTAAACATCTGCCCTGGCGCTGTCTGTGTACATTTTGAAATGCTTCTATGGATTCGTGATAATGGAGTTTAACATAAGGCCAATAATCTAATCCTGCTCTTTTGAGATGGCGATCGCTAATTTCAAATCCCAAGGGACCTACCAAATGTAATTCCGTGCCTGTAGCCGCACAGGTACGGGCAATATTGCCCGTATTAGGAGGAATTTGCGGGTTTACTAAAACTATTTGGGGCATTTTCTTTTTAATCTCAGTTGTGTATTCATGAAATTCTTGTGATCTCAAAATCTACCAAAATAAAGGGGCGATATATAGTTTTTTTTTATATGTGAGAAGTATTTCCCATTGATTAGTTTTTTAAATCACTCCCCATGTCCCCATGTCCCCCTATTCCCTGACAGATAAACATAGTTTGCTTTCTAGTTCGGTTTCCCGTTCCTGAGTAGCAAGAATCGCTTGAGCAATTACACGCTGAATATCAATGCCTATTTTATGCAGTTGTAACCATTGTTGAGCTTCATTACCTGTTTGCAGGATATTTTGCAAGGGGGACAGAAAACAACTAAAGCCCTGTAGTTTGGCAATACTCCAAACTTCTTCATAGAGTTCTCCTATCCAATCTCTAGCCAGAATACTATTACCATCTTGCCACCGCTGCAATCTAGCATCAAGACTGTCAATGGCAGCAGCCATTTCGTTTTTCATAGTTAAGGTGATTAGTTCTTCTGGAGAAAAAGGGCTTTGAGTTAAAGGATCAATGGTATGATCCTCAATAATTTGGATTAACCGCGCTTCTAGCAGAGCAGTCATCGCTAATAAAGCAATAGGATCTGTAACTAAATCACAAATTCGCAATTCTAAACGATTTAGATCATAAGGACGGCGATCGCCATTTGGACGCACTGATATCCATAAATGCCTTACGTTTTGCATCTTACTTGCGCCTATTTGTTCATTAACCCATTGAACATGATGGGCATGACTAGTAAATAAGGGTACGTGATCCGGGGTTTGGGGGAATATTGCCCAGCGAGTAGAATGATAACCAGTAGTTTTACCATCCAGGAAAGGAGATGAAGCACTCATAGCTAGGAATAGAGGTGCTTCCATTCTGATTACCCGACAGGCACGCATTAATACCTCTGGGTCACTGATACCAACATTGATATGGACGCTGGCTGTAACTACCTTTGTGCCATAGGTTTGTTCAATGTAATCATGATAGGGATTCGTGGGGTCAGAACGGAAAAAGCGTTGGCTTCCTTGCAAAGATAATGTGCTACCCGGTATCAAAGTATAATTATCTAAACCTTGTAGATAATTCCGTAACTTTCTTCTAGGAGCTAATAAGGCACACAACAAATTATCATAACTCATAGATGGTTGAGTTATGTACTCCACATTCCGGCTATCCGGTTCACGCATAAATCCATCTAAATTTGTAAAAATTTTGTCCGATAGTCCCACAATGTCACCTTGAGGTGTACCAGTGTACATCTCAATCTCAAAGCCTTTTAATAAGACCATATTATTCTCCAAAACTTTTTCTAATGTTCATAAATTGTATCTAATTAGACGATTTTTTGCATTTCTTGTGTACATATTAGCACAGAAATTAGTAAAGCTTAAGCCGCATACGCCTCTTCTTTCAACGTGGCTTTCAGGCTCTACCCCTTATGAAACAAGCTGTTTAGCCACCTTGTCACCCGTTAAGGTAAAGCCATCACCCTTAAGAAAAAACTTTTTGGTTTACTGCTCTTAAAGTATTGACTTGTCGTAGTAGATGTGATTCTCTCTCTAAAGAGAAATACTTTAAGTAGCAATGTAAAGATAGCAAAATAAAACTGTGAAAATATGAGTAATTCAGTTGAGTCTGTTGACGATTTAATTCTAGCTAGTCATGGTAACTGGAGATTTGATCAGCAAGTTAGTGAAAGTTTTGACAGTCATGTTGTAAAGAGCGTGCCTTTTTATGAAGAGATTCAAAGAATGGTAGTTGAAATTAGCGAGTATTTTATCAAAGATAATAGTGTTATATACGACATAGGTTCTTCTACAGGCACAACTTTATCACTGCTATCTCAACAACATATTTTAAAAAAAAATATTAACCTATTTGGGATAGAGGAAAGCCCATCCATGATAGAGAATGCTAGATCTAGATGTACTTCTCCAAATGTGAATTTTCTTCTTCAAGATGTAATTAGTAGTAATATATGTTTTGAAAATGCTAGTTTTGTAACTAGTATTTTAACAATGCAATTTGTACCTTTAAAAGAGGTAGCAGCATTAAAGGGGCAGATTTTGGAATCGTCAGGTTTCAAATCCATTGTTCGGTTGAATGGAAATCTGTTTGTGAGGTCTTTAACTATTGCATTCACCTACGTCATTTTTTCCAGTCTGAGCGCAACAATGGATACAATGATATTTGCCTGCAATGCCTTACTTTTACAGGTGTTACTGCTGACTATAGATATTTTTCATGGTGTAGGACTTTCTACCGCTGCTTTAACTGGAACATTTAAAGGTGAACAGACAACTCATAAGTATTTGCCTTTATTGCAAATAGCAATAGGAACTAGTCTTTCAATAGGACTTACCTGTGCTGGTCTTTGTGTCCTTTCTCCACAAACCATATTTGGTTTGTTAACCAACCACAGCGAAATCATAGAGCTAATTAGGACCTATGTTCCTTGGTTATTAGTGGTTCTGGGCTGTGCCTCAATTTGTTTAGTTCTGGAGGGATACTTTACGGGTCTAGCCGAAGGGGTTGTTCTCCGCAATACTTTCTTAATCAGTACCTTGGCGGGATTTATCCCTCTAGCTATATCAACATGGTTTTATCACAATAACCATATGTTGTGGTTGGCTATGTCTATGTTTATGGTGATTAGAATGGTGATTCTTGGAGTATATCTGGTGAAAAGCAAAGAGTTGAAGATCGAGACCATATTAAATTGAATTAATACACCTAATTACAAAAACTTACAAAAACTTACAAAAAAGAGTTATTAGGTCTTAATCAAACTTCATTGACAACTACTTTTAACTTCTGAGTTCTGATTCGGTAAATTCTGACTCCTGCTATAGTTCATACTTTAAATTGCCAGTCAGAGTAGACATAAAAAACCCCCAAGTAAATTGCAACTGGGGGCGAAAATTGATTGAGAATTACGAGCGTGACGGGGTGAAAGTTTAGAAAATAAACATAAAAATCAATTACGGTGATTATTGTTGTAGCGAACCCTTGTACCAGCCCAAAGTAACTTTTCCCGCAATGTTTGATAATAGGAATTATTTGCCCGTAAGACAATAAACTTAGCACGACAATCAGCCATGCGGACATCCACACGGTGTCCCGGCCAAATAGAGGTAGATAATACACCATCCATCCATAGTTTGGTACTTAAATCATAATCTCCCAAAGGCCAAATACTGACCACAGAACCGGGAGGTAAGACAAGAGGACGACTGGAAAGACTCATAGGACAAATGGGAGTGATGGTAATTGTTTCCATACCATCATGGATAATTGGTCCACTGGCAGAAACAGTGTAACCGGTAGAACCTGTGGGAGTGGAGATAATTAAACCATCTCCCACATATTGATCAACTATCTCACCATCAATTTCCATTTCCAGAATTGAGGTAATCATTCTGTCAGCAGACGCGGGTTTGACACAAAACTCATTTAGAGCTAAGTAACTCTCGGTAACTGGTTCTAAATTTGATCCTGTCCCCTCATATACCGCTGCTTGTAACATCATGCGTCGTTGGATAGCATAACGATCTTCTAACAGACGTTCCCAAACTACTTCTGGATCTTCAAATTCATCTACTGACTCCGTTAAAAACCCCAAATGTCCGCCTACATTGACTCCGAGAATGGGAATACCAGCGGGGGCTAAATGCCTAGCACTGGTTAAAACAGTACCATCACCACCAAGTACCAAGGCTAGATCAATTGGTTGAGTAGCGGAGGCCAAAAAAACCGGATAGGGGTTATCTTTTGGTCCGCTAGGTCCCATCAATACTTGGCAATGACGATTTTCTAGTTGTTTAGCACAGAGTTCAGCCCAGCGTTTACTCTGGGGATCTCGTGCTTTATAAGCAATGATTACCTGCTTGAGTTGCACGGGCTATTACCACTTCAGGAGATTAAACTGCTCCATGTCAACGGTATCACGGTTACGATAAATTGTTAAAACAATCGCCAACCCTACCGCCGCTTCAGCAGCAGCCACGGTAATCACAAAAACTGTGAACACCTGGCCTTTAATTAAGGTTGAATCAAGGAAGTTGGAAAATGCCATTAAATTCAGATTAACGGCATTTAGCAATAACTCAATTGACATGAGTACCCGAACTGCGTTGCGGCTGGTAATTAAACCATAAATCCCAATGCAGAACAAAGCCGCTGCTAGTAATAAAAAGTATTGAAGTTGCATGATTGTCGGTTGTCAGTTGTCAATTGTCAATTATTAGAACTGCTACCAGTGGAGATGAGTTCTTTCGGGCGCTCTGGGAGGGTTAAAATTGTTTGTGGTAGGTCTGAGGTTGGTAATTGGTCAGGTAGATATTCTCGTCGTGCCAAAATAATCGCTCCTACCATGGCTATGAGCAAGAGGACAGAAGCTAATTCAAAAGGTAGCAAAAAGTCGCTAAAGAAATGCTCACCTATGACCACGATGGAATTTTGACTGACTTTCCCGTTGCTTGAGTTAGCCCAAGGTGTGGCTACTACCATTGTGCTTAAAAGAGCAAATAGTCCAAAACTGACTATAGCTGTAAATACTTTTCGTAATCCCGCACTAGGTAATGGTGAAAAATCCTGTCTTTTGTTTACCAACATAATGGCAAACAGAATTAAAACGTTAATTGCACCAACATAAATTAATATTTGTGCTGATGCAACAAAGTCACCATTTAGCAATAGGTACATTCCCGCGATGCTGATGAATACACCTCCCAGCAAAAATGCGGAATAAACGATGTTAGAGAATAGCACTACACCTAGTGCTGCTCCAATCATCATTACACCAAGAATGCCAAGTGCTACTGACTGTACTCCCTCTGCTAGATTCACTGTTTTCTACCCTTATTGATGTTTAATAAATATTGAGTAGTAATTGGTGATTGGTAATTGGTAATTGAAAAAATTTTGATTACCCATTACCCATTACCTATTACCCATTACCACTTTCTACTAGGTCTTCTGGACGAGAACCAGCACGGGGAGCTTCCTCTGGTACTCCGTGGGGGTCCATGACACCTTTAGGTAGGTAAGCAAGTTCTCGTAATGGTTTCACCATTGGATCGTTTGTAACTTTATACGGTAAACGTCCCAAGGCTACGCTATCGTAATTCAGTTCATGACGATCGTAAGTGGCTAATTCATATTCTTCTGTCATGGATAAACAGTTGGTAGGACAGTATTCCACACAGTTACCGCAGAAGATACAAACTCCGAAATCAATACTGTAGTGTTTGAGCTTTTTCTTTTTGGCTACTTTGTCCATTTCCCAATCAACTACAGGGAGGTTGATAGGACATACACGCACACAGACTTCACAAGCAATACACTTGTCAAATTCATAGTGAATGCGACCGCGAAATCTTTCACCAGGAATCAATTTTTCGTAAGGATATTGTACGGTGACAGGTCGCCGTCTCATGTGGTCAAATGTGACGGATAATCCTTGACCAATGTAACGACCTGCTTGTACCGCTTCTTTGGCGTAATCACCAACTTGTTTGAGAAAATTGAGCATTTTGTGTCTCTCTTTACAATTTTGGATTTTGGATTTTAGATTTCAGATTCAATCCAAAATCTAAAATCTAAAATGCCTTACCCACCGAATGCGAAGGGAAAGGCTAGTTTGAAGGCTGCTGTTAAGAGCAGATTTACTAAGCCTACTGGTAAAAGGAATTTCCATCCTAAATCTAGCAATTGGTCAATCCTTACCCGTGGTACTGTCCAACGAATAAGAATGGCCAGAAATACTAGTAGATAAGCTTTAATTACGGTCATGGCAATGCCTATCACCGCTGTAACTACTTGGATGATAGGATCGCTTTCACTGACTCCTAACCAACCGGTAATCATGTCAAGGGGTATAGGACAATGCCAACCACCAAGGTACAAAATTGCTACTAGTAAGGCAGAAAGTACGAGATTAATGTAGGAACTCAGGTAAAAAAGCGCGAATTTCATCCCTGAATATTCCGTTTGATACCCTGCTACTAGTTCTTCTTCTGCTTCTGGTAAGTCAAAGGGTAAGCGTTCGCATTCTGCTAGGGCAGCTATCCAAAAAATGATGAAACCTAATGGTTGTCGCCAAATATTCCAGCCAAAAACCCCAAAATTAGATTGTTGATTCACGATGTCAACGGTACTGAGACTGTTGGACATCATGGCGATCGCTAGTACACTCAGTGCTAGGGGAATTTCATAACTAATGGACTGCGCTGCTGCCCGTAAACCTCCCAATAGGGCATATTTATTATTACTGGCATAACCTGCCATTAATAAACCAATGGGTTGAATACTGGATAATGCAATCCACAAAAATACCCCCATGCCCACATTAGTAATGATGATATTCTGTCCAAAGGGTACAATTAAATACGACAGAAATACTGGTAAAACGACAAGAATAGGTCCAAGGGTAAATAGCCAAGGATCTGCCTTAGCGGGGATGATATCTTCTTTAAATACCAACTTCAGACCATCTGCTACAGGAACTAGCAATCCAAAAGGTCCTTGATATTCTGGTCCTATGCGCTGCTGTGCTGCCGCAGAAATTTTTCGTTCTAGCCAGGTGGCAACTAGTACGCCTACTGTAGCCCCAATAAGCATCAATACCATTGGTAATGGCATCCATAGGGCTTTGGCCGCTCCTGGGGGTACGCCTAAGTCCTTAACAGATTGAATAAAAGTTCCTTGAAGGTCAATTCCTGGATTCATGTTTGCTGCTCTTGTAAATCAACTTGCTGATGAACTATTAAATGGAATCAGTTATTGCCATTTTCATCTTTTGTCCTTCAGCTTTAGTAATTATCCCTGCTGAGATGATGCCTGATTGAGGTTCAATACCTTTACCAACTCATGAGTTTAGTATATCCTGGGATGGTTTTTACCATCAGACAGAACAGACAACTTTTCTCTATGGTTAAGATTAGGAATTGATGATTGGTGACTAGGGAAAGCAGTTAGACAAAACTAAATAGGCCGTTTTTCCTCTGGTAACGGTGATCTAGTGTATCTAAATTGTCTGATTTTCTGCAACAGCCTACTGTTGTCAGCCGGATTTGTAATTTTGGATGATCAGCCCCAATAGAAGATGTGACATTTATCAATCTGTCCACTGAAGGGCATAAATTCAAAATCCAAAATCTAGAGTTGAGTTGTTTGTCAGTTAACGTTGGTCAATCGGAGTGTAAGCGACTTCATGAAGACCATTGTAAACTTGGGTAGGACGGAAAATCCGGTTTTCTACCAGTTGTTCTTTCCAGTGTGCTAACCAACCAGCTACACGAGCGATCGCAAATACTGGTGTAAATAGGTCTGTAGGAATCCCCATTTTCCTATACACTAAACCGGAATAAAAGTCAACATTAGGATAAATCCCTCTGTTACCCAATCTTTCGGAAACTACCCTTTCCATTTCTACGGCAATTTCATAATATTCGTCATACCCGAATTTCTCAAACAACTTCTCTGCCAAGCTTTGTAAGATTGTAGCGCGGGGATCTTTGACTTTGTATACACGATGTCCAAAACCCATAATTTTGGCTTTGCGCTGAAGAAGATCATCCACATAAGGGACAACATTTTTTACAGAACCAATGTTTTCTAGCATCTGAATTACTTCTTCATTCGCTCCCCCATGCAATGGTCCGCCTAAAGTACCCACTGCACTAGCGACTACAGCATAGGGATCTGTCAGGGTAGAAGCTGTGACTCTAGCACTAAATGTAGAAGCATTCATTGTATGCTCAACATGGAGAATTAGGCAAACATCAAATATCTTGGCTGCTAAAGGATCGGGTTCTTTCTCATTTAGCATATACAGGAAGTTAGCCGCATAGTCTAAGTCATCTCTGGGTTTAACGGGGTCGTTACCTTCCCGCATTAACTGGAACGCCGCTACCATTGTGGGAATAGTCGCTATTAACCGGACAGCGGAGTTACGAATATAGACCGGATTATGTAAGTCACGACGAGAATAGAATAAACCTAAAGCAGCAGCCGAAGCTTGAAGAGCATCCATAGGATGACCGCTTTCAGGAAAGCATTTCATCATGTCTCGAATACGGTACTTGATGCGTCTGTGGAAAAGAACTTCATGTTCAAATGCTTTTAGTTCTTCTTTCGTTGGTAACTCACCCCAGATTAAAAGATATGCAGTTTCTAGGAATGTACTTTTTTCCGCTAATTCCTCAATCCTAATACCACGATATTCTAGAATTCCTTTCTGCCCATCTACATGACTTATACTCGATTGGGCTGCGGGAATACCTTCTAAACCAGGCTTGTATTCGCATACCGTCATGGCAACACCATTTACTTTGTAAAATATCTGCTCACGTTAACTTACCAGAGACTATTTTCACTACAAGAGTTGCCGATATTACAACTATTCGATGCGTTTATATCGAATAACTCTTACAGCAGGTACTTGGGCTGTGTCAACCAGAACATTTGACTACGACCCAAGGGAGAACCATCATCTGGTAGTTTTATTCCTATCATACCTGCTTTTTTGAGGATGAGGCTCTCTTTTGCTTCTCCCCAAAGGAGAATTTCTGCCCAATGGCTTAAACTAGGCTCATGGCCTACTAATGCTAGTTTAGTTTTCTGGGGATATTTTCTGGGTTTAAGCCATTCTTCCCACCAATTTTGAATATTACCATCAAAGCTAAGATGATCTGATGCTTCTAATTGGGAACTTAGTCCAGCAGCAATGAGTATTTCTGCTGTTTGATAAGCGCGAACTAGGGGACTAGTGAGAATTAAATCAAAATTAAAACCGAGTTTGACTAATTTATGGGCTATTTTATCGGTTTTTTCTCTTCCTTCTGGGGTGAGTTGTCGTTTTTCGTCTTTTAGTCCTAGTTGATGTTCTTCGGCGATACCATGACGGATTAAGTATAGTTCCATGTTTTTAGTTGGGGTTTTTATATTTTTTTTGTTTCGCGTAGATACGCAAAAACGCAAATAAAAGCGTAAAATTAGTAATTTCATAAAATCTTTGGATACCATGAAAGTCTATTTCTTGTATCCCTAGCTAATTGATCAAATGTTTTATAAATTACTTTGCATGAGTCTACTAACCCATATTCCGCTTCAAAATCACCACCAAAAGCAAGTAACTTGACAATTACCGATTTTCCAGTTACTAAGTCAGTAGCGAGGAAAGTGCTTCTACCAGCTTTTTTGCCCAACTGTTGTTGAATCTCGTAGCGATTGGCTAATATTTCCCTATTCATGATCATTAAAGTCTCCTTGTGTCACTCGTGAGCATAAATACCAAAATTATCTTCCTCATTCCCGATTTTGATTTAATTGTTAATTTTAATTTTTAATTGCTTATGCCTTCCCCACTTTGGCCTTATATTACTCCAGGGATTCCCGATGAATTATTTGAGCATTTACCAGGTATTCCCCTCAGTCAGCGAGAATTAAGATTGCTGTTGATTTCTCAACTGCGACTACAAGCAAATTCGATATTGTGGGATATTGGTGCGGGAACGGGTACAATTCCTATAGAGGTGGGTTTATTGTGTCCCCAAGGACGGGTAATTGCCATTGAACGTGATGAGGATGTAGCTAACCTGATTAAACGCAATTGCGATCGCTTTGAAGTGAAAAACGTCGAAGTCATTGAAGGTAGCGCCCCAGAATGTTTAAAGCAAATCAAGTTACAACCTGATCGCATTTGTATTGAAGGGGGAAAAGCCATAAATGAAATTGTCCAAGCTGCATGGCAATATTTACCCACATCTGGACGAGTAGTGGCGACGGCTGCTAATCTAGAAAATCTGTATGCTATTTCTCAAAGTTTTTCCCAATTGAGAGTCAGAAATATCGAAGTTGTCCAGTCAGGGGTGAACCGTTTGGAAACACGGGGTTATTCTCAAACTTTTGTAGCTGGAGATCCCATTTTTATTCTCAGTGGTGAGAAATTAGACTAAATTTGAATGAATTAAAACTTCTGCGGTTTTCGGTTTTGGATTCAATCCAAAATCTAAAATCCAAAATCCAAAATACTATTATGCCCTGGTCTCGAATTGTTAGTGGAATTATTGCGATTGTCATGGCGCTATCTTCAACCCTGTTAGGAGGGTGGTATTTCACCATAGCGATCGCTATTGTTGTATTTTTAGGTCAACAAGAATATTTTAACTTAGTGCGTTCTCGCGGCATTACACCAGCGGTAAAAACTACTATGTTTGTCAGTCAAGTTTTATTGGCAATTTGTACTCTTAATGCTAGTTTAGCTGATGCAATTATGCCCATAGCAGGAACACTGATTTGTTTTTATCTACTTTTTCAACCTAAACTAGCCACAATTGCCGATATTTCCGCTTCTATTATGGGTTTATTTTATGTAGGGTATTTACCAAGTTACTGGGTACGCTTACGGGGAATTAATCATGATCTTACCAGCAATCTGCCTTTAGGTGGTTATTGGCCATCCCATTGGGAGGATATTGGACGAGGCAATTTTAGCGCTTTACCCACAGGTTTAACAACCACTATCCTCGCATTTTCCTGTATTTGGGCTGCTGATATTGGCGCTTATATTATTGGTAAATTCTTCGGTAAAACTCGTTTATCGGATATTAGTCCCAGAAAAACCGTAGAAGGTGCAGTTTTTGGTATTGCTGCTAGTTTGGCTGTCGCTGTGACAGGTGCTTATTTTCTCCATTTTTCCTACTGGTTAATGACTGGTTTGACATTGGGTTTGATTATTGGTATTGCTAGTTTATTAGGTGATTTAACGGAATCTTTACTTAAACGTGATGCTGGTGTGAAAGATTCTGGACAATTAATCCCCGGCCATGGTGGTATTTTAGATCGGACTGATAGTTATATTTTTACCGCTCCTTTAGTTTATTATTTTGTGACTCTGCTTTTACCACTGTTACAAACAACTCTATAATTCGTAATTTGTGGTTTATTGTTACATATCAGCAGGAAATAAATTATGAAATCTTGCAAATCCTTAAATCTTGGATATCCTGATTCAGACAGATGCTTATGGGTTCATGTTAATGCGTCCATAACAAATCAGTTGTCCTGGTATCAGAGAGATTTCTTTAATATCAACATCTGTCCCCAGATTTATAATATCAGGAGTATATCCTTCTAGAATAACTTCTTCGTTGCTTTTGATCTCAACTTGTGTCAATTGCAGTTCTTGCCCGTTGAGTAGTTTTAAGTATAAATGAATATTAAAGAATGTTTCTTGCCTATCAGAGATAATTATACCATGCAGGATCAATAACTGATTGTCAAGGGTAATTTTTCGCCAAGTAATAGACTTGGAATTTAGTCCAGATTGTGGTAATAGTATAATCAGTAGATCATTTACAGCAGTCAATAACAATGGAGATGAAAGCGAGTGATTAAGATCCCGTTCCTCAACCCTTAGTTTACCAACAACAGGTACTATTTCTAATAATTGCAGCGGCTGTCCTCTCAATATTGATGAGACATTAACTTGTATTTTTTCGGCATAAAGTTCGATTTCTGTGATATGAAGCCCTTTATAGACTGCATGAGTAGCAGAAATAGATACCCCAGGAATACAACCGGAAAGAAGTTGCCGATCGTTCGCTTTAATCTGCACATCTAGATGAGATACTTGAGTTAATTGGGTTCTTAGCCATAACTTAATCGCCGAAGTCAACACTTTTGTGATGATCCTCACTTTGTTGTTATGTGTATTTGAGGTACTTGTTTCTATCATTGTTCAATGGGTCTATCAATATTAATATGCTCAGTCTTTGAGTATTTTAAATAATGCTTAACTTTAACACAAAAGTTTGTTAACAACAAAGTAGAAACATTAGTAGTATAAGAGTATTCAATAAAAAAAATGACAATTAAAAAATGGAGGAACGATTACAAAAAATTTTAGCTCAACAGGGTATTGCTTCCCGTCGTCAAGTTGAAGAAATGATTAGACAATCAAGGGTGCGTGTTAATGGCATATTGGCATATTTAGGCCAAAAAGTCGATCCCCAGCAGGACAAGATATCCGTTGATGGTATACTGGTGGTGACAAAACAGCGTTCATCCTTGATGTACTTATTGCTGCATAAGCCAGCAGGATTTGTATCTACTTGCCATGATCCCCAAGGAAGACCAACGGTACTGGATCTGCTACCCTCAGAATTAAGAGAAGGATTGGGTATTCACCCTGTTGGTCGTTTAGATGTAGACTCCACAGGAGCGTTAATCTTGACGAATGATGGGGAATTAACTTATAGACTCACCCATCCTAGTCATAGTATTTCTAAGAGCTATCGCGTTATTGTCCAAGGACATCCCCCCGCAGCAGTTCTTCAAAGGTGGAGTCAGGGTGTGATTCTGGAAGGAAAAATCACCAGACCTGCTCAGGTGAGTTTAATTAAAAGTTACATTGATCAAAGCTGTTTAGAAATTGTTTTACAGGAGGGAAGAAATAGGCAAATTCGCCGTGTGGCTGAACAGTTAGGATATCCAGTCATCAAGCTACATCGTACAGCCATTGGTTCAATTCAATTAAAAACGGCAGTAACACCATTTTTGCCGGTTGGTGAATATCGTCATTTAACTCAAGATGAGATCATTTTTTTAAGCAAGCAGGTCAGTCGCACACCTATTAAGACAAAGCTGAGTTAAGGAGTAAAGAAAAAAGATGAAATGGTTCAGAAAGAAGGATGAACAGCCAATGAAACCTTCTATCAAGCAACATCAAAGTGAAAAATTGACACAGCTTGGCTCTCAACTGGCTTCCCTACGTCAGGAAAAGGATTTAACTCTTGATGAGTTAGTCCTATTAACCAGAATTCCTCGACGACTTTTGCGAGCAATTGAAGAAGGTAATTTAAACGACTTACCAGAACCAATTTATATTCAAGGTTTAATTAGACAGTTTGCAGCGGCTTTGGGACTTCAGGGAGGGGAATTTGCCAGTCATTTCCCTATTGGTCATCAATCAGTGGGTGTTCGCTCCAGTTGGAAGGGTCAAAGTATTCTTCAATTACGCCCTATTCACCTTTACCTGCTTTACATTATCTTGATTTTCTCTTCTGTTAATAGTCTATCCCAGTTATTAAATAATCCCACATTGCAGGCAAACAACCGCCAAATTCAACCAGGCAAAGAACCGCAATCAGCAGAACAAAAAACATCCGCCAATAAATCGTCTATTAGCAAACAGGATCAGTCTGTACAAGTTGGTGTCACCTTAAAAGCTTCTTCTTGGATTAGTGTGGTTACAGATGGTAAAACCGCTTTTGAAGGAGTTTTACCCCGGGGTTATAGTCGCACGTGGAAAGCTAATCAGCAATTGACGGTGAAAACTGATAATGCCGGTGGTGTGTTAATGAGTGTAAATCGACAGGAAGCCAAGGAAATGGGAGAAATTGGAAAAACAGAGGAGATTCAGATCGCGGCTCAACCAAACTAACAGGAACAGGACTTACGTAACTGGCACATTTGTAGGGTGTGGTTCAGTAAGCTCACCAACCACGTCAGATATCAATAATCTGTTTATTTGCAGGATGTATGCTGTCTGACGCACCCTACAACAGATTTTTGGTATGACACTTGCGTAAGTCCTAAGGAAATCATCTTGGCATAGTTACTAGAAATATAGTCACATATTTCTAGCTTGGTTAGGTAAATTGTCAGAATCAGGATGTCTAGGATTAAAGGATGAAACCAGAGCTTTTATTACCAATTACCTATTACCAATTACCTATTACCAGCTTCAATGAGATAACTAGCAACTTGAGTTAACTACAAGCCACTAAAACTGAGTTTCTATCAAAGATAGAGTCCTCAACTACTTTTCTTAATACCTCCTCGTCCTAAAGCCTAAAGCCCGAGTCGGAAATTGTGCAATCTAGGATTGTCTATGGTCACGTCCGCAACGGATAGTGATGCCTTTTAAGCGATCGCTTAATTCTTGGGTTAATACACCCGCTTGATAACGCCATTGCCAATTTCCCTCCGCTGTACTTGGAAAATTCATTCTTGCATCAGTTCCCAAACCTAATACATCCTGTAAAGGTATAATCGCCTGATTAGCGATAGAACTCAAAGCTAATCTAATTAAATCCCAGTTTATGCCGTCAGGACTAATACAACCTAAATACAACAATAAATTTTGCTTTTCGTAATCATTTGCAACATTAAACCAGCCCACAGTTGTATCATTGTCATGAGTGCCAGTATAAACTACAGCATTACGATTGTAGTTAAAGGGTAAAAAGGGATTTCCGGGATCAGAACCAAAAGCAAACTGTAATACCTTCATTCCTGGAAACTCAAATTGATCTCGTAGTGCTTCCACTTCTGGGGTAATAATCCCCAAATCCTCCGCGAGAACAGGTAACTTACCTAACTGCTTTCTAATAGTTTCAAATAAAGCCACACCGGGCGCTTTAATCCATTCACCATTCATAGCAGTTGTTTCACCTTGGGGTACAGCCCAATAAGCCTCAAAACCCCGGAAATGATCAATGCGAATGATATCCACATAATCCAACATGGCCTCAAAACGCAGTACCCACCATTTAAAGTCTTGTTTTTCTAATTCTTCCCAATTGTAAACCGGATTTCCCCATAATTGACCAGTGGCGCTAAAATAGTCCGGTGGAACTCCCGCCATTAAAGCCGCTGCTCCTGTTTCCTCGTCTAAAGCAAATATCTCAGGATTAGCCCAGACATCAGCGCTATCATGGGCTACGTAAATGGGGATATCACCAATAATTTCTACACCATTTTCATTAGCATAGTTTTTCAGTTCTGACCATTGACGGAAAAACTCATATTGGACAAACTTATAATAAAAAATTTCTGCTGCTAACTCTTGTTCCATTGCAGCTAAAGCCGCTGGTTCACGCTTTGCCAATTCCGGCTCCCAATTATGCCAGCCTGCACCATTTTGGGCATCTTTAAGAGCCATAAACAGAGCGTAATTATTTAACCAATAGCCTTTATCAGTACAAAACTTGGTAAAAGCTTGTTTTTGAGTTAAAGTTGCCTTACTTTTAAATTCTTCACAAGCTTTAATGAGTAAATTAACCTTAACCGGAATAACTTCCTGAAAATCTACATAATCTGCCGGAAAATCTGGTAAATCAGCTAAATCTGATTCAATTAACAAACCTTCCTCTAGCAACTTATCGGGACTAATTAAAAAGTAATTTCCCGCCATTGCAGAATAGCACATATAGGGAGAATTACCGTAACCAGTCGGACCTAGAGGTAAAACTTGCCAATATTGCTGGTGACTATTTTTAAGAAAATCAATAAAATCATAGGCTTCCAGTCCTAAATCCCCAATACCAAAACGACTGGGGAAAGAACTGGGATGTAGTAAAATACCACTGGATCTAGGAAAAGGCATATTTAACCTGAAATATAGGAAAGGGTAATCGTTTATCAGTTACGCATCGAATTTATCATGGCATGGTTAGTCTTGACTGTTGTGATTTGTAAAGAAATAAGAAGATTGATCACAATAATCATTATACTCACTCAGATCCCCATTGAACAAGTCGAGGATCTACAAACCTACATATTAACAAATGAACAATGACTTATAGAAATCCTGCGCCTACAGTTGATATTATTATTGAGTTAATTGATAGACCTCATCGCCCTATTATTCTCATTGAAAGACATAATGAACCTTTAGGGTGGGCGCTACCTGGTGGTTTTGTGGATTATGGTGAAACTGTGGAAAAAGCCGCAATTAGGGAAGCAGAGGAAGAAATAGAGTTAAAAGTAGAGTTAATTCAACAATTATTAGTTTATTCTGATCCCAGTCGGGATCACCGTCAGCATACAATTAGTATTGTGTTTTTAGCAACAGCTACAGGTCAACCTTTAGCGGGTGATGATGCTAAGGGTGTGGGTATTTTCGAGCCTTGGTGTGTTCCTGGTAATTTGTGTTTTGATCATGACCGGATTTTGCGGGATTATTGGCAATATAGAAATTATGGGATACGTCCAAGGTTGGGATAGATGAAAATAGGAATAGGTTTCGCTATGAGATTTGTATTTTAGCGTCAGGCATTGCTTTATACTTTTACCATAGTATTCAATGGTGCATTATGGACGCTGAAGAACTTTTAGAGCTTGTCCTAAGTTGACAATTTAATAGACAAACCTGTACACTCATAGACACACCTATGAGTGACTTTATGTTTAAACCTCATGAATTTGCTAAAAAAATCGGAGTTTCAGT
>NZ_JACJSB010000044.1 GCF_014697585.1 Dolichospermum sp. FACHB-1091 | reverse complement strand
AACGGATTTAACTTCAACCAATCAATCATTGATTCTCAAGGTCGTGTAATTTCTACATGGGCTGACGTAATCAACCGCGCTAACTTAGGTATGGAAGTAATGCACGAGCGCAATGCTCACAACTTCCCTCTAGACTTGGCTGCTGCTGATGTTGCTCCTGTTGCTTTGAGCGCTCCTGCAATCAACGGTTAATAACTAGAGTCTAGTTAAATAAAAAACGCTCTCCTAGCGGAGAGCGTTTTTTTGTGTTCACTTTTCACATTCGCGTTTAGTTATATAATGACGATAGCGAAACATGACTTCTAACTGTGCTTGTACTAACCAACCACTCATAAATTCCACTCCATTACCCCCAGGCATGGCATAGGTAATATGATCAGTTAATCTAGTTTTGCCATTTTCTTCCGTAAATTCGTGACGATGTATCCAGGACTCAAAAGGTCCAGATATTTGTTGATCGCTAAACAGACGATATTTTTCATAGTCTGTGTGACGTGCTAACCAAGTTAAGGGTAAAATGCCCAGAAAAAGACGAAATTCTGTAATTGCACCGGCTTCTAGTCCTCCCTCACGTCTGACTACTTGTACAGGTTGCCAAGGAGGGGTGAGTAATTGTATTATGTCTGGCCTTTCATGAAATTTCCAAACTACTTCTACTGGTGCGTTAATGATTGAGGAATGTTTAAAGTGCAACATGAACAAAAACCTAAAATTTAGCCTGTAGCCTAAACTGCTAAAAATAACGAAAATAGATGGTTATTGTGGCTCTAAATTCATTAAAATATCAGAGAACGCTCAGAATATCTTATACTGCGATCGCTAATTGTGAAGAGCCAAAAATATTTGATAAATTTTTTTAATTTTCTTGGTTAAATATCCATTTTTTATGTGATAATAGAAATTGAGAAGTAATTTCGGTGTACCACGTTTGTTTTTAGTATTGATAGGCTTTTCCCCTTTGGTATTTACAGACTCTGATCCGAAGTCTAAATCTCTACACTTTTATGATTTTGGAGACGGTCTATGTCAATTTATGTAGGTAACCTTTCTTATGAAGTTACAGAACAGGGTTTAAATCAAGTCTTTGCAGAGTATGGCACTGTAAAGCGTGTCCAAATACCTACCGACCGAGAAACAGGTAGGGTTCGTGGTTTCGCTTTTGTAGAAATGGGTACAGATGCAGAAGAAACAGGAGCCATTGAAGCTCTTGATGCTGCTGAATGGATGGGACGTAACTTGAAAGTAAACAAGGCTAAACCCAAAGAAGATCGTGGTTCTTTTGGCGGTGGTGGTCGTAATCGCTACTAGTATCTATAGAGTTCGGTTAGAAAAATATCCCCTCTAGGATAATTAGGTTTACCATTAGCTCAGGTGTTTATTCCTGAGCTTTTTAATGGAAAATTTTATAATTAGCTGTTTTGAAACCATTTTACCGAATAAGGTAGAGAAATAATTTCCCTATTTGGCTGAAAATTACCGTTAAATGTGATGAAAAGGGGTATTTTGGCACATTGGCAGAAGTTATTAACAAAAGTCATTATAATCATGGGTAGCACTTGCTGTGCATTATTAGTCACAAAATATTTTGGAAACATTATTCTGTAAACTAACTAGCTATGAAAAACTGTCAAGACTAAGTTTCAAGAATTGGTAGATTTGGTAAAAAATCAAGGGATTGATTAATATCTTACAATTATTTTAACCTAAGATATTCGGAAGAATTTGAGAGTAAATATTGATAAAAATACCTATGGGAAAATAAACCCTAAAAATCAAGAATGTGAGGAGGATTAATATTCAAATATAAATACTTGTACTGGTATGAAATTTTTTCTAAAAATGCTAATGAAATTGACAGAATTATCAGGGATAGTTTAGTAATAATGTAAATAGTAGATATAAAGGATATTATTGTCAATATTTATTAAGATCGGGTAATTAGCTGAATAAAATTATTTACCAAATGAAGATCAGGTGAGGAAATCTGATCATTTAGATTTCATTTCATCAAAAAGCTAAAATATTGCAGAAGTAAGTAAGCAATTTAGTAAATGATTTACTCCAAGTATAATGGCGATTTATCGTAAATTATGAAATGGCAGTTATTGACACATAAACAGCGACAGATAAACCAAGCATTTACTATAGCAATGCTTACCATTTTTAGTGGGATAATTTGCATTTCTTGTAGTAATAATCAAGATATTTTAGTGACAGAAAGATCAGCAACTGCCCCAAACCCAAAGATAGGAAAAACATCCAAATATGCAGAATTTTATGTTCAGGGACAAACTCAACATTTTAAAGGTAATTATCAAGCCGCCATTGCTGCTTATAGTACATCAATTAAACTTAATCCTGAATATGCACCAGCATTTAAAGGTCGAGGATTAGTTTATTTTGATACTGGTAATAAAGAGGGCGCGATCGCAGATTATAATCAAGTATTACGTTTAAATCCCAATGATGCGGAAGCTTACAATAATCGTGGTAATGCTTTTTCATCTATTGGAGATTATAGAAGAGCGATCGCGGATTATAATCAAGCTATTAGCCTTAAGCCTAAATATGCCGAAGGTTACAATAATCGAGGTAATGCTCGTGCCAACCAAGGGGATAAAAATGGGGCGTTAGAGGATTATACTCAAGCGATTCGGATCAATCAAGAATATGCTGTAGCTTATAACAATCGGGGAAATGCCTACGCAGACAGAGGAGAACAGCAAAAAGCAATAGAAGATTATAATGAAGCAATTCGTATTAATCCTAATCTTGGATCTGCTTTTAATAATCGCGGTAATGCCTATGCTGCGATTGGAGATAAACGAGGGGCATTAAAAGACCTACAACGGGCAGCAGCTATCTTTGACAAGGAAGGGAATAAGGACTTGTATCAACAAACAAAGAAGAATATTGAAGAATTGAGACAATAATTTTAGATTTATGGGAAACTTATTCAGTATGTCAGCGCCGCAAAAAAATACAAGGCGAAAAAATACAAGAAAAACCTAACCTACTGACCCCTTTCCTTGTAGGGTAGAAGTTTAAAGAGAGGTTTTATATTTAAGTAAGTTGGTGTTAGTAACATCGCTAACGCTCCTTTCGGTTGAGAAGAGTCAGCTATATTGTCTCATTGTTGTTTGGGCAATTTTATTAATAAATGTTAAGTAATTTTATGTTTTTTTCTCACGCAGAGGCGCGGAGGCGCAAAGGAAGAGAGAAGGAGAGAAGAAAATGAAACCCAACTTTATAAAGCATTAAATTATTTACTGCATACCACGTAAGATATTAAAGCGGATTTTATTTATCCTTTACTACTTGCTTTAGATGTTCAGCAAGCCCTAATTATTGAAAATTGAAAATGGAGCTTATGGGAGTTGAACCTATGTCCAAATTCTGTACTGCTGTATACAGGAATTTAGAACAAAGTAAAATATTCTTCCCCTATCTCCTATTCAATTTTTAAGTTCACAGGTAAGCGGGTATAAATCCCTTGCGGATCATTCATTGTTTGTAAAATCTTGATTTCTTGTTGAAATTTTCCCAACTCATTTATTAACGGGTTATTGATTTTAATTTCAGTTTTTTCTATTCCTAATTTGGCTTTTGTTTCATCTAACTTTTTCCCAAAAAATCTTTCTCCCCAGCTACCGACTTGGGGATATTCTTGTAATTCCCAATTATTACCTAATTTTGCTTGTTTAGCTGCATATTCGATGGCTACATTTAACCCACCAATTTCATCAACTAACCCGATTTCTTTCGCTGCTGTTCCTGACCAAACTCTTCCTTGAGCAATTTCTGCGACTTTTGCAGTTGGTAGTTTTCTTCCTTGGGAAACTTTCTGCAAAAATAAATTATAAATACGGTCAACACTGCGTTGGTAAACTTCTAATTCTTGGGCTGATTTAGGACGGGAAATAGTTTGTTGATCTGCATATTCGGATGTTTTTACAGTATCCCAAGTAATGCCATTATTATTACCCAATTTTTGACCATTAAATAATACGCCAAATACGCCAATAGAACCTGTAATAGTGTTAGGTTCTGCAAAAATTCGGTTGGAGTCACTAGCAATCCAATAACCACCAGAAGCAGCTACATCTCCCATGGAAACAATCACAGGTTTAATTTGACGAGTTAGTTTGATTTCTCTCTGCATGATTTCCGCTGCGGTAGCACTACCACCAGGGCTATTAATTCGCAAAACTACAGCTTTTATTTGACTATTTTCCCTGATTTTAGTGAATATTTTAGCAAAGCGATCGCCCCCAATTTCTCCATCGTTACCACTACCATTGACTATTTCTCCTTCTGCATAAACAACAGCAATTTTATGATCTGAATCTACAGATTCTCCTGGAACTTCTGCATAATCACCCAAATTAATTTTTGTGAATGTTTTATCTTTTTCTTGCTGACCAGTTAATTTTTTCAAATCTGTGAATACTTGATCTTGATAAGCAGTCTTGTCTACTAAACCATTTGCTTGTGCTGCTGTGGCTTCTAAAATTGGTTGATTATTAGCGATCGCTTGTAACTTTTGCGGCTGTATATTTCGGCTTTTACCTACGGCTCTCCGCCATTCTCCCCAAATATCATCTAACAATTTTTGAGTTTGTTCCCGATTTTCTGGGCTGAGTTTATCCAGAATCAAAGGTTCTACAGCACCCTTAAATTTACCTACACGCACAATCTGCACGCCAATACCGTACTTTTGTAATGCTCCCGCTAAAAACATTGGTTGCGAACTTAAACCGTTCATTTCCATTGCCCCCATGGGATTAACTACGATTTGATTCGCTACGGAACTTAGATAATATTCTCTTTCATTCCAGTCTGTACTATAGGCAATAATTTTTTTACCTGTTTGACGGAATCTTTCCAGCGCTTGACGAATTTCTCTCAAGGAAGCATAACCAACCCCACTATTAGCATTAGTTCCATCTATATAAATACCCACAATACGTTGATCACGTCCTGCTTTGTCTAAAGTCTCCACAACTTTACGGAGTGTAATACTATTTTCATTAACACCACTGAGAGTTTTTTGTAATAATTCACTAGAATTAGATTCACTATCAGTGATTTTCAAAGACAAGTCAAATACTAACACTGACTTATCTTTGACTGTTGGTCCTGAATTTTGGGAACTAGCAACCGCAATTAATATCAGCAAAAATCCTAATGTACTGAGTCCAGAAAAAATCGTCAGTCCCAGTAAATTGCCAATTAAACTTGCTAAGGTTTGTTTAATAAAGTTATTCATGGGTTATTACTTATTAGTTATTAGTTATCGGTCTGTTACCACTTATCCGTTGTCAGTGGTAACAATCATCTTGCTATTTTATCCGCTGTAAACTGTGTGATTGCTTTAATTTATACAAATCTTTATTACCAGTACAAAATAACACAGTAGTTATTTCCGCAATTAATACCTCCGTTAATTCTATCACAGCGGCCTCCGATGTTGCCGCTGCCTTGAGGAAGGGCATTGCTAAACCAGCGATATCAGCCCCCAGAGCGATGACTTTAGCTACATCTAACCCATGACGCAAACCCCCAGAAGCAATTAAAGGAATATGGGGATCATAGTCCCGAATACTGGTGATACAATCTGCCGTGGGTATACCCCAATCCCCAAATGTTCGCCCCAAACGCCGTTGTAAGGACGTTTCCGCCCTTTCGCTTTCCACCAAAGCCCAGGAAGTACCACCCGCACCCGCAACATCAATGGCTGTGACTCCCACAGCTATCAGTTTTTCCGCCATTGTCGCCGAAATTCCATTACCTACTTCCTTCGCAATTACGGGGACAGGTAATTTACTGCATAATTTGGCAATTTTGTCAAGCAATCCCTTAAAATTAGTATCACCCCTGGGTTGAATAAACTCCTGTAAAGGATTAATATGTAGAATTAGGGCATCAGCCGCTGTTAAATCAATAATTCGCAAACATTCATCAAGGCCATATTCATAATTAAGCTGTACCGCCCCTAAATTAGCAAACAGGAGAATATCAGGCGCGTACTTACGCACAGCGAAAGTATCAGCAACTTGAGGTTTTTCCACCGCCACCCGCACAGACCCTACACCCATTGCTAACTTGTATTTTTGAGCTACTTCTGCAAGACGACGGTTAATAATTCCCGCTTGTTCTGTTCCCCCAGTCATAGAGGAAATTAATAACGGTGCATTTAGATATTTTCCCAGAAAATTCGTACTCAGATTAATATCTTTATCATTAAGTTCTGGTAAGCAAACATGAGTAAAGCGATACTTTTCTAAACCCGTCGTGATTTCTGAACATTCAACATTATCTTCTAAACAGATACGGATATGATCTGCTTTGCGGTTTTGAGTTTGGGCTGGAGTGTTGATAGAAGGGTTCACAGTTTAATATGGAATTATGTTAATATTTACATCTTTCACCAAACCAAAGCGATTATCCTGTCAGTTCTAGATATCTGAATATCTATTGTTGCAAATATTCTGCATATCCAAGCTGATCTAGTTTAGCTTGTTTTTCCATCACCGAATTACACAGACTTTGGCGATAGGCCACAACTTTTTGTAATAACTCCGGTTGGTGGGTAGCAAGAATTTGTACGGCCAAAAGTCCAGCATTTTTCGCGTTCCCAATGGCAACAGTGGCAACGGGTATTCCTGTTGGCATTTGTACTATAGAATATAAAGAATCCATACCTTGTAAATTCCGAGTCGAAACCGGGACACCAATTACAGGTAAAGGAGTTAAAGATGCTACCATACCAGGAAGATGAGCCGCACCACCAGCACCAGCAATTATTACTTTAATACCCCGTTGATGTGCGGTTTTAGCATATTCTACCATCCGTTCTGGGGTACGATGGGCAGAGACAATAGCAACTTCAAATACAATACCAAATTCTTCACAAATAGCGATCGCCTCTTTCATCGTAGGTAAATCAGAATCGCTACCCATAATAATACCAATTTCTACACTCATAATAATTAGGGATTGGGGACTGGGGAGGAGGGAATATATTTCCCAATGACTAACGACCAATGACTAATAACTAAAATAACACCCATGCTGGCAAACATAAACATTATTAACGCAAAAGTACCCGGTTATCAAGATCTACAAAGAATCTTAGTTAATCAAGAAGGCATAATTAACAGCATTATGCCCATGAATACAGCATGGGTTGAAACTATACCACAACATCTGCAAATTTTAGATGTAGCTGGAGACTGGATTTCTTTAGGTGGTGTGGACTTACAAATCAATGGTGGTCTAGGATTAGCATTTCCGGAATTAACATTGGAAAATTCCCATCATTTACCCAAAATATCCTCATTTTTATGGTCAGCAGGAGTTGATGGTTATTTACCAACCCTAGTCACGACTTCTATCGAAAATATTCACCGCTCCCTCGCTATTCTCACTGATTATACCTCAAATTCCCCAAATTCTGCACAAATTCTCGGAGTTCATCTAGAAGGACCATTCTTAAACTACTACAAACGCGGCGCACATCCATCCGAATATTTACTACCCCTTACCATAGATCAAGTTAAACGAGTATTAGGAGACTATGCTCCCATAGTCAAACTCATTACCATCGCACCAGAGTTAGACACCACAGGAAAAGTCATCCCTTATTTGCGTTCCCTGGGAATTACTGTTAGTTTAGGACATTCACAAGCTACCGCAGCCGAATCACAACAGGCTTTTTCTCAAGGTGCTACAATGATTACACACGCTTTTAATGCCATGCCTCCCCTACACCACCGCGAACCAGGTTTATTAGGTGCAGCAATCAATGATCCTCATGTATTCTGTGGCTTTATTGCTGATGGTCAGCACGTTAATCCAATGATTCTTAAAATTCTTTTGCGTGCTAGTAAAAGTCTATTTATCGTCAGTGACGCTCTTGCACCTCTAGGATTACCAGACGGTATCTATCCCTGGGATAACCGACAAATTGAAGTTGTTAATGGTACAGCTAGACTACAAGATGGTACTTTAACGGGAACAACTCTACCCTTATTAGTGGGAGTGCAAAATCTGGTAAAATGGGGGGTTTGTGACATAGAAAACGCCATTAATCTCGCTACGGATGCACCTAGACGAGCTATCAGTATACCAACATTTGCACCCAATCAACCAGCCCATTTATTACGCTGGAACTGGGATAAAGCTACTGAAGAACTCACTTGGCAAAGGTTAACCCTTGTAGAGACTTGACCGGTCAAGTCTCTACAATCTTTACCCCCAGATGTCTATTAAACTTCATTACGAAATCAGCAGCTAAATAAAAAACATGATAGCTTGTGATCTAGTGCAGCTATCACACAAAATTCACAAAGGAGAACACAGTGGCAATGGAATCAAACGTATTAACGGGCGCAACTGTAGATAATCAAGATATTAGCGACTATGTAGCCAATTTACAATTGCACATGACCCTACAAGCTCGCAACTTGATTCCTAACTTCCAACCTACCATACAAGATAGTCGTCAGCAATTACTTCATCAAACCCAAGCGGATTTTGAAAAATTCGCTTCTCGTCAAAGTCTATAGATTTAAAAGTATTTTTAGCACAATTAACATAAAATAAAGGCAGATATTGTGGTTTTCACCCCAGGGTATAGTCACCGTTTCTGCTTTTGATATTTTTTACGTATTTAGTTAATACAATCACTCTTTGGAAACAAGACCTAAGAGCAAAAAGCCGTTAAAATAATTGCAGTATTACATCACTCATCACTATCATATTTTGTTTTTGTAAAGGTTAAATGGCGGCTTGAATTAAAATGACTCCACTACTCCCTCGAAACCTCAGTGTTATTATCCGACCAGTCCAACATCGAGATTTGGACGGAATTGAATCCTTGACTCAAGAATCATTATCCCACCTTTCCCCCCAAGCAGCTACTGAATCTATAGGTGAAATGCAGTGGCTACGGCGCTGGTATGGATTACTTAAATTGTTGAGTTGGTTTCCTAACCCATTACAGTACCGCTTCTGGGGCTATATCGCCGAGCAGGGACGAATACTGTTAGGAATGATTCAAGTATCACCCTTTAACCGGACTCGCAGCACTTGGCGAGTTAATCAAGTCATGTTAGCACGAACCGGCGATCGCATGGGGGTAGGTTCTCAACTACTACGCCATTGCTTTGAATCAATTTTAGAAGCGCGGACGTGGATATTAGAAGTTAACGTTAATGATGTGGATGCTTTAGCACTTTATCGGCATAATGGATTTCAACGTTTAGCGGAAATGACATACTGGGAAATTAGTCCGCAGTTATTAGGGGAATTAATCCAAACCGAACCAGATTTACCCAATCTCTTGCCGGTGAGTAATGCTGATGCTCCTTTATTATATCAACTAGATACAGCATCCATGCCTCCTTTAGTGAGGCAAGTATTTGATCGTCACACCCACGACTTTAAAACTACCTTGTGTGGGGCGATAATTGATGCTGTCAAGCAGTGGACGAGCAAAACTGAAGTTGTCAGTGGCTATGTGTTTGAACCCCAGCGAAAAGCAGCTATTGGTTATTTTCAGATCCAACTGCACCGTACCGGGGCAAATCCTCATGTAGCAACTCTCACAGTTCATCCTGCTTATACTTGGTTATATCCTGAATTATTGTCTCAATTAGCTCGCATTGCCCAAGATTTTCCCCAACAAGGGTTACAATTGGCTTCTTCAGACTATCAGCCAGAACGGGAGGAATATTTAGAGCGTATTGGCGCTAAACGTCGAGAACATACCCTGATCATGTCTCGTTCAGTGTGGCATAAACTCAGAGAATCGAAATTTGTCTCCTTAGAAGGGATTCAGTGGCAAGAAATGTTACAAGGACTGCAACCAACCCGCAAACCCATACCTGGGGGAATGTCATGGATACCGCAAACACAACAGGTACAGCCAGAAAGAGCTATACCAACCCAGTCAGAAATTGTCGGTTTCCCTCATAAAAGTTCTCATATAGATACACCCTCTGCCCTAGACTCAGCCACAGATCAACCCCATGAACAACAATAACGTGATTTCTCCACAGCAATCAAAATCCTTTATCTCCGCTTTGGGTGTCGATGTTGGTAGTAAACGCATCGGTTTAGCGGGATGTGATGGGACTGGTTTAATTGCTACGGGTATCACCACCATTGAGCGTCGTTCCTTTGTCGAAGATGTAGCACAAATCCAGCAAATAGTCAACCAGCGACAGGTACAAATTCTTGTTGTTGGTTTACCATATTCAATGGATGGTACTATTGGTGTTCAAGCCCGTCACGTGCAAAAATTTGCCTCTAGACTGGCTTCGGCGCTCAAACTTCCTTTAGAATATATGGACGAAAGATTAACTTCCTTGCAAGCAGAACAACTGCTGATAGCTGAGAATCGTTCCCCGTCTAGAAATAAGGGTTTAATAGATCGTAAGGCTGCTGCATTGATTTTACAACAGTGGTTAGATGCTAGACGCAGTTTAGTACAGGGGGCGGTAACATTTACTGATGAGTGATCCCTTTTTACATGGTATTCTCAAAACTATTACTTCTATCTCTCAATTTATGGTTGACATCAACTGTCCACAAGCAGTTTCATGATTTCCATATTTAAGAGTATTAGATTTTATGATTACAGCTACATAATTCAAGTATGTATTCATCTCCATTTTCTGAAGACAATGATCACGATTCCGAAAGTTCTCTGATTTTAACAGACGAGCTAAAACGAACCCTAGAATGTTACATTGAACATAATCTATCCGTAGATGGAGAAAGATATGTTCTGCTTCTGCCCGTAGATACACCAATAGAAATATTTGCTTGGCAAAGTGACGGCGATGAAGAAGAGGCCGTATTAGTAGAAGATGATGATATCATTGAAGAAATATTCGGCACGGCTCAAGCTGTTCTTTCTGAGCAAAACCTGATCCTCAAGAATACTGCTTATGCCTTAACTGTAGCAGGAGAGTTACCTCCTGAGGATGAGTCTAAATTCTTCACTTTAGAAATTGAAGATGAAGAAAACGGCTTAGAACCAGAGCAATTAATGGAAATTGCCAATTTTTATCATGATAACCAGGAGTATGCAATTTATACTCCCCTAGACCCCCTACTCTTTTTTGCCAGAATTACTAAAACTGGTGAACCAGAATTACTTTCTCCCGAAGAGTTCCGCAAATTTCAACCCCTCTTAGAAGAACATCTTTTTAATGAAGTTGAGTAATTAATTCCAAAATTTAAGCATCTAGGAGCGAGGAATCAGAGGACTCGCAAAACTCTCAACCCTTGCTCCCATGCTGAAAATGGTTTTGCTAAATTGAAAGATGAAACTGCTAAATTCAACCTTGGCAACTTTAATTATTTGCGTTTTTGCGCTTTTGTGTGAGATATTAGAAATCTCATGGTAACTATACAAAAATTATGACTCGCAACCATCTATTACAGCCTAACTTAATTTTAGCGGGTTCAGTTTTAACACTGACACCAGAGGTAATCCAACAATATGGGCTAAAAGGGCTAGTATTGGATGTGGATGAAACTTTAGTACCTATGACCACAAGTTCTACTTTTCCAGAATTACAAGCATGGGTAGAGGAAATACGTATTTGTACGGCGTTGTGGTTGGTTAGCAATAATTTGAGTGAATCCCGAATCGGTAGTATTGCCCGTTCTCTAGATTTACCGTACTACTTAGGTGCAGCCAAACCCTCCCGACGAAAAATTCGGGCTGCGTTACAAGGCATGAATTTACCCGCCCATCAAGTGGGTATGGTGGGCGATCGCTTGTTTACAGATGTATTAGCGGGTAATCGTTTAGGAATGTTTACAATTTTAGTAGAGCCAATTATCCATCCTGATTTTACAGCCATCCGTTCCCATCCTGTCCGCAATATTGAAGTTTGGATATCAGAGATATTAGGTGCATCTATTAACGGCAAAAAACACAGGTAATCAGTCTTTCCTACAATACAAATCTTTACAAAGATTCATAATTCATCAGGAAAGTAAATATAAAGAAATACTTAAGAAAGTCTCTATTTTTTCAAAAATAGGCGATTATTAATTTTAATAACATCAGGGTCAGCTAAAAAAGACCCTAGCGGATAATAGATAAATATAAAACCGTACAGCGTCAACCTTCACCATAGAGGGATTGGCGCTGTATATTTTCCATATTTTATATATAGCAACTGCCAAGGCGGTTAGGACAACCAGTATAATATTATGAGTAAAGCAACACTGGATACAACTCAAGTGTTCAGAACGAGAACAGATCATGCCAAAACCCTATAGTTACGACTTACGTCAGAAAGTAATTCAATCAATTGAGTTAGATGGGATGAAGAAGAGTGAAGCGGCAGAAGTTTATCAAATCAATCGTCATACAATCAACCTTTGGCTTCAACGAAAAGCTAGTACAGGAGATTACCAAGCGTTACCAAATCAACCACCCCTTAAGGTCATAAGATTACTAACTGGGAACAATTTGAGAACTTTGTCTTGGTTAATGGGGATAAAACGCAATCAGATATGGCTAAACTATGGTCGGGAGAAATTAGCAAACGCACAATATCAAGAGCCTTAAAAAAAATTGGGTTCACGGGAAAAAACTTATGGTTATCAAGAACGAGATAAAGTCAAACGACTTCAATTTAGAGAAGAGATAGGGATGTATGAACCAGAGTCTATAGTCTATATAGCCCACATTGTGAAACTCTTCTATTTTCCAACGGATTTTACACACCTTTTGCGTAACATCCATAGGACTTTGAGATATATCATTAGTTGCGATATAATCCGTTCTATCGGTAGAGATAGCAACCCGGAATAGCTTCACTTTTTTCTTTTGCGGGGAATGCTTTTATCTTGATAATTTTACCACATTCTAACTCTTCTTCACTCCATGACAATGATTCAATATTTTTATATTTTTCTTTGCAAAAACTATCATCAACCAAACGATTAGTCTTTCAAGGACAATAATAAACTTTATCTAGACTATCAATATAAAGCATTAAATTGTTCACTGCCTACCAAGTATCCATTAAAACTGTATCAAATGGCAGAACCTTTTGATCCCACATTCCGCACCCTGAACTGGCACAGATCAAAAAAGCAGAGCTAGTAGTACATAATAACTAACGATAAATTAAAGAGAAATAAGCTTAATGAGAATATGTATCATTAAAAGGAGGGTAGTGTGAGAAAGTAAAGTTTCCTAAAGATGCCGAAAGAAAAAGAAAATTCAAGATGATTAAAAAATTTATTATTCAGAAATCAAGAAATGAGAGAATCATAATAGACAAGTAGAGGAAACTGTTGTGAAATTAAAACCCCAAGAAATAAAAATTCAGAACATAGACCATCTAGGGATAGTAGCAGGAATCATAGATTCAATCGGAATAGTAGAAATAATAAATGAATTAATAGGAGTCGAAAAAGACGAAAAAGACGAAAAAGTAAATGCAGGTCAAGTAGTAAAAGCCATGATAATAAACGGGTTAGGATTTGTCTCTAAACCGTTATATATGTTTCCTAAATATTTTGAAACAATCGCTTGTGAACATCTAATAGGAGCAGGAGTAAAACCAGAATGTCTCAACGACGATAAACTGGGGAGAGTCATGGATAAACTATTTATAAAAGGATTAGATACAATCTTTTTTATCATCGCAGTAAAAGCCGCCCAAAAATTTCGCAAACAACTAATTCAATTTGACTCTCTCCGGGATGCTATGGAAGATGTGCTTCGTACAGCGTCCTAATCTCCCTGTCTATTGCTATAGCTCATTTTATATTTTTCTCGTTCTACAGGACTTACCCAAAACACATTCGGAGATGTTTAATAACCTCCCTTCCTTGGGAGGGAAGGAGAGGTTTAGAGGGGTTGATTTATAACAACTTATTGAGGACGTAAATAAGTGTTTAACAGTAAATTATATTACGGTTCTACCCAACGTCCATCTGCTTTAATCAGATTAATTAACTCTTCTACCCCTTGGGTTTCTGGAACTTTTTTAATTTCTTCCCGACCACGATACAGAGAAATGTAACCGGGGGTTTTACCAACATAACCATAGTCAGCGTCGGCCATTTCTCCGGGTCCATTGACAATACAACCCATCACAGCAATATCTAATCCAGTTAAATGTTTAGTGGCTTCTCTGACTGTGTGTAGCACTTCCTCTAAATTAAATAAAGTCCGTCCACAAGAAGGACAAGCGACATATTCAACCATTGTTTTCCGCAAACCTAAAGCTTGCAGAATGCTATAACAAACAGGAATTTCTTTTTCTGGTGCTTCTGTCAAAGATACACGAATTGTATCACCAATGCCGTCAGCTAGTAATGTGGCAATACCGGCAGTAGATTTAATTCTACCATATTCTCCATCCCCTGCTTCGGTCACGCCTAGATGGAGAGGATAGTCCATACCCAAATCATCCATACGTTTGGCCATGAGACGATATGCAGCCACCATAACAGGAACTCGTGAGGCTTTCATGGAGATGACGACATTATGAAAATCCAAAGATTCACAAATGCGGATGAACTCTATGGCAGATTCTACCATACCTTCTGGTGTATCACCATAGGTAAATAACATTCTTTCCGCTAAAGAACCATGATTTACGCCAATTCGCATGGCTTTACCTTGATCACGTAAGGAAATTACCAGCGGGGCTAAAGTTTCACGGATTTTTTCACCAATTTCATCAAATTCAGCTTTTGTATATTCGGTGCGGCTGGTATTGGGTTTTTCAAATACGTATAAACCTGGATTAATTCGCACTTTTTCGATGTGTTTAGCGACTTCCAAAGCGATTTTCATGCCATTGTGATGGACATCAGCCACAATTGGTACATCACGATAAGTTTGAATTAATTTCTGTTTAATTTCCGCCAATGCTTTAGCGTGTCCAAGACTGGGGACTGTAACACGGACAATTTCGCAGCCTATTTCATGGAGACGACGAATACCGGCTACAGAACCATCAATATCCAGGGTATCTTCATTAATCATTGACTGTACCACCACTGGGTATCCGCCCCCAATGATGACATTTCCCACTTTAACAGCGCGGGTTTTGCGGCGTTTGATAGTAGTATCAAAGGCGGGTTGACTAGATCTAGTGTTACTAATTTCCAAAGTCGGCAAAGTTTGCATAATCTAAACAGGTAGATTTTCTGTAGCTAAAATATCAGATCGCCAGAGGTTATACTTCTCAGATTGCCACAATTGGTGGTGTTTTGGATGATAAATTAGAAAAGTATCCGGGAAAATTGAGAATAAACAATTGAGAATGACTAATTTTTAATTTTTAATTTTTAATTTTGTATGATGCGGAAAACGATATGATATAAGGCATCACTTCAGTCATCAAAATAATGAACGCGCCATGAAAACAGAAACCGTTCGCACGACGTTAACCATTCCCAGAGAACTCCTAGAAGCCACAGATAAAGCGGTTATGGAAGGAAAAGCCAAAAATCGTAATGATTTTGTCGCCCAGGCTTTACGAAGGGAACTAGCCATACAAAAGCGCTCTGAAATTGATGCCGCATTGGCAGAAATGGCTAATGATCCAGATTATCAGGCTGAAGTCCTAAAACTAGAGGTAGAATTTGCTACAGCCCAGTGGGAGGCGTTGCAGTTAGGGGAATCTCCAAGATGAGAAGGGGTGAGGTGTATGATGCTCGTTTAGAAACGACTGAAGGCTCAGAACAAGGAGGAACTCGTCCAGTGATTATTGTTAGTCGTGATGTGATTAATCTATCCAGCCCAGTAGTTTTAGCAGTACCTTGTACCACCTATCAAGACGGGAAGCGAGTTTACCCCACTCAAGTTTTAATTTTAGCACCAGATGGCGGTCTCAAGAAGGACTCGATCGCAATGGCAGATCAGGTGCGGGTATTATCTAAGACCCGCTTTTTGCGATTAAGAGGTGTACTTTCTGAAGTTGTCATGGCACATCTGGAACAAGCTTTATTAATTGCGTTAGATCTACCAGGGTGATAAGTAATTCAAAGTTACGCTTCATCTTGATTCTGATTCTTTACCCGTAAAAAGGGGATAAGGCGAAAATTTACGTGGAGAATTGCGGATGAATGAGTGCTGTATATAAAATTCCCGCTCCACGTATTTCAAAAACTTACTCAAAAAGGAGATGAAAGTCAGGTAATTTTGGCTAAATATGAAATCATTATGAACTTAAATGAAATACAAAATTTACATAAAAACTATACACCAAAGGAGTTTTAACTCTGTTCCCTGATCCTTCCTGTTCTCTGCTATATACCTCAACTGAAAATATGACTAAATCAGTAAAAATATCAAAGGATTCAACAGAACATTCTCCAGAAAAAGACCGAGAAGAAAAATTGATGAATGAGGTACTTGTATTGATAAAAACTTTAGTTTATAATGAGGAAATGACAATTAAGTTAATTATAGATTGTCTCTATGATATCGGTATAACAAATTTAATTAACCAAAAATTTCAGTTGGGAACTCTTAATAAAACCCTGAAATTTGCTACTAAAATATCTAAACCAGTGATCAAAATATTGGCCTGGAAATGGGTTAAAAATAATTGTCCTCAGTTGATTACTGGATGGCTAAAAAGTAAAGTTGCATTTCCTAAAGAGGAAGCACCAAAAATAGAAGTATTAGTAGAAAATGAAACTAAAAATATAGCCGCTAGTTCCCAGATTATAGATAAAAATCAGGTCAAACGTCTTAATTTTCAGGTGAAATTGTTAATAAGTCTTTTGATAGCTGTGATGACAATGTTTATTGGTAGTTCTATTTGGTTATTGGTTTCATTACAACAATCTCATTTACAAACTGTGGAGAAATTACAAAACCAAGTTAAAACTCTAGAATCTAGTCTTAATCAACATTAGTTATTAAATCAGACAGGTGATAGTATTTTGAATATGTTGCGCGTTTTAATTTTAGGTGGAATTGGTGATGCAACCGAGTTAGCTGCTAAAGTATCAAATATTTCCTGTATTGAAGCTATCGCCTCTTTAGCTGGTAGTACCCGTAAACCTGTTATTCCCCTTGGCAATGTAAGGATTGGCGGTTTTGGTGGTGCATCAGGATTAGCTAGTTATCTACGAGAAATGCACATTGATATATTAATTGATGCTACTCATCCTTTCGCTGATCAGATTTCTCAAAATGCTGCTGCTGCTGCACAGGAAGTCGGTATTCCTCGATTAATGGTAATTCGTCCACCCTGGGAAAAACTAGAGGGTGATAACTGGTTAGAAGTGGAAAATAATCTGGACGCCGCCGCAGCATTATCAAATCAAGCTAAACGAGTATTTCTAACAATTGGTAGGCAAGAAATTGCTACTTTTTCCAATTTACGAGAAATTTGGTTTTTAATGCGGATGATTGATCCACCAAATCCTGATGTTATAGTACCACCAGGTTTGATTATCCGCGATCGCGGTCCCTTTAATTTGGAAAAGGAACAGGAAATTTTACTCAAATACAATATAGATTGTATTGTCAGCAAAAACAGCGGTGGTAGTGCCACATATCCTAAAATTATCGCCGCCCGCAAATTAGGGATAAAGGTTCTGATGGTAAATCGTCCACCTGTACCCCCAGGAGAACAAGTTCCAGATGTGGAAACTGCTGTGCAATGGCTTTTGAGCAAGTTGGCTATTTTGTAAAATTTGGCCATTAGTCATTAGTAAAAAATTTTTCCCCTCTTACCTCTTAAAAGATGTTTAAAAAGTTTTTAATGTGTAAACAGACCCCCCTCCAAACCTCTCCCCTACCAGGGGAGAGGCTTTAAAACCCCCCTTCCCTACCAGGGAAGGGGGGGAGGGGGGTTAGGTTTTTGGAGATTATGGGTTTCATATAATACTTTTCAAACAACCTCTTAAAAGATGTTTAAAAAGTTTTCAGCGAATATAATTCTCTACTACACAAGCGAAGTCTACCTATTCCCTCCTAATAACTGAGAAAATCTTTAGAAATAGCAAAAGTTTCGCTTACTATTTCCTCGGCTAACTCATCAAATTTGAGTAGAGGATAAACCTTACTACTATTATTTTGATTAGAAGGTGAGAACGACTGAGATTGTAAATCAATACCCATAACTACACTAGGTAAATAAGTAATATTATAATTGACCATTGATCGAGAAGATACTGAAGATAAAGGCAAATTAAATAAACTATGCAAAGGTAATTTATACAAATCACGGTGAGGAATTAAGATTATGGTATCTACTCCTTCTAGTTCTTGAGTAATTGTGAAAATATTCAAGATATTTTGCAACTCTAACAGTTTTGACAGTGTAGGGGATTGTTGCCAATCTCCTAACCAATTCTCAAATTGAATTAAGCGCCATACTGCTTCGGGAATTGCTTCTATATCTTGTATGGGAGTAAGTAAGGCAATAGGAGATGGTGCTTGATCTTTGATAATAAATGTGTGTAAGGCTGCTGGACTAAGATGCCAATAAATTATGGCTGTAGAGGGATTAAGCAATTGTTGAATGGACGTATATTTTACAGAATGAACGTGATGATTAACATCAGAAATTAACCACTGTAAACAATTATTTTTACCCTGTTCAGCAATTTCCCAAGCTTCTACTAAGTCTCCTGTACTTACAGCTAAATCAACTGCTAATTGTGCCAAACCTGCGAATTTTAGCACCAGTTGTTTTTTGCTTTCATCAGCACGAGTGGGGTGAGTTAGTAATTGTTTTAATAATTCAATCCCCCATGTTTGAAATTCTTGTGCAGTTTTTGTTTTTCCCAAACAAACAAGCACCTTACTAAGAGATTGCAAAATTTCTAGATGCAATTCTGGAAAATCTTCCGGTGTGAGAGTGGATAGTGCCAATTGGTATTCAGATATGGCGTGATGCCAATAATCACGGGGTGTAACTTCTTTTTTCCCTTGCTCATAATAAGTATTACCGATAGCTATATGTAATCTTCCCCAACCTTCTGGGTGCGTATCTGGACGAAGCTGTTTTAAACCCTCTTGATAACTTGCTAACTTGCCCTCATAACCGCCTAAATTGAGGCTGGAATTGGAGCGAGAAATGTTACTAGCTACAATCAGTGATGATTGCTCAGGGCTTAGACTACCAACAGCCGCACCACGACCTAGCCAAGCTTCCCAATAGTCCAGTTTAATTTGTAAAGCACTGTCATAACAGTAAATAGCTTGGACGAAAAGTTCTAAGTAAAACAGGGCAATAGCTTGATTATACCAAGCCGGTTGAAAATCAGGCTTAATAGCTATGGCTTTTTGATAGGAGGCGATCGCATCTTCACGACGACCTAGATTTTCAAAGGACACACCTCGGTTGTACCAGGCCAAATAAAATTCAGGTTGAATATAAAGGGCTTGATCCCAAGACTCAATAGCTTCTAACCATTTTTGTAAATTAAATAGCACCACACCCCGGTCAATCCACACCTCATGATAGTCAGGTTGTAGCTTGATGGCTTGATCATAACTAGCAATTGCTTCTGGATATTGTTCTCCCACAGCTAAGGCTACGCCTCGGTAGTACCAAGCTTCTACGTCTTCAGGTTGTAGCTTGATAGCTTGATCATAACTAGTTATCGCTTCCCTGATTAAACCCAACTTCAGTAAGGCAAAGCCCCTAATAGACCAAGCTTCTTGGTAATCTGGCTCAATAGTGATCGCTTGATCTAAAGCAGTAATAGCCGCATCAAAGTCTCCCAATTCGCAGAGAATACAGCCCCGACTATACCAAACTTTGTAGAAATCCGGTTTAAGTGCCAGCACTTGATCATAAGCGGCAATCGCCTCAGTCCATCGGTGTAAGTAAAATAGTGTCAAGCCCTGATGAAACCAATATTCATAAGCTTGAGGTTGTAGTTTACTAGCTCCTTCATACAAAGCCAAAGCAGTTAATAAATCCCCAGATTTAGCCAACTGTAACCCTTGGTAAAACAAAGTTTCCGCCCGATTAGCAACAATGATTTGTGATTTTGGTTGCTTAACAATCTGACTATCACGAATTGCCAAATCTGAAGTTAACTGCTGAACAAGATGGGCGCTTTGCTCCAACCGCACTATCAACTCATTTAAAGTAAGTGCTAACTGCGGGTCTATCATCAAAGACTGATTCCAGCTTTCCTCCTGGGGAGCTAATGCCTCTGCAAATACTTCCTTATCCTTAACATTGTTCTGAATTGTATAGTTGTAACTCGGATACTTACTTTCTGTCTTAGGGTTGTTCTCGACAATATTTTTGGACAAAGACTCACCAGTTAACTCCAAAGAAGAATTAGTCAACAGATCCTCAATCATTTGGGATACGGATTGGTTTGTAATAGCATCCACTTCTTGATATTCCCATAGTAGTTCACCAAATTCGCGGAGAAATTCCTGACTGGGACTACCTAAGTCCTCTTCCTGTAACTTTTGCCTGCGATCATGATCCTGGTTCATGTTGCGCCACAATAGCTGAATTCCAATATCATAGGACAGGTTACTAACCTCACCAATACCTAACTCACCCAACTGCACCATCCGTTTGACTAGCTCATGATTAGGTGCAGAAGAGGCCAGTAATTTGTCGCCAAATATCAACAGCCAATCTAGCCAACGGTCAAGAGTAATTCGCGGTTCCATCCGCTGTAAATACTTCAAAGCCCACTGTTGTCCTCGTGCTTGATGCACTCCTTCCAGCAGTTCGTTAAATAAAAACTCTAGATCCGCATTCGTAAGTTCCGGTAGCTGATCTGCCACCAGACGGCCTTGACTAGTCTGGGGATTACTGATCCGAAGACCGCCAAGGGTGTACTGTAAAAATTTGTTAAGCCATTGCAAGAGCCATCTGAACATCTGCCACTTTATTGGATTTTCTTTCGCCTCGATTGTAGCTATTTTACTGAATAAACTACAAAATCTCAAGTCAATTATGTAATAATACTTGTATTTACATAATTAAATAAAACTTAGTCATTGAGATTAGTAATCAGGAGATGGAGTCAGAAACTCTTCCCATCACTCATCCTGATTATACAGAAGATTTATTAGCTTCATGATACTGATTAACCAAGGCTTGAATAATTTCTTCTGGATTATCTGTTTCCATCCCTAGTTGTTCAGCAACTTGCTGACATAGGTTTTCATCATCTTGCAACATCATGAGTAACTCATCTAGGGTAACAGTTTTGTATTCTTCTGTCGTTAGTTCTTCCTCCGTTTTGGTTGCTATTGAAGGATTATTTTGTACTATATCTGGTCCGTCATATTCCCAAATTGGCTCTCCCGGATTGCGCGTTAATATTTTCATACCTATATCGTAGGACAGATTACTGATTTCCCCAACTCTCAATTCACCAAGTTGAACTAGTCTAACTGCTAATTCATGATGAGGTCTAGAGGATGCTAATAATCTTTCCCCAAACCGATTTAACCATTCTAACCAGCGCTCCGTGCTGACACGATGCTCAAGATTATCTAGCCATTTTTGTGTCCAGGTTTGTCCCTTGACTTGATGGACCCCTTCTAAAAGTTCTGTAAATAGAAATTCTAAATCTGTATCACTCAGGGGTGGTGCTACTGATTTTGGAACTTGTTCTCCAGCGGGGGTGAGATTTTGTTTACCAGCAAACAAGCGCCGGAAAAATTTTTTGATCCATTGAATTAGTTGCTTGAGCATCTGCGGCACCATTGATGTTGCTTCTTCAAATTTTAACGATGTCAGTGACTAGTACGGTGGCAAGGAAATGGGAAAATGCCATAACTTGTTAGAATGGTGAAACCCTTAATTTACCTGGGATATACGGATTTAAACCTGTCTCCATGTCTTACGAACCGCTGCACCACAAGTATCGGCCAAAAAGTTTTGCTGAACTGGTGGGTCAGGAAGCGATCGCTACTACCCTAACTAATGCTATTCTTTCAGCAAAAATCGCCCCTGCTTATTTGTTCACTGGCCCCAGAGGTACAGGAAAAACTTCTAGTGCGAGAATTTTGGCTAAATCTCTCAATTGTCTGCAAGGTAACCAACCCACACCCCAACCCTGCGGGGTTTGCGAAATTTGTCAGGGAATTACTAAAGGCTATTCTACAGATGTGATTGAAATTGACGCTGCTAGTAATACTGGTGTTGATAATATTCGGGAACTGATTGAAAGGGCGCAATTTGCTCCCATGCAGTGTCGGTATAAAGTTTATGTCATTGATGAATGCCATATGTTAAGTACCGCAGCCTTCAATGCATTACTTAAAACCCTAGAAGAACCACCTAAGCACGTTGTTTTTGTTCTAGCGACAACAGACCCACAAAGAGTGTTACCAACAATTATTTCTCGTTGTCAAAGGTTTGATTTTAGGCGGATTCAACTAGAGTCCATGGTAAAACATCTAACTCACATTGCCTCCCAAGAAAATATTAATATTTCCCATGAATCTTTGACATTGGTAGGACAAATTGCCCAAGGGGGATTAAGAGATGCAGAAAGTTTACTAGATCAATTAGCATTAGTCAATGGAGAAGTGACACCGGATAAAGTTTGGGATTTGGTGGGTTCAGTCAGTGAAAAAGACTTACTGGGGCTATTAGAAGCCATCAGTCAAGATCAGGCAGAGATAGTATTAGACTTTACCCGAAAAATCCTAGATAGAGGTAGAGAACCCCTAATAATTCTCCAAAATCTCGCCGCTTTTTACCGGGATTTCCTGATAGCGAAAACCGCCCCCAGTCGTCAAGATTTAGTTACCTGTACCCAGTCAACCTGGACATCATTAGTCAACTTTGCCCAAAAATTCGATACTAGTACCATCCTACTGGGACAACAACACCTGAGAACGGCTGAAGTACAAATAAAAAACACCACTCAACCCCGGTTATGGTTAGAAGTAACATTACTGGGATTATTACCCAGCGCCAATATTCAAATCCAAACGGCAAATATTTCCCAAAATATTTCCCAGCGAGTTAATACAACTCCTGTAACCCCAGTTTACCCTCCCGTCGCCCCTGCACCGGCATATCCGCCCACAAATCACAATTCACCTGTTAATTTCCCACCACCAGTCCCAGAACCTTTATCCGTACCAGCACCAGTAGAGCCAATTAGAGAAGATTCACAATACGACTTAACACAACTTTGGCAACAAGTGCGTGGACATATTCAACAGCTACCCACCCAGGCACTACTAGGGCAAATGTGCCATTTAATTGAGTTCAACGGTTCTATGGCCCGTGTAGGGGTAAAAGCAGTTTGGTATGACAAAGTGAGATCTTATGTACCTGTGATTACTACAGCATTTAGACAAACATTCCAGCAGGAAATACAAGTCACTCTGGAAAAAGCTACTGGCGCAAATGTTACATCAACGAGAAGAAATCCACCAGGGCAAAATTCGCCTCCCGTTCAACAAACACCCGAACCTATATCTCTCCAACCCACACCACAGCCTCCCACAGTCGCACCACAGCCAGTATCTACAGTATCCACACCACCACCGGCACTTATCAAAACTCAGCCTGTTGTTACCAACACAGCACCAGTACAAACTATTTCTTCTCCACCAGTACCAGCACCTTCATCAAACTGGGATCATGATGGTGTAGTTAAAGCTGCGGAAAGTCTGGCTAAATTCTTTTCTGGAGAAATTATTCGTATAACAGATGATAGTTTCCACCTGGGGGATTCTGTTACTTCTACTGAAACCCATGAGATATATGAATCTTATGTTGATGATGAATATACTTGAAAAAATGATATTTGTAAATAACCCAAGTTGCTAGTTATCTCATTGAGGCTGGTAATGGGTAATTGGTAATAAAAGCTCTGGTTTCATCCTGTTCATCCTTTAATCCTAGACATCCTGATTCTGACAATTTACCTAACTAGCAACTTACATTAATAATTTTCATTAATAATTTTCTAGTGGGGGTTGCAAAACTAAGCAAGCCCTATTTACAATGGTAATAGTTACAACAGAACGCCATAAACAAAGGAAAAATCAATGAGTGTTAAAAGTTACCTTTACAACTCTGTCTACGACTCTGTCGTCGACTTCTTCACCTTTAACGATATTGAGTTTATCGACTACCAATGGCAAGTCTACAAGATATACGACAACAAGCCGTCAACAGCAATATTACCCGGACCTCTTAACGCTGTGGGGGCGAAACCCACCAGCGGTTTCCGGAACCTCAATGGCACCGACCAACAACTTTTCGACATACCCCAATCGCCCACGCAAACAACCTCAAGCCTTCAGATAACCTCGACAACTGACATTCGTTACCATGCTGGAGCGACAAACACCCTATTTCGCAATCTAACAGCCAGCGATTTTAGCAGTGATACAGGTGGATTCACAATTAACTTTCCCACAGGTTCCGTAAACTACACCGCAGCCTACGTTGCTGACTATAGCATTCGTGGCAACCTGATCTTCGATGCCCAGCCTAGACTGATCAGCAATCTGATTTCAAACCAAACAGGCAAAAGCTCCTTTGAGACCTTGGATAATCCCTATGCGCGTGAGTGGACACAGTCCGGCACCAGAACTGGCCTTGGCAGGGTGAGTCAAAACAACAATACTCGTCATGAAACAATCCTGACAGGCAGCAATCCGCTGCCAAATTCAGACTTTTTTACCATCTTCGGCCAATATCACTCTCATGGACTTGATTTCCTTGACAAGGGGAATGATGGAACTGTTTTAATACCCTTATTGCCTGGGGATCAACTCTACAACGCCGGCAGCACAACAAATTTCATGGCCCTATCAAGGGGCAACACAGTTCGGGTCAGGCTAGGGGAGGGTAGCAAAGATAGTTTATTGACAGAACTCGGACTGGATCAATATGCCCTGACTCAAACTTGGGATGTTGACAATGAAAATGCAGCGGTTGGCGGCGTTGCGTTCACAACGATTGCCAACGGTGGTAACGTTGTTCTTAATGATCAGATCATTACAATCCCAACAGGTTCAACCCTTAACCAAGTTGTTGATGCCTTCAACAAACAGTCTCCATTTACTGGGGTTATAGCTTCAATTGGCAGCAACGGAGTGCTGAAGCTTTCACCAAGAAATGGCAAAAGCTTTAATTTTACTTCGGCATTTATTGATCTCAACCAAACCTATGGATCTACATTCAGCCATGGTGTATTTCTCAGGGAATACAACGCCAATGGCGAACTCACTGGCGCCATGCTAACTGGCAGCAACAATGGTATTACCCGCTGGACCGATCTGAAAAACAATGCGCTTCGAATTGGACTGGTCATCCGCGATATTGACGTTAGCAGTGTGCCACTGGTTGAGGTGATTCCCGTGGGCAGGCCGGGGGCAGGAAGACTAGGCTTTGTTACCTTAAACAAAATTTCTGGCGAAAAAGGATACATTTTTGATACCGCATTACTAACAGCGGATTCAGTGCTGGTCAAGTCTGGATCAGCCTTCATGATTGATTTGGCCAACAACTGGCAAGGAGCCACGAGGCCAGCAGGTGAAAGCCAATTTAATGCAAATGGAGATCTTAAGGATCCTTCTGTGCTAAATCTCCATGCAGTAGGTGGAGATGGCCGCGCCAATGAAAATCTTGGACTTACCAGTCTTCACCAAATTTTTGTAAATGCACACAACGCTATTCTCAAACAATTAGAGGTCAACATTAGCGAATATCAGAAGCTAAATCGTGACTTCACCATGTCTGGTGAAGAAAAACTCGAGGCCGCCAAGCTGGTTACTGAACAGTTTTATCAGCACCATGTCTTTCAAGAATACGCACGTCGCATCACCCCCGATCTAGGAGCCTTTGCTGGGGTAAGTGCAGGTTTTAATCCTTCGATACTTGCTGAATTTGCCAGTTCGACCTTCCGCTTTGGCCACTCCCAGTTGAGTGAAACATTGGCCATGGCTAATATTGACCCAGAGACCGGAATTGCTTTGACACAAGGCAAGAAAGATATCCCGCTGCTGCAAGCCTTTCTAGCCCCTCAGTTGTATACAGACAAATCAGCGGCTGAGATTGTGGCAGGTACGTCGAATCAGGTTGGCAATCTAACTGATGAATATGTTACCAATACCTTAAGAAATGCACTTGTTGGCCTTCCCCTTGATCTTGCTGCCCTCAACATCGGCAGAGGACAGGATAGCGGCATTTCCTCTCTGAACCAGGCACGGCAGGAGATGCAAGCCTTTCTACGCAATATCCGTCTTACATCTGGTACAACCGCCACGAATCAAACTAACAACGGAATTGATGCTCGTTTGGCCGCCCAGGAAGCCAATCTGCGTCCCTATGTGAGTTGGCGAGATTTTGGCAACCACTTGCTACACCCCAACTCCCTGAAGGGATTCATCATGGCTTACTCCCGTGATGCCATCCTAAGCAGCTACTCAAACAATACGAATCTCAATTACTGGAATAACTTACAAGCCAGCAACAATGCGGGCGATGCTTCCATCTATGCGGCTGCCTTATCCAGCGCGGCCGATGCGGCGATTCTAGATAACAACTTCATGGGCAATGCCTGGACCGGAACCAGCGTTAACGCCCTAGATCCGAATTACCAGGGAACTTCAGGAAATCAGGATTTCCAAAAGATATCCCTTTGGATTGGCGGCCTAGCGGAGGCCAGGGTTCCCGGCGGTATGCTCGGACCGACCCATAATTTCATCTACTCTTATCAAATGCAGCAGCTACAGCGAGGCGATGAAAACTACTACCTGAGCAAACTTGGTGCTACTGACTTGCTGGCCTCGATTCAAGGCAAAGTTTTGGCCGATCTCGTAATGGAATCCACTGGCGTTCGCCACCTCTATCACAAGATCTTTGCCGTCAACGATGCCGACTATGAACTGGACAGTGAATCCAACCTTGAATTCAACAGCAATGCTGCGCTGTCGGCGGCAACAAAAACAGTCACCGATATCTTTGGAGTCAGCCAGACCGTAGGACTTGCAGGCTATGTCAATGGCGTGTTCACAGGCAATGGCGGTAATTACTTGGATGCCCGCGGTGAGTTAAATCCAAATGGAATCGGTAATGCTAGTGAGATGTTTGGTGGCACTGATGATGCTGACACCATTAAGGGTCTCGGTGGCGATGACTGCATCTGGGGTGATGGCGGCAACGACATCGCCTACGGCGGCACTGGCAATGACTTCATTGATGGCGGCACTGGCAATGACAATATCTTTGGTGAAGCCGGCAATGACCTTCTTAGGGGTGGCGATGGGAACGATGATATGTTTGGTGGAAGTGAAAACGATGATATGTATGGGGGAGAAGGCAATGACAAGATATTTGGCGAGACTGGCTCTGATGATATAAATGGCCAAGGTGGCAATGATCAGCTTTTTGGTGGGGACGACGTTGATACGCTCAAAGGTGGAGAGGGCAATGATAAGCTCTACGGTGAAGCAGGATCTGACGTACTGACGGGTGGAATGGGCAATGACAGCTTCTACTTCGGTCAGCCACTTGCAACAACTGGTATTGATAGAATCACTGATTTCTCGCCTAACCTTGACAAGCTGGTTCTCAGCAGTGTCATCTACTCTTCGCTTTCGACTAATGGGATCAGGGTCGACCAATTTGAATCTATTGCTGGTTCAAGCACGGCCAATGTTATTGCGGAGGCCACAACGAGCAATACCAGAATTGTCTACAACAGCAACAATGGAGCGCTCTCCTACGATATAGATGGCACTGGTCCGTCCACAGGTGTACAAATTGCTACACTCAGCAAGTTCAACGCCTATTTTCCTTCCGACGTGCTCTCAGCCCAGGCTCTTTTTCCCACGTTAACCGCATCCGATTTCATCATCACAGGCTGATGGTTGATTGCACACTCACTTCGGACTCTCCATGGGAGCCGAACTTGACGTGAAACTGAGATAGGCGTAAAAAGCTGCGAGATGGCCTGAAAACCTTTGTCCTATAAAGTTTTGGTTAGTCTTAGGACTTACGCATTGACAAAAGGAGGACTGTATTCAATCAGACTCCTTTTTTTCTTGAACATGACCGATTTACAGCAATTTCCAATCATATAAGGTACATCCTAGCCCCCTCATCGCACCCCCCTGATTCCCCCCGCAGCGGGGGGAAGAAAAGGATAAACTTTTGATATTGGAGGGGGTTGGGGGTGGGGTTCTTGTTCCAGGTTTGATGACAATTTGCTGTAGTCTAAACTCCAGGAATAGAACTTACCCCATGACAGCTAATACGGATTTTGGTAGTAACTTTTCTTTAAACCAAATAATTTTCGCGGGAACATTATCTAATTTGACTCCAGCTTTTTCTAAGTTCAATCTTTCGGAAATTGCTAAAATCAAATTATCGCAATTTGCCCGTTTTATTTGAGAAAATTTCTTTTGTAAATATTCTGGCCTCCAATAACCAATTATTTCTAAAATAAATACCCGTCCGTCTGCATGAACTAATCGAAAATCGGGAATCATCACACTACCAGGAATGGGAATTAAATTAACTTCTCTCTCTAATATCCAACCACTTTTTAAGCCATCCCATTTACTAGCAAAAGATTCCTCTAACATACTATCATAAGGTTTACCTGGAGGATAATGGGAGACTAATCCACATTCAGAATTAAGGCTAAAACGTCCTATTTTTAACTCATTTGTGTAAAAATCACGAGTTTGTAAGGTTGCTGATAAACTCCATTTTGTCACATGAAGTAAAGCGGGAATTAACTTGGCTATAGCTAAACCATAACGGGTACTGGAAGTAAATAAACTTGCAGGACCATCTACACTAATCGTAAAACCATGATCTGCATCACCTTCAATATAAGCCATTAATTGAAATAGCTTTAAATAACGAAACAATAGTTTATATTCTCCGGGAACATTGCGATGAGCATTTAATACTAATTGCGTTGCTTTATAAAAAACTCCTTGAATTTGAGATAAATTATAACGATGTAAAACATCTTCTGGTTTGGGAGCATCAAAAGCAGTTAGAATTTTATTTTCTGATAAATCTGCGTAAAGTCCGTCTCGTATTTGGTTATGTAAAATTTCTTGGTTGAGTTCTTGACTTAAATCAGCCGCAATTTTATTTAAAGTAATATCCGTTAATTCTCGACTATAAGTAGATTTGGCTGCTAAAGTAAATACCCTTTCTCTTAACATTGCTGGTTCGAGAGGACTGACTATTTCAAAGGTACAAAAACTGCTTTTCAGAATATAAGCTAAACCCCGTTTCATGCGGTAATCTGTAGTATCTCCTTCAAAGTCTGCTAATTGACGTTCTAATAATCCTTGAGTTTTCCCGACTGCTTCCTGAAAAAAACTAATTAAATCCTTAGCTAAATTCAAATGTTTCTGATCAAGTTTCAGTCTCTTCGGAATAATTTCCTCGCCGTTTTGGCGGTGTATCAGTAGGTCCGTTGGTAACATCTTTCTTTTTAGTTGAATAGTTAATTTCTAATTGTTCTGCTGCTTTTAAATCGCTTTTCTTTCCCCCACCATAAATAACTTGTAAATTTGTCTTTTTCGGTTTTTCTTCCTGAGTGTTATTTTCTCCCCTGCGTCTGGCTGAAGTTACCTCTTCGCTTGTATCTTCGGCTATGACTTCATATAAAATTGCTTGTTTATTTGCTAAATTTCCCTTGCGTAAAATTCTCCCCAATCGTTGAATATATTCCCGCGTTGAACCCGTACCTGATAAAATAATCGCAATAGTGGCTGCGGGAACATCTACACCTTCATTTAAGACATGAGAAGCAACTAAGGTATTATATTCACCTGCTTTAAATTTAGTTAAAATTTCATGTCTTTCTTTCACTGGTGTTTGATGAGTAATTGCGGGAATTAATAAATCTTGAGAAATACGATAAACTGTAGTATTATCAGCAGTAAAAATCAAAATTCTTTCGGGATAATGGGTGGTTAATAAGTCCACAAGTACCCGCAATTTACCATCAGTTCCTAAAGCGATTTCTTTGGCTTGACGATGTGCTAACATTGCTCTACGTCCAGGTTCGGATCTTGCACTCATTTGCACAAACATTTGCCAACCTTGGATACTTCCTAAAGAGATTTTTGATTGTTTTAAAAAATCATTGCGAGTTTGAATTAACTGATTATATTTTTCTCGTTCTAATGGGGATAATTTAACTTTAATTTGCACAATTTCATGAGCAGCTAAAGCTTTACCAGCTAAATCTTCAGCGCATTTACGATAAACTTCTCTACCAATAAGAATATTTAAATCAGCGTGTTTACCATCTGTACGTTCCGGGGTTGCAGACAGTCCTAAACGATAGGGAGCGATCGCATATTCGGCAATAACTCTGTTAAAATCTGTAGGTAAGTGATGACATTCATCAAAAATTATCAAAGCATATCTATTACCTAAACTCTCCGCATGAATAGCGGCACTATTGTATGTAGCAATTAAAATCGGTGTTCTATCCCGTGAACCACCCCCCAGTAAACCTACTTCCCCGTCAGGAAAAGCTGCTACCAAGTGAGCATACCACTGGTGCATTAAGTCCAACGTGGGGACGACAATTAATGTCGTGCGTGGTGTGGCTTGCATCGCCATTTGCGCCAAATAGGTCTTTCCCGCCGCTGTTGGTAGTACCACTACCCCCCGTCTTCCAGCCAGTTTCCAAGCCGCTAAAGCCTCATTTTGATGGGAATAGGGGTTCATTTCTACACTAGCTACCAACTCCAGGGGATAAAAAGCCTTAGCGTCATCAATAAAATCTGTAGCTTCGGCTTGAAGTGCTTCAACTAAGCAACGGTATCTTATAGCGGGAATGCGGAATTTTTCCACTCTATCATCCCATCTGGCATAATCTATCCAAGTTTTACTCCGTGGTGGTGGATGTAAAATTAATGTACCACGATCAAAAGTTAAGGTGGGGTGACGAGCCATTTATTTTCTCTGAATAGAGTTACACTGATATCACCAATTATTTTATCACTCCAAAGATTCTTTTCCAAGAAGTTAATATCAGCAATCCTCAGTGGGTTGTGAACGGATTTTTTTGAACGAACCACAGAGGACGCAGAGGTAGAGAGAAAGAGGTATTCAGCGTCTTATTTAGGATCTCTATATCAGCAAAATTTTTGTCTAACTTTAATACAGTTTATGTTAACTAATAAGTCTGTTATTGTTCTCCTTTTCCATATAAAACCACAGCTACAGGGGTTTCCGCTCTTATGAGGTACTTCATTTGCCCCCTCCTCGCACCCCCCTCAATCCCAGGGCTGCGGGGGGAAGAAAAGGATAAACTTTTGATATTGGAGGGGGTTGGGGCACGGACATTTCCCCGGTTGCCGTAGGCTTGGGGAAAGTTAGGATTAATTTTGATAGCTTGGTTGAAATCTTTTATTGCTCCTTGCTTATCTCCTAATTCATAACGGACAACTCCCCGGTTGTAGTAGGCATTTGCATCGTTAGGATTAATTTTGATGGCTGGGTTGTAATCATCTATGGGAATCTCTTGACTCAAACCAGGGTTAACACTAAGGGTAACTGTCAATGCAGTGAATACTAAGGCACTAGTTAATTAATGTTGGTAGCTGCATAATATTTGACCTGTGGTTGCTCAATTTTGGGGGTTATGGTAGTATTTAACTAGATTTGTATTTGTGTTATTCAAACTTTATACTTGGCGTAGAAATATGCACGCCTATAACCGATTATATACTAATTTTTATACTAATTTATATATGCTAATTTTTATCAAAGATTAAGGGATTTACTTAGAAGTTAACTTTATGATACAATTCCCTTTAGTAAGTGAAGTGAACAGACTTATATAAACATCTACTTGGTGAAACACAAGGTCATCAAGTAGTTTATGAGTTCAGAGATAATATCCACAAGGTAAGTTTCCAAGAAATGCAAGTATGGATTGTTAATGATAAAAAAGCCTATATTCTGCTATATAAAACCTAGACAAAACTAGACTTTACTTTCTACTTCAACGGGAGCATGGGAGCAGTTATCCCTCGGTAGACTTTCACGCTTTAGCCAAACGCGATAAATTAA
>NZ_JACJSB010000043.1 GCF_014697585.1 Dolichospermum sp. FACHB-1091 | reverse complement strand
TTAACCAGTAAAACTATCCAGGGATCAAGGGGTCTAAAGATAGGTTTTACTCTATTTTACGTAATTATCAGGGTTGCGGGGATCAGTTTGTCATGAAACCTTAATATATTGCCCTTGACAAGGGAATTATTATCAAGATTTCATAACATTTTAGGCAAAGGAGAATATTTATAAGAGTTGACAGGGAACAGGTGACAGAGGACAGGGAACAGGGGACAGAGGACAGGGAACAGGGAACAGGGGACAGTTGACAACTAACCACTGACCACTAACTAATTACAAAAACGTCTGAATTACTGACATTCGCTGAATTAGCCATTTACCTTCTTTGTGAACCAACTCATAGCGAACACGCAAGTTTTCATGAGAAGACTTTTTTTGTCGGCTATTTTCATAGAAATAAGTAACTTCTTGTACCGTAGCGTCTACAGATACATAATTTTCATCAGTGCCTTTTTTAGACACAGATTCCACTTTTACATCATGTTTATATTGCCGATAACGTCTATCTTCTTGTTCTTGCTGGGCTAATAAACGCCATTGCGATAAAACCTGACCTGTTAAAATTTTGTTTAAACCATCAATGTCATGATTTTCCCCTAAAGCTGCGGCTTTGGCAGATAACCAAGTTTCAATTACTTCCTTTGCGGTTTTATTTGTCAGTTCTTCGTCCCTTGGTTCAGATTGGCCGTTGGGGTCAGGAATGGTTATCGGTGGTTGACTCAGTTCTATTGCTAACTGTTCCCCCTGTAATGACCTACTGGGAAAGAAGATATTTTTTACCAATCCTAGAGTTGTTGATACTAACAACGAAAAAACTAATACTCCTCCCAATGAGAAGAAAACTATCCAAACTAAGCGCGTTCTGGGGTCTAGGCTGCTAAGAAAATTAGTTGGAGACTGCAAAAAACGCTGTGCAATATTATTTATGCTGGGTTTGCGTCGTCTGCGCTTTGGGTGCTGGTGGTTTGTAGCTGCTTTAGAAGCACTACTACCTTGATGTTGTTTTCTGCTGGGCGTTTCCGTTGTTGGTGTTACGGGTATTTGTGATTCTTGGTTTCCCGCTCTTCCATTTGTTGCGGTATGATTCCATCTCGGCATAGAAATCTGATTAGATCTAGGGTGGTGGCGATGGTGTGTTTCTGGTAACTCAGGGTTAGATAATTGGTGTATTTCTCTGGTTTGAGGAGGGTGGTGCCGGAAATGATTAATATCTGGCTGGGGAAAGGATTGAGGATTGATCACTACCCATTCATTTGTTGTTTGGGCATCTGTAGGCAAGGATTCTAAATAAGCCTGTACTTGTCTATCTGCAAAATAATCTTTTAAAGCGGCTTTGTGTTGTGATAAATCACGAAAATGGGGAAATACTTCTTGTTGTAACCATTGTTCAGTGTATAAACACAGTCCTGGCAACAGGTCGGGTGAGTCTTGGGATTTTTCTCGAATAAACGCTAAAGCTTCATATTCTTGACTTAGTTCTAAAACACGGGTAGCTTCTTCCGTTTGTCCCATTAGCAAAGCACAAAGAGATTGTTCTAAATGCACATCTTGTCGTTTTGCTAATTGCATCAACATCTGCTTGGCTTGGCGAATTAAAGCTGGTTGTCGTTGGGTAAAACCTCTGGCAATTAAGGAGTATACTGCTAAATATGTAGCCACGGCTGAAGGACGTTTACTTTCTAATTCAAAGAGTTTATGCTGTTCCGATACTGTTAAAAAATGCCGAATTTGTTGGATAAACCGCAAAAAGTCATCTATATTTAACCCTGATTGATCATTGCCGCTGCCGTCAATCCCACCACGCTCTTCTAAAATAGTTTGTAATAATTCTAAGCCCTGTCGGCGTTTAGCGATCTGTTCCTTTGGCAGTGCTAATAGTTCCAAAATTCTATAAGGACGAAGTTTGTAAAGATCAGCCGTCATTTCGGCGCGGACTGTGGGAAACAATCCTTCCCGTGTTAATAATTCTTCACCTGTTTCTAAAGATACTGCCGCATTTTCATAATTACCTTGTTGCCATTCTTCCCGTCCTAGCTCTAAACAAGCTAAAGACACAGTGAGGATAATATCTGGTAAATCTGGGTTTTCCGCTACTTCGGTCAGGGTACGGCGATTACCTGTTTTAACACCAATTTTACCATGTTTATTGACTAAATGAGGACGACCAAGTTTTAATACCAACTCATATTCTCCTAGTTCCTGGAGAATCAACAAAGAACCAACAAATCGATCTGGGCTGACTTCGATACTGAGACTTGGAACACCAAGATGTTTAGAATTACTCTCTACCAGAGGTTTCAATGGCACTTGATCAGCAGTTGTGTTATCAGTATAGATATGAGATAGATAAAGCTCATCGTAAGACTTGCGCTTTTTAGCATCTAATAAAACCATATAAGCTTCTGAAATTAGATCTTTGCGAGAAGATATAGCCGTAGTTGAATACTCCCGTCGCGGTAGTTGGACAATGCGATCGCTATATGCCTGACGCAATTGTTCCTCGCTTGCCCCTAACGGTAATCCCAAAATTCTGTAGTAATCGAGCGGAATTCGCACAGCTTACGTCCCCTGCACTGTGTTCTCGTAGCATCTCGTAAAAATTAACATAATTCACCTAGATCATACTAGGATGCCAAAACCGTCTCATAATCATAGCCTTATTAATCAATACCGTGTTGTTCTAGCACTATAAGTGTAGATAGTAACAGATATGTTATTTTCTGCCCGATAATTTTATTTATATCTTAAATCGGAAATTTTTGACTCATAGTGATATTTTATTGTATTGGCCTAACCCACTATACCCTAATTTTTAGACAATCCATTCAGAGGCACGTTCACCCAAATCAAGAGGAATGCTAACTGCTTTACCGAGACGGGGACGCTCTTTAGTATCGGTAATAAAAGTTTCTACTTGTTGTGTTCCTCCTAAAGCATGGAGATAATTAGCAATGCTGTCAAGATGATCTTGGTAATCACTTTCGCTCAAGGGGAAAGAAGCTTGGCCTTGGTACTTCCACATGATTTGTAAGAAGATTTTACCTTGAGTGCGGCGAAATTGGACATCGTAGGGCTGTCCCCATTTATTAATCAACAGTTGGCGTAATTCTTTTCCAGTCATAGTAATTTTGGATTTTGGATTTTGGATTTTGGATTTTAGATTTTGGATTTTGGATTTTAGATTTTGGATTTTGGATTTTGGATTTTAGATTTTGGATTGGGGAGTATGAGAAAAAATCATCTTCCCCTCTCCTCCTCTTTCCTCTTTCCTGTTCCCTGTTCCCTGTTCCCTGTTCCCTGTTCCCTGTTCCCTGTTCCCTGTTCCCTGTTCCCTGTTCCCTGTTCCCTGTTCCCTGATCTTATTTAGATTTTACATTTAGTTATGATGTTAAGTTCCGTGAGTCCAGTATGATAAGGATATAAAGAAATGTAATGCTAACAGAAAAGATGCTCACTTGAGTCTTGCACAAAGAGGTACAGCATCGCTGCGGGCGTTATTAGTTCGATGCAGACAAGAATTACTCCAGTGCTGGTACTCTTGTCAAAATGGTTAATAAATTACACAAACAGCGCGTAGATTATGGCTCAATTTTCTGAAATCAATGATGTACCCGATATGGGTCGTCGTCAATTTATGAACCTGCTCACTTTCGGGACTGTTACCGGAGTAGCCTTAGGTGCATTATATCCTGTTGTTAACTACTTCATCCCCCCTGCTAGTGGTGGCGCTGGCGGCGGTACAGTGGCTAAGAACGAATTGGGTAACGATGTTTCAGTCAGTCAATTTTTGAATAGTCATAATGTGGGAGACCGCGCTTTGGTACAGGGACTCAAGGGAGATCCTACCTACATTGTAGTTCAAAGTAAAGAAGCGATCGCTGACTACGGAATTAATGCTATTTGTACCCACTTGGGTTGTGTTGTCCCCTGGAATGTGGCTGAAAACAAGTTTAAATGTCCTTGTCATGGTTCACAGTATGACGCTACTGGTAAGGTGATTCGTGGTCCTGCACCAAAATCTTTAGCCCTAGCTCATGCAGCAGTTGAAGAAGACAAAGTTCTGTTAACTCCTTGGACGGAAACTGACTTCCGTACTGGGGATGCCGCTTGGTGGGCTTAAATACATAGCGCAAAAGTTATTAGTCTCCAGTCAAGAAGAAAAGGGATTTTCATCAACTCTTGACCAATGACCAATCACCACCGACCAATGACCGCTAACCACTGACAAATGACTTTATAGAGATGAGAAATGCCCTTACACCAGCGAGATTAACTCGCACCGCTAAAGTGATGGTTAATACATTGCTAATAGCGATCGCTACTGTGACTTTTTTCTTCACTAGCGATATAACCCGACCACAAACTGCTGCTGCTTATCCCTTCTGGGCCCAGGAAACCGCTCCTGAAACTCCCCGCGAACCAACAGGGCGGATTGTTTGTGCTAACTGTCACTTAGCAGCTAAAAATACGGAGATAGAAGTTCCTCAATCTGTACTTCCTGATACCGTATTTAAAGCGGTTGTCAAAATTCCCTATGATACCAGCGTGCAACAAGTAGGCGCGGATGGTTCTAAGGTTGGCTTAAATGTTGGGGCTGTGTTAATGTTGCCTCAAGGCTTCAAGATTGCGCCAGAAGATCGTATTCCTGAAGAAATGAAGGCGGAAGTGGGTGATATGACTTTCACCCCTTACACTGACGATAAAGAAAATGTTGTCATTGTCGGACCATTACCCGGTGAAGAATATCAAGAAATCGTTTTCCCTGTTCTTTCTCCTAACCCCGCTACAGACAAAAATATTCACTTTGGCAAATACGCTGTTCATGTAGGCGGTAATCGTGGCCGTGGACAAGTTTACCCCACTGGTGAAAAGAGCAATAATAACTTATTCAACGCTTCTGCTACGGGTACAATTAGCAAAATCGCTCAAACAGAAGATGAGGACGGTAACGTTAAGAATGTAATTAGTATCACAACTGCTGCTGGTGATGTTGTTACCGATACAATTCCCGTTGGACCAGAATTAATTGTTGCCGAAGGACAAGCAGTTAACACTGGTGACGCTTTGACTAATAACCCTAACGTTGGTGGTTTTGGACAAAAAGATGCAGAAATCGTCTTACAAGATTCCTCCAGAGTTGCATGGTTAGTTGCTTTTATTTGTTTGGTGATGTTAGCACAAGTAATGCTAGTTCTCAAGAAGAAACAAGTAGAAAAAGTCCAAGCTGCGGAAATGAATTTCTAAATTCAAAAATTCAGGAGTCAGAAGTCAGAATATGAGAATGTAAAGTTTTATTTATTTCGACTGAGATGATTCCTAATTCTGAATTATTTGTTATGGGACAGGCAAAAAGCCTGTCTTTTTTTTATAATGGGATATTGGTTATTGGTAACAAGTCAATGATAGAACTTACAAAATCTTTTTATGTTGATCATCTATTGGTAGAAATTTACAGTTCTGAAATAGCCATGTCTAAAAGTGTGGCTAAAATCACACATCAGTATTTACAAAATCTCCTTGATCAACAAAATCAAGTTACTATTTTATTAGCTACAGGTAATTCCCAAATTCGATTTTTAGATGCTTTAATAGCTTTAGGGGGAATAGATTGGTCACGGGTCATTTTATTCCATTTAGATGAATATTTGGGAATTACATCAGATCATCCTGGAAGTTTTCGTCATTATTTGCGGGAACGGGTAGAAAAAAAGGTCAATCCTCAAAGATTTTATTATATTGAAGGAGATACATTACAACCAGTAGCCGAATGCGATCGCTATAGTAAACTTTTAGAAAATCAACCCATAGATTTATGCTGTTTAGGTCTGGGGGAAAATGGTCATTTAGCATTTAATGATCCAGCAGTCGCAGATTTTCAAGATCCTGCTCAAGTTAAACTTGTCAAACTAGATGATGTTAACCGTCAACAACAAGTGAATACAGGATATTTTGCGAATTTAGCAGATGTTCCCCAATACGCATTTACTGTAACTATTCCCATGATTTGTGCTGCTAAAAAAATAATTTGTTTAGCACCAGATAGCAGAAAATCAAGCATAGTTAAAATCATGTTAACAGGAGATGTGATCACAAATTGTCCAGCTTCTATTTTGCGTCAACAACCTCAAGCTAGTTTATTTTTAGATGTCAATTCGGCTAGTTTATTATCTTAATTAAATAACAACATTCCCGACGGATTAAAAAAGTCAGGGATCTATATATTCCTGATTTGCTGCATTAAATGACCATCTTCCATAGTAATAATTCTATCAGCAATATCTAAAATTCGGTTGTCATGAGTAACAATTAAAATCGTACAATCTTGTTCTTTGGCTAATTGCTGCATCAAATTAACCACATCTCGTCCTGATTTACTATCTAAAGCAGCCGTAGGTTCATCAGCTAATACTAACTTAGGACGACTAACCAAAGCGCGAGCAATAGCTACCCGTTGTTTTTGTCCCCCGGAAAGATCAGAGGGATAATAATTAATTCTATCTCCCAAGTTCACAGCATTGAGCATTGTTTCTGACTGGATATAAGATTCCCAGTGAGAAATATTATGGTGTAATTCCAAAGACATTTGGACATTTTGCATAGCTGTGAGGAAATCTAGTAAATTATGAGCTTGAAAAATATAGCCAATTTGACGACGAACTTGTACTAAATCTTCCTTACTAGCACCTAATAATTCCTGACCATTGAATTTTAAACTCCCCGCTTGTACAGAACGTAAACCACCAATTAATGTTAATAAAGTAGTTTTTCCTGAACCAGAAGGTCCAGTCATAATCACAATTTCTCCAGCTTTGATAGTCAAATTAATATCAAACAAAGTTTGAGTAATTAATTTACCATGACCAAAGTAATGATGAAGATTGGTGATTTCTAAAATATTGTTACCAGGTAAATATTGCATTATTAGTGAGATTATTAGTTAATTAAAAATTTCCGCTGGATCTACCTTCCGAAGTTTATTAGTAGAAAAGAAACCAGAAGTTAAACACATAAAAATTACAGAAGTAAAGACTAATAATCCCTTACTAAAATCCATAACAATTGGTAATTTAGTTGCATCTTTAGCAATATCATATAATCCTAGAGAAATAGCAAAACCGGGAATATAACCCAAGACAGCTAAAATCAAAGCTTGTTGAAATACAACATTTAAAAGATATTTATTTCTAAATCCCATAGCTTTGAGTGTAGCAAATTGGACAAAATGAGTAGATATATTACTATAAAGAATTTGATAAACAACAATTACACCCACTACAAAAGCCATCATTACCATCAAATTAAATACAAATCCAATCGGTGTTCTTAATGTCCAATAGCTTTTTTCAAAATCAATAAATTCTTGACGATTCATGATGATGACATCACTAGGTAAATTTTTAGATAAAGTTGCTAAAATTGTCCGAGGATTAACATTTGCTTGGAGATGAATTAAGCCTATATCTACTTCATTTGCACCATGCTCTGAGAAGATTTTAAAAAAAGTAGAAGAACTAACAATTAAATTACCATCTACACCAAAGGAAGGACCAAGACTAAATAAACCACTAACTTTAACTTTATAACCAACAGTAGCTAAATAACTAAATATTTCCATAGTTATGGGTTGATTCTTTTGAAAATATTCAGCAATTGGTCCAAATTCTGGACGTGCAGCCCGATCAAAAAATACTTGATCAGGAATTTTTAATAATTGAAAATTTTGTTCAATTTCCGGGAGTTTAAAGATAGATTTGACAGGTTCAAATCCCAGAACATAAATAGGATATTTGCGGCCATTTATGGGGTTTTTCAGTTTAGCAAATTGTAGATATAAAGGTGCAACTGATTCTATGCCATTAAAACCCAATATCTGATATAAACGAATACGAGGAAAGCTTTGAGTGGAAGTCAAAGATTTGTATTGGGAGCTAATTAAAAACAAATCACCCTCCAGATTTTTATGTACTTGAGTAGCACTAGCATAAAGAGCATCTTGAAAACCAATTTGCATAAACATTAAAACAGCAACAAAAGCAATACCAGCTAAAGCTACAAAAAAGCGTACTTTTTGTTTTGCTAATTGCAGCCAAGCTAAAGGTATATTTGGAATCATGTTTTACTCCTATTAGCTATTCATTATTACTTACTCCTGACATTTGAATAAGAGCCTGTACCTGTAAATTAGTTAAAGTAGAAAGTCGTTGATTATCTGCTAAGTTATTAATGCGAATTTTTACATCAACTATTCTGTTATCTGTATTTGAACCAGGATTAGCATTAAAGATATTTTGTCTACCAACTTGTAAACCAATATCTGCAACTGTTCCCTTTATTTTGCCACTAAAAGCTTCACTTGTAATTATTGCTGTTTGACCTAAACGAACTTTTGTAATATCAGTTTCATAGACTTCTGCAACTACATACATTTGTTGCGTTTGTCCTAATTCTAATATGCCTTTATTATCAATTATTTCTCCTGGCCAGGTATTAATTTTTAGCACTTGGCCATTAATAGGTGAACGAATATAACTTAAATTTAGCTCGGCTTGAGCTTGTTGAACAGATGCTTTAGCACTTTGCAGATTTGCTTGGGCAACTTGTACATCTGTGGGGCGAATTTCTGCAATACTATTGAGTCTAGCTTTAGATTCAGTTAACTGTTTTTGCAAAGTTTCTATAGTTCGTTTTAAACTAGCATTAGCCTCATTAAGTTGTTGTTGGACAGTATCTCGGCGTAATCTTTTAGTATCTGCATCAGAAGCAGAAATAGCACCATCTTGATATAATTTTTGATATCGTTTATTTTCGGTTTGTGAATTTTTTAATTCAGCTTTTAAACGAGCAATTGTGGCTTTTTGTGTGAAAAATGATCCTCGTAATTCAGCTTCTAAACGGGAAATTGCAGCTTTTTGAGCAAAAATATCACCCAATTTTGCACCTGCTTTTACTTGCTGAAGGTTTGCTCGACTAACTTCTACTTGTCTTTTTGCTTTTTCTAAAGCTGCAAGATTAGGAATATAATTATCAAGAATTGCTACTACTTGTCCTTGACGAATTTTTTCTCCTTTTTTAACTAGGAGTTGATTAACTCTTATCCCTGTTTGAGAATTAGGTGCTGAGAGACTAATTACTTCTCCTTGGGGTTCTAAACGTCCTAAAGCAGCAACAGCGGTAATAGTAGGGATTAAATTAGGGGTAACAGAAGATATGGTAGAGGCTGATTTTGAAGTTTTCTGAAAGTGAAAATATGAAAGGCCATAAATAGATATTACACCAGTAGCTATAACTCCAGAACTCGCCAATATTATCGGACATAAACCTACAGGTTTTATTAATGAGTGCTTTTCTTTGTGTAGCATAATTTTGTCTTTTAAATTAGGAAACATGACAATTTATGACTCTAAATAAGAGACAGAAAAGACATTACACTTGATAGCATCTCTTGATAACCTTGGGTCTAATATAATATCCAGCAAAATACTATTAATCAAAATCTTGCTTATTTTTTAAGACTTGATGATTATATAAAATACTTAACTAATTAAAGATCAAAATTTTGACAGGTAATTGGTAATTAGTTTTTGCAGGAATCATAAGTAATATTTGAAAAATTTTAGCCATTATATGCAAATATCAAATATCAAATATTATTCCTAATAATACCAATTACCAATATCAGGATTTTTATTTATTTAGAACTACCTCTTTCTCTTTTTTCTTCCGCATAATTGCCAAGTATTCGCTGCGTGTTCCGTCTACTCGGTAATGATCACAAATTTGACACAGTTTGAGAAGATCCAAACGACTAAAGATTTTTTGATGTTCAATAGCGTTGTCATTACGCCACCGCCAAAATGTTGTTCTATCAATTCGACGATTGCTTTCAGGCCATCTTCTTCGTGATAAAAAATCAACTAATTCATCTTCATAAAATGAGTAACCTTTTGGTAATTTGAGGAGATCTTCTCGTAACTCATTCAGCGGGATGAGTGGATCTAATTCAGATAGTCTCATGCCAGCAAGCCCTTATAGTTTTTGTAAGTTCAATATTGCAGAAGCCAAATGTTATAATCAAGTTGAACTGTCTGAGTTGATGCTAAAACATTGTTTTAATTTCCCTGATTTAATCATATAGAATAAACTAATTTTTTAAGAATTTCAACCTATATGCAACAAGTTGTTTCATAAAACGATAATTATCGCAATATATGAACTTTGTAAAAATTGCAAGTTTTAAATTCTTGACTTATTCTTAATTTTTATTATCTCAAAGTTTGGACTTAAATAAATTGAAAAATATTTTTTAATTCCTAAGATATATTTTATGGTGACAAATTTTACAGTCAGGAAAATATATTTCTGACGATAGATGTAAAAATACAGAATTTAGCAATAAATACAATTCCTCAACAGACCTGACTTCTTTTATCAATCAGGTATCTGGAACTCTTGATGTTCAAAACATGATTTTAAATCGGCTGCCTTATTTATATTAAAGAGATATGAAATCTATATGCAACTTTGGTCACAATGGCTAAAACTTAGATCATAATGACTGTATTGGATAAGCCAAGATATTTGTCTGACATCTCTATCAATTTTACATTTGCAAGACTTTTTTAAAGTTGCACGTAAGTTGCTAATGAGTTGTAATAGGGTTGTCACCACTTTTAAAGATGAAAATCAATAGGCTGGATATGCCTAAATAAATGAAAGTCATATCTTCTGAAATTAACTAAATTTTAAAAACCTTCTATTAACTGAATGCCCGATCAAAAGAGTGAAATATGATTATGGCTGCTTCCACATTTGAAGCTGCTTTCGCACGGTTACAATCTGAAATTAGTACCTGTGAAAGGTCTGTACTCAAGATGATAAAGGTGAAAAAAAATATGCCTGATACCACAAACATTAAAGGTGAAATTAATACCAAATTGCGAACTACTAACATAGCAATTATTGGTATGGCTTCTATCTTTCCCCAAGCGAAGAATTTACAGGAATACTGGCAAAATATTATTCAGAAAGTGGATTGTATTACTGATGTTCCCCCTTCTCGTTGGCATATAGATGATTATTATGATCCTGACCCCAAAGCCCAAGATAAAACCTATTGTAAACGGGGTGGTTTTTTGCCAGATATTGATTTTAATCCCATGGAATTTGGCTTACCTCCTAATATTTTAGAGGTGACAGATATTTCACAGTTACTCGGTTTGGTAGTGGCAAAAGAGGCAATGGAAGATGCTGGTTATGGTGCATCTCGTCAATTTAATCATGAACGAACAGGGGTAATATTAGGAGTAGCAATTGGTAGACAATTGGCTGTTCCTTTGGGTGCAAGATTACAAGATCCACTTTGGAAAAAGGTTCTTAAAAATAGTGGTTTATCAGAGGAAGATAGCCAGAAAATTATTGAAAAAATCAAAAGTGGATATGTAGAATGGGAAGAAAATGCTTTCCCTGGAATGTTAGCTAATGTCATTTCTGGACGTATTGCTAACCGTTTAAATTTAGGCGGGATGAATTGCGTAGTAGATGCAGCCTGTGCAAGTTCATTAGGTGCATTAAGGATGGCTATTAGCGAATTAACAGAACATCGCGCCGACATGATGATAACTGGCGGTGTGGATACTGATAATTCTATTTTCGCCTATATGTGCTTTAGCAAAACCCCCGCTGTTTCCCCTGGGGATAAGGTGAAGCCTTTTGATGCTGATGCTGATGGAATGATGTTAGGTGAAGGCGTGGGGATGCTGGTAATCAAGCGTTTAGAAGATGCTCAACGAGATGGCGATCGCATTTATGCAGTTATTAAAGGTGTTGGCAGTTCTAGCGATGGTAAGTATAAAAGTATCTATGCCCCTCGTCCCGAAGGACAAATAAATGCTTTACGTCGTGCATATATAGAAGCAGAAATATCCCCTACAAGCATAGGTCTGATTGAAGCTCATGGTACAGGAACGATGGTAGGAGACCCTACAGAATTTAGCTCAATTACCACCGTTTTTAGTGAAAATAACCCCAAAAAACAGCATATCGCCTTAGGAACTGTTAAATCACAAATTGGACATACTAAAGCTGCTGCTGGTGCAGCCAGTCTAATCAAAGCGGCTTTGGCGTTACATCATAAAGTTTTACCACCGACAATTAATATCAGTAAGCCCCATCCTAAACTGAACATTGAGAACTCACCATTCTACTTAAATACGGAGACTAGACCTTGGGTAAGTCATCCTACCCAACCGAGAAGGGCCGGAGTCAGTGCCTTTGGATTTGGTGGTACAAATTATCACGTTGTTTTAGAAGAATATGAACATGAACATCATCACCCGTACCGTTTACACCATACTCCACAATCCCTGCTACTATTTGCCCCCACCGCTTCAGCCTTGTTATCTCGTTGTCAGCAAATCCACCAACAACTACAAGATGATAGTAAAGAAAAATACTATCAACAATTAGTTACTGATTCTCAGATTGGCAAGATTCCTCTTAATTACGCCAGAATTGGCTTTGTAGCCAATGATTTAGCCCAAGGTCAGGAATTACTGGAAATTGCGATTGAAGGGCTAAAACAGAAGCCTGAAGCCCAATCATGGGAACATCCTCAAGGGATTTACTACCGTCAAAAAGGGATAGATATGACGGGTAAAGTGGTGGCTTTGTTTTCTGGACAAGGTTCACAATACTTAGAAATGGGGCGGGAGTTGGTAATGAATTTTCCTTGTTTGCGGCAAACATATACGCATATAGATAGTCTGTTGTGTGAAGACGGTTTACAACCTTTATCAGCAGTAGTATTTCCACCACCAGTTATTGATAAAGCACAGAGACAAATCCAGTTAGAAACACTGCATAAAACTGAATATGCACAACCGGCAATTGGTGTGTTTAGTGCGGGATTATATAAAATATTGCAACAAGCTGGATTTAAACCTGATTTTGTTGCCGGTCATAGTTTCGGTGAATTAACAGCTTTGTGGGTTGCGGGAGTATTAAGTGAAGAGGATTATTTGTTCTTAGCAAAAGCTAGAGGACAAGCTATGGCTGCACCTGTAAATCCTAATTTTGATGCGGGAGGAATGTTAGCTGTTAAAGGAGATATTAGTCAAATAACGGAAGTCATTAAAAACTTCCCTCAAGTAGTTATTGCTAATAGAAATTCTCAGAAACAAGTAGTATTAGCTGGGAAGAAAAATGAAATTAATCAAGTACAAGAAATTCTCAAAAATCAAGGATTTTCTACTTTTTTATTAGGAGTTTCCGCAGGATTTCATACACCATTAGTATCTCATGCCCAAAAACCTTTTGCCCAAGCTGTTGAAAAAGTAAATTTCAACGAACCCCAAATTCCCGTTTATACAAATATCACGGGTGAATGTTATCCCCAAGAACCCCACTCTATCCAAAAGATTCTCAAGGAACAATTGTTAAATCAGGTATTATTTCAGCAGGAAATTGAAAACATTTATGCTGCTGGTGGTTATTGTTTTGTAGAATTTGGTCCCAAAAATGTCCTTACAAATTTAGTGAAAGAGATTTTAAGTGATAAACCCCACATAGCGATAGCTGTAAATGCAAATCATACTCAAGATAGCGATAAAATTCTCCGACAAGCTATAGTTCAATTGCAAGTAGCTGGATTATATTTGCAAAACATAGACCCTTACCAAGTCTCAAGTAAAATTACCGAAGTTTCTCAACAAAAAGTTTTGAATGTGAGATTAAATAGTACAAATATTACCGAAAAAACTCAAAAAGCCTTTGCAAAAGCCTTAGAAAATGGTTCTCATATCAGCTTTGTATCACCTCAACCAACAGTTAACAAAAAGCCTGTAACTTCATTTAATGAAAAATTAGAAGAAGCAGAAATTCAGCCCCAAAATTATGAAAAAGTTATTGATATCTTAGAAGATTTTATCACAGAATTTAGTCAACAACAACGGGATATTATTCACATTCATGAACAGTCATTGCACAGTCAAACAGAATACACAAAAACCTTTTCTCAATTAATGCAACAACAGTATTCATTATTAGAAAATAGTGAAACTACAGAACATCAAGCTAAAATTCTAGAATTAATAATTTCCAGTTCTGAACGTAACATGATGCGATTTCATGATCATCAAGGTGATACTCTGCGTATTCATGAAAAATACCTCAAATATCAACAGGAATATACCCAAAACTATTTTCAACTTCTCCAAGAACATTTTCATTTACTAACCTCAGAAAAAGCAGCTATTAATCATGTAAATCCCCCTCAAATACTCAGCGACTCCGCGCTTCTGCGTGAGGAAAAAATCATCCCATTCATCAAAAACACAGAAAAAACTCTTACCGTAGTTCCCGAAATTCCAATTAACATAGATAAAGCCACCCTGAGTCAAAACCTATTAAATATAGTCAGTGAAAAAACAGGTTATCCGCTAGAAATGTTAGAACTGTCAATGGATATAGAAGCAGATTTGGGAATTGATTCCATCAAAAAAGTAGAAATTTTAGGAAGTTTATTAGAACTATATCCCGACTTACCTAAACCTAACCCTGAAGAAATTGGAGAATTGAGAAATTTGGGCGAAATTGCTAGTTATATGCAGCAGCAAGCCCAGAAAATTACTAAGTTATTAACTGAAGAAATAGTAGAGATAACAAAAACCACACCTCAGCCAAATATCCGTCGTAGTATTGCAAAACTACAACAACTTTCCGCACCTGACAGTTTAGAATTTTCTCTTGCTGATAACCATATTGCATTAATAACTGATAATGGTTCTTTTCTTACCGAGAGATTAGCAAAAAGTTTGACAGATAAAGGCTGGAAAACAGTGATTTTAAGTTTTCCTGGTGTCGAATCAAATGTTAATCAAGGAATCAATAGAGTAGTTTTAAATGATTGGAATGAAGACACTTTACAACAACAGTTAAAACAAATTCATGATAATTATGGTACTGTAGCTGCATTTATTCACCTTCACCCGTTAACACCATTAGACATAGAGAAATCTATTCTTTGCCACGTTTTTTTAATCGCTAAATATCTGAAAGAACCACTAAATGAAGCCGTAAAATTAGGACGCAGTTGTTTTATTAACGTGGCGCATTTAGACGGTGAATTTGGATTAGGAGAAACCAATAAATTTAGTGCTATTGCGGGAGGATTATTTGGACTTACTAAGAGTGTTAATCAAGAATGGGAAAATGTATTTTGTCGTTCTATTGACCTAAATCCAGAGTTAGATTTAGAAACATCTGTTAAACATATTCTCGCCGAAATTCATGATCCAAATTTGTTAATTCAAGAAGTAGGCTATAGCAGCAAAGGTAGAGTTAACTTAATTGCAGATTTCACCCCATTAGTAACCACCAATTCTCCTAAAGAAATTACCAAAGATCAAGTATTTTTAGTAAGTGGTGGTGCAAAAGGAATCACAGCCCAATGTGTAATTAAAATTGCTCAAAAATATCAATGTAAATTTATTCTTTTGGGGCGTTCCAGCACAGAACCTGAACCAGTTTGGGCAGAAAATTGTGAAAATGAAGCGGAATTAAAACAGCGAATTTTAGAAAATTTCCAAGCCCAAGGAGAAAAGCCCACACCAATAATGGTACAAAAAAAGTATCAACTTATTTCCTCACAGCGAGAAATTCAAAATACTCTCAAAGCTATTCAAAAAGCAGGAGGACAAGCGGAATATCTGAGTGTAGATATTACCGATAAAGTATTATTAGAATCAAAATTGGCAGATGTAATTGAACGTTTTGGGGCGATAACTGGTATTATTCATGGTGCAGGAAACTTAGCTGATAAACGCATTGAAAAGAAATCAATTCAGGATTTTGAAAATGTTTATGCAGCTAAAATTCAAGGTTTAGAAAATCTTTTAAGATGTGTACCAGCAAGTCAATTACAATATTTAGTTTTGTTCTCTTCCGTAGTCGGATTTTATGGCAATGTGGGACAATCAGATTATGCCATAGCCAATGAAATACTCAACAAATCTGCCCATTTAATTAAACATAATTACCCTAATTGTCATGTCATGGCTATCAACTGGGGACCTTGGGAAAGTGGTATGGTATCACCAGAATTAAAAAAAGCCTTTGCAGAAAGAGAAATTGAGGTAATTCCCATAGAAACAGGAACACAAATATTAATTGACGAATTAACAAACTCTGATCAAAATACAGTTCAATTAGTGATTGGTAGTCCTTTATTTTATGTTCCTTTGACCTTATCTAATGATTTAAAAACCTATCGCATTAAACGCCAATTAACATTAGCAGAAAACCCATTTTTACAGGATCATATTATCGCTGGTTTTCCTGTACTTCCTGCTACCTGTGGTTTGTCATGGATGACAAATGCTTGTGAACAAATATATCCCGGTTTTACAGCTTTTATTGCTTCAAATTTCAAAGTTTTAAAGGGCATAGTTTTTGATGAAACTTTAGCAAATGAATATGTTTTAGAAATTCAAGAACTTGCGAAACATGAAAATCAAGAAATAGAACTTGCTGCTAAAATTAGTAGTCAAACGCCAGATAAAAAAATCCGTTATCATTTTAGCACGAATTTAATTCTCAAACGAGAAATTCCTCCAGTTCCAAATTATGAAAACCTGAACTTTAATCAGGATCAAAATCTACTCAAAAATCATCAAGAATTGTATCAAGTAAATACTTCTAGCTTATTTCATGGAGTCACTTTTCAAGGTGTAAAATCAGTTTTAAATACTAGTCTTAGTCAGATAACAATTGAATGCTTTTTATCAGAACCAACGGTAGAAGAACAAGGACAATTTCTAGTTCAAACATTTAATCCCTATATAGCAGATGTCCAGATTCATTCTCTCTGGATTTGGACTCAACATTTTCATCAAGTTGGCTGTTTACCATCAGAAATTAACAACTTTGAACAATTTGCAAAAGTGCCTTTTGGTGAAACATTTTATGTTACTTGTGAGGTGAAATCAAAAACAGAATCTTCGGTAATTACAGATGTGATTACCTATAATCGTCAAGGACAAATTTATAATCGCATGATTGGTGCAAAAGGAACAATTTTACCTAGACAAATAGCAAAATATTAGATATTTTTCACGCAGAGAATTAAATTCTAAAATCTGGAGAATGATCATGGAATTAATTGCACAAAATCCCAAGTTAGCAATTGTCGGTATGGATTGTTTTGTTAGTAATTCATCAACATTAAATAAATTTGAAAGACTGATTTATGAAACTAAGCAAGATGCAGTTACATCTTCAGATTATCAGCAAAGTCCATTAAGTCGAGAAGTGATCAATTCTGCTCTTAAAAATGCTCAAATTAAACCGGAAACAAAAATAGGCTTAATTATTATTTCTCCTTTAGAAAATTCGGACACCTTAGCTAGTTATATTTCGGCGGAATTAGTATTTTTATCCGCAGAAAAATCGCTTTTGTCAGCTTTAAATATAAGTCAACAATTATTAAGTAATCAACAAGTTGAAGCTGTTTTAATTGTCGGAATAGATAGAAATTACCCAAGGGAAGTTAATGGAGGTGTATATACTTTTAGTTATGATGAAAATGCGAAAGATATAATTAAAACAGCAGGTGTAGCCGCAGTTGTATTTCAATTACATGAAACAGCTAAACAACAAAATCATCGTATCTATGCAGTTATTGATGGTTTGAGTGTAGTGAAACATTCTCCAAATCACCCAGAAATTGTTACTCAAGTTTGTCAGGAAGCGTTTCAAATAGCAGATATTAAAGCCGCAGATATTGGTTATTTAGAAGTTGTTGCTAGTGGGATTTCTAACGCAGATACGGCGGAAATTCAAGGTTTAATATCAGCTTATCAGACAGGAAAAGAAAATCTCAGTTGTGCTATGGGTAGCGTTAAAGCAAATATTGGCAATACACAAGCCACTGCTGGTATATTTAGTCTGATCAAAACTGCGCTTTGTCTATATCATCGTTATATTCCTGGTGTTCCCCACTGGTCAAATCCTAAACAGCCAGAAATTTGGCAGGGAAGCCCTTTTTATGTAGCAGTAGAATCAAAACCTTGGTTTTTAGAATCTGATACGACTAAAAGAATAGCTGCGGTAAATATTACGGAAGAAGATAATCAAGATAATCAAGATAATACTTATGGACATTTAATTTTGTCAGAAGAAATCAGCCAGATAGAACGTAATAGTAAATATTTGGAACAAATGCCTTATTATTTATTTACTATCGCAGGAGATGATCCTGCTTCTTTATTAACACAAATTACCGCACTTCAAGAAAATATTACAGGTATTTCTTGCCTATCTCAACTGGCTAGTAATTATTTCCAAAAATATCAGCGATATCAAAAATCAACCTATGCTTTAGCAATTCTATCACGACATCCAGAGGAATTAAAACGAGAAATTGAAAGGGCAATTCAGGGAGTAAATATTGCTTTCAATACTGGTAAAGATTGGCAAACTCCCCTTGGTAGTTATTTTACAATTAATCCCCAAGGAAAAAAAGGCCATGTTGCCTTTGTTTATCCTGGTTCTTTTACTTCTTATATAGGAATAGGCAGAAATATTTTCCGTCTTTTTCCCCAATTACATAATGATATTGTCATTAAAAGTGTTTATAATCGAGTCGCTAACATTGAAAAAATTCTCTATCCTCGTAGCATTAATAAACTATCAAAAAGACAACTAGAAACTATAGAACAAACATTAATAAATGATCCAGTTTCTATGCTGGAATCAGAAGTTGGTTTCGCTGGATTAATGACAGCAATTTTGAAAAAATATTTCCAGATTCAATCACCTTATGCTTTCGGATATAGCCTTGGTGAAACCAGTATGATGTTAGCCCAAGGTATCTGGACTAGCTTTAAAAGTACCAGTGATTATTTGCACTCATCACCTTTATTTAAAACCCGGCTATCAGGTCCTAAAAATGCAGTTCGTCAACATTGGGGATTACCTTTAATTGATGAAAATAAAGGGGAAGAATTTTGGAGTAGCTACATTTTAATCTGTGCATATTCTCAAGTAAAAGAAGTTTTAAAAAATGAACAACAAGTTTATATAACTTTAATTAATACACCGGAAGAAGTAGTTATTGCTGGTGAAAATCAGGCTTGTCAAAGAGTGATTGAAACTTTAAAATGTGACGCTTTTCCTACATCAATTAATCATGTAATTCATTGTGAAGCAATGCAATCTGAATATGATGAATTAGTTAAAGTTAATACCTTACCAACTCAAACAGATTCAAACACAATTTTCTATTCTGCTGCTGAATATGCACCCATGAAAATTGATGGTCATTTAATCGGCAAAAATATCGCCAAAGCCCTCTGTCAACAACTTGATTTTCCTCGCTTAGTTAATCATGTTTATAATGATCATATCAGAATCTTTATTGAAGTCGGTGTTGGTAGTAACTGTAGCCGTTGGATTAGCGAAATTCTCAAACATCAAGAACATCTAACTGTATCTCTAAATAAAAGAGGTGCAGATGATCACACCTCTATTATTAAAGCATTAGCTAAACTATTTAGTCATCGAGTTGAGTTAGACTTATCACCTTTATATTCCTTACCCAATATCAAATTTGAACAAGAAATTGCTTACAAGAATCAATCATCTTTGCCAGATACTTCCTTATTTAATTATGAACGCAGTATTAAATCTCTCCCTAATTATCAAGGTTTAAATGATAATAATCTGCGTTTGGCTAAAGCACACAGCTTTTTATTACAATCTCGGCAAAGATCACTTCAAGAACTTAGTATATTTCTCCAGCAGCAATTAGATTTATACAAAAAAATGGTCATACAAACAAGAAAAGAAAAATAAAAATATAGATTTTTTTAATTTGAAATAGGACTCTAATATCAATTAGATTTTAGGCTGCACAGAATTATAAAATCCATTAATTTATCGGCGTTTATCTGCGTTCATCTGTGTTTTTAAAACCTAATATTCAAGTTAATCAAAATTATGTTGAACAAATATCATCAAAGACTCAAATTTTCCCCTTCAATGAACAACAATTATCAAAGATGGCAAGGCGATTTAAATACGGTATCTTTCGATGCAGAAAATATTAAAAACAAACTGATGAATTTAGATTATCCTTGTTATATTCTCAATAAAGAAGGACAAATTGGTATTAGTAATGTAGGAAGTTTATCCTATAGTGCTAATGGTAAAACTAAGCAATTAGAAATGCTTTTAACTGTTCCTGCTATCGGGTTTCATCAATTAGGTGATCCAAGCTTTCTAGAGTTTTATGGCGTAAAATACGCATACATGACTGGTGCAATGGCTCAGGGTATTGCATCAGAAGAAATGGTAATTGCTTTGGGAAAAGCTAACATTTTAAGTTCCTTTGGTGCAGGAGGTTTATCTCCTAATCGTGTAGAAACAGCAATTCATAAAATTAAACAAGTTTTACATAACAAATCCTATGCTTTTAACTTACTTCATAGTCCCAGTGAACCTGCTATTGAAGGTCGTTTAATTGATTTGTATTTACAGCATCAAATCAGAATAATTGAAGCCTCTGCATTCTTAGATTTGAGTGATAATATAGTTTACTATCGGTCTGCTGGACTGAGTTTAAATTCAGCTAATGAAATTGAAATTAACAATAAAATTATCGCCAAAATTTCCCGTCGAGAAGTTGCTACTAAGTTCCTCAAACCTGCACCTACAAAAATTCTGAAACAATTAGTTGAACAAGGATTAATTAGCGAATTACAAGCTAATCTGGCAGCTAAAATTCCTATGGCTGATGATATTACTGTAGAAGCAGATTCAGGAGGACATACAGATAATCGTCCTTTGATTTGTTTATTACCTTCTATCTTAGAATTAAGAGATGAAATTCAGCGTCAATATAATTATGAAAAACCCGTAAGAATTGGTGTAGCTGGTGGTATTTCCACACCCCAATCAGCATTAGCAGCTTTAATGATGGGTGCTGCTTATATTGTCACCGGTTCTATTAATCAATCATGTATTGAAGCTGGTACTTCTGAATATACAAAAAAGTTATTAGCTGAAGCAGAAATGACAGATGTAATGATGGCTCCAGCGGCTGATATGTTTGAAATGGGAGTAAAATTACAAGTTCTTAAAAAAGGAACTTTCTTTCCCCTCCGCGCTCAAAAACTATGGGAATTATACAAAAACTATAATTCAATTGCAGAAATTCCCTCAGATGAAATAGAAAAATTAGAAAAACAAATTCTGCGAAAAACAATTTCCGAAATTTGGCAAGAAACATCTACTTATTTATCTCAACATCACCCGGAAAAATTAAGCAAAGCAGCTAATAATCCTAAAGTAAAAATGGCATTAATATTTCGCTGGTATTTAGGACTATCTTCTCGGTGGTCTAATACTGGAGAAAAAGGTCGAGAAATTGACTATCAAATTTGGTGTGGACCAGCAATGGGAAGTTTTAATAATTGGGTGCGTGGTTCTTATTTAGCAGATATTAATAATCGTCAAGTAGTTGATATAGCCGATCAAATTATGACGGGTGCAGCTTATTTATATCGCATTCAAAATTTGAAAATTCAAGGTTTACAAATACCAGAAGAATTTAGTCAATATCATCCAGTATCTAACTTAAATAAACAACCAAGTTTGTAGTTAGCTCTTTAGTGCTATAAATGAGGGATAAATCCCTCACTAGCAACTACTTTGATATTTCTTATTTATAAAAAGGTGATAAATATGGCTATAAATAGGAAATTGGGACCGCTAGAACAAACAATGGAAATCCTGAATCAACGAGCTAAAACATGGAACTTAGTTACTATTAGTCGTATTCAGGGAAATATTCAAGCAACAGTTCTTAGACAGTCTTTAGATATTATTCAATATCGTCATCCTGTCCTTAATTCTCACATTATTAATTCTGATAATTCCTACTATTTTCAGTCCGCAGTTACAGGAAAACTTCCTTTAAGATTTGTTAATATTGTAGAAATTCAGGAATGGGAAGCGGTCGTTAATGCAGAAATGAATCAAGTAATTGATAGTAGTAAATATCTGCTAAGAGTTGTACTTGTAAAAGTATTAAATCAGCCAAATATCAATTATCTGATTACAACTACACATCATGCTATTACTGACGGGTTATCAAGCATCCAACTTCACTCAGAAATTTTAACCTATTGTCAAGAAATCACTGAAGGTCAATCTATTCCAGTAGTTAATACTTTAGAACATATCCCACCCATTGAAAAACTATTACCTGCATGGACAAATAGTTTTAAAAACAAACTATCTAGAATTGCTTTATTATTAAATATCGCACTTCAAAAATACTTGAATCCTCCAAAAACATTAAAAGTAGAAAACTATGTTCCCATTTCTCAGCGTCGTTGTGAAATTATTCATAGACAACTTAGCGAAGAATCAAGCCAAAAGTTTATTCAAAAATGCAGACAAGAAAATACTACAGTACAAAGTGCTTTATGTGCGACACTAATGTTAACAGTCTCCAAACAAATTAATAAAAGCTATGAAGATCATATTAAAGTTAGTTGTTTATCATATATTGATTTGAGACAAAGGTTAAAACCTAGAATTAATGCAGAAAATATGACAGTTTTAGCAACATCTTTGATGGGATTTTATAGAATTAAGAATAATATATCTATTTGGGAATTAGCACGGAAAATCAAAAATGATTTAAATAAAAAAATAAATCAAGGAGAGATATTTAACATGATATTTCTCGCTAAACACCTGATAAATTTTTCTTTGCTCTTCCCCAATCAAGTATCTGCTACAATCTCAGTTTCTAATGTTGGTAAAGTCAATATTCCCCGTGTTTATGGTGAATTAGAACTAGAAGAAATCAGTTTTGTTGGTTCTCATGCTTTATATGCAGGAATGTTTATTGTTCATGCTGCTACTTTTCAGGAAAAAATGACCTTAAATTTTGTGTTTTCTCAACCTGCAATTAATCGTCAAACTATGGAAAAAATTGTAGATGATTGTATATCAGATATGATGAAAATCTCCTCTCATTCTTTAATAATAGGAGGTGCATAAATGGATAATAAAATGAATAATAATTTATCCACTTATCTATTTAAAAACCAAGATAACACAGCTAAAATCCAAGCTTGGTTAGTTTCCGAAATTTCCTCTTTATTGGCAGTTAACCCAGAAGAAATAGATATTCGTCAACCTTTAGATAGTTACGGCTTAGACTCAGCACAAACTATAATTATCGCTAGTAAGGCCGAAAAGTTTTTGGGATGCAAATTATCTCTTATTCACCTTTGGTATTATCCCACCATTCAAGAACTTTCTATCAGACTATCTGAAGAATTAGAAAATTTACAGTCAGAAATTATCCAGATATAATCCCTACATATTCTGTTTAATTACTGACAATCTAGTTTTTCCTCCTTGATTATTGGGACACTTCGCTAGATTAGGAAAATCCTATCAGCCAGGTGTCCTCTTTCCTAAATTGTTGTTTTTAAATACGAGAAATTTTGTTATGAATGCAGCAGAAATTTTAGCCAAACTCACTCAAAAAGGTGTATTATTTTGGGCAGAAAATAGCAAACTTAATATTCGTTCTCCCCAAGGTGTAATTACTCCAGAAATACAATTAGAAATAGCTAGATATAAAGCAGATATTTTAGCATTAATTCAGGAAATGAATGTTACAGATAACTATACTAATCAAAGTTTAATTCAGGGAATTAGTTTACCGACTATTGGTAAGTTAATTGGTGGTTTTTCTGGAGAATCACCCATTGGATACCAACCTCCAATTATTAATCCTAAATTCATGGCTGAAAACTTGAAGGTTACTTTTAGACCTTTGCCTGATTATTATCAAAATAAAGCTATTATTAGATTTCGTCAAGAATTAATTTTCTACTTGCAAAGGCATGGTGTGACAGTAATTCCCTGGAAAGAAGCCACAATGGAATTACGACATACTATTAAAATCCCTATTATTAACTGGAATCAATCTTTAAAAATGCAGGTAGTTAGAGCAGATATTGATGCTATTGTGGACGTGGAAAGACCAAATTCATGGTTAAGAAAATTAGGCATAATTATCGCTGAAAGTTGGTATAAATTATCTTATACATGGCTAAAGGAAAAACAACAAATGTCTGTTGTACAAATCGCTAAATTGAGTAGTTGGGCTGAAGATCACGCAGCTAAATATGTTGAAGATCCTACAAATACACAAGTGGTAATCTTGACTGATATAGATGATAAATTTGTTAACCCAACTACACCTTATACAGAAAAAATTCCCATGGGGATAAATACACTAGTGAAAACTTTTTCAGAAATTGTTATTGGTATATCCCATGAAAAATTTTCTATTCTGAATATGAATCTCTCAGATTCTAACTTTGATCAGGATGAAGTTGAGGATTTTGCCTTAAAATCTCTGATTCCTAAGATATTTGTCCCTATTACTCCTCTATTAATTAACCGTTTTCAACTGGGAGAATATAATCCTCATTTATCAGCTTATGCTCATAAATTGGTGAAAATGGGTGAAGAATTAGCATCTACAGGTTTATTTCCAGCGGGGTTTAAATTAGACCAAGTTATTAACAGAAAATCCCATAGAGATATTGTCAATGTGATCGTTAATGGTAGAACAGGAGTATCTTATGGTTTTGTAGCTTATGCTGAACCTCCTCATTATGTAGGTAAACCAGAAATCACTATTGACGAATGGGAAAACTTATTACCTGTACCCGGATTTAGTATTTATGAACTTCGTCAAAATCAACAAGGTAGACGTTATCTAAAACTAAATATTAAGGCAGAAAATAGATTTAAACAAATACCTGATATTTGGCTAGTTAGTTCTCGGTCTGGCGCAAATAAAACAGCTTTAAATATTGATTCTGATGTTCTTCGCATTGGCTTAAAAGACAAATTACATTTACAATTACCATTAGGAAATCAATCAAAAAACGCAGATATTAAACCTTCCTATGATATCTATGTGATGTTAGCTATTAGTCTAGCGGCAGCTTTATACACACCAGAATTAATTAAAAATGGTGCGCCTATAGTTCACTTTCATGGTTATCCTCATTTTGATTGGTTTCAAGACAATGAATATTGTGTGGGGATGAATAATCCTGCTGTACCTTGTGGAACTTATGAATCAGGAGTTTTAAACTTTTTAGGAATTGCTAATTTAGGCAATCAAATTATCCATAATATCAAATTAATTAGCTTAGTAGAACCAGATCATGGTACAAATTTTATTGCCGATGATTTAGAGTATTTAATAACTAGGTTAAAAGCTGGGTGTGTGACTGGACAAATTGAATTAGGTGGTAAAAATTACCCCTCTCTTAAAAATCGGTGACAGGGAAAAGTCAGGGGAATAGGGGAAAAATTTCTTTCTTCTTTCTTCTGGCATTTTTTTTATTCCTGACTCCTGCTATATGCCGGCTGGGTAAATGTCCATCTTTGCGCCATTAAGGGAGAATTGTGGCACGATGGAGGCAGCCATGGCAATACCGCATCAATTTAGGTTATGATCCAATACAAAAAAGTATTGTTAGCTGTGGGAAATTGTAATAAAATAGTTATTTTCCCATTGTCAACGAAAATTTTGGCGGAAGGGACGTACTATCCTCTGAATGTTAGTTAATTGCAAAACACCCTATATACTCCCAACCTTGACTAGGAAATGAATCCAGAAAACTCAGAAACTTACCTAAATCATCCAACTTGGGGTTTGCTCTATAGGATCAGTATGGTTGATGAGAACCAGGATCTGTTTACCACACTCTATGCTCAACGCTTATTTTTTCTGGTAACAAGTGAACTTAAAGTCCTGAAATTTCAGCCCATTGGCCGCACTGAAGCTAGAATGATGCTGGAAAATCGTTTACGTATTTTGCGCCGCAGTGGTAACTCCCAAGAGTATGATCAACTTCAAGGTGTTTTCCAACGCACGTTCCAATGACTAATTCCATTAGCGATCGCCTTGCTAATATTCACTCCTCACTACCCCCTACAGTGAGGTTGATTGCTGTGACAAAAAGAGTGTCTACTGAATTTATGCGGCAAGCATACACCGCAGGAATTCGTGATTTTGCCGAAAGTCGCATCCAAGAAGCTGCCAGTAAACAAGCCGAGTTACAAGATCTATCGGATATTACCTGGCACTTTATAGGACATCTACAAAGTAATAAGGCTAAAAAAGCCTTAGAACTATTTCAGTGGATTCACTCCGTAGATAATTTAGCACTAGCACAACGCTTAAATACTCTAGCGCAAGAATTGGGAGTGACCCCAAAGGTATGCTTACAAGTCAAAATTCTCCCCGATGCGAATAAATCTGGTTGGATGGTTCCAGAATTATTTGCTGATTTGGAAGCACTCAATCAATGTCAAAATTTACAAATTCAAGGTTTGATGACAATTCCGCCTCTAGGGTTGGAGGCTGGAGAAATCTTGAATGTTTTTCATAGTACATACAAATTAGCCCAAACAATCCAATCACAAAATTGGTCAAATATTACAATGCAGCAGTTATCAATGGGTATGTCTGGAGATTACCAATTGGCAGTAGAAGCAGGGGCAACCATGGTAAGATTAGGGACAATATTGTTTGGTCAACGTTCTTAGATATGGCCATGGCTGTGTTTATGTAGAACCCATGGACAATCCTCTAATAATTTACAGCAGTTCCCGCTATTATGAAGTACAGATATCAATGATTAAACTCTTGTGGTGCGGGCATCTTGCCCGCATAAGGTGTACCTCACTCAAGCTAAACGTGCTGTATATTCTCTAAGTATTGATAATTGTCAAAAAATATAATAATCTCATAAGTAATGCTTAATTACAACAGGGGTCTGACCACCTTTATTTTTAATTATCATTAGGCTATAATCTTAACTCATTGTTACAGATTCGTTAATGTACAGGCATTAACATCAATATCTGTTGATAATCGATCATTTGTACTAAAAAATAAAATAAGTAGTACAAGTGATACGTCAAGCATCTACTATAGTTACGAATACTGACTAAAAGTAGCCGAAATGCAACTTAATAGCCAGGAAAATTAGGGTAATTTTCATCCGGGAGTGTACAACATGGCCAATATATTTTCTAAACTCAGGGATTTTGTCGGTTTGAATGAGCAGGTAGAATACGAATACTACGAAGAAGAAGCCGAATCCGGCGATAATTATCAGAATGTCTATCAACAAGGCAATGCCCAGTCAACCCCACAGGAAACTACTCCTCCTCGACGTTGGCAAAATCCACCGACAAATACAGATGAAATAGCACCAACAGTATCCAAGCCTATGAGTAATGTTATTGGTATGCCGGGCGCAATTAATGGAATATCTGAAGTTCTAGTTTTAGAACCTCGGACATTTGAAGAAATGCCCCAGGCAATTCAGGCCTTACGCGAACGCAAATCAGTAGTATTAAACTTGACCATTATGGACCCCGATCAAGCTCAACGAGCAGTTGACTTTGTTGCTGGTGGTACTTATGCCTTAGACGGACATCAAGAGCGAATTGGTGAAAGCATCTTCTTATTTACCCCCAGTTGCGTACAAGTTAGCACCCAAGGTGGTTTAGTACATGAAGTACCTATCAACCAAGCCCGTCCTGCCCGTCCCGCAGCTACAGCAACGTCAGCTTGGGGAAATGAACCCACGCGGATGGCACAGTAGTGCTAAATTGGTCATTAGTCCATAGTTTTAAATCCCCAATTAATTGTATGCGCCCTAGCGTTTCGTAAACAAGGATGATTAACTATTAAGAATTGACCACTAGTTAGTGACTAATGACAATGAATATAAAATTTGGCTTAATTGGTGGTGGGGTAATGGCAGAAGCCCTATTATCCCGCCTTATTGCAATTGGTACTTATCAACCATCAGAAATTATAGTCAGCGAACCCCAAGGGGAACGCCGCAGCTATTTAGAACAAAAATATGGAATATCTGTAACTACAGATAATAGTCTGGTTTTAGGGGAAGCACAGGAAGCTGTTATGTTGGCAGTCAAACCCCAGATATTTACTACTGTAGCTCAGGAATTAGCACATATTCTCCCGACAGAAAATTCACCTGTAATCATTTCTATACTGGCGGGTGTAAATTTAAAACAATTGGAAGCAGCCTTTAGCCAATTCCCGATAATTCGCTCTATGCCTAACACTCCCGCCACAGTAGGCGCGGGAATAACGGCGATTTCTTTAGGTGCTTACACTTACGCTAGTCATAAACAAGTAGCAGAAAAGATTTTTGCCGCTGTGGGGGAAGTGGTGGAAGTTCCCGAAACCTTGATGAATGCAGTTACAGGCTTGTCTGGGAGTGGACCTGCTTATGTGGCATTGATGATCGAGGCTTTAGCTGATGGTGGTGTTGCTGTGGGTTTAACTAGAGCAATGGCACAACAACTAGCTATACAAACAGTCTTAGGAACAGCTAAACTTTTACAAGAAACCAAAATCCATCCCGCTGAACTCAAAGACAGAGTTACCAGCCCTGGGGGTACGACTATTGCTGGTGTTAGCGCGTTGGAAAAGGCCAGCTTTCGTTCCGCTGTCATGGAAGCTGTTAAAGCCTCGAAAGAACGCGCTCAGGAATTGGGGAATGGTTGATAGGTGAGGTGATAATCTGTTTCTGTCTTCATCGCTTGAAATTCCTATTTATTTGTAGTTAAAAACTGTCAAATAACAGTATTAATACGGTTGTGACTTTTAAATAAAATGTGTTACCCTATTATACAAATATTTAGAGCATTTAAAACATTTTTAAGACAATTACCGGAAAAATACTTATGCAAGCTGGAAAGATGACTATAGGACAGGCTAAGTTAAAAATGACCCTCTGGAATGCAGAAGCAGAGGCAACTTCAAGCATGGATTTATACTTATGGCTGCAAGAGATCGGTTTACCTCAAGAGGTTGCAACGAGATTACACCAGCTGATTCGCAATACTATCAGAGTTGGTAAAAAAGTTGTTTCTATAGGCAAGGTGGTACTGATAAAAATTTTCGAGTTTGTCAAAGCACACCCCTTATTAGTTGCTGGTGCTGGAATATGTGCTGTTGTTGCCTGTGCTATATACAGTTTAACTGTTTCGATTCCATTTTTAGGTCAATTCCTAGAACCTGTGGCTAGAGCTTTAGGAATAGGTATTGTCACCACTGGAGCAGTTGTAGGGCATATACTTGATAAACAATTTACAGGTGTAGGAGCAAATATTGTTGAAGTTGCACGTGAGTTTTTCCAACTGCTGACTGATGTTTTCAGTGCGGTTGCTCATGAAGTCGCTTTTACCTAAATTTACTCAAATATGCCAATAAATATGCAAATAATATTCAGATAATATTCAACGATTTAAACTGGTTTCAACTGGAGGCTTTTATGACAAACAAGAAACTTAGTAAAGAAGAATTACTGAAAGCAATTGAGCAGATAGAAAACAATCCTGATGATCGAATTAATTTTTTAACAGATATTGGTGCTATTGGTGTTGGTGCTGTTGGTGCGGGTGCAGCAGCATTTGCTTTTGGTGGCACAGCAGTCCCTATTCTCTTTGGATTAATTACCGTACCAGTTGCAGCGCCTATAGGAGTAATTGCTGGAGCAGCAGCATTAGGAGGAGCAGCACTTTTTGGTGTCAAGAGGTTTCTCGTAGATGGAACACATCAGCAAGGTCAGCGAGAAGAAATACTCAGACAGTTAAAAGAGAAGCTACGGGAAATGGAAACTGAGGAAAGAAAATCTACCATTGGGGACAATGACAAAAATAAGTTTTATAGTTTCCTAAAAGAGCCATTAAAGCTGAATCTGATTAGTCCTGAAGATGCTCAAATATTAATGGAACTTGTAGAAAAAGGTGAACTGTCAATTAGTGAGGCTTACCAAGCTGTACAAGAGATATTATCTGAGGTAAGAGGACTACCATTTAAAAGTTAGGCGTTTCATTTTTAAAGATGATTTTCGCGCCAAGTCGCAAAGGAGTTAAGACGCGAAGAAATAAAGAGTGATTTATTCTGCTTCTATAAATCCTTTGATAGTTTCCGCAGGAATGGTAAAAGCAGGATGATTAAATATTGTTTTTAATGCTTCTAAACCACCAGCTTTAAGTGCAGCTATTAATCTATCTTTTAACTTGGGGTTGCTTTTAATTTCCTGTTCAATGGTGTTTGTAATTTCTTGGTTTGTTGCTGTGGGATTGGTTTTAGATAATTGATTAAGTAGTTGTTGAATTTCTGCTGCTGCGTCTGCTAAATTCGGTTTTTGTTCTGGTGTGTAATTAGTTTGATTAAATGTTACATTACTACCAGATTGGGCTGTGTCTACAAATTGGGTAGGTCCTGTTTGGTGATATTTAGATTGATAAGATTCTGACATAGAATTACTCTGAATTGGTTTGTTATTAATCACAATATTTACACTATTATATGATCGTTCTTTATCCCTGTCAAGTTCACTTTGTAATGGTAAAACTGGGTCTTGATTTGATTCTAGAGTTGATAAGTTTACATCATCAATTAACCTCCGAACATTAACCATTTCATAACTCCTATCACACTCAATTTGATAACGACCAGCATCCAAACGCTTACGTAATGATTCTAAATTATAAGTATGGGGTGTCTGACTTCCTATACATTTTGTGCAGTTACAAGGAACAAGAGTATCATACCGCAAACGCTCAAAAGAACTATGGATTTTTTCCAGTTCGTGGGTAATGATAGTCAGTAATTCTTTTTTACGATTTCCTTCTACACGGATTTTAATTTCCTTTTGATTGTAGTTTTGAATTATTTCAGCGCGAGTTTGATTCTTGTTGATAATGACACCACTTCTCCAAACTTGTTTTTGTTCTTCAATCCAAGGGTGTATTTCTACAATAAAACGGGTAATAATACCTTTGGGCAAAAAGTCGTATTTGTAGCTTAAAATTAAATTATTATTTGGATTCCAGGTGTATTCGGGTTGGTTGATATCGAGTAATTGAGGTGCAATATATTGACCGGAAAGTGGATAACATAGTTTAAACCGCATCATCAATTGTAGCAGTTCATCTCTCATGTCTTTATATTCTTCATCTTCCCAAATTTCTGCCAGATTTTCTTGGGTAAAACATCCTAAATTTTTAACCACATTTTTATTATCCAGCACTTTATAAACTGCTGTAGTTCCCCATTCAGGTTTGAGAATAACCCAGTGTTTTAGTATAGGATCTTTTTGGAAATGTAAGCAAACACCAAGATCATGTAAATACTGACTTAGGCGCTTCATATCTTGACTATCTCTTAAATTATTGAGTCTACAAAAATCACAATATTCTGTAAAACTAATATAGTTACGAGGATTATTTTCTAAAGCAAAACGGACTCTTACCCAGATTTTTGGCAAAGGTTCACCAACATGAGGAAGTTGCTTAATATATTGCTGAATGTTGTTTTTAATTTCTGTTAAACCCCTATTGTCAGCTAAATTAGTTGGTAAAAATTCTTTGAGATTCAGAAATTCCCCGCGCAATTCACGTTCATTAACTTCGCATTGACGGTTATCTTTTTCATTCTTAATAATAAAAACTGGGCTATTATCACTCAATAATTCAACAACTTTTAGCCAATAATAAAAATCCGTATTTTCTTTACGATCATCTGCAACTAAAGCATAAAGAGAACGGGAAGTTAGAAAAAATTGGTGGGTTTCCTTATAGATTTCTTGTCCACCAAAATCCCAAATATTAACGCGAAATTCTTGACCATGATCTAGGTGGAATTTCCATTGAATGACATCAATACCTTCTGTTGATTTTTCATCTGATTTCAGTTGGTATTTTTCATCTTCAATTTTTTTGGCTAGAGAGGTTTTACCTGCACCTCCTTCACCAATAATCAATAATTTTGCTTCATATAAAGGTTCTGTTGCTTGTGGATCTTGTACCCGAAAATAGAAGTCGAGGATTTCTTGAATATTACCTGGATTTTCATACCATTCCTTTGGTCCTAAAATTTCTGGGGGAATAGGAACTGGATTATTACGTAAATCAAGAGTTTGGAGATTAGTAAGTTGGACTATTTCCGGTGGTAAACTGCTGATTTGATTAAAAGAAATGTCGAGAGTTTGGAGATTAGTAAGTTGGACTATTTCCGGTGGTAAACT
>NZ_JACJSB010000042.1 GCF_014697585.1 Dolichospermum sp. FACHB-1091 | reverse complement strand
ATATGTTGGATGATCATTTCCTGAATATCTAATAAGGTAATTTCAGGATTTATGGACTTTTGACAAATATTAAAAAACTTATCTCTGGCGTTTTCAAATAATATATTATTACCTTCTTGACATTTTATCAACTTTCTGAGAGAATCTAAGATAATGGGCAAGTCCTGCCTAAATGTATCTATTGCTTCCCGAAAGTCCCGTACTTCAGGACGGACATAATTAATAAAGTTATTAATAATACTATCTACCGCGTCAGCATCGCGCATAAGAACGCGCTGGGTTTCTTGTCCAGATTGAATTAAAACCGCAGTTTGAGAGTCTTCAAATAGTATATTACTATCGGGATAACCTTTATTTAATTTTTTTTCTATTTCTTCGTCTAATTTGTCGTATTGGTCTTTACTTTCCCAGTAACCCCAATCTAAACGCAAAGCGTCTTTGATTGTCCCGTCGGGATAAACAATTTTCCCATTTGGTAGTTTGTAATCTAGTTCGGGAATGAGCAGAAAATCACGGGGTTTACAATATTCATTTAACAGATTTTCGAAAGCGACGCGAATGGATGTTTCTTTGCGAGAACCACCATATTGAATGATTTTTTCTACTTCCGCTTGGTATTGAGTAACGAGGAGTCTAGACATGGTTGAAAAATTGATATAGTCATGGAGTATTTATATTTTGATCATAGCATTTTCTGGTCAGAATCAGGATATAGGAATAATATTTGATTTATGAAAAGATACGGTTGGTGAGTCAGATATTACAAATCTGTTTATTGATAGTTTATTGATATAATTTATGCAATCTGACGCACCCTACAATACCTAATTTTTTTCAAAAATAGAACAAAGAGAAAATGTCAAAATTATCTGCGTTTATTTGCGTTGATCTGCGTTTAATTTTTGATATTTCATCCTGAAAATCCTTAAATCCTGGTTATCCTGATGCAGACAATTTCATTTTTCCACAGATTTCGCTATCATCCCTAATTGTAAACCGGGAGGAAAATTACCCTCTTCCTTAATTCTTTTGATTTCCGATGAAGTAATAGGTAAATTTAACCTTTGTGCTAATGCTTGAACAATGTCCCCCCTATCAATAATTCCAGCTACAGTATCAGCAGGAGAAATAACAGTAATTAAGGGTAATTGTTCAGCTTCTAGTTTATTGATTACCTCCGCTAAAGAAGTAGATTCCATAACAGTTGGAATTGCTGTTAATGGATGAACAATAGTTTGTAAAGTTTGATTTTCCCATTCACTTCTTTCCGTATTTCGCAAATCATTAATCCCAACCAAACCGCGATAACGACCATCAGCAGCAGCAAAATAAACTTGAGGTACAGTAGTTTCTAAAAGATATAAATCAGCGAATTGTCGCAAAGTTTGATTAGCATCAACAACCCGAAAATTACGAGTCATACTATCAGCCGCTACTAGATTTAGTAGTGTTTCTTGTAATGTAGTTAAACGGTCATAACTGTTAGCATTGCGAACTACAAACCAGCCAATCAAAATCACCCATAAACCCGTGATAAATTCCCCAGTCAAAAAATCAATAATAAACCCTAAAGCGATCGCACTGTAACCTAAAATTTGTCCAGCCTTTGCAGCCCAATGTACTGCTTGAAAACGGTTTCCTGTAATTTTCCATAAAGCGGCTTTTAAAACCTGTCCTCCATCTAAAGGTAAACCAGGAATTAAATTAAATAAAGCCACAACTAAGTTAATTCTCGATAAATCTCCCGTCATTTCATTCAGGGGGTTATTATCAGGAATTACAGTCGCTATTAGACGCAGTAGAAAAAATAGAATAACACTTACTGCAGGACCTGCGATCGCTACTTGAAAAGCCAGCCCTGGAGTTTCCGATTCCTCCTCAATGGCCGCAACTCCCCCAAACAAAAATAAAGTAATAGAATTAACTTTAATTCCCTGGGATTGTGCCACCAAACTATGTCCTAATTCATGCAGCAACACCGAAACAAATAACAGCAGTGCCATGATTAAACCAGCACCCCAACCCGCGACAGTCCCCCATTGTTGGTAAGCTAAACCAAAATTGAGAGTTGTTAACCCCAAAATTAGAAACCATAGGGGGTCTAAAAACAAAGGAATGCCAAATAAAGAACCTATTTGCCAATTTGTTTGCATTATTAGATATTTCCAGAAATTATTTGATAGTCAGAAATGTAGGTATAACTCTAGGATAGACAATTTCCCAAATTTGATCACGAACAGGACTTACGCAAAATATCTCTCAAATCCTCATTTCTCCGTGACCTCTGTGCCTGGAGTGGTTCGTTATTCCATGAATCTTGCGTAAGTCCTAACGAAAAAAAAGCCCCAGATACCCCACCTCTCTAAGAAGTCGAATATCTAGAACTTGCCAAAAAAAGCAACAGGTAAATTAATTACCTATTGCTGCTGACAAAAAATATTAATCCAACCTACAAGCGACCAATATTAGTCAGTCCTAATACAATACCAATACCAATTACATGACCAAAAGCCATTGCCCCAATGAATCCCGGTACACTTACAGGCAATACAGGCATCCCAGGTCCAACTTTAGCAGATTTCAGGGCAAAAGTGAATAAAAGCACAACTGCGCTGCTGGCGCTAATAATGATGCCTACTGTAGGACTCCACACCGGTGTAACAGGAACAGATGTTGCGGCTAATAAGATTGATGACATGAAGGTGTGTTCTCCTCAATGAAAAAATGAATATTACAGAATTATAAAATTACATCGGACAAAGCAAAAGTTTTTAAGTTAAATTAATATACATTTGTGATTATTTGTAACTTTTCAGATATTAAGCCTTTGCTTCACTATTAAATGCGTGTTAAAATTTGCGGCATTACTCAACCACAGCAGTCTATAGCCATAGCGTCCCTGGGTGCAACTGCACTAGGATTTATCTGTGTTCCTGATTCTCCTCGTTACGTTACTATAGCTCAAATTCAGACTGCTATTACTCCCATTCCCCAAAATATTGATAAAATCGGCGTTTTTGCCAATACCACTATTTCGGAAATTAGTCAAGTAGTTACAGAATCTGGTTTGACTGGTGTGCAGTTACATGGAGAGGAAACACCAGAATTTTGCCATCAATTACGTCAATCTCTCCCCCAAGTAGAAATTATCAAAGCTTTCCGAGTCCGCAGTTTAGAGCATCTACAAACCACCGGAAATTATACCGATTATGTAGATACTCTACTACTTGATGCCTACCATCCACAACAACTAGGAGGAACAGGACAAACTTTAGATTGGCATAAGTTAAATCAGGAATTTAGCCCCAGTCTTCCTTGGTTCTTAGCGGGAGGACTCACACCAGATAATATTTTGACTGCCTTAGCGCAGATTAAACCCAATGGTATTGATTTATCTAGTGGTGTCGAACGCTCACCGGGTGACAAAAATTTAGATCAAGTGGCTTTATTGTTTGAAAGGCTTGCTCATTGGTCAGTAGTCAGTAGTCAGTAGTTAGTTGTCAGTGGTAATGGGAAAATTCTTGTTACCCATTACCCATTACCTATTACCTATTACCCATTACCTATTACCTATTACCCATTACCCATTACCTATTACCCATTACCCATTCTTCATTAAAAGAAGGATGCTTGGTGACGAATCAAGTTGAAAAATTCCTCACGAGTTTTTTGTTCCTCTTGGAATACACCCACCATGGAACTAGTGACTGTCCAAGAACCGGGTTTTTGCACCCCGCGCATAACCATACACATATGACTAGCTTCCATGACCACAGCAACACCTTTGGGTTCGAGAACTGTTTGCAGTGCTTCCGCAATTTGTCGAGTTAGTCTTTCTTGGACTTGCAATCTACGAGAATACATCTCAACAATCCGCGCTAATTTACTTAATCCCACAACCTTCTGATTAGGAATATAGGCAACGTGCGCCCTACCCATAAAAGGCAACATATGATGTTCACACAAGCTAAAGAAGTTAATATCTCTTACTAATACCATCTCATCATGTCCTTCATCAAATATCGCACCATTGATGAGGTCTTCTAGGGATTCATTGTAGCCACTAGTGAGAAACTTCATAGCTTTAGCTACACGCTTGGGCGTTTTCAGAAGTCCCTCTCGTTCAGGATCTTCCCCTACTCCCACTAGCATTGTCCGTACAGCTGCCATCATTTCATCCATTGTTTCCTCAGACGGTGGATGTATTTCTGCTGCTTTACCACCGTGAGTGTTGCGGTCTGGTCGAACATTGATAGTTTCTGCTAAATCAGGAATCAGGGGAGATTGAAAGCGATTAGAACCGTTTGAACCAGCGATAGTCATGATTAAATTTTAGTAGTTAGTCAGTGGTCAGTGGTCAGTCGTCAGTCGTCAGTCGTCAGTCGTCAGTCGTCAGTTGTCCGTTGTCAGTGGTCTGTTGTCAGTTGTCAATTATCATTCATAGAGATAAATAACGAAATCACCAATTAGAAAACAGAAGGTTTCACCTTCCACTTTTAATGTGCGGCTTTAGCTACGGACTCTAACTTATCTTGAGAACGGCTGACTAATGCTACATCTATCCCAGCTTTGGCATAAGCTAAAGCTGTTGCTGTCCCAATTCCGCTACTAGCCCCAGTAATCAAAGCCCGTCTTTTTTGCTCAAAATTCATGATATTTGCCAACTTTTTGCCAGTGCTGTGAGCCAACAGCTATCTATAAAATCAAGTAAATACAAATGCCTATAGCTGAGAAGATTGTTAAAAATCTTTAAACAGCCATAGGCAATTATAGCATTACTGTGTTTCTATGCCATTATCTTCAATTTTTTTAGCTTCACCAGCAGCAGCCGCTCAATTATTATGTTATGGGGCTGATCACCCTGAAATAGCTCTCTTGTAAGTATTTCAGTGAACAAGCTCTGTAAAAACACCGATATTACGGAATTTATCATAACGGAGTTGGCGGCGTTCAGCCGGGGTAAACCGGTTCAGTTTATCTAAGTTTTCTACCAAGGCTTGTTTCAAATTAGTAGCCGCTGTTAATGGGTCAGAATGTGCGCCACCCAAAGGTTCAGGAATAATTTCATCAATAATTCCCAAATTTTTCAGATCATGGGAGATAATTTTCAAGGCTACTGCCGCTTGGGGGGATTTACTGGCATCTTTCCACAAAATTGCAGCACAAGCCTCTGGAGTGGCAACTGTATAAACTGAGTGTTCAAACATCAGTAAATGATCGCCAACACCAATACCCAACGCTCCACCAGAACCACCTTCACCAATCACTGTACAAATAATAGGTACGTCAAAGCAGAACATTTCCCGCAAATTATAGGCGATCGCTTCTCCTTGTCCTTGGTGTTCGGCTTCTATGCCCGCCCAAGCCCCAGGAGTATCAATAAAGGTCAAAATTGGCATATTAAACTTATTGGCGTGTTCCATGAGCCGCAGAGCCTTACGGTAGCCTCCAGGCGCAGCCATACCAAAGTTTCGGGCAACGTTATCTTTGGTATCCCGACCTTTTTGATGTCCTAACATCATTACCGGTTGTCCAGCCAAACGGCCGACACCACCCACTAAAGCGGGATCATCTCCGCCACAGCGATCGCCATGTAATTCCATCCACTCATCACTGATAGACTGAATATAGTCTAAGGTGCTAGGGCGGCGGGGATGACGAGCTACTTGTAGTCGTTGGGATGGTGTCAGACTACTAAAAATCTCCTCCCGCAACTGCATAGCCCGTGCTTCCAGTTGGCGAATTTGTCCAGAAACATCAACACCATTCTCTTCAGCTAGTTGGCGAATTTGCTCAATTCGAGTGGCCAATTCTGCTAAAGGCTTTTCAAAATCTAATAGTAGCGGTTTACGCTCAGTTGTTGCCATATTAAGGGAATAGGGAATAGGGAATAGGGAACAGGGAATAGGGAACAGGGAATAGGGAACAGGGAATAGGAAAACGAGGAGAATATTTATCTTTGCTACTTGCCTCTTGCCTCTTGCCTTTTGCCTTTTGCCTCTTGCCTTTTGCCTTTTAACTAAACTACCAATGGTCTAAAACCGTGTTTGATAGACACTCGACCAATTTGCTCCATTTTGTCTACGGTAATCTGATTACGACCCCAAGAAAAGTTTGTATATAACTTCTCAAATTCCAGTAGCATTGATTCAGCAAAACAAGCAAATAATTGACGGCCTGGTACATCCATATTGACAATTTTCATAATTTTCCAGTCAATATCTAGGGAATGCTCCACAATGCCACCGTTTAACACATATACCCCCGGATGTTGGATTTTTGTGCCTAAGTTTTTAGGATAACCACCATCAATTAATAGACAGGGTTGCTTTAATCTGGTTGGATCAATTTCTACGCCTTTGGGCATACTAGCCACCCAGACGACAATATCCGCTTGGGGTAATGCCTCCTCTAACCCCATTATTTTACCCCGTCCTAGTTCTGCTTGTAGTTCTTGCAAACGTTCTTGATTTCTAGCAATTAATAGCAATTCTTGGACATCTGTTTTTTTATCTAACCAGCGGGTTACTGCGCTACCAATATCCCCCGTCGCTCCACACACAGCCACAGTTGCTTGGGATAATTCAATTCCTAGTTGTTTAGATGCTGTTTCTACTTGCTTGCAAATAATGTAAGCTGTATGAGTATTGCCTGTAGTAAAGCGTTCAAACTCTAGATTAATATTGCGAACTTGTTTAAACTGTTCTAAATTAAAGTTTTCAAAGATAATTGAGGAAAATCCCCCCAAAGCTGTAATATCAATGCCATGCTTTTGTGCATGAGCCATAGCGTTGAGGATTTTGCGTGTTGCGGCTTTAATCCGCCTATTAGCCAGCATTTCCGGCAAAAAACAAGATTCTACATACTTTCCTTCTATTTTCTGCCCGGTAATACTGGTGACAGTGATATGATCAACTATTTGTGGCGGGGCGCTACACCAAAAGTCTAGCCCTTGATCGGCATATTCTGGATATCCCAATTCTTGAGCTACTGATTGAGCGTGTTCTAAACTAGTCAGATGTCCAATTAAACCAAACATGAATTGATATCTTAGGCGTGTGCTGTCGTGCAAAACTTGGGAATTATTCAGCAATCCTTTGGGGTAACGGAATTGTCACCCCTATGGTTAATATTTAAGCAGTTACGAGTCCGTAAGCAGAAAGACGCATGATGTCACGGGTGGTAAAGCCTATGTTACTTAATGCTTCGCCATATTGAATCATGAAGTCTTCTACCAGAGCGTCTTTTTCCATTGCTAGAACTTTGGCATCGTCTGCTACTTCATTCAGCATTTTCCAGACAATGGGCAGATTTTGACGGTTTGCTTGCTCTAATTCAGCTTTGGATTCTGTAAAGTTTTTTTGCAGCCACACCTCACCAAAGTTAAGATGACTGTATTCTTCTTTGACAACTCCTTCTGTAATTTTCTTGGCAAAGTCGTCAGCCACGGGAATATATATGTTATAGGCTGCGATCGCAAAACATTCAATAATTAAAGATTGAATTAGCAAACAAGTAACTATTTTACCTTCTGCTGCTGCGGTTTGGAAGTTTTTGTGCAATCCTGAGAAAAATTCCTTGGCAAATTCCAGATCTGGAGTTACTTTTAAATTCTTTCCACAGGCTTCAAATCCCTTTTTGTGGCGACTTTCCATTTTTGACAGGCGAATTAATTCCTCTGCTTGTGCCGGTAATAGTTGAGATAATGTTATGTAATTTTCGTGGGCTTCTTGTTCCCCTTCAATGACGATAGCATTAATGCGGCTATAAGCATCTTTATATACTTCACTTTGGAAATCAATTTCTTCACTTTGGACATCAATTTCTTTGACCTGGTCTAAAATCTGCTGCATATTCTGTATTACTCCGTTAACCCTACTCATTGGATACAAAAACTTAACTTGCCCGATAAAATTGGGGATAATGATCACTGTGATTTAATTTAACTTAACAAGGAACTATAGTGATTAGATTAGTTTTTACTGATGTTTTAGTACCAGAAAAACAAATACATGAAGTCATAACCAATGTCCAAGCTAAATTGGAATCTCAAAAATGCCAATTTTTTAAGCCTGTTAGTGGTGCTAACAGGTGTATTTATCGTTTTCCTGCCGCTAATTGTGATTTTCTCCACATTTCTGGGAGTTTAGGTAACAAAAGCAGCGATTTTCCCCAGTAATTGGACTTTAGCCAATTATCGGGCGCTATGGAAAGAAAGTTTTGACTGGCCTTTACTAATTGTACCTTAGTAGCGATCGCAGTTTAAGTTAATTCAGATTTTATAGCCTTGACTATTTCAACTACGGTGTCAAAATAAGTAATTAAACGCAGATAAACGCAAATATGCGCGGATAAATCTGTATTTCAGCCAAATAGGAATTGACTAATTAGACATCTCCAGATCGGAGTTTTGATAAAAAATAGATTATTCTCTATACTGAGTTAAAGATAATTTTATTTAAAAAAACATAAAATATGCAAAATCTAGGTTTAATTTTAATCATTATCTCATTTTCTCCCTGGTTAGCCATCGCTGTCATTGTACCATTTTTACCGATTTCCCTGGCTCAAAAAGCCCTATTAGTACCAGCTTTATTAGTCTTGGCCGAAGTTTTGTTTTGGCCAGGGGTGCTGTTGGTGGGAAAAGAAGTGGTGCAAAAGTATAGCCGTTATTTCAGTTTTCGCTATTTGCGAATATTACTCAAAAGATGGAAGCACAAAAATCGCCAAAGATGGTAATTAGATAGAATAGCGATTGATAAAATCCCTGTGTAGGTTAGGAAAATGGCAGCACGAAAATTGAACGAAACTGAACTAACACTAGCTCTCAAGAGTTTACCAGGATGGCAAATCAAAGATGGCAAATTGTACAAAGAATATAAATTTAACTCTTTTGCAACTGCCTTAGGTTGGATGGTTAGTGTCGGTATTTATGCGGAAAAAATGGGACATCACCCGGAATGGTTTAATGTTTACAACACTGTTATAGTTGATCTTACTACCCACGATATTGGTAATGCTATCAGTAATTTAGATGTTGAACTTGCTAAAAAAATGGATGAATTAGCAGCACCGCTGTTACCCTAAATAAGGAGGAATTGGTAACACCCGCACCTAATTTGTTTCCTGGATTTGTAATCTAATTGTATGTTCTATTGCGCCACTTAATTGCAATTCCATCATTTCACCACCAAGGGGTTCTATACAAGTGAGGAGCGATCGCAGGTTAGGTGTACTTACACCCGTATCTACATACAATCTATCCGCTAAATTACCAATTTTTTTCCAAGTCATATACAACTTGGCAATACTTTGTTCGATTTGAGACGCTTGATTTACTAAGTCAGCAGCGATACTTAAACAACCGACTCTTTGGGCTTCTTCTAATGCGGTTTCAATATCTACATCTTCCGCTATTAACGCTTGTACCTGAGCAGCAGATTTGAGATATTTAGCTAATTGACGGGCTTCTGAAGTCGCTTGTTTAACAGTATCAACGTCAGGATTGGCGGCTATATCCCGTTGTAATGCCTTTTGGTGCAATTCGGGCAGTTTTTCCATTTCCTTGACTAGAGGGGCAATGTAGCGCGGTGGCAGGCTGTTATCTGCGGCTTTTTCTCTCACCTCTTCTGGTAATAAATCTGATGTCATGGCAGTCCATTCGTCAGTAAGTTGACGGACTTCTCTCCGGGTAATGCGATCGCCTTTTTGCGCGGCTTCACTAACCATCTGTTGTACTTCTGGTACAGCTTTGGCCGTTTCCACAAAAGCCCGTTTACTAAAGTTATTAACTGTGTCTGGGTCGAGTTTGCCATCGGAAATCAGGGTATCAGCACTATTAGCTAATTGAATCCAACTGTAAGCCTGGGTTTTACTGATTTCCCGTTCTTTGAGCCATTTAAGAAAACCAGTACCGCGCCCATCTCCGCCTTTTTTTTCTCTGTCACGGATAGAACGTAAAATCCGGCCTCGCCAAATTTCTGTTTGCAAGTCAAAACGATCGCATACTTGCCATGCTACATCTAGTTGTTGTAAAAAGTCAGACTCAGGAATTTCCTCATCTTCTGGATCAGGTAGTTGAAAATCTAAATCTGCTGGCTGTTGGAGTGCAGCAGCTATGTCATTCATGGAGTCGGTATCTTGCACGATGGGTAGGTAGTTGGTGTATGCGACTTGTGCTTATATTCACATAACCTAATATTGATTATTCTGGAAATTGGTGAATAAAGCAAGTTAGTATTTTACTGCAAAAAATTAAATTTTAGGGGACTGGGAAAATGAGAAAATGAATAAACAAAAGATCAGGATACAGACGAAAGGTCAAAATTAAAAACTGTTACCTGTTCCCTGTTTAGAGTTCCCTTCTTTATGAACAGACAAACTGCCAAAATCCTCGACGGTAAGGCATTAGCCGACAAAATTCAACAAGAACTGCGCCAGACTATTACCATAGTACAAGGTAAAATGGGCCGATGGCCTGGTTTGGCTGTACTAATGGTTGGTGATAACCCAGCATCGGCCGCTTATGTCCGCAATAAAGAAAAATCCTGTGCTAAAGTTGGAATTACATCTTTCGGTAAACATTTCCCCACCCAAACCAGTCAAACTGAACTAGAGGAAGTCATTGCTGAACTTAACGAAGATGAAAGGGTAGATGGAATTTTGGTACAATTGCCCTTACCCAATCATTTAGATGCTGTTAGTCTACTACATCGAATTGCACCGGACAAAGATGCTGATGGATTACATCCGGTAAACTTAGGTAGACTGGTACGCGGTGAAATAGGTTTACGCAGTTGTACTCCCGCTGGTGTGATGCGGTTATTAGCGGAATACAAAATTCCTTTACAGGGTAAAAATGCAGTAGTGGTAGGGCGTAGTATTTTAGTAGGGAAACCGATGGCCTTGATGTTATTGGAGGCTAATGCTACAGTCACAATTGCTCATTCAAAATCTCAGAATTTACCGGATATTACCCAAAATGCTGATATTCTTATTGCAGCCACAGGTATTACGGGAATGATTACCGCTGAGATGGTCAAACCGGGTGCAGTTGTGGTAGATGTAGGAATAAATCGAGTTACAGATAACAGTGGCAAAAGTCGTTTGGTTGGTGATATTCAGTTTGAAGCGATCGCTAATGTGGCAGAATATATTACCCCTGTTCCTGGTGGTATCGGTCCAATGACAGTTGCTATGTTATTACAGAACACTGTCTCTAGCTATTTACAAACAACAGGCAACTGATAAATAATTTTTATGAATGCAGGAGGATTAAAAATTTTAGATTGTGGATTTTAGATTTATTCCCCGAATGAATTTAGGGACTTCAAACTCCTTGAGATTTTAAACTTTGAATCTCCAAGCCAAAATTTAAAATCTAAAATCTAAAATTTCTTGAGTGTTTCCGTCCCCAACCCCCGTAAAATTGTTATTGGGTTTGAATAACAAAAATATACAGATCGCAAACAACAGCCCCATATTTTGAACAGTGAAGAGGAATACAAAGCATGGTAGCAACGGATGAAAAATTGACAACCCCACAAAAATCAGAGTCGGCTAGTTTTAACCTCGCTACCTATCTCAAAGAACGACAACAGCTTTGCGAACAGGCTTTAGATAATTCCATTACCGTAACTTATCCAGAAAAGATTTATGAAGCCATGCGCTACTCCCTCTTAGCTGGAGGTAAACGAGTTCGTCCCATTCTTTGTCTAGCTACCGCTGACATGATTGGTGGCACAATAGAAATGGCAATGGCCACAGCTTGTGCAGTAGAAATGATCCATACCATGTCACTGATTCATGATGATTTACCCGCTATGGATAATGATGATTATCGTCGTGGTAAATTGACCAATCATAAGGTCTATGGTGAAGATGTGGCTATTTTAGCAGGAGATGGTTTATTAGCCTTAGCTTTTGAGTATGTGGCCGCCCAAACTCCTGAAAATGTACCCAAGGATAGGGTTATACAAGTAATTATTCGTCTGGCTAAGGCCTTGGGTGGGGCTGGTTTAGTCGGTGGCCAGGTAGTAGATTTAGAATCGGAAGGTAAATCAGATATTTCCCTAGAAACTCTGAATTTTATTCATAATCACAAAACCGCAGCCCTGTTAGAAGCTTCCGTAGTTTGTGGAGGAATTATTGCCGGTGCATCTGCTCAAGATGTGCAAAAATTAACTCGTTATTCTCAAAATATTGGTCTCGCTTTCCAAATCATTGATGATATTCTAGATATTACTGCTACCCAAGAACAGTTAGGTAAAACCGCTGGTAAGGATCTGGCAGCTAAAAAAGTTACCTATCCTAGTTTGTGGGGAATTGAAGAATCTCGCGCTAAAGCTCAACAACTAGTTGCTGAAGCTTGTGCCGAATTAGAATTTTATGGTGAAAAAGCTATTCCTCTCCAAGCGCTCGCTCATTTTATCACCAGCCGCAATCACTAACCTCTATTTTGGATTTTGGCGGCTTGTATCCTCATTTTTCCTCCACACAACCACTACTCACACTTACTAACCTCACCAAAATACCATGCAGGACATAGGCATAGGCGAAATTATTAATAACCGGGTACTGTTGGTTGCGCTTGTAGCTTGTTTTGTGGCTCAAGGATTAAAGCTGATCGTTGAGTTAGTCAAACACCAAAAATTAGACGTGCGTGTCCTAGTCACGACTGGGGGTATGCCTAGCGCCCATTCAGCCCTAGTGACAGCCCTAGCAGACGGTGTAGGACAAACTTTAGGTTGGGCATCTCCAGAATTTGCTCTAGCTGCGGTTTTTGCTATTATTGTTATGTATGATGCTGCTGGTGTCCGTCAAGCTGCCGGTAAGCAAGCCCGGATACTTAATCAAATGATTGATGAATTATTTCATGAAAAACCGGACTTTTTCCAAGACCGTCTCAAGGAACTACTAGGACATACACCGGTTCAAGTTATTGCTGGTTCGGTTCTGGGTGTAACTATTTCTTGGTTAGCTAGGGCAGCCTATTAGTCATTGGTAATTGCCCGGATTTCCCAGATGATCAACCTATTACAAATGGTGTTGGTTATGCTTTGTGATACAATAGTATGGCAAGTAGATACGCAGCATATATGACAACCATACTTAGAGAAAAAGCACTAGTCCTTCTGCGTCAGGCTTTGAATAACCCAAACGCTGATTTTCGTGATGCACAATGGGAAGCTATAAGTAGGTGAACGGAAAAAAACCGACATCAGTAACGAAAAGTAAAGTTGCCTAAAACCGTCACGGCGAAGCCTGTTCCCAGTTAAGAGTTCCCTGGTCATAAGGATTTAAGGATTGACACAATTTTATGGCATTTAGCAATTATAAAAGTATTAGTTCAGTCATTAAAAAATTTCAAATCAAGTATGTGCAATCTAATTTTATGTTGGAAGTAGAATTTCCGGCTAAGGAATCTTTTAAGGAGGAATTAGACTTGCTATTTACAGATGGAGTTATTGATAACTCCGAAGATGCTATTTGTGAAAATCTTATTTATCCAGTATTGAAAGAAGTATGGAAACCTTACCGAAGTAAATTAACTCTTTGGAGTCATGAAGCATTAGCTTATGATGAGGATTTATCAGGTATTCCTGATTATACTGTGGCACAGCGAAACTCTTTAAGTACAATTGTTTTTGATAAACCTTATTTTTTGATAGTTGAAGCTAAACAAGACAAATTTGAAGAAGGTTGGAGTCAGTGTTTAGCTGAAATGATCGCAGTTCAGAGAATTAATGATGATTTTGTTAGTGATATTTTTGGAATTGTTTCTAACGGGAAAATATGGCAATTTGGAAAGTTGGTTGGTGATGTATTTACTCGAAATAAAAATCTGTATATGATTCAAGATTTAGATAAATTATTTGCTGCGGTGAATTATATTTTCCAACAATGTGAATTAAAAATCCAAAAACATTGATTATATTATACGAAATACCCCGAATTTCTCACCAAAGCATGGTGTTGGTTATCCTTTGTGATACAATAGTATGGTAAGTAGATACGCAGCATATATGACAACCATACTTAGAGAAAAAGCACTAGTCCTTCTGCGTCAGGCTTTGAATAACCCAAACGCTGATTTTCGTGATGCACAATGGGAAGCTATAGAAGAATTACTACTGAACAAATCGCGGTTACTGGTTGTTCAACGTACAGGTTGGGGAAAAAGTCTAGTTTATTTTTTAGCAACTCGCTTATTAAGAGATCAAGGTGCTGGTTGTACCCTGTTGATTTCTCCTCTTTTAGCATTAATGCGAAATCAAATTGCAGCAGCACAACGGATTGGAGTAAAAGCCGAAACAATAAACTCCAGTAATACTGATGAATGGAATCTTGTCAACACAAAGTTATTAACAAATCAAGTAGATGTTTTATTAATTTCCCCAGAAAGATTAGCGAATCAAGATTTTTATAATAATATTCTTTTACCATTATCTCAAAAAATCGGGTTATTTGTAGTTGATGAAGCTCATTGTATTTCTGACTGGGGACATGATTTTCGTCCTGATTATCGCCGAATTGTTAGAGTTTTACAGGGACTACCTCCCAATATTCCTGTTTTGGCCACAACAGCTACAGCTAACAACCGAGTAGTTGATGATATCAAAGCTCAATTGGGACAGAATTTGCGTATTTCTAGAGGTGATTTAACTAGAAAAAGTTTGCGCTTACAAAACATTTATCTTCCTAGTCAAACTACAAGGTTAGCTTGGTTAGCACAGCACCTCCCTCAGTTACCTGGAAGTGGTATTATTTACGCATTAACTGTTAGAGATGCTCAAAGAGTTGCTGATTGGTTAAACACTCAAGGTATTAATGCAAAAGCCTATTATAGCGAGTTAGATAATCAAGTTCGCATAGCATTAGAAGACGAATTACTGAATAATAAAATTAAAGCATTAGTCGCCACAACAGCTTTAGGAATGGGTTTTGATAAACCAGATTTAGGGTTTGTTATTCATTATCAAAGACCTGGTTCTGTTGTTCACTATTATCAGCAAGTAGGTAGAGCCGGTAGAGCAGTAGAAACAGCTTATGGTATTCTCTTGAGTGGTGCTGAAGATGATGAAATTAATAATTACTTTATTAATACAGCATTTCCTCCAGAAATTCATACGCAACAAGTTTTAAATGAACTAGAAAAAGCTGTTGATGGTTTTTCTATTCCTCAATTAGAACAGCAACTCAATCTTTCCAGAGGACAAATTGATAAAGTTTTAAAAATTCTATCTCTGGAAGCTCCTGCACCAGTAAGTAAACAAGGTTCAAAATGGTATGTCACACCTATAAATTATCAATATAACAGGGAAAAAATTGAACTTCTAACACAAATTCGCAGACGGGAACAAGAGCGAATGTTAGAATATATGAAAAGTCCACAATGTTTAATGGCTTTTTTAGCAACAGAATTAGATGATCCAAATCCACAAAAATGTGGTAGATGTACAGTGTGTGTGGGTACACGCTTATTACCAGAAACTGTGATCAATGCACGAGTAAATCAAGCAAATTTGTTTTTACGTCGGAGTAATCAAATTTTAGAACCGCGTAAACAATGGCCTTCACAAGCATTATTAACTTATAGATTTTCGGGAAACATCAGAACTAATTTAAGAGCAGAAACAGGAAGAGCATTATCTTTATGGGGTGATGCAGGTTGGAGAGAATTAGTTAAAAAAGGAAAATATAGAGATAATCATTTTGATGATGAACTTGTACAAGCTACCTTGGAAATGATTCAAAATTGGAAACCTCAACCTTTTCCCACTTGGGTTACTTGTGTTCCTTCTTTAAATCGTCCAGAACTTGTACCTAACTTTGCCAAAAGACTAGCAGATAAATTAGGATTACCATTTAAACCAGTTGTTCGCAAAATTCGTCACACTCAGTTGCAAAAAAATATGAGCAATAGTTATCAACAAGCTCATAATTTAGATGGAGCTTTTATAATTGAATCTTGGCAAGGAATGAGTGGTAATGTATTCTTAATTGATGATATGGTAGATTCCCGTTGGACTTTTACTGTAATTGCTGCACTTTTGCGTAATAATGGAAGTGGATTAGTTTATCCTCTAGCATTAGCTCTTAATTCATTGGGTCAAGAGGATTAGAAAATTATGTTTAATACTGTGTTTAATACTATGTCAAATCATATTCTACCACCAGATACTCAAGCAATTTTGCTATTGTGCGCTAGTTTTGGTCAAAATCGCCAAACTGAACCGTTACCTTTAACTCTAAGTGAATATAACTTGTTAACAGAATGGTTACGAGAAAATCAAATGCGTCCAGGATATTTACTGGAAACAACAGCCATAGAAAAAATAAAAACAATAACTATTAATAAACTTAATCCTGATAGACTTATAGCTTTATTAAAACGTAGTTTAATGTTAAGTCTGGCAGTGGAAAAATGGACAAGTCAAGGTTTATGGATATTAGGACGTGGTGATGCTAAATATCCTAAACGTCTCAAACAAATATTAAAAAATTCAGCACCACCAATTATTTATGGGGTGGGAAATGCAGAATTGTTATCTTCTGGAGGATTAGCAATTGTAGGTTCTCGTGATGTAGATGAGGAGATGATTCAATACACACAAAGAGTAGCAAAAACTTGTTCTCAACAAAATATACAAGTTATTTCTGGAGGTGCAAGAGGTATAGATCAAGAATCAATGTTAGGTATTTTAAATAATGGAGGAACTTGTGTTGGTGTATTAGCTGATAGCTTAACTAAAGCAGCAGTAAATAGTAAATATCGCTCTGGTATTCGAGAAGGTAGATTAACTTTAATTTCCAGTTATGATCCTGATGCTGGATTTAATAAAGGTAACGCAATGGGAAGGAATAAATATATTTATAGTTTAGCAGATTATGCTTTAGTTGTTAAGTCTGATTTAGAAAAAGGTGGGACTTGGAATGGTGCTGTAGAAGCATTATCTAAAATCAAAGAAATTCCTGTATTTGTCAACATGATATATCCAATTGCAGCAGGAAATCAAGAATTATATAATCGAGGTGCAAAACCGTTTCCTTTAGAATTTGATAATGGTAATTTGCAGGAAATGTTAGTAAAAACTATAGGTGATTTTGAAAGTATAAAAAAACAAGTAATTACAACACAGCCAGAAGATAATGATAATACTATTTCACAAGGTTTAACCACTATTCCTAAAGATATTTATAATGTTGTTTTACCTGTAATTCTCAGTCATTTACAGCAACCAAAGGATGCAAAATCACTTGCGGACTCTCTACAAGTGAGAAAAGTACAAATGGATGATTGGTTAACAAGAGCTATAAATGAAGGTAAAGTAATGAAAACAAAAATAGAAAAGCGAGTTGCTTATGTGGTTAATCAAGCGGATACACAACTTTCTTTGTTGTAATATTAGCACCCCATATTTCTCATAAGTGAGAAAAAACAATTGACTGTCATATTCTCATGCTTTAAGAGAAATCCAGGTATCTAGTTTCGGTCACTGATTAAAAAACAACTGACAACGGACAACTGACAACTATCAACGCACAATTGAGCGCAGTAAGACCACTTTCCGACCATCTGCTAAAATGGCCACAAATCCGGTTTCGCTGAGTTTTTTTAATGTATTGTATGCTTCTTTTTGATTAGTAGTATAAACTGCCAGTAAGTAAGGGCGTTGTCCATAGGATACAAAACCTACGTCACCTCCCACAGCGTTTCGCAGACTACTAACCATTTCTGGACGGTTAAAATAATCTACCAGAATTGCATAACCTTCCCCCAATATTTTGGGGTTGTAAGTGATTTTTGGAGTTTGTGTGTTTGGTATTGTTTGTGGTAGTTGGGTCACTGGTTCTGTTGGACGAGTGGTAATAGTGGCAGATAAACCAACTATATTTTGAATATACCTCGCCAAACGCTTGGCATCATCAATATTTGTAAAACCACCGACTCGCGTTACTATTTGGTTAGTGTATTTACAAACAACTGTTTTTTGCTCAGTCGGTAATGCAGCACGCAACTGCTTTTGATTTTCCGGTGTCGGACTCAATACTAATAATAAATATTCGCCTACATTTGGTTGTTGACAGTTAGCAAGATTTTGTTGAGCAATAACAGGATGAATATTGCTAATTAAGGGGGCAAATGCTAATAATAAAACACCAGATAAAGTTTGTAATTTTTGCATAATATCATAATATTGATAATTGATAATTGATAATTGGGGAAAAGGTGAAATTCTGATCTATTCCCTATTCCCTGTTCGCTATTAAGAAACGCTGCTAAGAGAGGCTATTGCATTAGGTATAGCCTGAGAAGGGGCTGAAAATTCTCCAGTAATGACATACTCTAACCGTAATTTTAGCCAGGTAATGAATTGAGCATTAGTGGAAATAATTGCTGCTGCTGGTTGAGGACATTTCTTTTTAATATCTTTCATTTCTGGTGCTTCTAAAAAAGCAGGTTGCTTAACTAACCAAAAATCAATTTCTTTTTCTTGTTCATGATAGTGACGAGTCCGTTCTTTGAGAACTTCATCTATTGGTTCTTCTTCTATGAGAAAGTGTTGACTGGCCAAAACGTAATAATATTTTTCCATTTTCTGTGTTTACTGACTAATTCATAATTCTATGGTAAGGCGTTAACATCCCCGACTTCTAGTATTGATTCATCATTCACTGACATCATGAAAAAAGAAGTCGAAGATGTAATAATGGTACAGTATTGACGCTGTACCTCGAACAATTAACTTTTCTTTAATCCCTGAAACCAAGAACCAAAAGGACAACCACTGCTTTTATTGTCACTATTTTCTATTTTGCCACCTGCTGTCAACTTTTCCAAGAACAGGGCATTATCAAAATAGTGTTCTAAGGAAACAATTTTTAAATCATCGGTAACATGGGCAACACTCATACCGATCATTTCCACTGTTTCCCCCGTTGGTGCATAATCTTTATATTGACCCTGAAAATGTCCCCAGTGTCGCCATTTGAATGTAACATGAGGTGGACCTGAATAAACCGCTAATACCTCCCAGGGAAATCCTTGGGGAAAGGTACTATGAAAGATATCATGGGATGATTCAAAACTTTCTTCAGAAGCTTTGTAATGTTCAGAGTCAGCCATAAATAAATTATAAGTACCTTTCGCGCCTAATTCAGCAGCGGTATATTCTTGGCCTCCATTGCTACTCACCCGGAATTTGTCATTAACGACAGATAACCACTGTTGGGGGTTAGTTTTCCATGAAACTTCCATTTCAAAGGTTCTGACTAGGTTTTCCACAATTGCTTCTAGTGTACCTTCTAAATGATGCTGAATACTCTCTTTAGCTAGGTTTTGCTGAGAACGGGTATAGTCAGGTGGCTTTTGATAGCGCCATTGAGCGTCTGTACTGGCTGCAATTACTTTAGCTCTGTCCTGTACCCATAGGGGTAAGTTATTCGGTGTAGGAGTCATAAAAGTTTCAAGTCTGACTTTAATTTAATTTACAGGATTTCGCAACTAATACTCCCCAGTAGCAAGAGGTAAAAGATCAGAATTTTACCCAATTACCAATTACCTCCCATTGCTGCTTTCATTTCTCGAACTGCTCTTTCTATACCTACCAGAGCGGCTCGACTAATGATAGTATGACCAATATTGAGTTCTTCCATACCTGGAAGCGCGGCCACAGGGTAAACGTTCCAGTATGTGAGTCCGTGACCAGCATTTACCCTTAAACCGGCTTTAATGGCTTGTTCACAGCCTTGGGCTAATAAAGCTAGTTCCCGCTGACGAGTTGTTTCGTCTTTGGCTTCTGCATATTGTCCTGTATGCAGTTCAATAAATTTGGCTTTTACCTTGACAGATGCCTCGATTTGTGGTAATTCGGCATCTATGAACAAACTTACGGGAATGCCAGCATTTTGCAGTTTATCCACTATTGCCCCTATTCTAGCAGTTTGTCCGACAATATCTAAACCACCTTCTGTGGTCACTTCTTCCCGCTTTTCTGGTACTAGGGTAACATAATCAGGTTTGATGTCTAGGGCTATGGCTAACATTTCCTCGGTCGCAGCCATTTCTAAGTTTAGATGAGTTCTGACGGTTTGCCGCAATAGTCGCACGTCTCTATCTTGAATATGTCTTCTATCTTCGCGTAAATGGGCTGTAATGCCATCTGCACCCGCTAGTTCTGCTAGTAATGCTGCTGCTATGGGGTCTGGTTCTACCGTGCGTCGAGCTTGACGGATAGTAGCTATATGATCAATATTTACACCGAGTGTAGGCACGTCTGGTTTCTCCTGCTTTACTGTCTTTTACTGTCTTTAAATGTTGATTTTAGCGGAAATACTAATAATTTTTAATTTTTTAATTTTTTAATTTTTTAATTCAATTCAGTCTTGACTCTATTTTATTAGACTAAAAGCTATGAAAAAGGAAATTTATTCCCTGGTGATTTATGGTAAAATTATAAAGCAAATTCACGCCCTAATTAAATAATTAGATACCATCAAAAACATAAATTTATTTTTTTGAATCTTTCCCCAAAATAGTATATTATGTCATTGACCAATCATCCGAATATTTTCTCCTTTTTTTCTGGCTCAGGATTCCTGGATTTAGGCTTTGAAACCACAGGTTATAACATCGCTTATGTTAATGAAATTTTCCCACCATTTATGTCAGCTTATCGCTATTCACGGGAAATTCTTAAACTTCCCCAACCTGAATATGGATATCATCAAGGAGAAGCCGCAGACGTAAGCAAATTAGTAACAGGAACACCAGCACAACGACTAAATGAATTAGTCAAAGATTCCCGCAAATCAAATAATATCATAGGCTTTATTGGTGGTCCACCCTGTCCAGATTTTTCCGTTGGTGGTAAAAATAAAGGACATTTAGGGGATAATGGTAAACTTTCATCTGCTTATATTGAATTGATTTGTCAAAATTTACCCGATTTCTTTTTATTTGAAAATGTCAAAGGTTTATGGAGAACTACAAAACACCGTCTATTTTTTGAAGAGTTAAAAATCAAATTACAACAAGCAGGTTATATATTAACAGAACGTTTAATTAATTCCATAGAATACGCTGTACCTCAAGATAGAGAAAGAATTATTTTACTAGGTTTTAAAAATAATTTTCTCCAAAATATGAAAATCGAATATGAATTTACCTTTCCTTGGGAAAAATATATTTTATATCCTCAAAATCAAGTATTTGCTTATCCTTGGAAGCAATGGGAACTATTTCAAGAAAATTCCCTAATTCCTTGTCCCGAAAATATTCCTCAACAACTAACCGTTGAATATTGGTTTAGAAAAAATAACGTTATTAACCATCCCAATGCTCAACATTATTTTCAACCAAGAGCAGGTAAAATTAAATTTGCTACTATTGCAGAAGGAGATGATTCTAAAAAATCATTTAAACGTTTACATAGGTGGCGTTATTCTCCCACAGCTTGTTATGGTAATAATGAAGTACATTTACATCCTTATAAAATTAGACGTATTTCTGTTGCTGAAGCGTTAGCTATACAATCTTTGCCCGAAAATTTCGTACTTCCAGAGAATATGTCACTTACGAATATGTTTAAAACTGTTGGTAATGGTGTACCATACCTAGCAGCAAAATCATTAGCACAAACTATTCTTGACTTCTTTACCAGTTGCGTAAGTCCTGCTCAAAATCAAATATTGCGATAATTTAATGTAATTAATGTAAATTAAATGTAAAAATGTTACTACTGAAAACTTACTGCAAAAGAAAAATTATGACTATGTATCCTAATCTCAAACGTGCATTTTCTCGCCCCGTACTAAAGGTAATTAGCGGGTTAAATAACTTTAATGCTGCTAGTGTTGCAGCAACCGTCAAGGCCGCTGATTTGGGTGGTGCTACTTTTGTAGACATTGCTGCTGATGTAGATTTGGTCAAGTTGGCTAAAAGCTTGACTAAATTACCTATTTGTGTATCAGCGGTTGAACCCGAAAAATTTGTAACTGCTGTGGCTGCTGGCGCTGATCTGATTGAAATTGGTAATTTCGATTCTTTCTATGCTCAAGGACGCAGATTTGAATCAGAGGAAGTTTTAGCCCTAACTTATCAAACCCGTGCCTTACTGCCCGAAATTACCCTGTCTGTAACCGTCCCTCATATCCTTACCATAGATCAACAAGTACAACTAGCGGAAGATTTGGTGAAAGCTGGTGCTGATATTATTCAAACTGAGGGTGGTACTAGCAGCAACCCTATTCACCCCGGTACGTTGGGATTAATAGAAAAGGCTGCTCCCACCTTGGCCGCAGCTTATGAAATTTCCCGTGCGGTTTCTGTACCTGTACTATGTGCTTCGGGCATTTCTAATGTTACCGCACCAATGGCGATCGCTTCTGGTGCGGCTGGTGTTGGTGTTGGTTCAGCTATCAACCAACTCAATAGCGAAATAGCGATGATTGCGGCTGTCCGTAGTTTGGTAGAAGCTTTGGCTACTGCAAATGACCGAACTTTTGCGTAATTTACATTTGCGTAATTTAAATTCATATCAAAAGGGCGGTTAGAAACCCCGTCTACACAGGCAAAACCCACCTTCGTGGGTTTCCTTCATCTTGCATTATTCCACGCAGGTGGACTTTACTTTGTTTGTGTAGCCGTGTTCGCGTAGGGTGAAAAAGCCATATTCTATTGGCCAGGGCTTGATATTACAGATACAATTCAAGACAAACAATGTTTTAAGGTATCAATGACTTTATCCTGTTGTTCTTGGTTCAATTCGGGGAACATGGGTAAAGATAAAACTTCATGACAAGCTTGTTCTGATACTGGGAATTTTCCGGGCTGATAACCTAAATTTTTATACACTGGCTGCAAATGTATGGGTAAAGGATAGTAAATCATAGAATTAACACCCTGTTCCTGCATTTGATTTTTTACCCAATCTCGATATTTACCACTTGCACCATTGCGTCCTTCTCCAGATACCCGAATTGTATATTGATTCCAGACACCAACTCCTCCGGGAGATTCCTGGGGGGCTGTGATACCAGGAACTAGACTCAGGTGTTGATAATAATAATCAGCAATTTGCTTGCGTCTGTGATTCCAAATATCGAGATAGCGCAGTTTGATTTGCAGAATTACGGCTTGAATAGCATCTAAACGACTATTAACACCGATTTCTTCATGAATATATCTGACTTTACTACCATGTTCTCGTAAAACTCGTAATTGAGTAGCGATCGCTGGATCATTTGTTATTATTGCACCACCATCGCCACAACCGCCCAGATTTTTAGTAGGGTAGAAACTGAAGCAACCAACATGGCCAATACTACCAACTTTTTGATTTTCCCAACTTGCACCGGTAGCTTGAGCGCAATCTTCAATTACTGCTAAATCATGACCTTTAGCAATCTCCATTAATCCTGTCATTTCCACAGGCAAACCAAACAAATGTACTGGTATAATGCCTTTAGTTTTTGGTGTAATTGCTGCTTTTAGTTTCTCTACATCTAAATTAAACGTAGTGGCATCAATATCTACAAATACTGGTATTGCTCCTACAGCACTGATAACTTCTGTAGTAGCAAAAAAGGTAAATGGTGTAGTAATAACTTCATCACCCGCACCAATTCCTAAAGCCCGTAATGCCAAAAATAACGCATCAGTACCAGAGTTACAAGCTACGCATTCACTGACACCATGATAGGCTGCAAACTGTTGTTCAAAATCTGTAACCGCTGGACCACCAATATAACGGCCAGAAGCCAGAACCGCCAATACAGAAGCACTTACTTGGGTTTCAATGGTGGCATATTGTTGTTTAATATCAAAGGCGGGAATCGAATTTACACTTTTAACCATGAGTTTTTATTTTATTTGTAGATACAAAAGCACACTTCTTGTATGGAGCGACTGGAAGTCGCGGCTACACAGTCAAAACCCACGTAGGTGGGTTAATATATTAATTTAGTGTTAGTCCACACAGGTGGACTTTGTTTGTGGATGCGATTTTTAATCGTCAGAACCAGGTGCAAGATATAACTTTGTCAAGTTTTCATTTGTTAACAGGTACAGAAACTATGCCAGAGCTAATTAAACTCGATATGGTAGATTTGGCTTTAGCTGTGGGCTTAATGGCTATTGCCATTGGTATATCAGCTTGGGAACAATTAGGACTAGAATTAAATTTAAGTGTGGCTACTGGTAGAACTATCCTCCAATTACTTATACTAGGATACATTTTTGAGTTCATTTTTGCCCTGAATAATGTTTGGGCAGTAGTAGGGATTTTAGCAATAATTCTGACCATTACTGCAATTATTACTCGTAATCGCATCAGTCGAAAAATCCCCCAGGTTTTACCTTTGGTTGGGATAGCAATTTTTGTGAGTACGGCCTTAACATTGCTTTACACCAACTTTTTAATTATTCAACCAGATAAATGGTATGAACCCCGCTATTTGATTCCTTTAGCTGGGATATTGTTGGGTAATGCTATGAATGCTGCTGTCGTAGCGGGAGAACGTTTGGTTACTACTATAAATCAATTTCCTACAGAAATAGAAACCCATTTAAGCTTAGGTGCAACTCCCGAACAGGCTATTAAACCCTACCGTAAAGAAGCTATTCGCGCCGCATTTATGCCGACTTTAAACCAAATGATGTTAATTGGTATGGTGACAATACCAACCTTCACCAACGGACAATTATTAGCCGGTGTCACACCTCTAGAGGCTGTATCCTACGAAATTTTAATTATTTTTATGGTAGCTGTCACAAACTTATTCACAAGCATTTTAATTACTAAAGGCCTATGTCGGCAATTTTTTAATTCAGCAATGCAGTTAGTTAGGTAATGGATAATTAGGACTTACGCAAGTGTCACACTAAAAAATCTGTTGTAAGGTGCGTCAGATATCAACAATTTGGTTATTTAAGTAAGTGAACGGAAAAAAACGACATAAGTAACGAAAAGTAACGAAAAGTAACGAAAAGTAAAGTTGCCCAAAACCTCTTCCCTGTCCCCTGTTCCCTGTTCCCTGTCCCCTGTTCCCTGTTCCCTGTCCCCTGTTCCCTGTTCCCTGTCCCCTGTTCCCTGTTCCCTGTTCCCTGTTCCCTGTTCCTAAAAAATTATTGACAAATTTCCCTAAGTGTGCTGGTGAAATTGGGATAAGATATAGCTGCTGCTTCAGCGCGGTAAATAGTAGTTTTACCAGTAGCATTGAGAGCAGCTATACTCAAACTCATGGCAATACGATGATCTGTATGACTATCTACTTCAGCACCTATTAAGGGAGTACCACCAATAATTTCCATACCATCAGGTAACTCAGTAACTTTTGCACCCATTTTATTGAGTTGTTGTGCCATCACGGTAATGCGATCGCTCTCTTTAACTCGTAACTCCTCCGCATCTCTAATAATTGTTGTTCCTTGGGCAAAAACCGCCGCCACTGCTAAAATTGGAATTTCATCAATTAATCTGGGAATAATATCACCAGCAATGGTACAGCTTTTTAAACCACCAGAACGGACGCGGATATCAGCTACCGGTTCTCCTGCGACTTCCCGCTGATTTTCTAGTTGAATATCTGCTCCCATGAGTTCCAAAGCTTCTAAAATACCGGTGCGGGTGGGATTAACACCGACATTTTCCACTACCAGATTTGAACCAGGAACTATCGCACCCGCAACTAACCAAAAAGCCGCTGAACTGATATCACCAGGTACAATTACCTTTTGTCCATAAAGTTTCGCTCCACCAGTGATAGTAACGCTATTGCTGTCTGGATCTATACTCAATTCCGCTCCATAAGCTCTTAACATCCGTTCACTGTGATCTCGTGATAAAGCTGGCTCTGTGACAGTTGTTTTTCCCTCAGTGTTTAAACCAGCCAGGAGGATACAGGATTTAACTTGAGCCGAAGCAATGGGAGAATGATAATGAATCGGTTGTAGGGCTTGTCCTTGAATGGCTAGGGGTGCTAGGGTATTTCCTTTACGTCCCCAGATTTGCGCTCCCATTTGTTGTAGCGGTTTGACGACACGGGACATGGGACGCGATCGCAAAGAACTGTCGCCTGTGACTGTAAAAAATCGTCCTGGATGGGATGCCAATAACCCCAACATCAACCTCATGGTTGTTCCAGAATTACCAGCATCTAAGACATCTATAGGTTCTTGGAAATTGCCCAAACCGATGCCTTTAACTGTGACTAATTCTGTATTTAATTCCGAAATTTCCGCACCTAAAGCCCGAAAACAGGCGGCTGTACTGCGGGGATCTTCCCCTAAAAGTAGCCCTTGAATTTGAGTTTCACCGTAAGCGATTGCACCTAACATTAAAGCTCGATGGGAAATAGATTTATCTCCCGGTACACGGATAATTCCCTGGAGAGATAGGCCAGCTAAGGGTGGCTGAATAGTTAAGTGATCAGAAGAGTTTGCCTGAGTTTCTAAAGTAATCACAACAGCAGACATTAGTATATAATGACTTTAAAATAGATACAGAAGCTAAAAAGCGATTTAATTTAATTTGATTAAATTAAAATTAATTGTCACTATAGGCTTCCAACTTAGCATTTTACCGCTTTTTGGTAACTATACATCCCCGATGTCCTCCTTTTTTGCCTTACTCTAACTCAAGAAAACTGCTATATAAATCCGAGTCCCAGACTTGTCTAGACATTTCTTATTCTAATGGAAGCATGGGAGCGGCTGTCACCCGGTAAGCAACAAGTTTTAGCCAAAGGTGATAAGTTAATTACCCATTAATTAACTGACTCTTGCGCTTCACTATACAATCTTCTAGCTATCCGAAATAATTCCTGGCCTGTGTGTAAATAACGTTCATCATAGCTTAACGGGAAATAAGCTAACTCTTCAATTCCCTCCCCTATTTGACTCATACAGTAGTAAATGTGTGCCGCTGCTGCTGCAAAATTAACAGGATTTGGTAAAGAACGAAACTTGATTTGAGCGTCTTTTAAGTCTTCTCTACAGGATTCTAAATAATCTTGAAATTCGTCTAAAAGATCATCATCAAAAGGATCTGCGGCTAATTCCTCAATTTGTTCTTTTAAAGAATTGAGAATTGTTCCAAGTATCCGATTTACTGGTTTATAAACTAGTTTTAACCATTCTTCAATGTTCTCATCAACATCTTTTCTAACTTTTCTAGTCGCTTTATAATGCTCTTGGGCAGACTCTGAGCGTTTTTGGCGAGTATAATGGGAATTATTCTGACTATAGCGCAGTTCTTGATCATAATTAAGACGACTTTTACTGTCACTTAAAACTTCATAAGCAGCATTAACACGAATAATTCCTTCATTATCTGTTATTTCTTGATTAATATCAGGATGGAAAATCTTGACCAAACGGCGATAGGCTTGTTTGATCTCCGCTTGGCTGGCATTATTACTGACTTTTAAGGTATCGTAATGGTTAAAATCGGACATGAATCCAATAGGTTGTTAATTGACATTAGTTACTGTTTTCTATATCTTGGAATAAAGGTGTACTTAAGTATCTCTCACCGAAACTAGGCTGAATCATCACAATTAACCGCTCTCGATTTTCTGGACGTTGGCCTACACGAATGGCTGCACAAAGGGCCGCACCGGTGGAAATTCCCGATAATAATCCTTCTTCCCTTGCTAATTTACGACTATAAGCGATCGCCTCCTCATCAGTAACCGTAATCACCTCATCAATTAATTCTACTTTTAATACCTGGGGAATAAAACCCGCCCCAATCCCTTGAATTTTGTGAGGACCTGGTTTACCACCAGATAATATAGGGCTATTAGCTGGTTCTACCGCTATACTGGTAAAACTCGGCTTCCGTTTTTTAATGACTTCCGACACCCCAGTAATAGTACCACCTGTCCCCACTCCCGCCACAATTATATCTACCTGACCATCGGTATCTGACCAAATTTCTTCCGCCGTAGTTTCCCGGTGAATTTGGGCATTAGCCGGGTTACGAAATTGCTGTAACATATAAGAATACGGTGTTTTATCCACTATCTCCTGGGCCCGACGAATCGCCCCACTCATCCCCGCAATTCCCGGCGTGAGTTCCAATTCTGCCCCATAAGCCCTTAACATTGCTCGCCGTTCCGCGCTCATGGTTTCTGGCATGGTTAAAATTAATTTATACCCCATAGCCGCCGCCGCCATTGCCAAAGCAATACCCGTATTTCCCGATGTTGGCTCTACTAAAATCGTCTTCCCCGGAGCGATTAATCCTTCTTTCTCCGCAGCATCAATCATACTTACCCCAATCCGGTCTTTTACTGATGCAGAGGGGTTCATACTTTCCAATTTCACCACAATTCTAGCCACACAACCTAACTCTTGGGGAATCCGGTTTAACTGTACTAAAGGTGTCTGTCCCACCAATTCCGTAATATTTTTGACAATTACCATGATAAGTTTTTACGTCCTTAAATGTAGTACATGATATCCAACTGCTTTCGGGAATCTCGTTTTTCACAAAGATCCTGAAGTGAATAGTTTTGTAACACTGAATTTGCCGCTTGACGTGCCTCTTGCCAAATTTCCGTCACCACAGTATGATCTAAACTTGTGCGGTGAGAATCCTGATCACTTGTCTGTACATCTAAACCTTCCAAACATTCTAAAATATCAAAGATACTAATTTTCCGAGGTTCTCGCGCCAATAAATAACCGCCTTTTGAACCCCGTTGACTTTTCACTATACCCCCACGCCGCAAACTTGCTAACAGTTGTTCTAAATAACGATCAGGTATCTTTTGTTGCATAGCGATTTGCCGAATTTGCATCGGTTCACCGTTTTCGTAATGAGTAGCCATTTCTAATAACGCCAAAATTGCGTATTCAGATTTACATGATAGTTCCACAAGTAGTCATCCAAGATGAAAGTTGAAGCATGAAGATGAACAAAATCCAACAGTTCCCCTCTTTTCCAGTATACCCCCGTTTTCCACTGGGGTTTTTATTGCCCCTAAAAAAAACCCCCGCCTCATGGCAGGGTAAAATAATTTTGGCGTAGTCATATTGAGCTATGAAAATCAAAAATTTCATTTCTCAAACTCTTAGTTTTCGCGTCTTTGCGCCTTAGCGTCAGACAAATTCATATTTTTGCTCACCAGAGCCTAATTTTTTAAATTACAGCAGTTCTTATTATTATGAAGTACAAATATTCAGGATAAAACTCCTGTGGTGCGGGCATCTTGCCCGCATAAGCTGTACCTCACTCAAGCTGAACTTGCTGTATCAGCAGACTTTCAAGAGTCTAGAAACTGAAAGTTGTTCTCAGTGTACCGATAAAGGCATCATTATTAGTTGTAGTCTGTGCAGGAGATGTTACCCAAATCACACCAGGAGTTACAGAAATATTGTCTGAAACCTGATACTTGTAAAAGCCTTCAACCTGGTATGGTCTCTGACTAGCACCCGCGCTGAGTGAATAAGGTTGAGTACCACCAAAAACACCCAAGACGTTACCTTTTTTACCAAAATCAGGTAAGGCTAAACCCGCTCCATAACTCCAAGCTTCTCTACTAACGCCAGCACCTTCGGGAATCACATCATGGTAGGAAACGAAACCACTTAGAGACAATTTCTGGCTAGGCTTGATAGCAGCAGAAACACCATAGGAGTTGCTAGAGCTAGGACCTGCTACAGTTGGAGTATTAGCTTGTGAAGTACCTACTAAAGCACTACCACCATCAATTGCTGAATCAAATAAGGTGCTACCTGCTTTTTGATAACCGTGGACATAGGTAGCAGCTAAAGCAACACGATTACCAACATTAAAGTTTAACTGACCTAAAGCCGCATAATTCCCATCAAACAAGCCATTACTGGGAGTAGGATTATTAGCATTTGAAGCTAAGTAACCTAATGTTAATGAGCTTGGTTTTAAGGAACCATCACCAGGTTTCCCAAAGGGTACACTCAAAGCAATACCAGAACCACCACCAATGCGATAAATCGGATTTTCAGACGCAAAAGTGGTTAAAGCACCCTTACCACCATCTGTTTTATCAAAGAAGTAAGGATTATTAACAGCCGCATAATCGCTATGTTGTCCACCACTAGCCGCTAGATAAACCTTCGCTGGACCTACGGGTGCTTCATAAGTTAACTTATCAATTTTTACGCTGTTCCTATTGGTGCTACCAACTTCAAAGGTTTGTTTACCTGCTGCGTTACTACGTATTTCAGCAGCATTAGCAGGATTAACAGGAGCATTTGCATTATCTCGGAAATCAAAGGCTGTAGCATTACCAGCGGACAACCGGGTTGTTAACATATCCCTACCGGTAAAGCTGGTTTCCAAGCCTAAACGCACTCTGTTTTGCAAAACTGCGCGGTTTGCTTTACCCGTCTCATTACCAAAAGTATCGGTAGCAGCAAAAATAGCTTCACCTTTTAATTTAGTGGTAGTGGAGAATTGATTTGCTTCTAATTCAGCAGTGCGTCCTTCTAAAGCGTCCACTCGAACGCGTAAAGTTGCTAGTTCGGCAGAAAACTCTTCTTGCAAACGCTGTAATGTGGCTAAATCCTGTTTGGTAACTAGATCAGCCGTTGCTGTGGCAATTAATTCATTTACACGATCTAAACATGAATTTAAACCAGCAGCAAATTCATAACGGCTTAAAGAGCGATTACCGCGAAATGTCCCACTGGGATAACCAGCAATACAACCGTAGCGCTCAACCAAGGACTGTAAGGCTTGAAACGCCCAATCTGTAGGTTGTACGTCAGAAAACTGCGAAACTGATGTTACCTGAGACTGGGAATTATTGTTTTCGTTACTGAAGCGGTTGACTTTAGCTTGAGCTAAAAATTGGGCTGCTTTGGTTTCTTTGACCAATACTTCTGGCTCTTGAGAAACTTCTGTTGCGGAGGAAGTTTCCACTGATGATGTTTCTGTGGTGGTTGTGGTCGCAGCTATCGCTGTTGAAGATAATAACAACGCTGCTCCCAAAGCTGCTGGGCTAACCACCAGGGATTTCCACAAGATATTAGACATCTTTCCTTTTCTCCTCACACCTTACATGAATAAACCAAGTTATCTGTAGCTAATTGCTTAGAAATGCGACATCTTGTTGAAACCTGTGTATTGGGCATGGCTGCCAGTACAACAATTCTAGTTTTCAAAAGACTAACAATTGATTAACAAATCGTTAAGTTTTCATGCAATTAACTTATACAAAAACTTATAATCATAGAATATAGTTATAATATAACTGTATGTTAATGATTAAAATAAGAAGTTTTGATGAAGTGACTGTAAATTTTTCTAGTAAAGTGGTAAAATAATCTCTAGGAGTCAAATTCGCACTCTTTACACTCACATCAAACTCTTCTCATTAACGAAGGTCAGTACATAAGCTCTGTCCCTCAGAACCGTGGCTGAGTTTTGAAACATACTTTCAATCAAAACTTTTCTAGATCGTCATTTATTTGTGATGATTGTTTTGTTTTATTTGCCTAAGCCTATGTCTGTGGATGATGCTTTATCGCTGGCAAATGTTCCCCGACGATAATCTACACGGCTAATCACCCATTGCGGAAAAAATCACTATTGAGTTAAAAAAGTTCAAATCCTGACAAATAAGCCTTATTTCCGACTTAATTCTGGTAATAACTTGATTTTCAATGAAAAACTCCCCATAAAAACTATCCGCCCTGATTTAGATTAGAAAATCTAAGTCAGGGCGGTCTAGCGGGTCTTCAAGTTGCAACCAGACTGCCGGAAGGGACTCCGACCTTTAGCCTAGCTAGTTGAGCTTACTTAGTTCTCAATAAAACTAAGGCTAACTTTTAGAGAACAGCCCCGGCGCACAGCCGGCTAACTGCAACTTGATGACCCATGGTTATACTACTTTCTATCATGGGCATCACCTCCTTATTGCCTAAACGGTCTTAGTCTCAAAAGGCAAAGCAAAAAGCTTTGGGTTTTTCACCTGAAGTTACTATAACACAACTACAAAAATTTGCAATACTGAAAATTATATTGTAAAAATAATGTCATAAAAAACCCTACCTCAAGGCAGGGTTAAGGAAAAACAATTAATTAAAGATGGATTTTATAAAGCGTTACCGCGAGGTAGCACTTCTTCAGGGAATACAAATTGTTCGTGGGGTTGATCTTGAGGAGCCATCCAAGCGCGGATACCCTCGTTCAGCAAAATGTTTTTGGTATAGAAAGTTTCAAACTCTGGGTCTTCTGCTGCCCGTAATT